>JBEKWU010000001.1:0-114672 GCA_049512775.1 Bryobacteraceae bacterium
AGCTCAGCCCCGAGGCCGGCCGGATCTACCAGGCGGCCTCGCAGCAATACCGCCAGCTGAAGTCGCTGCTGAATCGCCTGGAGCGGCTGTCGCGCACGGCTCTGGCAGCACAGGCCAAGCGGGCCAAAGCCGGTCGCACCGCCTGAGCCAACAGCTCTACTCGCTCCCCCTCGCTTGGGCCGTGAGGCAAAAAGTTTGCGGCATTACGCACGAGTGCGTGCCGCGTCGGCACTCATGCCGACGCCTGAGTCGCCCCCGCGAACCTGTGTCGAGAAGAGTCTTCGAACTCCTGGCGTGCGCGCACCATTCCCCACTCTCCCCACATCTTTTTCCCCACCCTCACAACAACTTACCCCAAAATTCCCGCTGTAGCCCCGCCCGCCCGTGCTTACCTGGAGCCGATAGGACACCTTATGGCCTCCGAAAATCAAATCAGAGCCAATCGCGAAAACGCCCGGCACTCCACCGGACCCAAGACCCCCGAAGGCAAGGCCCGCTCCAGCGCCAACGCCATCCGCCACGGCCTGCTCGCCCGCCAGATCGTCCTCCCCATCGAGGACCGCGCCCAATACCTCGAGCTCCTCGCCGCCCTCGAAGCCGAGCACCAGCCTGAAGGCCCGCTCGAAACCTACCTGGTCCACCAGATGGCCTCCGCCCAGTGGCGCCTCCAGCGCCTCACCCGCATCGAGACCGGCTTCTTCATCTGCCGCCTCGAAAAAGTCCGCGAGCTCGAGTACGAGGACGACGACGAGGAGGATGACGACGAGCAATCCCCCGCCCCCCTCACCCCGGACGAGCAGTTCGACGAGGACACCCGCCTGCTCGGCGTCCTGTTCCACAGAGACTCCGGCGGCGACCCCTTCGCCAAGCTGGCCCGCTACGAAAACGCGCTCCAACGCGAGTTCTACAAGGCCCTCGACCGTTTCCTCGACGCCCGCGCCCGCCGCACGCCACCGCCGCCCGAAAAACCAAATGCGCGGAACAAACCCAGTTCCCCCCACGACGGATCGGGCATCCACCCCTGCGAACCACCCGGTGCGGCAGGCCCCCAAGCCGCCCCGCAGCCCGCGGACGAAACGAAGCCAATTTCGCCCCTCCAGCCCGCCGCCCGGCTGCGGCCCCGGCATTCCTCAGCCTCCGCGCTAAGGTTGAGAGCCGCCCCTCATTCTGTTATCCTCGGTCTTGGGTTCCAGCACCAGAATTCTGTTTCCTACCTGAGGTTCGCATGTCAGGCCATTCAAAGTGGGCGACCATCAAGCACAAGAAGGCCGCTACCGACGCCAAGCGGGGCAAGGCGTTTACCCGCGTCATCAAAGAGATAAGCATCGCCGCCCGCGGTGGTGGCGGCGATCCCGACTCGAATCCTCGCCTGCGAACCGCCATCCTGGCGGCCAAAGCAGCCAGCATGCCCGCCGATAACATCAAGCGCGCCATCCAGCGCGGCACCGGCGAACTCGAGGGCGGGCAGATCGAAGAGGTGATGTTCGAAGGTTACGGGCCGGGCGGCACCGCCGTGCTGGTCCACGTGGCCACCGACAACCGCAACCGCACGGTCAGCGAGATCCGGCACCTGTTCACCAAGTACGCCGGCAAACTCGGCGAGCAGGGCAGCGTCTCCCGGCTGTTCGAGCGCAAGAGCCAGATCCTCATCCCGCTGGAGAAGACCACCGAAGAGAAACTCATGGACCTGCTGGACGCCGGGGTCGAGGACATCCGCAACGACGGCGTCCACTGGGAGATCCTCTCGCCCCCCGAAGCCCATGAGGCGGTGTTGACGGCGGTCCACAAGGCGGGCATCGAGACCGTCTCCGCCGAGGTGGCGATGATCCCGATCCTGCTGGTCAAACTGGAAGGCAAGGAAGCCTCTTCCATGTTAAAGCTGAGCGAATCCCTGGAAGAGCACGACGACGTGCAGAACGTCTACGCCAACTTCGACATCGACGAGAAAGTGATGGAGGCCCTGGCGCTGTAACGGGGCCCGGTGGCGATGCGCGTCCTGGGCATCGATTGCGGCACCCAGCTCACCGGCTACGGCATCATCGAGAGCGACGGCCGCGCGCACCGGCTGGTCGCCGCCGGGGCCATCCGCACCAGCGCCAAGGATTCGCTGGAATCGCGCCTGGCCGGGATCGCCGCCGGGTTGAGGGAACTGATCCGGCAGCACGCGCCCGAGGCCGCCGCGGTCGAGGAAGTGTTTTACGCGGCCAACGTCAAAACGGCGTTGAAGCTGGCGCACGTGAGGGGCGTCGCCCTGCTGGTGATCGCCGAGGCTGGGCTCGAGTTCGGGGAATACTCGCCACTCGAGATCAAGACCAGCGTGGTGGGCTACGGCCGGGCGGAGAAACAGCAGGTAAAGCTGATGGTGCGTTCCCTATTGCGGCTTGACCGTGAACTGGAATCCGAAGACGCTTCCGACGCCTGCGCCGTCGCCATCTGCCACGCCACCCGCCGCACGAGGACCCCATCATGAAACCTGTGCTGCTTTGCCTGCTGGTATCGGCTCTTTCCGCCGCCGACCTGCCCAAGCTGATCTACTCCAAATCCTTCCCGCACAGCCTGCCGGAATACGCCGCCATCGCCGTCGACAAGGAAGGCAACGGCAGCTACAAAGAGGCGACCGACGACGACAGCCCGCTGCTGTTCAAGCTCACTCCCAAGGAAACCGAGGAGCTCTTCGCGCTGGCGGACAAACTCGGCCGCTTCACCCGGCCACTCGAATCGGGCCTGAAGGTCGCCATGCTGGGCATCAAGACCTTCCGCTATGAGAACGGGCCGGAAAAGAACGAGGTCAAATTCAACTACTCGCTGGACCTGGACGCCCAGAAGCTGCTGGACTGGTTCGAGCGCATCTCCGATACCGAGCAACTCTTCATTGTCCTCGAGCGCGCGGTGAAATTCGACAAGCTGGGAGTCAACCAGGCACTGCTCGAACTGGAGACCGCGCGAGACCATAAGCGCCTGGTCTCCCCGCAGCAGTTCCTGCCGCTGCTGGACCGCATCGTCAAGAACGAGTCCTTCATGCACATGTCACGGACGCGCGCGGCCGCTCTGGCGGAAGACTTCCGCCGCGCGCCCGAAGCGCCATGAGATTCCGCCGCGTCATCCTGATCGTGCTCGACAGCGTGGGCATTGGCGAGATGCCCGACGCCGCCGATTACGGCGATGCCGGCAGCGACACGCTGGGCCACATCGCCCTCCGGCGGCCGCTCAACCTCCCGAACTTCCGCGCCCTGGGCCTGGCCAACATCCGGCCGCTCGCCAACCTGCCGCCGGTCACCGAGCCGCTGGCCTCGTTCGGCCGGTGCGCGCTGGCATCGCCTGGCAAGGACACCACCACCGGTCACTGGGAGATCGCCGGCATCCAACTGGAGAAACCGTTCCCGCTCTACCCCAACGGATTCCCGCCCGAGGTCATGGAACCATTCGAGCGGCGGATCGGGCGCCGCGCGCTGGGCAACTGCCCCGCCTCGGGCACCGAGATCATCAAGGAACTCGGCGAACGGCACCTGGCGACCGGCTGCCCCATCGTCTACACCTCGGCGGATAGCGTGTTCCAGGTGGCCGCGCACGAGGACGTGATCCCGCTCCCCGAGCTGTACCGCATCTGCGAAACCGCGCGGGAGATTCTGCGCGGCCCGCACGAAGTCGGCCGGGTCATCGCGCGGCCCTTCGTGGGCGGCCCCGGCTCCTTCACGCGCGACAACGCCAACCGCCACGACTACGCCGTGCCGCCGCCTCAGGGCATGCTGCTCGACCGGCTCGCGGCGCGCGGCATCCCGGTTCTCGCCGTCGGCAAGATCTTCGACATCTACCTGGGCCGCGGCATCAGCCACTCCGAGAAAGCCCGGAGCAACGCCGACGGCATGGCCAAGACGCTGGCGGCGATGGAGGCCGCTCCCGAGGGCCTGATCTTCACCAACCTGGTGGATTTCGACGCCCTCTACGGCCACCGCAACGACGTCGAGGGCTACGCCGCGGCGCTCGAGGCGGCCGACGCCTGGGTGCCGTCCCTGCTGGAACGCCTCCGCCAAGACGATCTATTGATTTTCACCGCCGACCATGGCAACGACCCGACCACGCCTTCGACCGACCATAGCCGCGAGTACGTGCCGCTGCTCGCTTACAGCCCGGCGGCGCGGCGAGGCCGCGACCTGGGCACCCGCGCCACGCTGGCCGATATCGGCCGCACCGTGGCCCGCAATTTTGACGTTGACCTTGAGAAAGGAACCAGTTTTCTGGACCTGATCCTATGAGAAAACCATTGATGGCGGGCAACTGGAAGATGTTCAAAACCGCCCCCGAAACCCGCGCTTTCTTCGAGAAGTTCGCTCCGCTGGTCGAACCGTCCGAGCATTGCGAAATCGTGATCTGCCCCACCTACCCGAACCTCGCCGCCGCGGTCGAGGCCACCCGGGGCACCCGCATCGAGATCGGCGCCCAGAACCTGCACTGGGCCAAAGAGGGCGCCTTTACCGGCGAGGTCTCCGGGCCGATGCTGGTGGCCGTCGGGGTGAAGTGGGTCATCATCGGCCACAGCGAGCGCCGGCAATTCTTCGGCGAGACCAACGAGACCGTGCTGAAGCGGACCGTCGCCGCGCTCGAGTTCGGCCTGAAGCCGATCGTCTGCGTGGGCGAGAAACTGGAAGAGCGCGAGAGCGGCAATACCGAGGCCGTGCTCACGGCGCAGTTCCGGGAAGGCATCGCCAGGCTCAGCTCCGAGCAGTTCGCCAAGATCGTGATTGCCTACGAGCCCGTGTGGGCCATCGGCACCGGCCGCACCGCGACGCCGGAAATCGCCGCGGACGCCCACCGCGCGCTCCGCGCCCAGGTCCAGGCCGACTACGGCAAGGAAGCCGCCGCCGCCGTCCGCATCCTGTACGGCGGCAGCGTGAAGCCGGACAGCGTGAAGAGCCTGATGGCGCAGCCGGAAATCGACGGCGTCCTGGTCGGCGGCGCGAGCCTCGACCCCATCGGATTCTCCTCCATCGTCAACTTCTGAGGCTACCGTCTTGGCACTGAGGAATCCGCCGGTTCCCGGATAATCGTGTGTGTTTATTCGGTTTCGTTACAACCAATTCCCCAGTATTCCCGCAGGCTCCGCTTGCATTCCGGCACATCTTCCCCTAGAATCCTAACCAGCGCACCACGGGGGCGAAAATGCCTCACCTCGGATGGCAGGCGGAGACTGTCAAGCTCACCAGCCTCGATCGCCCGGAAGCCGAGTGCTACGGCCGCGTTGCGGATGAGCGCGGCGCCCGCATCCGGCTTCTCATCACCCGGCGCTTGCCCGCAGGCGACTCGGTTCAGATCGACGGACCCGGCTTCCTGGTGTTAGGAGAGGTCTGCTACTGTGAGCCCGCCGGCGCGGAGTACGAGGCTTACATCAAGGTCACTCACGTCGCCCCGGACTCGTACCTCTTGCCGGCCAAGAGCACCTAGCGCGGCGTGATCAGGCCGCCCAGCTTGTCCTGCTCGCTGGCGGCGTGGCGCGGGAAGCGCGTCGAGTAGGCTTCCAGGTATTTCAACCCGGCGCCGGTATTGTAGATCACGAGCTGCTCGTCGGGCTTCAGGAATCCGCTCGCCAGCAGTTTCCGCGCGGCCACGACGCAGGCCGCGCCCTCCGGCGCCGCGAAGATGCCCTCTTCCGACGCCAACTCGAGGCCCGCATCGAGCAGCTCCGCGTCGCTCACCGCCACGGCCGTCCCGCCGCTCTCCCGCAGCGCGCGCAGGATCAGGAAATCGCCCAGCGGTTTGGGAACGCGCAATCCGCTCGCCACCGTGGCGGCGTTGGGCCAGGCCTCGCACCGCTCGGCGCCGGATTCGAAGGCGCGCACCACCGGCTGGCAGCCCTCCGCCTGCACTGCGACCATTTTCGGACGGTGGCTTAGAATCCACCCCAGCGCTTCCAGTTCCTCGAACGCCTTCCACATGCCGATCAGCCCAACCCCGCCGCCGGTGGGATAGAAGATCGCGTCGGGAAGCTGCCAGCTCATCTGCTCGGCCAACTCGTAGCCCATCGTCTTCTTGCCCTCGACGCGGTAAGGCTCCTTGAGCGTGCTCATATCGAACCAGCCCTCGCGGGAGGCGCCCTCGGCCACCAGCCGGGCGCAGTCGCCGATCAGCCCGTCCACCAGCGTCACGCCCGCCCCGAAGGCTTTGCACTCGATGTAGTTCGACTGCGGCACGTCCCGCGGCATGAAGATGTGCGCCTCGATGCCCGCCGCGGCCGCGTAAGCCGCCAGCGCGCTGGCCGCGTTCCCGGCCGATGGGATGGCCACCTTCCGGATGTCCAGCTCGACCGCCATCGAGATGGCGCACGCCAGGCCGCGTGCTTTGAAGGATCCGGTCGGGTTCTGCCCCTCATCCTTGATCCACAACTGCCGCGCCCCGATCCGTTCGCCCAGCCGCCGCGCGCGCACCAGCGGCGTCATGCCCTCCCCGAGGGAAACGATCGAGGCGGGCTTCGCCACCGGCAGCACCGGCGCGTACCGCCAGATCGTCGGCGGGCCATGCTGGATCCACTCGCGGCTCCAGCTTCGCCGCGCCAGGTCCAGGTCGTAGCGCGCCAGGAGCGGCCCGCCGCACCAGCACAGGTTGTGCGGCTGGCGCGCATCGTAGCGCTTTCCGCAGACACTACATTCCAGCTCCGTGAGGCTTGTCATCGCGTTTGTTGCTTAATCATAGCCTATCCCTGTGGGATCATTATGGAATGCGTCTCGAAGCCTCCTTTCTCGCCCTGGCCGCCGCCCTGTTGGCCGCCCCGCCGCCCCAGAAACTCGACGAGGCATACACCGCCAAGATCCGCGAGTACACCACCGAGAAGTTCTTCCTCACCGAGCTCGTCGATCACCTGCCGGCCTCCGACCGGGTTCCCACGCCGGCGATGGTCCTGGGATACCCCGTGGGCACGCCCGACAAGCTCACATACTCGAAGGACATCTACGCCTATCTGCGCGCGCTGGACGCGGCCAGCCCGCGCGTCCGGGTGTTCTCGATGGGCCGCACCGAGGAGGGCCGGGAGATGCTGCTGGTGGCGATCTCCGACGAAGCCAACCTGGCCCACCTGGACCGCTACCGCGAAATCACCGCCCGCCTCGCCGATCCGCGGAGGCTCTCCGACGCCGACGCCAAACAGCTCATCGCCGAGGGGCTGCCCATGTATTGGGCCACCGGCAGCATCCATTCCCCGGAGACCGGCTCGCCCGAGATGCTCATGGAGCTGGCCTACCGGCTGGCGGTCGAGCAGACGCCCTTCATCGAGGCCATCCGCAAGAACCTCATCGTGCTCATCACGCCGATCCTCGAGGTGGACGGCCACGACCGCGAGGTGGACGTCTACAACTACCGCAAAGCCAACCCCAAGAAGGCCGCGCCCAACCTGATCTACTGGGGCAAGTACGTGGCCCACGACAACAACCGCGACGGCATGGCGCTGGCGCTGGCCCTCAGCCGCCACATGATGGAGTCGTTCCTGGAGTGGCACCCCACGGTGCTCCACGACCTGCACGAGTCGGTGCCCTTCCTGTACATCTCCACCGGCATGGGCCCCTACAACGCCTGGCTCGATCCCATTGTCATCAACGAGTGGCAGGAGCTGGCCTACAACGAGGTCAACGAGATGACCAAGCGCGGCGTCCCCGGCGTGTGGACGCACGGCTTCTACGACGGCTGGGCCGCCAACTACATGTTCTACGTGGCCAACGGCCACAACTCGATCGGCCGCTTCTACGAGACCTTCGGCGGACGCGGCGCCGATACCGGCGAGCGCACCGTCCCCGCCGGACAAACCACCCGCGCCTGGTACCGCCCCAATCCGCCGCTCCCCAAAGTGAAGTGGTCCATCCGCAACAACATCAACCTCCAGCAGAGCGCCATTTTGTTGGGCATGAACATGGTGGCCAGCCAGCGGCAGCAGTTCCTCGAGAACTTCTACCTGAAGAGCAAGCGCTCCGTCGCCAAGGCAACCGCCGAGGGTCCGGCCGCCTGGGTCATCCCCGGCGACGACCCCCGTCCCGCCGAGTGCGCCGCCCTGGTGAACCTGCTGCGGCTACAGGGCGTCGAGGTGCACAAGACCGACGGAGCCGTCGAGCTCGACAAGAAGCTGACCTTCCCCGCGGGCAGCTACGTCGTCCGCATGGATCAGCCTTACAGCCGGATGGCCGACATGCTGCTCGACACGCAGTATTACAACCCGAGCGACCCGCGGCCGTACGACGATACCGGCTGGTCGCTGGGCGCGCTGCGCAACGTCAAGACCGTGCGCGTCACCGACGCCGCGATCCTCAAGGCGCCCATGACCCTGCTCGCCGCGCCAGCCAAGGCACCCGGCGGCATCCGCGGCTCCGCGTCTCCCGCGGCGTACCTCATCAATCACAACGCCGACAGCACGCTCGCCACTCTTCGCTTCCGCCTGAAGGACCTCAGCATCCGCGCGGCCGAGGAGCCGTTCAAGGCCGCCGAACGCGATTTCGCCGCCGGCTCGTTCCTCATTCAGACGGAGGGCAACCCGCCCGGTTTGCGCCAGAAGCTGGAGCCCGTGGCGGCGGAGCTTGGCGTGACCCTATACGGCGTCGACGAGCTGCCCAAAGTGAAGTCGCACGAACTCACCGTCCCGCGCATCGCGCTGGTCCACACCTGGACCAGCACCCAGAACGAGGGCTGGTTCCGGCTGGCGCTGGACGGCCTGGGCATCCCGTACGCCTACATCTCGGATCAGACCCTTCGCGCTACGCCCGATCTGCGGGCCCGCTACGACGTGATCCTGCTCGGCCCGGTCGGCGTTTCGGCGCAGCGCATTGTCAACGGCATTCCCATGTACGCCGATCCGATCCCCTGGAAGAAGACCGATCTCACGCCCAACATCGGAACGTCCCCCGATCAGACCGAGGACATGCGCGGTGGCATGGGGTTGGAGGGCATCCTGAACCTGAAGAAGTTCATCGAGGAAGGCGGGCTGTTCGTCACCATCGGAGGCGACGCCTCGGTCCCCATCGACTACGGCCTGATCAACAGCGTGTCGATCGTCCAGCCGCGCGAATTGCGGGCCAGCGGCGGCGTCTACAACGCGGTGGTCGCCGACGCGAAAAGCCCGATCGCATACGGCTACGGGGAGCGCCTGGCGGTCTACTTCAACCAGGAGCCGGTCTTCCGGGTGAGCGCCACTGGCGGCCTGGGCCTTGACCGATGGCTCGGCGACAACGCGCCGGCCAGCCGTCCCAGCGGCCGCGGCACCGCGACCGACCCCGACATCCCGCAGGGCCGTCCCTACACGCCACCACCGCCCAAGCCGGAGGTGAAGCCGGGCGAGGAGCCGCCCATCCCCGAGGACTACCTCGAATACATCCGCCCACTGCTGCCGCCGCCCGAGGCGCGCCCGCGCGTGATTCTGCGCTTCGCGGAGGAGAAGGACCTGCTGGTGGCCGGGATGCTGGCGGGAGGCAAGGAACTGGCCAACCGCCCGGCGGTGATCGACGTGCCACTCGGCAAAGGCCACGTCCTGCTCTTCGCCAACAATCCCATGTGGCGCCAGGAGACCCAGGGCAGCTTCTTCCTGCTGTTCAACGCCATGCTGAACTACGACCACCTGGGCGCGGGACGGAACTGAGGGCCGGCGCAGATCCGGTGTCCTATTGACATTCTATATGTAGGATGGTAGGGTTCCTATAGAGAGGCTATAGGAACGAAGATGCCGCCAAGCCAGACCAACCTGCTCCAGGGCACCCTGGACCTGCTGATTTTGAAGACGCTCGCGCTGGACGAGATGCACGGGCTCGGCATCTCGCGGCGCATCGAGCAGATCACCAAGGGCGCGTTTCAGGTGAAGCCCGGCTCTCTTTTTCCCGCTTTGCACCGGATGGAGGAGGCCGGGTGGCTGGCTTCTTCGTGGGGCGAATCCGAAAACAACCGGCGGGCCAAATATTACCGGCTAACCAGGGCCGGGCGGCGGCAGCTCGGCGCCGAGGCCGAGAACTGGGAGCGGATCTCGGTGGCGATTGCCAGCGCTCTCCAGGCGAGTTGAGGCGATGGCCCGCTTTTCCAGCCTGGTGCAGAACCTGTTCCGGAAGGACAGCGTCGAGCAGGAACTCGACGAGGAGGTCCGCGCATATCTGAACCTGCTCGCGGAAGAGAAGATCAAGGCGGGGATGAGTCCGGAAGCGGCGTATCGGGAAGCGGCGATCGAGTTGGGCGGCGTGGAGCAAGTCAAGGAGCAGGTTCGAGAGGTGAGAATCGGCAGTCTACTGGAGAGCGTGGCGCAGGACGCGCGCTTCGGCCTTCGCACACTGGCCAAGAGTCCGGGTTTCACGGCGGTGGCGGTACTGTCACTGGCGCTCGGGATCGGCGGCAACGCCGGAATGTTCAGCATCGTGTACGGCGTTCTGATGCGTCCCCTGCCGTACCCGGAACCGGACCGGCTGGTCCGCGTGACCGGGTATTATCCCCAGGGCGCCGTCGTCGCTCTCGAGCAGCGGAGCCGCGCGATGGATGTTGCGGCGCACACCACGGACTCGGAATTCAACCTCACCGGGCAGGGAGAGGCGCTGCGCCTGCTCGGAAGCGCGGTCTCGGCGAACCTGTTCACCGTGCTCGGCGCGCGCACGGAGATGGGTCGCACGTTTCAACCCGGGGAAGATCAGCCGGGACGAGACCGCATCGTGATCCTCAGCCATGCGCTGTGGCAGAACCGGTTCGCGAGCGATCCGCGAATTATCGGGCGTCCGATCGCTATTGACGGGCTGAGCCGGGAAGTGATCGGGGTGATGCCACCCGGCTTCAGTTTCCCATCCTCCGGGGTGCGGCTCTGGATTCCGCTGCACCTGGACCCATCCAATTCATTGGATTTCTGGGGCGCCGGCTACATGCCGCTGGTGGCCCGATTGCGCCCGCGCGCGACGCTGGAACAAGCCCAAAACGAGATTCGCCCGTTGATCTCCCAGGTCATCCCGCTGTTTCCGTTTGTGATGGCGCGCAACTGGAACGCGGACGCCACGGTGCTGCCCTTACAGCAGGACCTGGTCAGCGACGTGAGCGGGAGATTGCTGGTGCTGCTGAGCGCGGTGGGATTGGTCCTGCTGATCGCCTGCGCCAACGTGGCCAGCCTGTTGCTGGCCCGCTCGGCCGGGCGCCGGAAAGAGATCGCCCTCAGGGCGTCGCTGGGGGCCTCGAGCGGACGAATTGCGCGTCAACTGCTGACCGAGAGTGTGGTGCTGGCGATGGCGGGCGGCGGGCTGGGACTTGCCCTGGCCTACGGAGCGCTCTCGGTGTTGAAGTCCGCTCTGCCGGCCACGACTCCGCGCCTGGCCGAGGCGGGCATCGATTGGCGAGTGGTTGCGTTCGCCAGCGCGCTGGCCGTTCTGACCGGCCTGGCGTTTGGAGTCGCTCCCGCGCTCAGCGCCGCAAGGTTGAACGTCGCGGAGGCGATCCGATCGGGTGGGCGGCGAGCGACGGGTACGGTTTCCATCCGGCTGCGCAGTTCGTTGATCGCAGGCGAGGTGGCGCTGGCGGTGGTGCTGGTGATCGGCGCGGGGCTTCTGATCAAGAGCCTTTGGCTGCTGACCCAGGTGGACCCCGGCTTCCGACCCGAGCGCATCGTCACGGTTCGGGTTTCTCCGAGCCAATCCTTCTGCCAGGAGCGGGCTCGGTGCGTCGCGTTATACGACGAACTGCTGCGGCGGGCGCGCGGGATTTCCGGGGTCTCGGACGTCGCGGCCACGAATGTTCTTCCGTTGAGCGGCGAGGTGCCGGGCGTCCCCTCGGAGCTGGAGGGGCATCCGATCGTGCCCGCCGAGAATCTGGCGCCGGCGCTGTGGACCGGAGCGGTCACGCCGGATTACTTCCGCGTCTTGCGGATTCCGTTGCTCGCAGGGAGGGTGTTCACGGATGCGGACACGGCGACATCTTCCGCGGTGGTCGTGGTAAGCGCGGCAACCGCGCAGCGCTATTGGCCCAGGCAGAACCCTATCGGCAAGCACCTGAGGCCGGTCTGGGACAAGGAGTGGAGGATGGTGGTGGGCGTGGTTGCGGACGTGCGCCAATACGATCTTGCGGGCCGCTCTCCCACCTGGACCAACGGCACGATGTACATGCCATATCCTCAGTCGGTCGGCCTCAACCGCCAAATGCCATCGACGATGAACCTGCTGTTGCGCACGGCGGCGGACCCGGTGCGGGTGGCGGGCGAGATCTCGGGGCTGGTGGCGGGCGTGAATCCGGACGTGCCGGCTGGCGAGATCCGCACCATGGATGCGGTAGTCACCGCCTCGACCGCGCAATCCCGGTCCATGATGTGGCTGTTCGTCAGCTTCGCGGGCACGGCTCTCATCCTGGCGGTGGTGGGCACCTACGGGGTGGTGTCGTACTCGACGGCGCAGAGAACCTACGAGATGGGCGTGCGGGTGGCTCTCGGCGCAACGAAGGGCGGCATTTTCGGCCTGGTGCTCGGCCAGAGTCTGCGGCTGGTGTTGGCGGGCCTGGCGCTGGGGGTTCTGGCCTCGCTTGCGCTGACGCGAATGCTGGCCCGGTTCCTCTACGGGATCACGCCCACGGATCCGATGACGTTCCTGGCGGTCAGCGGTCTGCTGGCGGCTATCGGGATTCTGGCGGGCTACTTCCCTGCCCGGAGAGCGGCCGGCGTGGATCCATTGACCGCACTGCGGGCGGAATAGTCAACGGCAGCGGCACTGCCTGGCCGGTCTTCACCGACTGCTTGGCTGCCTCTATGATTTCGACTACGCCTACGTTGATGGGCAGCGCAACCAGGCCGTCGAGGGGCTGGTTAGCCTTCATTCGGCTCACCAGGTAGGCCACCGGCTCGGCGCGGTCGGCCTCCAACGGGGCCAGCGGCAGATCCTCGTGTTTGCCTTTCGCGCGCAGCTCGACCTTGCCGTCCCGCATGTTGAGGCTGCCGGCCAGCCCGAACACCTCGAGGTCCTGGAAGCCCCGCGGCAGGTCCCAGCTCCCCTCGAAGATGCCCACGCCGTTCTTGTAGGAAAGGATCAGGTCGGCGTTGTCTTCCACCTTGGGGAAGCGCTCGGGGCGGAGGTGGTTCACGGTCGCGTACACGGTCTCGGGCTTGCCCAGGTACCACAGCGACCACAGCGCGTTGTAGCAGCCGAAATCCATCAGCGCCCCGGCGCCGTTCTGCACCGGGTCGGTCAGCCAGGCGAAGAAGTACTTGCTGGCGACGCCCTCCGAGCCCGGCCCACCGTGCCCCACAATCCCGTGCAACCGCCACACCTTGCCGATGGCGCCCTGGTCGGCCTGGGCCTTGGCGGCGTAGTTGGCCGGCCACCACGCCATCTGGTAATTGGTCATCACCCGGACGCCGTGTTGCGCCGTCAGACGCTCGATTTCGAGCGCATCCTTGTAGGTTGCCGCCAGCGGCTTCTCGAAGATCACCTGGATCTTCCGCGGCGCGCAGGCCTCGACGATCTCCAGGTGCCGGTTGTTTTCGACGAACGCCCAGACGATATCCGGCTTCACCTCGGCGAGCATGTTCCGGTAGTCGGAGTAGTACGGGACGTCGGGCGCGGACTTCTTCGCCTCCGCCACCAGTTCCGCGTTCGGCTCCGCGATCCCGGCCAGCCGGGCGGGCGTCTGGCCCTTGGCCATCCTCCCCAAGTGTCCCCAGACATGGGAATGCACCAGCCCGACGATGGCAATCTTGTACTCCTGCGCCGCCAGAGGGACGGAAACGGCGATCACGGCTGTCAGAAAGTTTTTCATGGAGTGCAGTGTAGCACCCGCGCCTAGGTTCATGAATCGGCGTCCGCCGGCGGGCATCAATACAATCGTCGATCCTGGCGGCCCGCCCCAGACTTCTCTCGGAACGGAGCAGTATTCCGAGGTTTCCCGGCGGAATCCGCCAGGAGTGCCACAGTAGCTTACAATTGGGGAACGGGGGAGAGCCCATGAGGATTACTGCCGCGATTTCGATTCTGTGGTTAGGTTCCACGCTGGCCGGTCAGGATCTTGCCAGCCAGGCGCAGCAGCTTGAGGCAAAGGGTGACGCGCTGGGCGCGCTGCAACTGCTGCAACGGGCGGCGCGCAGCTCGCCGAAGGATCCTGCGGCGCTCCTGAGCTACGCCGAATACCTGGACTACTACCACGACCCGGAATCGCGCCCGAACTACGAGAAGGCCTTGGCGCTGCTGGATGGACCCGCGAACCAGGCCAGGCGCGCGCGGGTGGCCCGCCGCCTGGTCCTGCTCGACCTGATCGACGGCGATCGCGACGCCGCGGCCAAGCATTTGGAGGTTTACCGCGCCAGCGGCGGCAAGGAGTTCGCCGGCAAGCTGCCCGAGGCGCGCCCGGAGCCGGACGAAGAGCGCCAGACCATCGAGGTTCCCGGCCCCCTGCGCTCCTTCTCCCGCATGGCCGCGCTGGCTCCCGACACCGCGCCCTCGGACCTGCTCCCCGCCCTGGCCCGCAACGTGGTCACCAACGGCTACCAGGCCGCCGGCGGCGAGGCCCTCGAGCCGACCGAGTACTTGAAGCTCGTTACCCGCTACCTCTCCCAGGCCCGCGAGCTTCAGAAACTGGGGGGCGCACAGAAAGCGATCCGCATCGAGACCTGCGATTCACCCCAGACCGGCGAAGTGCTCCGCATCCTGGGCTATCGCATGCGCGGCGGCTGCGGCAGCGAGGTGGTGCTGGAGACGGTCAACGCCAGCCGCGCGTTCCTTACCATCGACTCGGGTTTCCCGCTGGCCCAACTCGAGCAGGCTCTGCGCACCAATCGCCCCTTCAGCCTCCCCTACCCGCCCACGCGCATCCCGATCCTCTACGGCGCCGATTACTGGATCACGGCCAAGGAGAAGCAGAGCGGCGATTTCATCGACGTGTTCCTTTCCGATCCGGCGCTGTGCCGTTTCTACGTGGCTATGGCCAAGCTGGACCGCGGCACCGCCGACGAGCTGCGCAAGGTGTCGCCCGTGGCGCGCCTCAAGGTATTCGCCCACGTGCTGGATTTCTTCGGCGACATGTTCGAGATCCGCGACGGCAAGGCCGTCGTGCCCGGGGGGATGCGCACGGCCGCCATGTGGGGCGAACTTGCCGGCGTTTCCCCGGACCACGGCGCGGCCTTCTTCGATCGCTTGATCTCGAAGGACGACGGCTGGATGGCCAGCTACTTCGACGCCCTGGCCCGCATCGGCGGTCCGGCCCAGGAGTACCTCACCGAGCCCCAGCGCATGAAGCGCTTCTACCTTGCCATCCGCGGCCGGGTCACCAGTCCCGGCCCCGCCCGGCCGGTCTTCCGTTCCAACACCGACATGATGTTGCTCACCACGCGCCTGCGCCTGGAGCCGGACGGACGCCCCCATATCCCCGGAAACATCGGGGTGTGGAAGGAGTTCTTCGCCAACCCTCCCCACGGCAAATACGACGGCAAGCTCATGCGCGCCGCCTCCGGCTGGAAGGAGCCTGACGACGTCCTGGAGGCCCTGTTCGGCCTCTGCCGCAAGTCGGTCGAGAACGAACCGCTGAAGATCTTCATGACGTTGAGCGATCTCGGCCGCTTCCGCTCCCAGCCGCTCGATCCCGCCACAGTCTCGCGTCTGGCCCGCGAGTATCGCCATTACGGCGCCCAGTACTCCGCCTTCGCCGACGCGCCGGCCCTCCGGGACCAGACCGTGATCCAGTATCTGGATACGGCCCAAGCCATCACCCACATGGGCGACACTTCGTTGCGCGCCGACACCGCGGGAATGATGCAAGCGCTCGTCGGACTCTGGCAGATCTTCTGCCGGCAGGGTTCGATCCCCGCCTCGGAGGCCGACTCCGCCTTGGCCGGCATCCTCTCGCTCTTCGCCAAGGTTCGCAACAGCCGCGAGTTGTTCGACGACGGCCGCGCGGGCGTCGACCTGCTGCTGAAGGCCACCCACTCGCCGGAGCGCGCCGACGTCCAGGACCGCTTCATCGACCTGCTGGCCGGCGCCGCCCCCACCGGGGACTCGGAAGCCCACAGCGTCATCGTGCAGGAAATGATCCGCATCTTCGAGGCTCAGCGGCTGGTGTCTTTGAACAGCCTGCTGGACCTGGCGGACAACCTGGAGCGCCTCCCGCGCGGCGAAAAGCTGAACGCCACGCTGGTCAACCGCCTGGCCGCGCGCATCTCCGAGATCCAGCTTCCGCGGGCCGGCCTCTCCACGATCGAGAAGAGCTCCTTCTCCTTCGGCTACTGGAGCGAACGCCACATCCAGGCGGAGCGCAAACTGAACTTGCGCGCGCAGGTGGAGCGCGCCGGCGGCGACGCCGAGAAACTGCTCGATGTGCGCGGCGCCCTGGTGGCCCTGCTCCGCGATACGCTGGTCGGCTTCGTTTACATCTATTACGCCCCGCCCGGCGCCCAGCTTCTGCTCACCAACCCCGTGTTCGTGCGCAGCCACGATTTCGTCGGAATGCAGGGGAGTCCTCAAACCTGGCAGCTCACCCAAGTGGTAGGGGCCGGCTGGCCCGCCAGCGCCGGCGGCCGCCTGATGGGTTCGCTGGCGGGCTTGCCCTACACGCTGGCGGAGGCCGAACAGAATTTCATGGTTCCCACCCGGGAGCAGGCGCTGATCTGGGGCGATCTGGTCCCGCAGTTGGTTCTCTCCGCCAAGGTCCCGCGCTGGTGGAACGTGACGCCGGCCGAGATGCACTGGGTGGGCCTGCACATGCGCTATGCCGAGTCGCTGCTGGCCGAGGGCGCCTTGGATGCCCGCCGCCGCCAGCAGGTCGCCGGGATCCTGGAGGGCCAGGCCGAGCCCGCCCGCGTGCGCAGGGTTGGCGATCTGCTGGAGCGGGGCGAGGTGCGCGCCGCAATCGACATCCTGACTCCGGCCGAACTGTTCGTCCTGGCGCAGAAAACCCTGGCCCGCGACGAGAACGCCGCGGATCCCCTGGTCCGCGACCTGGTCCGCTTGCAGCGGGAAGCTCCCGACCGCCTCAACTATCAGGCCGTCTCCCACGCGTTTGGCACCCCCAAGCCCACGCTGACCAGTTCCTACCGGCCGGAACTGCTTTATCTGCGGACCTTCCCCGCCCTTATGGGCTTCTCCAGCCGCATCATGGCCGAGAGTTGGGAATCCACGGTGCTTTACTGGGTGGCCCTGGCCGATGAAGTCCACGTCCCGCCCTCGCAGCTCAACGTGCTCATTCCCGAATGGACCCGCCAGACCATCGAGGGGATTTTCGCGACCCACCTGGAGGACTGGCCCGCCCTGCTCCGCTCGCTGCGCAAGGTGGGCGAAGAGGTGCGCTCGAAAGCACGCATTCAAAGGGAGACGGATCGGAGAGCGGCGCTGCCGTAGCCCATGGAGGTTCATGTGAGTCGATATCTGACGCTAGTCCTTGGAATCGCGGGTTGTCTCGGCCTGGAGGCCCAGGAGAGGCCGGGCCCCGTCTTCCGAGTCAAAGTCGACATGGTGGTGCTGAGCTTCACTGTGACCGACAGCAAGGGGCGGTACATCACGGGGCTCAAACCCGGCGATTTCCGCATCCTGGAAGACGGCATCTTGCAGAGGATCGGCACCTTCGCCGAGGGCTCCAAGCCTGCCGTGCAGGTCCTCGAGGACGGCGGCACGCGCCCGCTGGTTGCCGCCGTTAAGCCGGGCGAGGAGACCTCGGGAGCCGGCCTGGACCGCCCCGACGCCTTCGTCGGCACCAACGTCTTCATCCTGTTCGATACCAGCAACTACATGTATCGCGGCTTCGTCTACGCCTCCGACGCGATCGCCGATTTCGTCCGCGGCGTGGACCGCACCGACTCGGTCGCCATGTATACCTTCAGCCGCAATCTCTCCCGCGCCGCGCCGCTCACCCGCGACCGCGGTGAGGCCATCTTCGGGTTGCGGAAAGCCATCGCGGGCGATGATGCGGCCCTGTACAACACTTTGCTGCTCACTCTCCACGATGCCGGCACGGTCCCCGGCCGGAAGGTCATCATCGTCTTCTCGAACGGCCCCGACAACGCCAGTATGGTGGCGCCCGACGACGTGCGGGCCGTGGCCGAGGATGAAGGCATCCCCATCTACGTCATCTCCACCAGCGAGGTCAACAAGGACCCGATCTCCGCCGGCGTCTTCAAGCGCATCACGCAGCGCACCGGCGGCCAGGCTTTCTTCGCCAAGACCTGGCAGAAGCAGGTGGAGGCGTTCGAATCCATCCGCGAGGCGCTGGGCAACTCGTACACCGTCACCTACTACCCTGCGCCCAATCCCAACGAAGGCTTCCGCAAAATCAGCGTCGAGATTCCCTCCGACGTGGGCAAGAAGCTCCGCGTCCGCGCCCGGCCCGGGTACCGGCCGAGGGGCGGATTCTAGGAAAGTACGAATTACGAAGGACGAAGTAAGAGGAGAAGGCGGAGCCTTATCGTACTGGGGTATGATTGGAGTGATGGTCTCTGGGAGCAAGAGAACGTGGTTTGTAGTGCTGCTTCTCTGCGCTACGGTTGCTGCGCAGGCGGCGCAGTTCGTACCCGGTTGGCATCACCATGACGGCGCACCGCACTTCTGCTGGGCCTGCCAGGCAGCGCGCCTGCCCGCGGTGGCGCCGGTCGTTGGTTGCTGGACCGCTCCGGCCACCGCGGTAGCCTGGCGGCTGGTCTCGGAACGAGTCGCTGAATCGCGCGATCTGGCGGTCCCGGCTTCCTCCTCCCGCGCGCCTCCCGCATAGTCGATCCCCGTTTCATTCCTGGTTCGGAAAACAAAGAGTTGGAGGGAGATTCGACTATGCTCTCGAAGTTGCTCGTAGCTTCAGGTCTTGCTGCGCTGTGGCTGGGATTGCCGTCCGGCGCGGGCGCGCAGTCGTGGGGTGGTGGGGGAACCATCGAAGGGACGGTGGTCGATCCCAGCGGCGCGGTGATCGCCGGCGCGTCGGTGACCATCATCAACCGCATCACCGGGTACACCAGGACGGTTTCGACGGACCCGTCCGGCGGGTTTCGCTTCAGTAGCGTCCCGCCAAACCCCTATCACTTGGATGCGACCGCGCCCGGTTTCGCCGTCTCTCAGCAGGACGTACCGGTTCGAGGCGCCGTGCCCATCAGTCTCAGGATTGCCCTCGCCATCGCCGGTGCTCAGACGGAGGTGAACGTCGAGAGCACTGGGGCGGACCTGATCGAAAACGTCCCCTACGCCCACAATGACGTCGACCGGAATGAGTATTCCAAGCTGCCGTCCATTTCAGCCGGTTCGAGCCTGAGCGACGCGATCACCTTCGCCACTCCCGGCGTGGCGGCCGATTCCAACGGCTTCTTCCATCCGTTGGGCGACCACGCCCAGGTGACTTTCTCCATCGACGGCCAGCCGATCAGCGACCAGCAGAGCAAGCAGTTCTCGACCCAGATTCCGCTGAACGCGATCCAATCGATGGAGATCATTTCGGGTGCGCCGCCAGCCGAATTCGGGGATAAGACCAGCCTGGTGGTCAACGCCATGACGCGCTCGGGCCTCGGGCAGAAGCCGTCCGGCAGCTTCGAGACCGAGTACAGCTCGTTCGGCGCCATCTCCGAGGAAACCAGCTTCGCGATGGGTGGGCCGAAGTTCGGCAACTTCGTGGCCGCCGACGCGCTTCGCTCCGGCCGGTTCCTCGATACACCCGAATTCCGGCCGCGGCACGCGATCGGCAACAACCAGACGCTCTTCGACCGCGCCGACTGGCAGCCCACAACCAGGGACGTGGTTCATCTCAACCTGTTCACCGCTCGCAACTGGTTCCAGGTTCCGAACACTTACGACCAGCCCGCCCAGGACCAGCGGCAGAAGGTGACCAGCATCAACGTCGCGCCCGGCTACCAGCGCGTCTTTGGCGCGGGAACGCTGCTGACGGTGAACGCTTTTTTTCGGCGCGATCGCGTCGATTACTACCCCAGCCGCGACCCATTCGCCGACACTCCCGCCACGCTCGGCCAGGCTCGCAGCCTCGCCAATTGGGGGATGCGAAGCGACCTGGCGTTAGTCCGCGGGAAGCACAACGTGAAACTGGGCCTCCAGATCATGCAGACGCGCCTGAGCGAGAGCTTTCAACTGGGGATCACGGACCCGGACCTGAGTTCTCTGAACCCCGGACTGGTTCCTTTCGACCTCACCCGCGGCGGCAGTCTGTTCCAGTTCAGCGGCAGGACGAACATCAACCAAGCTGCCTTCTACGCGCAGGACTCGATCACGCTGCGAGAACTCAACCTCATCGCGGGGCTTCGCATCGACCGGTACGACGGTCTGAGCCAGGCCACCGGCGTGCAGCCCAGGATCGGGGTTTCCTATCACATCAAGCCCACGGGAACGGTGCTGCGTGGCGCCTATTCGCGGACCCTGGAAACACCCTATAACGAGAACCTGATCCTCTCCAGCGCGACCGGTTCGGGCGGGCTGGCGACCAACGTATTCGGCGCATTCTCGAGCCAGCCGATCCAGCCGGGCCGGAGAAACCAGTTCAACCTCGGTTTCGAGCAGGGCCTGGACCGTGTGCTGCAAATCGAGGCGGACTATTTCTGGAAGTACACGGAGAACGGCTTCGACTTCGGCACGCTGCTGAACACGCCGATTCAGTTCCCGGTTTCGTGGCGCAAGTCGAAGATCGACGGCGTATCCGTCCGGCTGAGCACGCCCGATCTGCACGGCTTTCAAGCTTCCACCACCATGGGCCACACGCGGGCGCGCTACTTCGGGCCGTCCAATGGCGGACTCATCTTCAACTCGCCGCTGGACACCGGCGTCTTCCGCATCGACCACGATCAGGCGTTCCAGCAGACCACGTACTTCCGTTATCAGCGTCCGAAGAATGGCCCCTGGTTTGGCTTCACCTGGCGGTACGACAGCGGCCTGGTCGCCGGCGCGGTTCCCGACCTGGCTTCGGCACTCGATCTGACCGCGGCCCAGCAAGCCGCGATCGGGTTCTTCTGCGGCAGCCAACAAGCCACCCTCTCGAGCCCGATCACGTCGTGCGCGTCACCCGACTATGGCGCCCTCCGCCTGCGAATTCCGGCGCCTGGCACAGCCGATCCGGACCATAACCCTCCGCGGATCGCCCCGCGCCACATCTTCGACCTGGGCGTTGGTACGGACAACCTGTTCCGGACCGAGCACCTGCGCACCACCTTGAAGGTGACCGTGGTCAACCTCGCCAACACGGCTGCGCTCTATAATTTCCTGTCCACCTTCAGCGGCACGCATTTCGTGACGCCGCGGACCGTCCAGGTGGCGGTCGGAGTGGTGTTCTGATCCGCGAGGGATCTACCGGGCTTCGTCCGAGACCTTGCGCTCGCGCCGGCAGCGGATTTCGCGCACCGCGTAGATGCGGCGCCCCTGGCTCTCGAAGTAGGTGCGGATCAGCACTTCGCCCAGGAGTCCCGTGCCAAACATCCCCAGCCCGGCGAGCAGCAGGAGGGCCCCCGCCACCATCAGCGGCCCGTGGTCGATGATGATGTCGCGCCCCGTGACGAGCTTTTCCACCGCCAGGTAAGCCAGCGTGCCGCCGCCCAAAACCGTGCCGAGCAATCCGAACTTCCCGAAGAAGTGCATCGGGCGGGTGAAGTAGCTCAGCAGGAACTTGATGGTCAGGATGTCGAACAGCACGTTCAGCGTCCGCCCCAGCCCGTAATGCGACGCGCCTCGCGGACGCACGATGTTCTGAATCGGCACCTCCGCCACCCGCGCGCCGTAGAAGCTCGCCAGCGCGGGGATGAACCGGTGCAGTTCCCCGTACAGGTTGATGTCCTTCAGAATCTCGGCCCGGTAGGCCTTGAAGGTGGTTCCGAAATCGTGCAGATCCACGCCCGAGGCCTTGGCCATGAGCCAGTTGGCGATTCGCGAGGGCAGGCGACGGGTCAGCGCGTTGTCGACCCGGACCTTGCGCCAGCCGCTGGCGATGTCGTAGCCCTCATCGAGCTTGGCCAGCAGAGCCGGGATGTCCTCGGGAGCGTGCTGGAGGTCGCCGTCCAGCGAGACGATCACATCGCCCTGGGCTTCGTGGAAGCCGGCCGAAAGCGCGGCCGTCTGCCCGAAGTTGCGCCGGAGGCGCACCACTTCCAGCCGCGGATCGGTCTCCGCCAGGTTGGCCAGCAGCTCGAAGCTCCGGTCGGTGGACGCGTCGTCCACGAAGATCACCTCGTAAGGCCGGCCGAGAGCGGTGAGCGTCGCGGTGAGCCGGTCGTAGAGCGGCAGCAGCGACGGCTCCTCGTTATGCACCGGGATCACGACGGAAATCATGCACCTTCAGTGTAGTGGAGCGGGCTTTCGGCCCGCAATGGGCGTGATAAGCTGGGCCCTCGGAGGACTCATGCGCACTACTCGCAGGAAGTTGTTTCAGCTCGCCGGCGTCGCCGGCGGAACTCTCGCCACCAGCGCCGCGCCCCTGGCCGCAGGGCCGGCGGGCCAGGCCCCGGATCCGTCCGCCCTTCTGACGGTGTTCGCGAAACGCCAGACCGTGCGGCGCTACAAACCCGATCCGGTGCCGGACCAGCATCTGCGCCAGATCCTCGACGCCGCCCGCCGCGGCCCCACCTGCATGAACCAGCAGCCCTGGATGTTCCTGGTGGTGCGCGACCGGGCCAAGATCGAGCAGATGAAGAAACGGACTCTCGAGCGGTTGACCAGGTACTTCGACGACTCCGCCGCCAAGAACAAGGAGAAGGATGCCGCCGCCCTGGAGAAGCGGAAGAAGGACGCCGTTCACTTCACCGAGGGCTACTTCACCGCGCTGGTTTACGTGGTGGTGCTGGTGGACACCGAGTCGGCCTGCTCGGGCTACGCGACCAACCACGACGGCCCGATCGCAGCCGGGTACCTCATGATTGCGGCCCGCGCGTTCGGCTACGGGACGGCCTACCTCACCGACGGCATTCCCGACGCCGTGACGCGCGAGGTGCTGGCCATCCCCAGCCGTTATCATCGGATCTGCATCACGCCCATCGGAATCCCGGAGGCCTGGCCCGAGCCGCAACCGAAGCGGAAACTCGAAGAAATGGTGGCCTATGAAACGCTGGAAGGACACCCGCCCCTGACGCGGCTGCCCTACAATCCGTGACCGGGAAGCGGCGCCGCTACTGCGGGCGAATTCCGCGAAATTCTAGAAATCCGCTGGATTATTGAGCGCCTGCGGTTGTGATATGCTGGCAGCTATCGCGTGGAGGCGACTATCCACGCGGGGTGGAGGCTATGGATAAAAAAGAAATCGTCGCGATCATTTACGGCGCCGGCGGCGAGAACCGCCGCGCACGCTGGACCCAGGACTCGCCGATTCTGCTGGAGGTCTGGGTGGCTTACGCCGAGCACGCCGAGCAGCCCCGGCAGGAACTGCTGTTGACGCCTCACAACACCAGCAGCGCGGCGGAATTGTACAAGTACCTGCGGGATCGCCTGGAAAAGCGGCCGGAATGGCAGGACGATTCGGGCGATTTCAGTCGCGACAAGCCCTTCCTGTTGTTCAACGAGTCGGTGGTGCTGGCCAACCTGACGCTCACGGAACTGGTCGAAGACGTCCTGCCGCTTTCGCAATGGTGGCATTCGCTGGCGGCAAAGGCAGGGGCCTCACTGGATCCGGATTCCCAGGACCAGCTTCAGCGGCTACGGAGGCTTCTGGAGGAGATGCAGAAATCGGAGAGTCCGCCGGCGAAGAGAGACTGGGCGGCATTCTTCCGCAGCATCGAGGGGCCGCCGGAGCTGGCTGGCCGGAGACACGGGTTGCTCTGGACGGTGAACGTCAATCGCCGGGTAGACGTCTCGGTGTTTCTGTCGCGCGAGACAGTGAAGGCCGACGCCGCCCGGCTGCTGTTCAACATCAACTGCAGCGCTCTGCGATGGGCGGTGGTGGACAGCGGCATCGACGCGAGACATCAGGCGTTTTGGAGGCGGGACGCGGACCGGAAGCCGATCGCCCGGGACGAGAGCGATCCCAACGACCAGCTCGATCATCCGAGCCGCATCCGGCGCACCTATGACTTCACACGGCTGAAAGAGCTGCTCCGCCGCGCGCAACACTCCAAGGCGCCGGTTCAGATCCCGTCGCGTTTCGACGCTGTTCGGCCGGAGGAGCGCGAGAACCTCACGGACGACCTGCGACGCGATCTCGCGCGAGGGCGGCCGCTCAATTGGGCGCTGCTGGACCCCTTTCTTCGTGTGCCGCATGACGAGGACCGATACGAGAAACCAACGCCCCATCATGGAACGCACGTGGCGGGGATTCTGGCGGCGGACTGGCCGGAGGCGGTGGCAGCCGGTTTGGATCAGCCCCTTCAAGGGGTCTGCCCGGACCTGGAGCTGTATGATATTCGCGTCGTGGGGCCCGACGGCGGCGACGATTTCACGATCATGGCCGCGCTCCAGTTCATCCGGTATCTGAATTCGAGCAAGGACCTGATGCTTGTGCACGGCGCGAACCTCAGCCTGTCGGTTCCTCACAAGGTGGCCAGCTTTGCCTGCGGGCGCACGCCGGTGTGCGAGGAATGCGAGCGCCTGGTGGCGAGCGGCGTGGTGGTGGTGGCGGCGGCGGGGAACATGGGCTATAGCCTTCAGGAAGCCGGCCTGTCTGCGGGTTTCGAGAGCTATCACACCACCAGCATCACCGACCCGGGCAACGCGGATTCGGTGATCACGGTGGGCGCCACGCACCGGTCCATGCCGCACAACTACGGAGTTTCCTACTTCTCGAGCCGGGGGCCGACGGGCGACGGAAGGGCCAAGCCCGACCTGGTGGCCCCGGGCGAGAAGATCGTGGCTCCGGTGCCGGGGATCGCTTACGAAACCATGGACGGCACCAGCATGGCGGCCCCTCACGTCAGCGGAGCGGCGGCGTTGCTGCTGGCGCGGAATCGCGAACTCATCGGGCAGCCGCAGCGCGTCAAACAGATTCTGTGCGACACGGCGACCGATCTCGGGCGCGAGCGGTATTTCCAGGGACACGGGCTGGTGGATGTGTTGCGGGCCATCCAATCCATATAGGAGGTTTACGATGATCTTCAGTCTGGAAGCGTTGCAGGCGGGCACGGGCGACTGCCTGCTGCTGCACCACGGGGAAGCGCAAGACCCACGGTTCCTGCTCATCGACGGGGGGCCGGCGGGAATCTACAACGGAAGTCTGAAGCCGCGCCTCCAGTCGCTGCCGAAAACGGGCGGCGACAAAGCGAGTCTCGAACTCACCATAGTCAGCCACATCGACGACGACCATATCCGTGGCGTGCTGGAGTTGTTGAGCGGCCTGGTGACCGCGCGCGAACGGGGGGAGGAGGAGTTGTGCGAGATCGGCGAGCTGTGGCACAACAGCTTCGACGGTTTGTGGAGCCGGGTAGCGGGGGCCCACACGGCTTCGGCGCCCAACCTGCTCGCGAGCATCGAAAGCGGCGCGATCGCGGCTCCGGAAGGGGACGAGTACCTGCGCTCGCGCCTGGTGCTGGCCAGCGTGGGGCAGGGCGCGAAGGTTCGCGCGGCGGCGGACACGCTCCGCATCTCCGTCAACGACGGCTTCGACGGCGGGCTGGTCACGGCGGAGGAGGGGGGCGTTCCGGTCGATCTCGAAGGGCTGAAGCTGACCGTGCTGGGGCCCCGACAGGGCGAGCTCGACGATCTACGCGCGGAGTGGGAAAAGGAGGAGGCGAAGCTCGCCAAGAAGACCGCGAAGGAGAAGGAAGCCTGCCTGGCGGACTACGCCAACCGCACCGCGGAAAACCTGTCCAGCATCGTGGTGCTGGCGGAGCTCGAGGGCGTTCGCATGTTGCTCTCGGGCGACTGCGGGGGCGATCTCATCCTCAAGGACCTGGAGCAGCGCGGCTTGATGCCGCAGGGCGGCAAATTCGCGGTGGACCTGATGAAGGTGCCGCATCATGGCAGCAGCCACAGTCTGGACCAGGATTTCTTCGAGAGGATCCCGGCGAAATACTACGTGATTTCCGGCAACGGCAAACACGGGATTCCGCATCCGGACGCGCTGGGCTGGCTGTCGGCGGCCCGGACCGGCGAGGAGTACGACGCGGTGCTGACCAACCGGACCGGGGAGGAGAACCTCACGGAGCATCTGGACACCTTTCTGAAGTCGGAGGAGGGGAAGGAACCCAAACACCGCTACCATTTCCGGAACGACGGGGATCTGTCGATCCGGGTGGACCTGCTGGACCGGGTCCCCTACCTGAAGCGGTGCACGACAGTGTAGTGCGGAGGAGGCGCGCCGTGGTGAAGAACGTCGTGGTCTGCTGCGATGGCACGGGGAACGAGTTTGGCACCACCAACTCGAACGTGGTCCGCTTGTACAGCGTCCTGGAGTCGAACCCTCAAACCCAGGTGGTCTACTACCACCCGGGACTCGGCACCATCGGCGCTCCGAACGCTCTCACGAAGTTCCGGAAATGGTGGACCCGCATGCGCGGACTGGCCTTCGGCTACGGGCTGAGCGCCAACATCGCGGACGCCTACAAGTTCCTGATGGACAACTTCGAGCAGGGCGACCGGGTGTTCCTGTTCGGGTTCAGCCGCGGCGCCTATACCGTGCGCGCGCTGGCGGCGCTGCTGCACATCTTCGGGCTGATCCGGAAGGGAAACGAGGTCCTGATTCCCTATGCGCTCCGGATGCTGAAGCACCGGCCCAGGAAGGCCCCCGCCGGCAGCGGGGAATTCGCCGAGTGGGAAGAGCTTGGCCGGCAGTTCCGGGAGACATTCTCGCGGGAATGCAAGCCTCACTTCGTGGGCCTCTGGGACACCGTCAGCTCCGTGGGTTGGATCTTCAACCCGGTCACCCTGCCGTTCACGGCCGCCAACCCCGACATCCACATCGGCCGGCACGCGGTTTCGATCGACGAGCGGCGCTGCTTCTACCGCCAGAATCTGTGGAGAGCGCCGTCCCAGGGACAGGACATCCGGCAGGTGTGGTTCGCCGGCGTGCATTCCGACGTGGGCGGCGGTTACGCGGAGCCGAAAAGCGGACTGGCCAAGATCACTCTGGACTGGATGCTGGATGAGGCCGTCGCGGCGCAGTTGCGAGTGGATGCGACGCGCAGGGTAAAGGTTCTAGGCGCCATGGGGCCGGACCCGGTGCTGCACAAGTCGCTGCACGGATTCTGGTGGCTGCTGGAATACTGGCCCAAACGGTACACGGACATGAAGCGCCAGCCGCCGGTCCGGCGCTGGATGATCCCGCGGGGGCGCCCGCGGCACATCCCGGACGACGCCGAGATCCACCCCACGGTCTTCGAGCGCATGCGGGACGAACAGGCGGCCTACCGGCCACCGAACGTTCCAGCCGCCCAGACAGGCTGAAGCCTGTTCCACACCGGCAATAAACTCCCTTTTTCTTCAACGCATTTCTGGTAAAATGAAAGTTTAGAACGCAACTTTGAGATAGGCGAAGAAAAGGGGAATGAAAACCCCCGCCTCCGGGAGTCGTCTTGGCTGAGTCCGATCGTCCCGATACCCCCCAGGTTCCACCCGTGCCTCCGGCCCCGCCGGCGGGCGGCGGCACGCAGCTCCCGCTGGGACCCGGCGGCGGCGGGAAGAACCTGATTCCCATCAACATCGAAGACGAGATGCGCCGGTCGTACCTGGATTACGCCATGAGCGTGATCATCGGCCGCGCCCTGCCCGATGTACGGGACGGATTGAAGCCCGTACACCGCCGTATCCTGTTCGGCTTGCACGAGATGGGCCTCACCTTCAACCGGCCCACCCGGAAGTGCGCCAAGATCGTGGGCGAAGTCCTCGGCAAGTATCACCCGCACGGCGACACGGCGGTTTACGACGCGCTGGTGCGGATGGCCCAGCCGTTCTCGATGCGCTACCCGCTGATCGACGGCCAGGGCAACTTCGGGTCGGTCGACGGCGACCCGCCAGCGGCCATGCGGTACACGGAAGCCCGCCTGTCCCGCATCGCCTCTACCCTGCTGGCCGATATCGACCGGGAAACCGTCGATTTCCGGCCCAATTACGACGACAGCGAGCAGGAGCCCGAGGTGCTGCCCACCCGGGTGCCCAACCTGCTTATCAACGGGTCCTCGGGCATCGCCGTGGGCATGGCGACCAACATCCCGCCGCACAATCTCACCGAGATCGTCAACGCCACCATCGCCCTGATCCAGAACCCCAAAACCCCGCTGGAGAAGATCCTGGAGATGGTCCCGGGACCGGATTTCCCGACCGGCGGCTACATCCTGGGCCGGCAGGGCATCCTGGAGGCCTACACCCGGGGCCGCGGCATGTTGAAGCTCCGCGCCAAGGCCGCCATCGAGCACACCGGCAAAGACCGCGACCAGATCGTGGTCACCGAAATCCCGTACCAGGTGAACAAGGCCCGCCTCATCGAGCAGGTGGCCGAGCTGATCAACGAGAAGAAGCTGGAGGGCCTGCTGGAGCCGGTCGACGAAAGCGACCGCGAGGGCATGCGCATCGTCTTCCCGCTGAAGCGCGGCGAGCAGGCCGAGGTGGTGCTCAACAACCTTTACAAGCACACCCAGATGCAGACCGGCTTCGGCGTTATCATGCTGTCGATCGTCAACGGCCAGCCGCGCGAACTGGGTCTCATCGATTGCATCAAGCGCTTCATCGACCACCGCGTCGAGGTGGTCCGCCTGCGCACCGAGTTCGAGCTGCGGAAAGCCCGCGACCGCGAGCACGTCCTGCTCGGATTCAGGAAAGCCCTCGACAATCTCGACCTGGTGATCGAACTCATTCGGGCATCCGGCACACCGAAGGAAGCCCGCGAGCACCTGATGGGCGTCCTGCCCATTCCCGAGCGCGTGCGGGAAGAGGTGCTGATCCCCGAGGACTTCCGCCTGGACTTCACCGAGCGCCAGGCCCAGGCCATCATGGAGCTTCAGCTCCAGCGCCTGACCGGCATGGAGCGCCAGAAGATCCTCGACGAGCTGGCCGACATCCAGCGCCGCATTGCCGAGTACCTGGAAATCCTGGGCTCGGAGAAACTGCTCCGCGGCCTGATCGTCAAGGAGCTCAAGGAAGTCCAGAAAGAGTTCGGGGACGAGCGCCGGACCCAGTTCCTGGAAGACACCGGGGAGATTCAGCTGGAAGACCTGGTGGCGGTGGAGGACGTGGCGGTCACCGTCACTCGCGGCGGCTATCTGAAGCGCACCCCGGTGGACAGCTACCGCCGCCAGAGCCGGGGCGGTAAGGGCCGCATCGGCATGGGCACGCGCACCGAGGACTTCCTGGAGCACCTCATCATCGCTTCCACCCACGCCTACCTGCTCATCTTCACCAACATGGGCCGGGTCTACTGGCTCAAAATCTACGCGACCCCCGACGCCGGCATCACCGGAAAGGGCAAGCACATCTCGAACCTCATCAACCTTCAGCCGGACGAGGAGATCAAGGCCTTCCTGCCGGTCCGGGAGTTCGTGGCGGACCGGTTCATCGTGATGGTGACCAAGCGCGGGGTGATCAAGAAGTCGGAGCTGACCGAGTTCGACAACCCCGTGGCCCGCGGCATTATTGCCATCGGCCTGGATGAAGGCGACGAGCTGATCCGCGCCGGGCTCACCACGGGGGAGAACTACATCTTCCTGGGGTCGCACGAAGGCAAGGCCATCCGTTTCCAGGAGAAGCTGGTCCGCCCGATGGGGCGGCCCGCGCGGGGCGTTCGAGCCATGGACCTGGCCGACAACGACTACCTGGTGGGCATGGAGATCGTCGAAGAGCACGGCCTGATTCTCTCCATCTCCGAGCTGGGCTTTGGAAAGCGCACGCCGCTCCACAAGTACCGCCTCACGGCTCGCGGCGCCAAGGGCGTCATCAACATGAAGACCACCGGACGCACCGGCAAGGTGGTCGCGGTCATGGCCGTCAAGGAGGACTCCGACCTGATGATCATCACCAAGGAGGGCAAGATCATCCGCATCGAGGCCAGTGAGATCCGCCAGGTCGGCCGCTCCACCCAGGGAGTCCGGCTGGTCCGGACGGAGGAGGGAGGCCAGGTGGCCGCGGCCTGTATCATCCCGGAGGAATCGGCTCCGCCCAACGGCAACGGGACCAACGGCCAGGAGCCACTGCCGCTGTAATGGCCACTTTGATTCCGCTCGAACCGCTCGACCCCGCCCGCCTCCGCTCGAAGCAGGCTCGCCTGTTCTCGCTGCTTCGCGACTTGGGGAGCGTAATTATAGCCTATTCCGGCGGGACCGACTCGGCCTACCTGGCCTGGGCCGCCCACCAGGTCCTCGGGGAAAACGCCCTGGCGATCACCGCGGATTCCGCATCCATCCCGGAGTCCCATAAGCGCAAGGCCGAGGAGTTGGCCCGCCGGGTTGGGTTCCGCCACGAGTACGTCGAGACGCGCGAGTTCGACAACCCGGACTACGTTCGCAACGCCCCGGATCGCTGCTTCCACTGCAAGGATGAGCTGTTCGCCACCCTGGAGGTTGTCGGCCGCGAGCGCGGCATCCCGAACATCGTGTACGGCGTGAACGTGGACGACCTGGGCGACTACCGCCCCGGCCAGAACGCCGCCGAGCAGCACCGGGCCAAAGCGCCGCTGGTCGAAGCCGGGCTGCGCAAAGCCGAGATCCGCGAACTCTCGCGCCTGGCCGGCCTGCCCACCTGGGACCGCCCCGCCTCGGCCTGCCTCAGTTCCCGCATCCCCTACGGCACGCCCGTCACCAAGGAGACCGTGAAGACCATCGAGGCGGGCGAGGAGGCCCTCCGCGCACTGGGCTTCCGCCAGTTCCGCGTGCGCGTCCACGGCGAGCTGGTGCGCGTCGAAATCGCCCGCGAGGAAATGGAAAAGGCGCTCACCCTGGAAATGGCCGCGCGCTTTGCGGAGATCTTCAAGCCCCTCGGCTTCCACTACGTGACCCTGGACCTGGAAGGGTACCGCCAGGGCTCGATGAACGAGACGCTGAAGCTGGGTTAACGCTTGCGTCGCGCGAACAGCAGGCCCGACCAGGTCTGGTCCACGGCGCAGACCTTGTAGTCCACGAAGCCGGCGGCCAGGCCGAAGCCGCGAACCTCTTTCTCGCCCAAATCCGAGACCACACCCGAGGCCTTCTTCGGCCAGACGATCCAGATCCCGCCTCCGTCGGCGAGTAAGCGTGCGGCGGCGGGGAAGCGGCGCTCCAGGTCGGCGCGCGATTGCGTGAACAGCAGAATCAGTTGCGGCCGGCCGCGCGCGGTCCGCGCGATGCGCACCCCTTCGGGCAGCGGTCCCAGAGTGCTCTCGAACCCCTCAGGCGCCCCGAGCAGCGCGACCAGCGCACCCGCCCGTATGCCGAGCTTCTTCGGCAGCGGCGTGCCGGAGTAGCCGGCCATGATGCCGGGCACTACCGGCTCAGCCGGCGGCGGCTGTCGCAGTGCGCCTTCCAGCGTCCTGCCAACCCCCGACCACGGCGTGTAAGAAGCGTCCGGCAGCAACTGGCGCACGCGCGCGGTCTTCTCGGGATCCCCCTCGATGAAGACCAGTGGCGCCGCCCGCGTCGCTTTCTGCTGCCGCAAGGCCAGCGCCACGTCGCGCCCCTGGGACGGCGTCCGCGCCAAGTCGATGACGAAGGCCTCGGGCGGGCGCTCCCGCATCGCGCGCAGGTCCGCCGGGCCCAGCGCCGCCTGGTAGTCGACCTCGTATCCCGCGCCGCGCAGCTCCGCCGCGCGCTCGCGGCCCTCGGCGGCATTCCAATGAACCAGTCTGACGCGGGGCATGGCTCCGATTAATTCGAGTTTATGCCATTCCGCAGAGGCCCCAGCTCCCCGCGTCCAAGCTAATAGAAAGTCACGCGCCTGCCGATACATAAGGGCGAAGCGAGTGAAGAATGAGGGTTCTGGTTGCCGAGGATGGGGTGATTGAACGGCGCCTGCTGGAACACCAATTGCTCTCCGAGGGTTTCGAGGTGTCCGTGGCCTGCGATGGCGCCCAGGCGTGGGGGGTTTTGCAGGCGGGAGACTCGCCAAAACTGGCCGTGCTCGACTGGGTGATGCCTGGAATCGATGGCGTCGAGTTGACTAGGATGGTGCGCGCGCGGCAACTCCCTCTCTATATCATCGTCGTGACCGGAAGGGACGCCCCTTCGGACGTTGTCGAAGCGCTCGGGGCCGGGGCTGACGATTACATCGTGAAACCTTGGGATCGATCCGAACTGCTCGCTCGAATCAAAGTAGGTGTGCGGATGGTGGAGCTCGGAGCAACGCTCGGCGATCGAATCAAAGCGCTCGATTCGGCTCTCCTGGAACGGCAGTGCGCCGAGACGGCGCTCCAGGCGGCCGAGGCCAGGTTCCGCCTCCTGTTCTCCAGCAGCCCGCTCCCGATGCTGGCTTACGACCCGGCGTCGGATCGCTTCCGGGAGGTGAACGACAAGGCCCTGGCCCTGTACGGCTATTCCCGGCAGGAGTTCCTGGAGATGGGCGCCGCCGACCTGGCGGTCCGAGAGGCCCCACCCTGCGCGAGCGGGTGCCGCGAGGCCTCTGCTCAGCTTTGCCAGCACCGGCCGAAGAGCGGCGAAACGATCTGGGTGGAGACCAGTTGCGAGCGTGTGGAGCTGGATGGGCGCGAGCTGGTCCTGGTGGCGGTCCAGAACGTGACCGAACGCCGTGCCGCGGAGCAGCGGCTGCGGCTGCAAGCCGCCGCCCTGGAGGCCGCGGCGAATGGCATCATCATTACGCAGCGGGACCACCGCATCACCTGGGTGAACCCCGCCTTCACTGCCATGACAGGTTACGCGAGGGAAGAGCTCCTGGGAAAGACCTTTCAGTTCTTCCTGCAACGATCCCAATCCTCGGCCGCCATCGAGGACTTACAGCGCACGATCGAATCAGGGGGGACATGGCGCGGTGAGGTCGTCAATCGCCGCAGGGACGGCACTCTCTGTACCGAAGAGGCGACGCTCACCCCGGTGCGCGACGAGGCGGGCGCCATCGCGAACTTCGTCGGCATCTCGCAGGATATTACCCGGCGAAAGCACGCCGAGGCGGAGCTGGCCCGCAGCCAGGACATGCTGCGCATCCTGATGGACAGTGTCCCGGACTGCATCTACTTCAAAGATGCAGATGGCCGGTTCACGCTGATCAATCGGGCGGAAGCCTCGCTGTTAGGAGTCCGCGAACCCGCGGAGGCGTATGGGAAAACGGACTCCGCCTTCCTGTCGCCGGAATTCGCCCAGGAGGCCTGCGAGGACGAGCAGAGGATCGTCAGCTCGGGCCAGCCTCTGGTGTCCAAGCCCGAGCTGGTTCAGAGGCCGGGATGGTCCTGCTGGGTTACCACCACTAAGGTCCCGGTGAAGGACCAGAACGGCGGGGTGATCGGAATCGTGGGCATCACCAGAGATATCACCCAGTGGAAGGAAGCGGAAGAAGCTCTGCGCCGGAGCGGCGAATCCTTCCGCCTGCTGTTTGCCTCCATTCCTCACCCGGTCTGGGTCTTCGATCCCGAGTCCCTGGACTTCATCGAAGTCAACGACGCCGCCGTCCGCCATTACGGCTATTCCCGGGACGAGTTTCTGCGGATGAAGACTTCGCAGATTCACACTCCCGAGGAAGACCGGCGCTGGATGCAGGCACAGCCATCGTTCAACTCCGCGGGACTTTATTCCGGGCCCTGGAAGCACCAGACGAAAGACGGCCGGATCCTGGACGTCGAGATCGGCGCGCACGGGTTCGGGTTCCAGGGGCGCAAGGCCGTGCTGGTGGTGGCGCAGGACGTCACGGAGCGCAAGCGGCTCGAAGTCGAGCTGCAACATGCTCAGAAACTCGAGGCGGTCGGCAGCTTGGCCGCCGGCATTGCGCACGAGCTCAACACGCCGATCCAGTATGTGGGCGACAACATCCACTTCCTCCAGGACTCTTTCGCCGGCCTGCAAGGGTTGCTCGCCAAGTGTGCCGAGTTCTCCAAAGCGGCGGCCGGCGAAGAGATCCCGCGCGCGCTAATCGACGGCCTGGCCGCGGCGGTGGAAAGCGCGGACCTGGACTACCTGGCCGAGGAGGTCCCCAAAGCCATCACCCAGTCGCGGGACGGAATGGACCGGGCCGCCACCATAGTGCGGGCCATGAAGGAATTCGCGCACCCGGGGCGGCGGGAGAAGGCCGCGGCGGATCTCAACAAGGCCCTCCAGAACGCCCTCATCGTCACGCGAAGCCATGTGAAGTATCTGGCCAACGTGGAGACCGATTTCGAGGAACTGCCGCCGGTGTTCTGCCACGTCGCGGACCTGAACCAGGTTTTCCTGAACCTGCTGATCAACGCCGCCGACGCGATTGCCGAAGTGGTCAAAGGGACGGGAACGAAGGGGCGAGTCGTGATTCGGACCAGACGCCAGGGCGACACGGCCGTGATTTCGATCAGCGATACGGGTTGCGGCATCCCGAAGGAAGTCGCTTCGCGGGTCTTTGAGCCATTCTTCACTACCAAGGAGGTGGGGCGGGGATCGGGCCAGGGTCTGGCGGTGGCGCGATCCATCGTGGTGGAAAAGCACGGGGGCAGCCTGACCTTCGAAACGCAGCCGGGACAAGGAACCACCTTCTTCGTCCGGCTGCCGATCCAGCCAATGTCATGAAGAACGTGCTGTTCGTGGACGATGAACCGAAAGTCCTGGAGGGTCTGCAACGGATGCTGCGTCCGCAGCGGCACCGCTGGACGATGGCATTTGCGAACAGCGCCCAAGCGGCCCTGGCGACGCTCGAGACCGGTCCGTTCGACGTGCTGGTTACCGATATGCGGATGCCGGAAACCGACGGCGCCACTCTGCTGGCGTTAGTGCGGGACCGGTATCCGGGCATCGTCCGCATCGTGCTGTCGGGCTACGTGGCCCACGACACGGCGTTGCGGGCCGCCCCGGTGGCTCACCAGTTCCTGGTCAAGCCCTGCGATCCCGCGAAGCTGTGCGAGGCGATCGAGCGGGCGTGCAGCCTGGGCGCGGTTCTGACGGATGAGGCGACCCGGAAACTGGTGAACGCGGTGGGTGAACTGCCGTGCCTTCCGCGCACCTACGCCGTTCTGGTAGAGGCATTGGACAAACCGGACGTGTCTCTCCAGGAGATCGGCCGTATCGTCCGGCGGGATGTGGGCATTTCCGCCAAAGTCCTTCAATTGGTCAATTCGGCGTTCTTCGGGCTGGTGCGGGAGATCGCGACCGTGGAGGCGGCAGTCGGGTACCTGGGCCTGGACATTCTGAAGCAACTGGTCCTGTCGATCGAGATCTTCCGGACCTTCCAGCCCGCCAGTTCGATTGGCGGGTTCTCGCTGCAAGAGGTCCAGACGCACTCGCAGTTCGCCGCCGCGCTCGCGGCTCGCCTGCCGACGTCGACGGCTCTGGCGGGGGCCGGGGCGGTGGCCACCCTGGTGCACGACGTGGGCCAGCTTGTGCTGGCCGAAAAGCTCCCCGAGCGGTTCGGATGCGCAGTCGCGGCCGCCCGCGAACAAGGCCGGCCCTTGTACGCGGTGGAGCAGGATCTGATCGGAGCCAGCCACGCCGTGATCGGAGCATACCTGCTTGGACTTTGGGGTTTGCCGGGGGCCGTGGTGGAAGCGGTGCACTACCACCACGCTCCTCCGAAGGGCTGCCCAGCGAATCGCCAACTCAGCACGACCGCCATCGTCCACATTGCGGATGCGCTGGCGCACGAATTCCGGCCGACCACTCTCGCGTCACCGGCCTTGGACCTGGAGTACCTTCAAGAGCTCGGGGTCGCGGACCAACTGCCGGAGTGGAGGGCGATGGCCGAGCAGACTGCGCAAAGCTGGCGGGGGCTGGAATCGTGAACGAGGACAGCAGCAAGCCTCGGGTCCTGTTCGTTGACGACGAGCCCAACGTACTGTCCGCCTTCGTTCGCAGCTTGCGCGGGGGGCCTTTTGAAGTCCGGACCGCGCTCGACGGTCACACCGCCTTGGAGGCCATTCGCCAGGACGGCCCTTTTGCGGCCATCATCTCCGATCTCCGGATGCCGGGTATGGATGGCGTGGCGATCCTGCGACGGGTGCGGGATCTGGCGCCCGACACCGTGCGGGTGCTACTGACGGGTCAGGCCGACTTGGAGGACGCCATTGCCGCCATCAACCAGGGCTCGATCTTCCGGTTCGTCACCAAACCCTGCCCGCCTCCGGTCCTTCAGAAGATCGTGGAGGCCGCGGTCGGGCAGCATCGGCTGTTGCTGGCCGAACGGGAGTTGCTGGAACAAACCCTGCACGGCAGCATCCGGGCGCTCACCGACATCCTTTCGCTGGTCAATCCGGCGGCGTTCGGCCGGGCCACGCGATTGCGGCAATCCGTGAGCGCGCTGGTCGGCTCCTTCGACATTCGCGAGAAGTGGCACGTGGAAGTGGCGGCGATGATCTCCCAGATCGGCTGCGTGATCCTGCCGCCGCACACTCTGGAGAGCGTTTACGAAGGACGGCCGCTCAGCGAGGAGGAGCAGGCCATGATGGAACGGATGCCCGCCGTCGTCGAGCAGGTGCTGGGCAACATTCCCCGCCTCCAGCCGGTGCTCGAGATCCTGGCCTATCAATACAAGAACTACGACGGGACCGGGACGCCGGCGGACGGCGTGGCGGGGGAAGCAATCCCTTGGGGATCCCGAGCGCTCCGGGTGGCTCTGGACTACGATCTGCTCGAGAGCCAGGGCAATCCGACCGCGCTGGCCTTCGACGTCATGCGCGGCCGGTCAGGATGTTACGACCGGGTCATCCTGGAACGGCTGGCCCAGATTCGCAAGAGCACGCAGGAATTCGAGGTCAAGGAACTCCCCTTCCGGCTGCTCTCTCCCGGCATGGTTCTGGCTCAAGACGTGCGCACCCGGCAAGGATCGCTGATCGTCGCCCGGGGCCAGGAGGTGACTCCCAGCCTGATCGAGAGGCTGCGCAATTTCTCTTCCCGGATAGGCGGGCAGGAGCCCATCCGGGTGGTGATCCGCAACGTCGGCGCGCCCACGGCGACCTAGCTGCCGGAGGGCCGCGGCGCGAGCATCTGCTCCTTGCGATAGATCAGCGTGGAGGTATCGTAGCTGGCGATCTCGAAGCCGTGGCCGTGGACGATGGCGTCGGTGGGGCAGGCCTCCACGCAGTAGCCGCAGAAGATGCAGCGCGAGTAATCGATGTTGTACACCGTGGCGTAGCGTTCCCCGCCGCTGATGCGCTCGCGATCGGTGTTTTCGGCGGCTTCGATGTAAATGCAGTTGGACGGGCACGCCGCCGCGCACAGAAAGCAGGCCACGCACTTCTCCAAGCCGTTCTGGTCGCGCTCGAGCACGTGCACGCCGCGATAGCGCTCCTGGAATCGGGGCGGCGCGTCGGGATAAGGCTCGGTCACCGGCGGGGAAACCATCTCCTTCAGCGTCACGCCCATGCCTTTGGCGATGGCCGTGGCGGCGCCCAGAATTTCTTGGATTGTCGGCATCCGTACTCAGCTCCCCCCGGGAGCCTAGTTCTTGGAACCTCAACCAGGCTTGTATTCAGGGATCCGCTCGTCCCCCCGGAACGGCGATGCGCCCAGCCTCTGTCCCAGCGCGTCCAGGTCTTTCTTGACGAACCCACATCCCCTCAGTGAAATGGCCCCGTCCGGCTCGATGAGGAACAGGGACGGCACGGTGTCGAGACCGAAGGCGTTGCTGACCGAATAGCCTGCGTCGTCCACGAGCGTGGGGAATGTAACGCCGAACTCGGCGTTGTACTCACGGGTGGCCGCCGTGCTGTCCTGCGACACGCCGATGATCGCGATACCGCCGGCGCTCTCATGCAGCCGCTGCAAGAAAGGAAACGTGAACTGGCACACCGGGCAGCTCACTTTGAAGAACGCCAGCAGCGCCGGCCCGCGGCCCAGGATCTCCTGCAACGACTGCGTCTGTCCGTTCAGGTCCTGGAGCTGAAAGCCGGGCGCACGCGCCCCCACCTCGAGCATCCTCGGCTTTTTCCACCACATAAGATCAGTCTACCGGAAAGCGCTTGTGGCTTGTGGCCGGTGGCCTGTGGATTCGACGACGATTCGCCTGCTGACGCACCTACCGCGCCACCAGGTGCGCCGGCGGGTACGCGGTCGTGGAATCCACAGGCCACAAGCCACAAGCTACAGGCATTTCATCAGTTGCTGCGCCGCGATCAGGATGGGGTCCCAGACTGGCGCGAAGGGCGGGGCGTAGGCCAGGTCGAGTTGTTCGAGGTCTTCGATGCGCATCCGGTTGGTGATCGCGGTGGCCAGGACGTTGATGCGGCCGGCGACGCCCTCCCGCCCGATCACCGTGCCGCCGATCAGGCGGCGGGTGCCGCGATCGGCCACCAAGGTCACCGTCACCGGCTCCCCATGGAAGTAGCGCGGCTTGTCGGGCGCCTCGACGCGCGCCTCGACCGGGTCGAAGCCTTCCTTGCGCGCCTGCGCTTCGGAGAGCCCGGTGATCGCCACGCCGATGCCGCAAACGCGCACAATGCAGGTTCCGGCCACCCCGGGAAACCGTTCCCTCCGGCCGGCGGCGTTGGCCCCGGCAATGCGCCCCATCTTGTTGGCGGTGGTGCCGAGCGGGAAATACACCGGCCGCCCAGTCACCAGGTGGGCCGCCTCGGCGCAATCCCCGGCCGCGTAGACGCCCGCCAGGTTCGTCTCCATGCGCTCGCTCACGCGGATCGCGCCGGTGCGCCCCAGTTGGATTCCTGCTTCGGCGGCCAACTCGATGTGGGGCCGCGAGCCGGCGGCCAGCACCGCCATGTCGCAGCGCACCCCCGCGACGCAGCCAGGCTCCACCGACTCGACGCGCGCGCCAAGACGCAGTTCCACCTGAAAACGCTCCAGGTGCGCGCGCACGAAATCCGTGAGCGCGGCATCGCGACGGCCGAGCACGTCGGGCGCCGCTTCGAAGACCGTGACCGCAAGCCCGTGGGTGCGAAACACCTCGGCCAGTTCCAGACCGAGGTAGCCGGCGCCGACGATGGCGGCCCGCCGGGGTTTCTTTTCGTCGAGAAAGCACCGCAGCCGGCGTGCGTCCTCGAGCGTGGAGAGCGTGAAGATGTCCGGATGCCCGGCGCCGTCGATCGAGCGGTCCGGCCGCGCGCCGGTCGCCACCACCAGGCGATCGTAAGGCACCCGCTCGCCGTCGGCCAGCACCACCTGCCGGCGCGAGTGCGAAATTGCGACCACCTCCGCTCCGGTGCGCACGGCGATGTTCCGCTCGCGGCGAAAGTACTCGGGAGTGTAGACCACGAGCTCCTCGAGGGACCCCGCCTGCCCTTCGAGGTAATAAGGCAGCCCGCAGGCGCCCCAGGCCACCGCCGGGCCTTTCTCCAGCACGGTGATGTCAAGGGATGGATCGCAGCGCCGCGCGCGCGCCGCCGCGCTCAAGCCCGCGGCGACCCCGCCGATCACTACCAAGCGCATGATTCGATGTCCAAGGCCGGCCGCTATTCTCCGCTCTGTTCTCTGACAAAGCTCAGTATATCGAAGCGCTTGATCTCGCGATCGGGGAAGAAGCTGTTCACCGCGTCCTGCTCGTCGTTGAAGATCTCGAAAACGGTGGTCAGCTTGGTGAGCACCAGCAGTTCGACGTTCCGCCGGTTGAGGTTTTCCAGCTTCAGCTTTCCGCCCACCCGGCGCACGGAGGTGAAGCACACCACCATCGCGCCCAAGCCGGTGCTGTCGATGTAGTCGACCTTGTGGAGGTTCAGGATGAAGCTCCGGGACCCGGCGGCGACCAGCTCGCGCAGCGTGTCGCGCAACGCGGCGGCCCCGTCGCCCACGGTGATGCGCCCGTTCAGATCCAGAATGAGGACTCCCTCGCGTTCTCTCTGCTCGATCTCCAGGCTCACTGGGAATTCTCCGCCGCGCGGTCCGCGCTATTCCGGCGTCTCCTCCGCCGCTTTTTCGCCGGCCGTCCCGCGGGACTCGACCATATAGCCCACGCCACGGACGGTATGGATCAGTTTCTGGGGCCAGCGGTCGTCGACTTTGCCGCGGAGGTGGCGGATATAGACGTCCACAATGTTAGTCAGGCCGTCGTAGTCCATCTCCCAGACGTGCTCCACGATCATGGTGCGGCTCAGTGCCCGGCCGCGATTCCGCATCAGGTACTCCAGGATGCTGAATTCCTTGGGCGCCAGATCGATCGCTTCTCCGCCCCGGGTGACTTTGCGCCGGATGCAGTCCAGCACCAGTTCTCCCACTTGCAGGCGCTCCGGCATGGGCTGGCCGCGACGCAGGAGAGCGCGGACTCTGGCCAACAATTCGGTGAAGGAGAACGGCTTGCCCAGGTAATCGTCGGCCCCTCTCTCCAGACCTTTGACGCGGTCGTCGACCGCTCCCAGCGCGCTGAGGATCAGCACCGGGGGACTGGTCTTCCGGTTGCGAATCTTCTCCAGGACCTTCAGGCCATCCATGTCGGGCAGCATCAGGTCGAGGATGATCAGATCGTAATCGGTGGCGTGAGTCATCTCCAGGCCGGCGGCCCCATCGTCCGCCGAATCCACGCCGTATCCGGCGCCTTCCAGGCCGCGAGCTACAAATTCCGCGATGCGTTTCTCGTCTTCAATGACCAGTATTCGCATCTACCCTCTCGAGCCACGAGGCGATCGGCGGGATCCCCCCACCGCCTGAGTTACTCGAAGCCGTTCACATGGACGAAGATACCACAAAGCGTTACGCACAGCGTGACTTCCGTATTCCGGGCCGGAGGCTCTTCGGCTCCCGCGCGTGTCCCCAGCCGCCGCAGAGATCTTCGAGCCCAACCCGCGCTCCCCTTGGTTCCAGCCTAGCACTACCCGGCGGGCCGGCGGAGCGACTCGGGAGGTAAAGTTTTCAAGCGCTTCCGACGATAGTCGGACTGGGTTATGGATCGCGCTAAATCCCTCGGAATCGACCCGAGTCGCGCCTACCAACTGCGCCAGGTGCTGGAGGCGCATCTGGCTTGGCTGGAGAAACGGCCCGGCGGTGTGCGCGCCGATCTCACGGGCGCCAGTCTGGGTGACTTAAAGCTCGAACGGGCCAACCTCCGCCACGTGATTCTGAAGCGCGCCAGCTTGCTTGAGGCCAACCTGAGCGGCGCCGACCTCAGCGGGGCCGTACTCGAAGGGGCCGACCTCCGGGAGGCCAGCCTGCCCGGCGCGGACCTCACCGCGGCCGACCTGAGCAGCGCCAACCTGAGCCACTGTTGGCTGGCCGAAGCCTGTCTGGCGGAGGCCTCCCTCCAGTTCACCTCGTTCAACCACGCCAACCTGCGCAACGTGCGCATGCCCGAGGCCAAGCTGCACGAGTGCGATTTCCTGGGCGCGGCCCTGACTGGAGCCGGGCTGCACCACGTCTCGGCGTTCGAGACCAACTTCTCGGATGCCAATCTCGAAGATGCGCTGCTCTACCACGCCCGGCTGGACCGCTGCCGCTTCATCGGCGCCAACGCCTCCCGCGCCAACTTCAGCTCGGCACGGGTGCAGTACTGCGATTTTCGGAACGCGCTGTTGACGGGGGCCAAGTTCCAGGGAGCGGATCTAAGCGGGAGCAGTTTCAGCCGGGCCCTGATGGGAGGTTGCGATTTGCGCGAGGCCCGCATGAGCGGAGCGGACTTCACCGGGGCGACGCTCTCCAACGCCCTGTTCGGCGAGGCCCAGACGTTCACGGCGGACTTCCGGAACGCCAATCTCCAAGGCGCCCGCGGTCTCACCGCCATCCAGCTTTCCCAGGCCCGGACCGACGACCGCACCATCCTCCCCAGTGGCAGAAGCGGCCCCTTCGTCAAAGGCTCGGGCGGGGAAAAGCCGCGCTAGCCCACCCTTCTCACACAAGATCTACTGCGGCGCGCGATGAGCCCACGTCTACTTCGTTGCGCTCGGGCGACGTCCTCGACGTACTGTCAAGTACGCCTCCGGGCGTCGCCTCTCGCCCGCCTTGTATCCACGGGCTCCTCACGCGCCTCGTCACGATCCTGCATGAGAAGGGCGCGCTAGTCGGCGGTTTCGCGGGCGCGCCGGTCGGCGAAGAAGTACCAGCCCAGCGAGAAGCGCGGCACACGCCAGTTCTTCCACCGGGTTCGGGCCACCGCCAGTACGAGCATGAGGGCGACCAGAGAGAACGCGGCGGCCAGGGTTTGCCCGGCCGTCAGGCTCTCTTTCCAGAACCACAGCCAGCGTCCGTAGATCAGCTCGATGTGGACCCAATAGACCAGCAGCGAGGTCACGCCAAACTGCCGCACCCAGCTCCAGCGGCCCTCGGAGTGCCGCGTCCAGAGATACGCAAAGGAGAGCAGCAGCAGCATCACACCGACCTTAACCGCTACCTGCCAGGGGCTGTCGAGCCAGAACTCGGACTTGGCATAGACCGAGGAGGCGAAGTTGGACATCGACTGGCCGGCCAGCACAAACGCAAACCCCAGCAGCGCCGCCCACTGCGCCGCGCGATCGAACTGGTCCTTGCCGAGCAGCCGGAGGATGCTCCCCGCACTCATTCCGAAGGCCACGTAGGCGGCCCAGGGAAAGAAGCCGAACGAGAGGTAGTCCGGCGCCAGGTAGCCTTTGACCACCGCCGGCGCCCAGGACCAATCCAACTGGGAGACTACCGGCGAGGCGACGGCGATGGCCACCCCCAGCGCGGCGCACAGCCGAACGCGGTCCGCCGTCGAGAACACCGCCATCACGGACATCACCGCCACCGCCAGGCCCATGCAGTTCAGGATGTCCACGCGCAGCAGGTCGGTCCAGGGGCTGTTGGGAAGTCCGAACAGCCAGAGCTGGAGGCGGAACAGGAAGGCGATGGTGAACAGGTACCCCGCGCGGCGCAGTGCGGCAAACACGCGCGCCCCGGCGGCCAGCCCCTTGCGTTCGCTGCTGTGCATCAGGAACGCCAGCGTCACTCCCACCAGGAACAGGAAGGCCGCCGGCGGCAGCCCGCCGGCAAACTGCGAGATCACGTAAGGACCGCTATCGCGCAGTTCCTGCTTGGTGAAGGCATGAAACGCGTGCCCCTGGAGCATGATGATGGCCGCCAGCCCGCGGGTCCAGTCCAGAAACGCGAGCCTGCCGGTGTTGGTTTCTCGTACCGATGACACGTTCTTGTTCCGCCTCTATGCTTCCCCGCCCCCAGCCCCAGGAGGGGCGGTTCGCTCGGGGTCCGCGTTCCCTCGGGAACGCACTTCTACCTTACTTCTGAGGATAAACCCTTTCCACCCCCGCCGGCAGCGCGAGCCGGAAGAAGCGATCCGGGAGACTGGGGTTCAGCTTGATATCGGAGTAGACTATCAGGCTGTAGTTGTTGGCCGGCTTCCAGAACTTCTGCTGCACCGGGTGCCCCGCGTCCAGCGGGATCCAGAGTTCGACTCTGGTGATCTGTTCCTGCATCTGCTTGGACTTGGGGATCAGCTCGAGGCGGGTCGTCTTCTGCCCGCCGACCACGTCTTCGCCGGCCACTGTCACGGTGTAGTTCTTCTGGAGTTCCCTCCCCGAACTACCGAAACCCAGCAGCAGAAACTGATCCACCAGCCCACGCGCCTTGCCCAGATCGTAGATCTGGACAGTTTTCATCTTCGGGTAGAATATCTGGCCTTCGTTCTCCCGAAATCCGAAGGATCTCGCATCGTCTCCGAAGATTTCGCCGCGCATTTCGATTTTGGCGCCCGACCTTTGCAGCCAGATCGCGCCGTTCTCCCCGCTGGTGTCGTCCAGTATGGCGGTGTAGGTGACGTTCCTCAAGCTGGCGGTCAACTGGCGGAAGCTGGCGGCCTCGCGATCCATCCGCGCCAACACCGCCTGGACCGTTTCGGCGCCCGGCGGCGCACCCAACAACCCCCACAAACCCAGGAATTTAATGATCGTTCTCAAGTGACGTCCCCTGATACGATGCTTTTCTACCTCCGGAAGTTACAGCGCTTGCAGCCGGGAATCCGGGTCCAGCTCATGGGTGCGTGAACACCAGGTAGCCCTGGATTTCCTCTTCCGAGTCGTGAACCGGCTCCAGGCGAACCAGCGTCTGTTTCTCTCCCGCCAGTTGCTTGAGTATCTCGGCGGCCTTGGCTGGACGTTCGGGCTCGGGAACTCCGGCCAGCAGCTCGGATTCGATCCAGAACACGTTGGTGCCGTGGGCCGCCGGCAGCATGGCGATCTGGCTGGTCCTCGGAATACGCCGCTGGTCGCGAAACCACTCGCGGGGCGTCAGGAACACAAACGCCAGGATCAGCCCGACCATGACGTCGTATTGCCAGGAGGCCCGGGGATAGTCCCATAGAATGAAGCGCTTGATGGCACTGAGGACGCGGCCCGCCATACCCACCTAGTGTACCGCCATCGCGCCCGGATGCGCTAAGATGGCCGGTATGGCCAAAGCCAAGGGGATGTTCGAGGTGAAATGCCCGTGCTGCCAGGCCGATCTGAAGGTGGATCCGGAAACGCGCGCGATCATCACTTTCAAGGAGGCGGTCAGGCCGCCGCCGATCGAGGACCTGGCGGCCGCAGTCGAGCGTCTCAAGGGCGATGCCGGCCGCCGCGAGGCGGCTTTCCAGAAGTCCTTCGAAGCCGAGAAGAAGCAGAGCCAGGTGCTCTCGAAGAAGTTCGACGAGCTCCTCAAGAAGGCCAAAGAGAGCCCGCTGGAGCCCCCGCCCCGGCGGGATATCGACCTGGACTGACCGCGCTATCCCTGCGATTTCTCCAGCGCCTGGTCCAGGTCCCAGAGAATGTCCTCGAGGTCCTCCAGGCCGATCGAGAGCCGCACCATGTCGGGCCTCACCCCGGCGGCCTCCTGCTCTTCGGGCTTCAACTGCTGGTGCGTGGTCGAGGCGGGATGGATCACCAGGCTGCGCGCGTCGCCCACGTTGGCCAGGTGCGAGAACAGCTTCACGCTGTCGATGAACTTCCGGCCCGCCTCATAGCCGCCTTGGATCCCGAAGGAGAAGATCGCGCCGCCGCCCTTGGGCAGGTACTTTTGCGCCAAGGCGTAGTAAGGGCTCGACGGCAGCGATGGGTGCTTCACCCATTTCACCAGCCGGTGGCTTTCCAGAAACCTGGCCGCCGTCATCGCATTGGCCACGTGCCGCTCCATGCGCATCCCCAGCGTCTCGATGCCTTGCAGGAACAGGAAGGCGTTGAACGGGCTCATGCAGGTGCCCATGTCGCGCAACCCTTCCACGCGCGCGCGGACGATGTAGGCCAGGTTCCCGAACCTCTCGCTGTACTTCATGCCGTGGTAGGCGGGCGAGGGCTGCGTCAACTGCGGGAAGTTCCCTTCCGGCCAGGGGAACTTGCCGCTATCGACGATGATGCCGCCGATGGAAGTCCCGTGGCCGCCCATGAACTTGGTCAGCGAGTGGACGACGATGTCGGCGCCGAAGTCGATCGGCCGGCAGAGGTAGGGAGTGGCAAAGGTGTTGTCGATGACCAGCGGGATCTTGTGGTCGTGCGCGATGCGGGCCACCGCTTGGAGGTCCAGCACGTTGCCGCGCGGATTGCTGATGGTCTCGCCGTACAGGCACTTGGTCTTCGGCGTGATGGCCTTGCGGAAGTTCCCCGGGTCGTCCGGCTCGACGAACTTCACCTGGATGCCCATCTTGCGGAAGCTGACGTCGAACTGGGTGTAGGTGCCGCCGTATAGCGTGCACGAGGCCACCATCTCGTCGCCGCACTCGAGCAGGCTCGACAAGGCGATGAATTGCGCCGCCTGGCCGCTGGACGTCGCCAGCGCCGCGGCGCCGTTCTCGAGCGACGCCACCCGCTCCTCCAGAACCGCCGTGGTCGGGTTCATGATGCGCGTGTAAATGTTGCCGGGCTGCTCCAGCGCGAACAACGCGGCGGCGTGGTCGCTGTCTTCAAACACGAACGAGGTGGTCTGGTAGATGGGTACCGCGCGGGCGCCGGTCGTGGGCTCCGGCCGGTAGCCGGCGTGCAACGCGCGGGTGTTGAATCCGAAGGTTCGCTCCTGGTCCGACATGGGGGTCACCGTTTGTAGCCGATCTTACGCAGCAGGCCGTGCCGCCAGACCACGTCCTGGTCTCCTTCGACACCCTGGGGCGAGGAGCCGTCGATCACGCCCAGCACGCCCCGGCCCAGCCTGGTCTCGGCCACCACCACCTCCACCGGGTTGGCCGTAGCACAGAAGATGGAGCACACTTCCGGCACGTCCTGGATGCGGCCCAGCACGTTGATGGGGTAGCCCTCGCGCAGGGCGATGACGAACAGGTGGCCCGCGCCGATCGCGCCGGCGTTCCGGATGGCGAGCTGCTTGAGGTCCTCGTCGTTGCCCTCGGCGCGAATGAGGCAGGCGCCCGAGGCCTCGTTAAACGCGATGCCGAACTTCATTTGCGGCGCCGTGTTGACGATGGCCTCGTAGAGGTCTTCGACGCTCTTGATGAAATGCGTCTGCCCGAGGATGATATTGCCGCCCTCGGGCACTTCCAGCGGAATGGTTTTGAGGTCCATGGAAACCTTAAGGATACTACGGGAGATTGACGATTGAGTCATTGACGATTGCTGTGCTGCCGGTGCCTTCCCACAAAATCGTCAATCAGAAAATCATCAATCGTCAATTCCTAGTATCATTGGCTTGAACGGCGGCCATGGACACGCAGCCTGCGGCGACGCGCGCGGCGCCCGAGAGGGAACAGGTACTTTCCCGCCTGCGTGAAAGGATCGTGGCCTTTGCGGCATCTCGTATATCGAGGGATGCCGCGGAGGACCTGGCCCAGGAGGTGCTGCTGCTCTTGCACCAGAAGTACAGGCAGGTCGAGCGGTTGGAGGATCTGCTCCCCCTCTGCTTGCGCATCCTGAGGTTTAAGATGATGAGCCTGGTCCGGAAATCGCATCGCCGGGGGGAGTACACGCAGGTGGCCGCCGAGGACATCCCGCTGGCCGATCCCGATCCCACTCCGGAGACTCTTCTCGAGCGCAAGGAGACCACCCGGCGCCTCACGGCGGCCATCGCCCGCATGGGCGCGCGCTGCAAGCAACTGTTCCGCCTCAAGCTCGAGGGAAAGACCTTTCCGGAGATCCAGGTCTTGCTGGGAGTCAGCTCCATCAACACGATCTACACCTGGGACTTCCGTTGCCGCAAGCAGCTCTTGGAATGGATGCAGGGAAGCTGGGAGCGCGGGCCGCGCCAGCTTTCGGCCTCCGGCCGACCGGAGCAGCCGACGGGGCCGCGAGACGGTCAAGCGTTGTCTCCTGAGGGGAAGCGGTCATGAAGCGCGAAGACATCGAGAAGCTGCTCGGCGGATACGCCACCGGCACGCTCACCGAGGAAGAGCGGCGGGTGCTGTTCGAGGCCGCGCTTTCGGACCAGGCGCTGTTCGAGGCGCTGGCCGGCGAGGAAGCGCTGAAGGAACTGCTCGAGGATCCGGGCTGCCGCCGCCAGGTCGAGCAGGCGCTCCGGGAGCGGCCGCAAGGTCTGGCCGCGCGGCTTGCCGGCTGGATGCGGCGGCCGCAGGCTTGGGCGCTGGCCGGGACGCTGGCGACCACCACCGTGCTCGCCATCGTGGTGATCCGGGTGCATTCGCCCAAGCCCCAGTTCGAATTGGCCAAGCAGCAGGCGCCGGCTGCGCCAACCTCGGCGCTTCCCGCCCCGGCCATCGCTCCCTCCGCGCCGCCGCGGCATGAGGCCGCCCGTCCGGCGCGCCGGTTCGATGCGCCGGCCAAATCAAAAGAGATCTCCCCACCGGCGGTGGCTGCCGACCGGCTGGCCGCCCCGGAGCCACCGCCCGTTTCCGCGGTTCAAAGCACGCCGGGATCAGCGGCGAGCGTGATGGTTGCCAGCAGACCCCCGGCTCAGGCGCCGGCCGCTCCCCAGTCGGCGCAGCAGCAGACTGCCACGGCGGGCGCCTACAAAGGCCCCGCCGCCCGGCAGGTCTTTGCCGAGACCAGCACCGTCGACGCGGAGGCGCAGGCGCTCCGATCCGAGGCCAAGGACCAGAAGAAGGCACGGCTCCCGGTCCTGGGCATGTTGGCAAAGCAGGAGCGCGCGGCTCCGCTCGCGGTCCATTACAGAATCCTCGCTAAAGGCGCCGACGGCCGTTTCGCCGAACAGGACCCCAAAGCCCCCTTGGCGCCCGGCGCGCAGGTCCGCGTGTCTCTGACCACCAATCAGGCCGGCTACCTCTACGTCAACAACACCCGCGGAGTTCTGTTTGCCACCCAGGCCGCGCCCGGAATCTCCTACCTGGTCGACCCGCAGCCCGGGGACCGCCTGCTCAACGTCGTCCTCTCCCGCCAGCCGATCACCGTGCCGCCCCCGGGTCGAAAGCTCCTGCTCGACGGCCGCGCGAAAGGCGCTGCCAAGCCGGACGGCCGCGTCGAGGTCGAGATCGATCTCAACCGCCCGTAAGAATCCCTGAAAGGAACCTCCCGGCCGCAGCATATTCCAGTCGAAATGGAGGAATTCATGAAATCTCTTCACCGCTTCGCCACCTGCGCGCTGTTTGCCGGCGCAGTCCTGACCGCCGCTCCCAACCGCATCACAGAGGGGTCGCTGATCAGCCTGGATTCCAACGGCCAGCCGCAAGCCGCCTGCCCGCTCAAGCACACCGATGTCAAAGCGGAGATCAGCGGCTTCCTGGCCCGCGTCACCGTCACCCAGGAATTCGCCAATCCTTTCAAGGACAAGATCGAAGCCGTCTACACCTTCCCGCTGCCGCAGAATTCGGCGGTCGACGACATGACCATGCTGGTGGGCAGCCGCGTGGTCAAGGGCAAGATCAAGCGCCGCGAGGAAGCGCGGGCGATCTACGAAGCGGCACGCGCCGCCGGGCACGTCGCCGGGCTGCTGGACCAGGAACGGCCCAACATCTTCACGCAATCGGTGGCCAACATCATGCCCGGAGAGCGGGTGAAGATCACCATCAGCTACGTCGAGACGCTGAAGTACGAGGACGGCACGTACGAGTTCTCGTTCCCCATGGTGGTCGGGCCGCGCTACATCCCCGGCCAGCCGATCGGCAAGCAGGGCGGCGGCTGGGCGCCGGACACCAATCGCGTCCCCGACGCCTCGCGCATCACGCCTCCGGTCACGCCGCCCGGCACGCGCGCCGGCCACGACATCTCGATCGAAGTCGCGCTCGACGCGGGCGTTCCCATCGATTCGCTGGCCTCGGCCACTCACGAAGTCCTGATCGACCGGCCGAGCGCGCACGCCGCCGTCGTTCGCCTGAAGGACAAGGACGTGCTGCCGAACAAGGACTTCATCCTCAAGTACGACGTTGCGGGCCGCAAGATCACCGACGCGATCCTGGCGCACCGCGCCGCCCGCGGCGGTTTCTTCACCCTGATTCTCCAGCCGCCCGAGCGGGTCGCCGTCGAGGAGGTCTCCCCGAAGGAGCTCGTGTTTGTGCTGGACACCTCCGGCTCGATGTCGGGCTTCCCCATCGAGAAAGCGAAAGAAACAATGCGGCTCGCGCTCGCCAACCTGTATCCGCAGGACACCTTCAACCTCATCACCTTCGCCGGCGAAACCAGCATTCTGTTCCCCGAGCCGGTTCCGGCCACGCCCGACAATCTGCGCCGGGCCCAGGCGTTTCTCGCCGGCCGGTCCGGCGGCGGCGGCACCGAGATGATGAAGGCTATTCGCGCCGCGCTCGATGCTTCGGACTCCCAGAAGCACGTCCGCATCGTGTGCTTCATGACCGACGGTTACGTGGGCAACGACATGGAGATCATCGCCGAGGTGCAGAAGCACCAGAACGCGCGCGTCTTCTCGTTCGGAATCGGCGGCTCGGTGAACCGCTTCCTGCTGGACAAAATGGCGCAGTACGGGCGCGGCGAAGTCGAGTACGTGGGACTCAAGGACGACGGCTCCGCCGCGGCGCGCCGCTTCCACGAGCGCGTGCGCAACCCGCTGCTCACCGATATCGGCATCGACTGGGGCGGCCTCGCGGTCACCGACATTTACCCGAGGCGGATTCCCGATCTGTTCGGCGCCAAGCCGGTGGTCATTCACGGACGCTACACCGCGCCGGGCCGGGGCGTCGTGCGTCTGAGAGGCCGCATGGCCGGGCGGGAGTTCTGGCGCGAACTGCGCGTCGACCTGCCCGCCTCCGAGCCGCAGCACGACGTGCTGGCCTCGCTGTGGGCCCGCACCCGCATCGACGACCTGATGGGGCAGGACTACAACGGAATCCAATCGGGCAACGTGCGCACGGACCTTCGCGACGCCATTACCCAGCTCGGGCTGGACTACCGCCTGATGACCCAGTTCACTTCCTTCGTGGCAGTCGAGGAGATGACCGTCACCGACGGCGGGCAGCCGCGCCGCGTCGAGGTGCCGGTGGAGATACCGGAAGGCGTCAGCTACGAGGGAGTCTTCGGCACGGACAAGAGCGAGATGGCCAGCGCCGGGTTCGTGGCGCGGAAATCCGCCGGGGCCTTCAGCGCGCCGGCCGCGATGCCGCCGCCATCGATGCGGCCAATGGCCCAGCTCGCGGACTCTGTCAGGGTGAGCGCCGAGACGCGTTCGCTCTCTCCCAAGGAACAAGAGCGCCAGCGCCTGGCCTCCAAACTGCATCCCTCGCTGGTTGCCGTCATTGAGCGCATGAAGAACGGGTCGGTTCCGCTTACTGCGCAAGAAGCCAGGTTCATCAAGAACGGCAAGGCCGAGATCCAGATATGGCTTTCCGACACCTCGGCTCAGACGATGGCGAAACTCAAGCAGCTCGGCTTCGAGGTGGTGCTGGAGCCGAAGACGGCCAAGATGGTTATCGGCCGTCTGCCCATCGCGAACCTCGCGAAGCTGGCCGACCTTGCGTTCGTGCGCTACGTCGCGCCGCAAATGTGAGCGCACAAGACCTCCCGGGCAGGGGGCCTGGCACGCCGGCCCCCTGCCCCGTTCGGCGGCACGTTTTCCGAGATGTCATAGATTGACAAAGCGTGTTATCAATGTTATGGTGCGAGGAGAGACATCCCGGGGAGGCCGTCATGAATGTTTCGCTCACCCCTGAACTGGAGAGCTTCATCCACAACAAGGTGCGGGCGGGCCGGTACAACTCCGCTAGCGAAGTCGTCCGGGAGGCGCTCCGCCTTCTGGAAGAACACGAACAGGCACGCGCCGCTCAGCTAGGCGAGTTCAATAAAGAACTCCGGCGACGCCTGGCCTCGCTTGACCGCGGCGAACATGTGAACCCGGTTGAGGCTCGCGCCCGGCTCCGGCGGAAGTCCGCAGAGCTGCGGCTCCCAAGATAGTCCGGCACTCTTGCGCCCACGATCTTAGAGTCGTTCTCCGCTCTGCCCCACCCCTTTCCGTTTCCACTGTGCTTAAGTGGAGACATGGACTCCGAGGCGGTCCTGGAGCATATCGCGCGGCTGCCGCACGCGCGCGCGAGCTTCAAGCAACTGGTCCGCGAGCTGGGCGCCCGCGGCAGCGCGCGCGAGGAACTCGAGTCCACCCTGACGCGGCTGGCGGCGAGCGGGGACCTGGTCGAGCTGCCCGGCGGGCAGTACGCCGCCACCAGCCACACCCGCGAGTTCGCCGTGGGCCGCCTCCAGATGCACCGCGACGGCTACGGATTCCTGATTCCCGACCACCCCATGGAGAGCCTCCGCGGCGACGTCTTCCTGCCCCCCAGCTCGGCGGACAAGGCCATGCACGGCGACCGCGTGCTGGTGCGCATCGCGCGCCTGGATGCCGACGGCCGCGCCGAGGGCGAGATCGTGCGAATCCTGGCCCGCGCGCATCTCACCTGCGTCGGCGAGTTCCGCGTTCGGGTCAACGGCAACTTCGTCGTCCCTCACGACGAGCGCATCCAGCAGTGGATCGAGATCCCACCCGGGCTGGAGACGCCTCCGCGCGGCTGGAGCGGCGACCGCATCGGCGCGCGCCCGCTCGAGATTTCCAGCGCCGCCGACCTGGACGGCATGATCGTCAACGTCGAACTGCTGGAGTTTCCCGAGGCCCGCAGCAACGCGGTCGGGCGCGTGACCGAGATCCTCGGCTACCCCGAGGATTTCGGTGTGGACGTCGAGATCGTGATTCGCAAACACCACCTCCCGCACCACTTCCCGCCCGAGGTGATGGAGCAGGCGCAGAGCCTCTCGAGCGCCATCCGCGCCGGCGAACTGACGGGCCGCACCGACTTCCGCGGCATGGATGTGGTGACCATCGACGGCGAGACGGCGCGCGACTTCGACGACGGCGTCTGGGTGGACCAGGCGCCCAACGGAAACTACCTGCTGCACGTGCACATTGCCGACGTCGGCCACTACGTGCGGCCAGGCACCCCGATCGACGCCGAGGCGCGGCTCCGCGGCACCAGCGTCTACTTCCCCGACCGCGCCATCCCCATGCTCCCGCTCGAGCTGTCGACCGAGCTCTGCTCGCTCAATCCGCGGCAGGACCGGCTGGTGCTCTCGGTGCTGCTGGAACTGGATCACCGCGGCGACGTGGTCTCGCAGGAGTTCGTGCGCGGGGTCATCCGCAGCGTCGAGCGCATGACCTACACCAACGTTCACCTGGCGCTGGAAGGCGATCCGGGCCAGCGCGAGCGCTATGCCAACCTGGCGGGCCGCTTCGAGCTGATGCGCGAGCTGGCACTGGTGCTGAACCGCAGGCGCGCCCGCCGCGGCTCGATCGACTTCGACCTGCCCGAGCCGCTCATCGAGTTCGATGAGTGGGGCGAAATGGTCGGCGTCCACCGCACCCCGCGCAACATCGCGCACCGCATCATCGAGGAATTCATGCTGGCGGCCAACGAGGCCGTGGCGTCCCACCTCGAGCGCTCCGAGATTCCCTCCATCTTCCGCATCCACGAGCCCCCCGATCCGAGGCGCGTGATGGAATTCGAGGAGATCGCCACGCACTTCGGCCATTCGCTGGGCATCGGCGCGATTCCCGTGAAGAAGTTCTCGGTGGTCGACCGGCGGCGCGACGGCAGCAAAGTGCGGCGCGACATCGTGCTCGCCGAGCCGAGCCTGGCGGTCTCCTCGCGGCATTACCAGCGGCTGGTCGAGCGGATCGAAGGCAAGCCCGAGGAGCGCATCCTGAGTTACCTGATGCTGCGCTCGCTGAAGCAGGCGCGCTACAGCGCCGAGAACGTGGGGCACTTCGCGCTGGCGGCCGGAACCTACACCCATTTCACCTCGCCCATCCGGCGCTACCCGGACCTGATCGTCCATCGCGTGCTTCGCTCGATCGTGCCCGGCGACCGCCCCTCCGCGCTCGCACTCGGCGCCCTGCGCACCGTCGCGGAGGAGTGCTCGCAATCGGAGCGCCGCGCCGCCGACGCGGAACGCGAGCTGGTGGAGTGGAAGAAAGTGAAGTTCATGGCCGAGCGCCTGGGCGAGGAGTTCAAGGCGCTCATCATCTCGACCACCCGGTTCGGCTTCTTCGTCGAACTCGAGGAGCTGTTCGTCGAGGGGCTGGTGCCTATCGAGACGCTTCCCGGCGACCGCTACAACTACCGGGAAAACACGCGCAAGATCGTCGGCGACCGCACCCACCGCGAATTCTCGATCGGCGACCAGGTTACGGTCCGCCTGGATCGCATCGAGGCGATCGAGCGCAAGCTGCAGTTCTCGCTGGCCGAGCCCGAGCCGCGGCGGCAGCGGGGTTCCCACTGAATTACGCCCGCGGCTCGCAAGCCCTGGAGAACCGGCGCAGGCGGAACACTTCGACGAAGGAGATGCCAATGTCGACGACGCCCAGCCCGCTGATGGCCCCACGGAAATACGGGCTGATCCAGATCTCGTACCAGCCCGGCGTCAGACTGGAGAAGAAACTCCTGTGCCACGCATCCGTCCACGGGAACAGCAGCAGGAAGGCGCCGAGTTCGAGGCAGAAGAAGATGTAGAGCAAGGCGCCGACTTTGTGGGTCCAGCGGTAGCGGCGACCTTCCTCCGCGGTCCCGGCGTCCTGGACCGGGGCTGGGTTTTGCTCCGTGGTCATGACCGCTCGGCCGCCTCCCAGAGAAACCCGGAGCACGCGTCGCGCACCGGCTGGTAGCTGAAGCGGTGATGGGGGGTGGGACCATGCGCCGCCAGCGCCTTCAGGTGCTCCGTGGTGCCGTAACCCTTGTGGCGGGCCAGACCGTACTGCGGGAACACCCGATCCCACTCCCGAAGGCGGTCGTCCCGGCGAACTTTGGCCAGGATCGAGGCGGCCGCGATCGCCTGGCAGCGGGCATCGCCGTGGATCACCCGCCGGTGGGGCAACGAGATGTCCAGCCGTACGCCGTCCACCAGCGCGTAGTCCGGGGCCGGCGACAGTTGTTCGAGAGCCTGCTTCATGGCCAGACAGGAGGCCTCGTAGATGTTGATGCGATCGATGACCGAGGCCTCGACGGCTGCCACGGCCCACGCCAGCGCCCGTTCGCAAATGCGAGCGGCAAGCTCCTCGCGCCGCCCGGCGGAAAGCACCTTGCTGTCGCGCAGACCCTGAATGGGGCGGTCCGGGGAGAGAATGACGGCGGCCGCGAACACCGGGCCGAACAGCGATCCGCGTCCCGCCTCATCGGCGCCCGCCACCAGCGCGAAGCCCGCGGCGCGCGCCTCCCGTTCCAAAGTACCCAGGCACCGGAATCTTCGCGTCCGACGAGCCGCCAAGTTCTACTCGCGCTCTCTGAGCCGCGCAGCCTTGCCCTTCAATCCGCGCAGATAGTACAGCTTGGCGCGGCGGACCTTGCCGGTTCGCACCACGTCGATGTGGTCCACCACCGGGGCGTGCAGCGGGAAGATCCGCTCCACGCCGTGGCCGAAACTAACTTTGCGCACGGTCAGGGTTTCGCCCAATCCCGAGTTCTTCCGCGCGATCACCGTGCCTTCGAAGGCCTGCAATCGCTCCTTGTCGCCCTCTCTGATCTTGACATGCACCCGCACGGTGTCGCCCGGCCGGAACTCCGGCGTATTCTCGCGCTTTTTCTTACTGGCGTATTTGATCAATAGCGTATTATTCATTGTGCTTCCCTGCTTCCTGTCCCGCCAATTCCCGCTCGGACGGCCGGCGCGCCGCCAGATCGGGCCGCAGCCGCCGGGTTTTCTCGAGCGCGGCGCGCTGGCGCCAGCGGCGGATTTCCTCATGGTGCCCGCTCAAGAGCGCCTCGGGCGCCTTCCAACCGCGAAACTCCGCCGGCCGGGTGTATTGCGGGCAGTCGAGGAGGCTCGCCTCCTCTAACCCGCTGAACGACTCGTTCACCGCCGATGCCTCGTTGCCGAGCACGCCCGGCAACAGCCTGGCCACCGCGTCAATCACCACCGCCGCGGCCAATTCCCCGCCGCTCAGCACGTAATCGCCGATCGAGATCTCCTCGTCGGCGAGGTGCTCGGCCACGCGCTCGTCCACACCCTCGTAACGGCCGCAGATCAGCAGCAGGCCGCCCAGCGCCGCGTACCGCCGCGCCGTACCCTGATCGAACAGCCGGCCCTGCGCCGAGAGCAGCGCCACCCGCCGATCCGGTTGCCGTTCCGGCCAAATCGATTCCACCGCTTCAAACACCGGCCCCGGCTTCAACAGCATTCCCTCCCCGCCCCCGAACGGCCGGTCATCCACGGTCCGGTGACGGTCCGAGGTCCAGCGGCGCAAGTCGTGGACGCGGATGTCCAGGACGCCCGCCGCGTGCGCCCGCGCCACTACGCCGTGCTCGAACGGCCCCCGGAAAAACTCCGGGAAGATCGTGAGCACCTCGAACCTCATCGCAAATCCTTCAAGCCTTCAGGCAAATCCACCAGAATCCGCCGGCCCGCCACGTCGATCTCAACGCAGATCGAACGCGCGAACGGAATCAGCAGCGGCTCGCCCTGCCGTTCCACTTCCAGAAGCAGCGGGCCGCCATACTCCTGGCAAGCCGTTACCACGCCGAGGCGTTCCCCGCTGGCCCGCTCGACCACCTGGCAACCCACCAGGTCGGACTGGTAGTACTCGCCCGGCGGAAGCTGCCGGCGCGCTTCCCGCGGGAGGCGCACCTCCGCGCGCCGCACCAGTTCGGCCTCCGCAATCGAGTCGATCCCCCGGAACTTGAATACCAACCCGCCCCGGTGCTCCCAAACCGACTCGATCTCGACGGGCCTCTGCTCGCCCGGCGCTCCAGGAGCCCCGAACAGGTATACTTCCCGCAGCTCCTGGAACCGCTCCACCCCGCTGGTCAGCGAGACCGCGAACAACTCCCCGCGCCTGCCCCACACCTTGGCAAGCACGGCCAGAGTCACCCACTCTCCGCCCGCCTGGGAATCTCGCGACTCCAGAAGCCTACTCCAGAATCTCCAGCGTAAACCGCCGGTTCAGTTTCATCCCAGCGGCTCCTAAAATCGTCCGGATCGACCGCGCCGTTCTCCCCTGTTTCCCGATCACCTTCCCCAAGTCGCTCGGGGCCACCCGGAGTTCCAACACGGTGACCTGTTCGCCCTGAACTTCCCGGACGGCGACTTGGTCGGGGATGTCGACCAGAGCCTTCGCAATTTCCTCCACGAGTTCTTTCATGCCTGACATCCCAGCGCCTCCTCGACGATTCGATGATAGCATTCCAGGTCCGGGGAACGCTCCCTCCCGAACCACCCAAGGCGCGCTGCCGCCGCCACCTTACGCCACCGGCGCCGCGGCCGCAGCCGGGTTCTTCTGCAGCAGCCGTGCCACGGTTTCCGACGGCCGCGCCCCCTGCTTCAGCCAGTGAGCGATGCGCTCGTGCTCCAGCTTCACGGTGGCTGGATGGCTCACCGGACTGTAGTACCCAACCACTTCCACGGAGCGGCTGTCCCGCGCCCGCTCCTTCTCGATCACCACCACGCGGTAGGACGGCTTCTTCTTCGCGCCAAATCGCGCCAATCGAATCATCAGCATAGGTTAATCTCGTTCCACTCCCGGTTAGCGGCCCTGTCCCAGGAGGTCGGGCAGCTTCAGTTTGCCCAGCTTCCTCCCCAGGAACCCGCCGGAAAAACTCTTCATCATCTTTCGCATTTGCGTGTACTGCTTCAACAACTGGTTGATTTCCTGCACGGTCGTCCCGCTGCCGCGCGCGATCCGCCGCCGCCGCGCGCCGTTGATGATCATGTGGTTGGCGCGCTCCCGCCGAGTCATCGAGTCGATGATCGCCACCACGCGGGTGATCTCTTTCTCATCCACTTTGACGTTCTTCAGGTCCTTCAACAGGCCCACCTGCGGCATCATGCCCAGGATCGACTCGAGCGGGCCCAGCTTGCGGAGCTGCCGGATCTGGTCCCGGAAGTCCTCCAGCGTAAAGTCGTTCTCGATGAGCTTGCGCTGCATCTCCTCGGCTTTTTTCTGGTCGATCTGCTCCTCGACCTTCTCGATAATCGAGAGCACATCGCCCATGCCCAGGATGCGCGAGGCCATCCGGTCCGGGTGGAACGGCTCCAGCGCGTCGAACTTCTCCCCGATCCCGACGAACTTCAGCGGCTGGCCGGTAACGCTGCGAATCGAGAGCGCCGCCCCGCCCCGCGCGTCGCCGTCCATCTTGGTGAGGATGACCCCGGTGATGCCCAGCCGTTTGTGAAACTCGTCCGCGGATTTCACCGCGTCCTGACCGGTCATGGCGTCGGCCACGAACAGGATCTCGGTGGGCGCGAGCAGGCCCTTGAGCTCCTGAAGCTCGTTCATGAGCTCCTCGTCGATATGCAGCCGGCCGGCGGTGTCCACCAGCAGCACGTCGCGGCCGCTATTGGCGGCTTCGCGCCTCGCCGCCCGAGCCAGCTCCGCCGGTTTGGTCTCCTCCGGAGCGCCGGCGTAAACCGGCATCTTGATGTCGCGGCCGATCACGCTCAGTTGGTGCCGCGCCGCGGGGCGGTAAACGTCCACGGACACCATCAGCGGGCTGTGGCCGTTCCGGGACAGCCAGCGGGAGAGCTTCCCGGCGGTGGTGGTCTTGCCCGAGCCTTGCAGCCCCACGATGAAGATCACCGTCGGCGGCTCGTTGGAGAAACGCAGCTTGGACTGGTGGCTGCCCAGGATCTTGATCAGCTCCTCGTGGACGATCTTGATCACCTGCTGGGTGGGCGACAGCGCCGTGAGCACCTCCTCGCCCATCGCCTTCTGCTTAATGTTCTCAACCAGTTGCTTGACCACCCGGAAATGGACGTCAGCCTCCAGCAGCGCTACCCGGATCTCCCGCAGAGCGGTCTCCATGTTGGCCGGGGAGAGCTTGCCTTCGCCGCGCAGGGTCTTGAAGACGCGCTGCAGCTTGTCGGATAGGTTCTCAAACATGGTCGGGGCCCAAACTTCTGGCGTGCGGTGGGAACCCACACACTACCACGCAGCGGCAGTTCTTACATTATAAGCTATCGAGCCCTCCGGCGATTGGGGGGCGGGCTTGAGCCCAGGAACTTCGCCCGGCGGCTTCCTGTCGTCGGCGGAATCCCTCAGTGGCCGGTCCGGTGGGCCACGGCGGTTTCGGGCGCCTTGGCGGCCGGCGGGCCCAGGTGAGCTGCGATCCTGGCGGCTTCCTCGACCGCGCGCGCCAGCACCGACCGGATCCTTCCATCCTCGAGCATGAGCAGACCGCCGATGGTGCAGCCCGCCGGAGTGGTCACATCGTCGCGGAGCGCCGCCGGGTGGCGGCCGGTGGCCTGGACCATTTTGGCCGCGCCCAGGACCGTCTGGGACACCAGGGTGAGCGCAAGCTGCCGGGGCAGCCCGACGCGAACCCCGGCGTCGGCCAGCGCCTCCATGATCAGGTACTGATAGGCTGGGCCGCTGCCGCTCAAGGCCGTGATGGCGTTGAAGTGCGTCTCCTCGACGGGCAGGCACTTGCCCACCGCCTCGAAGATGTGCCGCGCCCGAGCCAGGTGCTCGGCGGTGGCGTGCGTGCCCCGGCAGATGACGGTCATGCCTTCGCCCACGATGCAGGGCGTGTTGGGCATGGCGCGCACCACGGGATTCTCCGTGCCCAGCAGCGATTCCAGCCTCTCGGTCGAGACGCCGGCCAGGATCGAGATCAGCAGCGTTTCGTGCCGGAGCGCCGCGTTCCTCAGCGCCGTCAGCGCTGCCGCCGCGTCCGCCGGCTTCACGCAAACCAGAATCAGATCCGCGGTGGGCACTCGGGCGTGAAAATCGACCTGAACCGGTATCTCCAGGGCCTTGCTGGCGCTCTCGCAGGTAGCGGCGTTCTTGTCGCCCGCCCAGATCCGCCGGCGCTCGATCAACCCGCTCACGAGCAGGCCCTTGATGAGCGTCTGGCCCATGACCCCCGCACCGATCACCCCCAGCGTCATGCCGTCGGCGATGACCGGGGTTGGAGTAGACTTAGGCTCTTTTCGTTCTTTGGACATAGTTGACTTCTGAAGATACCACAGGAGGCTACAAAATCAGCATGCAATCGCCGTAAGAGTAGAAGCGGTAGCGGGATTCCACGGCGTGGCGGTATGCCGCCAGGACGAGATCTTTGCCGGCGAGCGCGGTGACCAGGAGCAGGAGACTGCTGCGCGGGAGGTGGAAGTTGGTGAGCATGGCGCCGGTGGCTTCAAAACGGAAGCCGGGATAGATGTAGAGGTCGGTGTCGCCGCTCGAAGCGACCAGCCCCGGACCGCGGACGGCGCTCTCCAGTGTGCGCACGCTGGTGGTGCCCACGGCGACCAGGCGGCGCGCGGCGCGGAGTTTCGCTGCGTCCTCCTCGCCGATCTCGAAGAATTCAGGATGCAGGCGGTGCTCCTCGACCCGTTCGGTGCGGACCGGCTGGAAGGTGCCCAGCCCGACGTGCAGCGTGACCGAGGCGATCTCGGCGCCGGAGGCGCGGCATTGGCGCAGGATCTCCGGCGTGAAGTGCAATCCCGCGGTCGGCGCGGCCACGGAGCCGGGATGGGAGGCGAAGACGGTCTGGTAGCGCTCGCGGTCCAGCGGCTCGTCGGCGCGCTTGATGTAAGGCGGCAGCGGCACATGGCCGATGCGGTTGAACTTCTCGTAGAGGTCGCCGGCGTGATTGAATCTCAGGGTGCGTTCGCCGAAGGTTCCGCGGCCGGTGATCTCGGCCTCCAGTTCCTCGTCGAACCGGATCCGCTCGCCGACACGGACCTTGCGGCCCGGGTGCACGAGTACCTGCCAGCAGGCGGGGTCGCCCGGCAGGGGGCGCACGAGGAAGACTTCAACCTCGCCTTTCAGGTACCACTTGCGGGCCGGGTTCTTCTTGCCGATGGGCAGGGCGTGTACGCCGGCGCGATGCCCGTACAGCCGCGCCGGGAAGACTTTCGAATCGTTCAGCACCAGGCAGTCGCCCGGCCGCAGGAATTGCGGGAACTCGCGGAAGAGGCGGTCTTCCCAGCGCTGCTCGCCGCGGTAGAGCACCAACATGCGCGAGGCCGCCCGGTCTTCCAGCGGACGCTGTGCGATCAGCTCCCGCGGCAAGGGATAATCGAAGTCGGAGAGGTTCATGCCTCTTGAGAAGGATAACAACCGGATAAGCGGAGTGCGGATCCTGGGGATCGAATCGTCGTGCGATGAAACCGCGGCGGCGGTGGTCGAGGACGGGACGCTCATCCTCTCTTCGGTGGTGGCCTCGCAACTGGACACGCACGGCAAGTACGGCGGCGTGGTGCCGGAGCTGGCCTCCCGGGAGCACCTGCGGGCGATCGTGCCGGTGGTGGGAGCGGCGCTCGAGCAGGCCGCGACGGATTACGACGGGCTCGCTGCAATCGCGGTGACGGAGGGGCCCGGCCTGGTAGGCGCGCTGCTGGTAGGCATGACCTACGCCAAAGCGCTGTCGTTTGCCCGCGGCTTGCCGCTGATTGGCGTCAACCACATCGAGGGCCACATCCACGCGGTGATCTCGCAGGCGCGGCAGGCCGCGGAGCCGGTAGAGTATCCGGCGCTGGCGCTGGTGGTGAGCGGCGGCCACACCCACCTCTTCGAGGTCCGGCACGGGTTGCGCTATCGCCTGCTGGGCAAGACCCGCGACGACGCCGCCGGCGAGGCCTTCGATAAGGTGGCCAAGCTGCTGGGCTTCAGCTACCCCGGCGGCCCGGTCATCGACGGGCTCGCGCCTTACGGCGACCCGGGGGCGGTACGGTTCACGCTGGCGCGAATGAAGGGCAATTCGCTCGATTTCAGCTTCAGCGGCCTGAAGACGGCGGTATTGCGCTGGGTCCAGCAGCACGAAATGGCCGCTGAGATCGAGGCGCGGCGCGAGTTGCTGCGCGCTCATCCGCAGCCCTCGCCGGAGCAGTGGCTGGCGCTGACGCCGCGGGCCACGCTGGACCTGCTGGCATCCTTCCAGCACACGGTGATCGAGGAACTGCTGAGGCGCGCCGCGGCGGCGGCTGAGGACATCGAGGCCCGCTCGCTGATCATTTCGGGCGGCGTGGCGTCGAACTCGGGGCTGCGCGCGGCGGCGCGCTCCGCGCGGCTTCCCTGTCCCGTGCACTTCCCCGCCCCGGCGCTCTCCACCGACAACGCCGCCATGATCGCCGCCGCCGCGTTCCCAAAATTCGAGCGCGGCGATTTCGCCGGTTTCTCGCTGGCGGCGCGCGCCAACCTGGCGCTGGCGGAATATGACTAAGGCTTGGCGTCGCTGGCCGGAATGGTCCACAGGAACAACGTGCTGTGGTCGGCCTGGACCTGTTTGTCCGGCTTCCAGTCGCCCATGTCGAACGCATGCGATACGATGCGCGTGCCGGGCTTGAGGTCCTTGAGCAGCTTGGGGCGCAGCCTGAGATTCACATCCGGAAGCAGGTACAGCGCGACCACGGTGGCGGCGTGGATATCGGCGTCGAAGAGGTTGCCCTCGATGAACTTCACGCGATCGGTCACGCCGGCTTTGCGCGCGTTCTCATTGGCTTCCTTGATGCGCTCGGGATTGAGATCGACGCCCACTCCGCGCGCGCCGAATTTCTCGGCCGCCATGATCACGATCCGGCCGTCGCCGCAGCCCAGGTCGTAGACCGTATCGGTCTTCTTGACCTCCGCCAGCTTAAGCATCTGCTCGACCATCTCCGGCCGGGTGGGGACGAAGGGGACGTCCAGCGCGGGAGTGGTTTCTTCCTGCTGGGCGGGCGCGGCCGCCAATGCAGGCCAACTCCAGATGCCGCTCCACAGCAGGACCGGCGCCGCCAACACGCTGTATCGCATTTTCGGTTCTCCTCCCACTCTCCGTCAGTTAAAGCTTATCGGGACTGCCCGGCGCCGCGCAACCGCACGAGAATCGAGGTATGGGCACAGGGAACAGCTTCCCTCCGGGGCGCATCCGCATCGGGGTGATCGGCGCCGTCGCCGTCGGTTCGACCATCGCCTACGTGGCCATGCTGAGGGGCATTGCGCACGAGATCGTGCTGGTGGATGCGCTGCCGCACAAAGCCGAAGCCGAGGCCCGGGACCTGATGCACGGCTCGATGTTCATCCCGGCGGTGACGGTGACCTCGGGCACGGTGGAGGATTGCGCGGGAGCGGCGATCGTCGTTATCACCGCCGGCGCCAAGCAGAAGCCCGGGCAGAGCCGCCTGCAACTGGTGGAGACCAACGTCGCCACCTTCCGCAAGCTGATTCCGCGGGTGCTGGCAGCGGCGCCCAACGCCATCCTGCTCATCGTCTCGAACCCCGTGGACGTGCTGACCTACGTGTCCCTGAAACTGTCCGGCCTGCCCAGCGCGCGCGTCATCGGATCGGGAACCGTGCTCGACACCTCGCGCTTCCGCTTCCTGCTGGCGCAAAGGCTGAACGTGGCGGCCGCGAACGTGCACGCCTATATCGTGGGAGAACACGGAGACAGCGAGGTGCCGCTGTGGTCGAGCGTGCACATCGCCGCCACCGCGCTGGAGCAGTTCTCCTCGCCCAGCGCGCCGCCATTGACCAGCGCCGACCGCGAGGAGATCTTCCGCAATGTGCGCGACGCCGCCGCGCAGGTGATCGCCGCCAAGGGCGCCACCAACTGGGCCGTGGGGCTGGCCGTCGAGCGCATCCTGGAGGTCATCCTGCGCGACGAGCAGGCCATCCTCACCGTGAGCAGCCTGCTCTCGGAGTATCACGGCATCAGCGACGTGTGCGTCTCGGTGCCCTCCATCGTGGGCCGCGGCGGAGTGCGGGAGACGCTGCCGCTGCACATCAGCGAAGACGAGATCGCTCTGCTGCGCCGTTCCGCCGGCATCCTGCGCGACATCGCCGCTCAGTTGGGGTTCTGATTGGCGAGCCGGTTCACCTGGCCCGGAGCGCGCGTGGCGCGGACCAGCGGCCGGGGGCGCCGTTGGCGTCGTTCGCGCGCACGCGCCACCACACGGTTCCGGGCGGTAGCGGGGTGATGGTGAGGCGTGAAGCGGGAACGGTCCGGCTGGCGGCCAGCGGCTCCGCGAAGCTGCCGGTGCGCTCTATCTCGATGGTGTAGCTTGCCGCCCCGATCACAGCCGACCAGGCGAATTCAGTGGGCCCGTCGTACACCACGCTGGCGCCTTCCTGCGGAACCAGTTGGAAGGGCGCCGGCAGCAACTCCGTGCTGGCAGCGCCGGTGACGCTCAGGGTCGCCGTCCTGACGGTGTCTTCAAGGGAGGCCGTGACGATCACGCTGCCGGACGTGGTCGCGTGCTCGGTTTGAACCGGAAAGTCCGCCGTCGAGGCGCCGGTCGGGATCCTAACCGCGGGAGGCAAAGACACTCGCGAGGCGTCGCTCGTCGCCAGCCGGACCGTGGTGGTCGAAGGTGCCCGGCTCGCCAGTGTCACTGTGCCTTGCGCCCGGTCACCGGCCGTGAGGATGGCGGGGTTGACGGCGACCGCCGAAAGCGGCGCGCGCGAACGCCGCGAACCAATGGTCAGCGTGGCCTCCTGCCTCCCACTCTTCGAGGCGGCGAAGATGCGGACCGGAGTGTCCCCGGTCACCGGCGTGGTGTCGATGGAGAACGACACCTCGATCTCGTCCTCTGCAAACAGGATTCGCGGCGGCATCGTCACCTTTGTGGCGTCGCTGCTCGCGAGAAGCACGGTCGCGCCGCCTGCCGGGGCGGGTTGGTCGAGAGTCACCAGCCCCTCACTGGACTCGCCGCCAGCCACGCTGACGGGGGTCAGCGTGAACCCCAGCACGGATGCGGCCAGCGGCGGTGGCAGGATGTCCAGTTTGCGGGCGGCGGACCACGGGCCAGGCGTGCCCTGCGAATCCATCGCGCGCACCCGCCACCACAGCGGCCCCGCCACGCACAAGTCGACGTCGTAGGACAGCTCGGTGGCCGTGTCGTAGACCAGCAGCGGCTCGAGGAAACTCTCTTCCTCGGCGACCTGGATGGTGTAGGCCGCCGCCCCGAGCACGCGGGACCACCGGAAGGCGACCGCGTAGGGTACGCGCGCATTGGGGGACGGGCTGATGAGCCTGGGCGCACGGCCCAGCCGGATAGCCGGCCTTCAACCGGGGGCAGCCGCCTCGGCAAGCCTCAGCTCCCGGCCGCCCAGCAGCGCCTCCAGATCCGCCTCGGTGAGCTGCTGCGGGCTGGTGATGCCACGCACCGCCCCCTTTGCGTCCACCAGCACCGTATGCGGGACCGATTCGACTCCGTACGCTTTGAACGTCGCTCCGGCCGGATCGAGCGCGATCCATCCGGCCATCGGCCGCTGCTTGAGGAACGCGGCGATCAGCTCCGGATCTTCGTAGCCGATGGCAATGAATTGGATCGAGCGGCTCTTGAACTTCTCCGCCAGCGCGTTCCAATGCGGGATCTGCTCGACACAGGGAGCGCACCAGGTGGCCCAGAACTCCACCACCACCGCCTTCCCTTTCAGCGCCTGCCAGTTTGCCACGGCCCCCTCGGGCGCCCGCAGGATTTGCTCCACCGTCAGCGGCGGTGCAGGCTCGCCGACGTTCAGCACGGTCGCGGCCAGCAGCAGTGCCAACATATAGTGATGCGACATACCCAACCGGATTGCTGCGGCAAGCTCCGGTTCTGTGTGTATGACGCGGGAAGTCGGCCGGGCGTGCACCCGATCTCGCAGAACGGCCCCGGCTCGGTGGACCTAGGGCTTTCAGAAAGCTTTTCTGTTCACTATTGCAATATGTTCACGTACCGTGTACAATATGAATATGTGAACAGGAGGGCTCCCTCCCATGAAAACACAAGAGATGCCCGTGCTCCACGCGGCCCTCGCTGCCTTGCGGCGGACGACCGGCCTCGACGCCCGGGTCCTCGACCAGGAGTTGCCTATTCCCGCCCGCCGCGCCGACGCTGTGCTCGAAATCGCGGCAGGCCGCCGCAGGCACCGTTTCATTGCCGAGGTGAAGACTGTGGACCGATTCGAGACTCCCGCCCAAGTCAAGAGGCAACTGGCGGGCCTAGGCGCTGCCCCAATGCTGGTGGCGCCCTACGTTACAAACGAAATCGCTCGACGTTGTCGCGATCTCGGCCTGGCCTTCATCGATACGGCGGGCAATGCGTACCTCGACGGCCGCGGACTTCTGGTCTGGGTTGCCGGCCAGAAACGCCTGGCCGAACTGAGGCAGCGCCGGTTTCGCGCGCTTAAACCGGCAGGACTCCGAATCACGTTTGCGGTGCTTTGTCATCCGGAGCTGATCGGAACCAACTATCGCGAGATGGCCCGAGCGGCGGACGTTGCACTGGGGACGGTCGGACCTGCGATCGAGGATCTGAAGGAGCGTGGCTTCCTTCGCGGGACGGGCGGCGCGGCGCGGCGCATTCTCGACCCCCGGCGGCTCCTGGAGGAATGGGTGACCCACTATCATACGACTCTGCGCCCAAAACTCCATCCGCGACGCTTCGACGCAGATACGGACTCCCTGGCGAAGGCGGACCTTGAACCGTATGGCGCGTATTGGGGAGGAGAGGTGGCCGCGGATAAGCTGACGCATGCGCTGAAACCGGCCACATTCACGATCTACGCAGGGGAACCGCTTGCGGGACTGGTGGCCGGCCAGCGCTTACGCGCACGCGCAGGCGGACCGGTTGAGATCCTCGACGTGTTCTGGTACTTCGCCCCGGAGCCAGGCCACCCCGACGTGGCGCCTCCGCTTTTGGCCTACGCGGACCTTCTCGCGACGCGGGATGGCCGCAACATCGAAGCCGCGAACCTCGTCTATGAACGATTCATCGAACCCGCGTTTCGTCGCGCCGGTTAAGCCAGTCGATCCACTCACGCGCGGCGTGCTTCGATGTGTGGACCAAGTTGCTGCGGTGGTTGCCTCGCGCTACTTCGTAGTGGGCGCCATGGCGCGCGACCTCGTACTGGTGAACGCTTTCGGGCTGCGGCCCGGCAGGGCCACGCGGGACATCGACTTCGGTCTCACCGTCGGGAACTGGGAACAGTTCCAGACGCTCAAGACCGCTCTCATGGAAACCGGCCAGTTCGACGCCGCACCAAACGATGCGCACCGACTGAACTGGAAAGACCCGGAAACCGGGGCGATTACTCCCGTCGACCTCATTCCATTTGGCGGAGTGGCATCGGAGGACAAGACGATTGCCTGGCCTCCAAACCGGGATCTGGTGATGAACGTGGCGGGATTCGAGGAGGCCTCGGAGTCTGCGATCCGCCTTCAAATCGAAGACGACCTCGTTGTCCGAGTGGCATCGATTCCGGGTCTCACCGTTCTGAAACTGATCGCCTGGGAGCGTCGCCGGAATGAGAACAACAAGGACGCAGCCGATCTCCGCCACCTGCTGCTGTACTACGGAGATGCAGGCAATCTGGATCGCCTCTACGAACAGGAGATGCCCCTGCTCGAAGCCGCCGGATTCGACGTGGAGCTGGCGGGGGCACAGCTACTGGGTCGTGATACCGCCCGTATTTGCCACAAGGACACTCGGGTGCGGATCCGCGCTCTTCTCGATTCCGACCCGCTGGTCGACCAACTGATCGTCCAAATGGCCGGAGCGGGATTCCTTGAAGACGTGCAGGCAGAACGGATCTCCGGCCTGTTGGGACGGTTCTGTGAGGGCTTTCTCGGCGACTGATGGATAGCCGCCTAGCCAACATATTACGAGAGGCGGCGGATCTTGAGGTTGCGGAACCAGATCGTGTCGCCGTGATTCTGGAGACCGATGGGGCAGTCGCGCCGGGGCCGCTTGGTGAGCAGGTCATACACCGCCGGCGCGTCTTTCCAACGTTTCGCTATGTTCCCGATCACTTCCTCGGAATCCAGGCTGGCGTCGACGACTTTGACGCCGTTCAGCCAGTGCTCGACGCGGTCGCCGCGCACCACGAGACGCGAGTGGTTGAACTCGCCCACCGGCCGCGCGGCTGCGGTGGTGGGCGCAACCATGCCGTAGAGCGAACCCGTCTGGTACTTCGCGCCCCGCCTGGCATCCGGGTGCCGATCGTTGTCCACCAACTGATACTCGAAGCTGACGACGTACTCCTCGGCGCGTGAGTTCGCGCCCAGCCGGGAGCGATCGGCGAGGTGGTGCTCCATTTCGTAGCCGACGGTCTCTTCGAAGCTCCTGGGAGCCGGTTTCAGCTTGTCGTGGTCGAGGAAGACCGTTCTCTGGATGAGGTACTTCACGCCGCTGTTCGAACCCGGCGCGATGCGCCAGTCGAAGACCATTTCGAAATCGCGGAAGGTGGCCGTGGTCATGAGGTCCTCGCGGATGCGCGGCTTGCTGACGGCCTTGATGCAACCGTCTTCGATGGTCCAGGAATCGCCCGCCGGCGTGCGCAACGCGGGGTCGTCCCAGCCGGCCAGCGTCTTGCCGTCGAACAGGAGTTGCCAGCCCGCGGCGCGCTCATCGGGCGTCAGGGTGTTGGGGGGCGCCTGCGCAGCGCAAACCACGCCCAGCGCCGGCAGCAGAGCAATCGCTAGTTTCATAGACAACCTTTCACGCCAGCGGCCAGGAGACCAGGATCTGGGCCAGGATGATTTTGGCGATCGTGGCCACCGGGTACATGCCCGCGTAGGCGATGTTAGGGGCATCGGAGCGGGTCTGGCTGGTGGCGAACGCCAGGCAGGCGGACTGCGTCTGCACACCCGAGACGATTCCCGTGAGCGTGTCGAAGGGGATCTTCAGGACCTTGTAACCGACCACCATCGTCGCCAGGGTTACCGAGAAGGTGAGGACCGCGCCGGCCAGCAGCAATTGCGGGCCGCTGGAGCGCAGCGTCTGGACGAAGTCGAAGCCGGCGCGGGTGCCCACGCCCGCCAGGAACAGCAGCAGCCCGATCTGGCGCAAGGTCAGGTTGGCGCTGATGGGGATGGCCCAGGTGATCCTCCCGCTGCGTTCGAGTTTGCCCAGCGCCAAGGCCATGAGCAGCGGCCCGCCGGCCAGTCCCAGCCGGACGCTGTTGCCGCCCGGCAGCGGAATCGGCATCATGCCGAAGAGCACGCCCAGGACCATACCGATGGCCACCGATCCGAAATCCGTCTCCGACATGCCCCGGACGGAGTCGCCGAAGAACTTCGAGATCTCGGGGAAGCGGTCGCGGTGGGTGAGCACGCGAACCCGGTCGCCGTACTCCAGCCGGGTCTCCGGGGCGGGCACGATGTCGACGTCCCCTCGGCGCAAACGCGTAATGGTGGCGTGGAGCAGGTTCTGGAGGTCGAGATCGCGGATGCGTTTGCCGACCACCTCTTTGGCGGAGACGTAAACCCGCCGGTAGTCGAGCTCCGAGCGGTCGAACTCGATGTGAGCGGAGGCCAGTTCGCCGAAGATCTGCACGGCCCGCTCCAGCGCTTCCTCGTCCCCCACCACGGCCACGACATCGCCGAATTCCAAACGTGTGTCGGAGGTGGCGATGTCGATCTTGCCCTCGTGCTGGATGCGGCTCACCACGAACCCGTAGTCTTTGTGCACGCGCAGGACCTCGCCGATGCTGCGGCCCGCCACCGCCGGGTTCCGGACCACGAAACTGCGCACGACGATTTCGGGCGCCTCCTCCAGCGGCTGGCTTTCCCTGCGCCAGAAGTGGCCCAACAACTGGAAGCAGAGGATGACGCCGATCACGCCGAGAGGATAGGAGATACTGTAGGAAGCCACTGGCTGGTCGGCCTCCGCCCGCGCGCGCTCCTCCGGGATCCCGCTCCGCACCGCCATGTCGTGCACCGTTTCCCGCGTCGCCGCCAGCGCCGGAGTGCTGGTGAGGGCGCCGCAAAACAGCCCCGCGGCGCGGGGGCCGGGAATGGAGAACGCGTACGACAGCGCGACGGTAAGGACGGCGCCGAATGCCAGCACCCCGAGCGCCAGCATGGCATCGCGGTAGCCGCGGTTCCGGAACACCGCCGCCAGCGCCGGACCGGATTGGATGCCGATGGTGTACACGAAGATGATCAGCCCCAGGGTCGGAATCACTTCCGGCAGCGCCACCGACCGGTCCAGCGCGCCGATGGCCAAGCCCACGAACAGCACCCCGGCGACCCCGAAGCGGAATCCGAAAACGCTGGCTTCTCCGACCAGGTATCCCAGGCCGATGGCCAGAAAAAGCGTGAGGATGGGGTAGTGCGCGAGAAGAGTGACCAATGACTGCCGCATGAACGTGGCGAGCGTCCGGCGGCGCTCGCGTTTGCCGTGGGCTGCCAGCTTTTAGAACACGAACGCCAGGCCCGCCGAAGCCACCAGTTGGTGCAACAGCCCGCTCGGGCTGATCCCAAAATCGGGCTTGCCCGTGGAGTAGTCCCGAGCGTCCAGCCGGATCATGAACGCTTCGCTGACCTTCACCTTGATCCCGGCGCCGTAGTTGAAGCCGAACTTGGTAATGCCGCTGCCCTGGGATATCGATCCGCCGGGCGGAACGAAGGTGCTGAAGTGCACGCCTCCGGCGGCAAACGGCCGGACCTTAGTGCCCTCCTTGGTGGCATAGACCAGGAAGTCGTAGAAGCCCTGGTGAATCGGCATGCTGTAGACGGTTGGGCTGACCGTAAAGGATGCGCGGTTGTAGGCGTAGCCGAACTCATGTCCGAAGAACCGCGCGTTATTGAGCGTCATGCGCAGCGCCATGTGGAAACCGGAATCGGCCGGGACGTCCACGCCCCCGATGGTCCCCAAGGAATTGTTCCGCAGCATGGACTTGCCAAAGCTGAGAGACACCTCTCCCATTTGCGCGAAGGCCGTCAGCGCCGAACCCACGAACATCAGCGCCAGAATCGAGCGTTTCATTGTGGTCTCCTCTACACTACGATAACGTGAATCTCGCCGGGGCCGTGCACGCCCCGAACCAGGATCTGCTCGATATCCGCGGTGCGGCTCGGGCCGGTGATCAGCAGCATCGAGCTGCTGCGCCCGGCGGGCAACGGCTCCTGGGCCAGCAGCTCATCCAGGCCGGTGAGGATCTTCTCCCGCGGAACCACCGCGATGTGCACCGGCGGCAGCAGCGAGACCATCCGCGCTTCCTGCGGCGAGGAAAACAGCACCAGCGTGCCGGTATCGGCGAGCGCATAGTCGGCGCTGGTGATGCCGAATTCCGCATCCGCCGAGACCGCGCGCAGTTCCTCGGAGTTGGTGAAGCCGCTCCGCACCGTGGGCAGGTCCGTAATTCCGCACTCCCGCAGGAACGGGGCGTTGGAGGCGACGGCGGAGCGCTCGCCGATCAACCCCGCGACGTAGGCCCGCGCATCCGCCGGCGAAGAAGCGCGGTGCGTCTTGCCGGCCAGCTTCTCGAGGTTCGCAAACAGGCTGGCGATGCGGGCCTCGAGATCCATTTCGGGGATGCTGATCCGCGCCGGCGGCGCCGCCTCGGGCGGCTGTCCAATACTGCGCCCCAGGGCCGTCCGGGTGCGATGAAGGATGTACTCGCGAGGCATCAGTTCTTCCCCGCCTTCCTGCGCGCGCGCCACCACTGGCGGAAGCTCCGGGCCGGCAGGCGCGGCAAATCCCGCTGGCTCAGCCAGGCCGCCAGCGGCCCGTAGTTCAGCAGCCTGGGCGCGCGGCGGATCCAGCCCTCCCCGCCGCCCAGCACCGCCGAACTCATGAACCCCAGCATCTCGTAGATCCGCGGGTGCCGCATGGCCCAGGCCCACACGCGGAAGCCCAGGCGTTCCAGCCGGCCTTGTCCGGCCCGCGCCTGAGCCTGGTTCACTTCCGAGCGCAGCGCCAGCAGCAGCTTGGGAATCTCGATCTTCACGGGGCAGACTTCCGCGCAGGCGCCGCACAGGCTCGAGGCGAAGGGGAGCCAGGGATCGTGCGTCACGCCGAGATACTGCGGCGTGATGATCGCGCCGATCGGCCCGCCGTAGACCCAGGGATAGCTGTGCCCCCCCACCTTCCGGTACACCGGGCAGTGGTTCAAGCAGGCGCCGCAGCGGATGCAGTACAGCGACTGGCGCTTCTGCCGGTCGGCCAGCAGCCGCGTGCGCCCGTTGTCCAGCAGCACCACGTAGAATTCCTCCGGCCCGTCGATCTCGCCCTCCCGCCGCGGACCCGCCAGAAACGACGTGTACACGGTGAGCGGCTGCCCGGTGGCGCTGCGGCCCAGCAACTTCAGGAATACCGCCAGGTCCTGCGCGCGCGGAATCACTTTCTCGATCCCGGCGATGGCCACGTGGACGCGCGGCAGCGTGGTGGTCATCCTCCCGTTGCCTTCGTTGGTGACCACCACCACCGCGCCGGAATCCGCCACCAGGAAGTTGGCTCCGGAAATGCCGATGTCGGCCGCGAGGAATTTCTGCCGCAGCACCGAGCGCGCGATCTTGGTCTGCTTCTCGATCTCCGTTTCCCGCTCGACGCCGAGCTTCTGGCTGAACAGATCCGCCACGTCGAAGCGGGTCTTGTGCAGCGCCGGGGCCACGATGTGGTAGGGCCGCTCGCGCGCCAGTTGCACGATGTACTCGCCCAGGTCGGTCTCCACCGGCTCGATGCCGTGGTGCTCGAGCCGCTCGTTCAGCTCGATCTCCTCGGTGGTCATGGATTTCGACTTGACCACCAGCCGGGCGCCCTTCTTCTGGGCCAGGTCCAGCAGGAACTCGACCACCTCGCCGCCGTCGCGCGCGTAGATCACCTTGCCGCCGCGCGCCACCACCTGGGACTCGAACTGCTCCAGGTAGTGGTCCAGGTTCTCGAGGGCGTGCTGCTTGACGAGGTTGGCCTGGGTGCGCAGCTCCTGGTAGTCCGGGAGCACGTCCGGAGCGACCACGGCCTGACGGTGCGACATCAGCCGGCCGGTGGCGGCGTAGATGGCCAACTGGAGATTCGCGTCCTCCAACGTTTGGCGGATCTTCTCTTGCTGTGGGCCGGTCATATGCTCCCGCTAGCGCTGCGCCAGCACTTCGGCGAGGTGCATGGTCCCCACCGACAGTCCGGCCCGCGAAAGCGCGCCTTGAATCTGGAGCAGGCAGCTCGCATCGATGCCCACCACCAGTTCCGCCCCGCTGCGCCGAATCGAGTCGATCTTGGTTCGCGCCATCCCGCCGGAGATCCCGGGAAACTTCACCGAGAACGTGCCCCCGAACCCGCAACACTCCTCGGCCGCGTCCATCTCCCGCAGGCTCAGCCCGCGGACGCGGGAAAGCAGCCGCCGCGGCCCCTCCTTGATGCCCAGTTCGCGCAGACCATGGCAACTGTCGTGAAACGTCACCACCCGCTCGAAGCGCGCGCCGACGTCCTCGACCCGGGCCACCTCCAGCAGGAACTTCGAGAACTCCCAGATCCTGGGCCCGAGCCCACGCGCGAGTTCCAGCCATTCCGGCTCCTCTTGGAACAGATCCTCGTACTGATGCGCGATCATCGAGGCGCAGGAGCCGGAGGGCACGATGATGTACTCGGCATCGCGAAATACTTCCAGGAAGTGCCGGGCCACCGTGCGGGCTTCGTCGCGATACCCGGTGTTGAAGGCCGGCTGCCCGCAGCAGGTCTGCCGTTCGGGAAAGTCCGCCTGCCAGCCGATGCGCTCGAGCACCTCCACCACCGCCATTCCCACCCGGGGGAATAACTGATCCACAATGCAGGTGACAAAGACCGAGGCGCGCGGCATGAAACCGAATTGTAGCAGCTTGGAAGCGGGAGCCATGGGACAAGGTTGGAGCCTTATCCTGCTCCGCCCAAGATTTTTCGGAACCCGGCCGATAAGTTCTATGCGGCGGTATTTCGCCCGCAGTCAGGTTGCGAAAGCGGATGCTGGTCCTGATCGGAATCGGGATTGTGTTGTGCGCGGTGGCGGGCGGGTTTCTGATGGAGCAGGGAAACCTCCTGGTGCTGCTCCAGCCCGCCGAGTTGGTCATCATCGTCGGCTCCGCCATCGGCATCGTACTGGCCGCGAACTCGGCGCCTGCGGTGCTCAACCTTTTCAAGGGTGCGTTGTCGGTTTTCAGGCGCTCGCCGTACACCCGCGGCTTCTATCTGTCCGTGCTGAAGATGCTCTACGAGCTGTTCAACATCGGGCGGCGCCAGGGCATGGCGGTTCTGGAGAATCACATCGATGATCCCGACTCCAGCCGGGTCTTTGAATCCTATCCCGAGTTTTGCCGCGACGCAGCCGCGCTGGCGTTTCTCTGCGACTCGATTCGCGTGTTGACCAATGGGATCGCCAAACCCGGCGAACTGATGCACCTGATGGATCTGGATGCGGACGTCCAGCGCCGCGAGCGCCGCGCTCCCGTGAACGCTCTCAGCATGTTGGCCGATTCGCTGCCCGGTCTGGGCATTGTGGCGGCGGTGCTGGGCGTGGTGGTGACCATGCAGGTGCTGGTCAGCGCTCCCGAGCAGATCGGCCAGAAGGTCGCGGCCGCGCTGGTGGGGACCTTCCTGGGCATCCTGCTGTGCTACGGCGTAGTGGGTCCGCTGGCCTCGCACTTGGAAGCCAGCAACGAGGGGCGCGCGCAATTGCTCCAGTGCATCCATTCGGGATTGCAGTCCTACGCCCGCGGCTCCACCCCGCTGCTGGCCGCGGAGTTCACCCGGCGCTCGATTCCAGCGGGTCTGCGCCCGTCGTTCGACTCGATGGCGTCGACTTTCCGGCGCGAGGTGAAACTGGCTCCGATCCCCATGCCGGGAGGGCAACATGAAACCGAAGAGCACGTCCGATGATCTGCCCCCGTTCCGCCCTGTCGCCCGCAGCGAGGACGGACACCGCGGCGGATCCTGGAAGGTCGCCTACGCGGATTTCGTCACCGCGCTGATGGCGCTTTTCATCGTGCTCTGGCTGATGAATACCAGCCGCGAGGTCCAGCAGGCGGTCAGCTCCTACTTCCACGATCCCACAGCCCACGCCAAGGCGGCGAACCAGGGGACAGGGCCGGGCCGGGCGGGCGCCACCGGCCCCGCCACCAACAAGGACAACGCCCAGCAGCTCAAGGATAGGCTCGAACGCGCCATCCGCGCCCTGCCCGAGTGGGCCAAGCTGAAGGATCACGTCCAGATCAGCATCACGCCCGAAGGCATGCGCATCGAACTGCTCGAAACCGAGCAGGGGCTGTTCTTCGAGCGCGCCCGGCCGGATCCCACTGCCAGCGGAGTGCGCATGCTCTCGCTGCTGGCGGGCGAACTGGGCCGCCTGCCCAACGACCTGATGATCGAGGGCCACACGGACTCGCATCCGTATCGCTTTGCCGCCCTGAACGGTTACAGCAACTGGGAGCTTTCCGTGGACCGCGCCAACGCCGCCCGCCGCTGCATGCAAGATGGCGGCCTGGGACAGCGCCAGGTGGTGCAGATCCGCGGCTACGCAGACAAGCATCTTTTCGCCCCCACCGACCCCTACAACAGCCGCAACCGCCGGGTCTCGGTGGTGGTCACTTACGACGCGCCCACCGCCTCCAAGTGAAAGTCCACCGGCCCGCAACCGTTACAATGGAACAGGTATACTGGCCGAAGGGACACAAGCCTGGACCGGTGGCCTTGATAACCAGCCGGGCGGGGCGCGTTCCCGGGGCAGTGATTCGGGCCCACGATCAGCGCCAGGGAATGTCAACCATGGTGAGAGAGACGGCAAGATCAGCCGCGAGGTGGGTCTTCTGGTTCACTCCGCTGCGGCGGTTCATGTACCCCAAGTACGTTTACAACTTCACGCCGGAACAGCTTGCCTTTCTTGTCGGCTGCATAAACAAGACCAAGCCCCTGGAGGGGGCGATCTACGAGATCGGCTGCGGTGCTGGGTGCACCACTTTGTTCCTGAATCGGCATCTTCAGTGCTCCGGGATCAAGCGCAGATACGTCTGTATCGATACCTTCAAAGGATTCACGCGCAGTGATGTTTCCTGGGAGATCTTGCACCGAGGCAAGAAGGCGGGAGACTATCGAGAATTCGCGGTCAATAGCCCGCAGTGGTTCCGCTACACCATGCGGGCGAACTCCTGCGACGTGGTTTGCCTGCCCATGGATGTGCAAGACTACCAGTTTCGCGAGAAGATCAGTTTCTGTCTTGTGGATGTCGACCTGTATAAACCCACGTCATACGCGCTCAGCAATCTGTGGCCCGTTCTGGAACCAGGCGGGATTATTGTCGTCGACGACTGCCGGGAGCGAAACCGCTGGGACGGAGCCTATCAAGCCTACACAGAGTTCACCAAGACAATGGGGCTTCCGGAGACCGTGGTTCTCGACAAGTTGGGAGTCGTAGAGAAAGCTGGCGCCGCGTTGAGGAGCACATGATCTGATCATTCATCGGCAATCCCGCCGAGCGCCGAACACAGCGCCGCCACCCCAGGCGCGGCGTCGGGTGGCTTGGGCTGGAACCCGGACTCCAGGCACGGCCGCGTCCGTCGCGTTTTCGGGTCAGCCTGCCGCCTTGCCCGCGCGGCCGCTGCTGAGCGTCTTCATCATATTCGATTACAGCCGTGCGATCGAACTCCTGCCGGTGCGGTTCCTTCCCTTCACTGGCCTCGTCCTGTTTGCCTACGGGCTGCTCACGAGCCGGTGGCACGACTGGCTCGCGGCCGAGCCCGTTCTTCTTCTGCTGGCCCTGATCGCCTGGATGGCGCCACCGGCGTTGTTCGGCGACTGCCCCGGCGGCAGCCTTGGGGGTGATTGTGAATGTGTGGAGCCGGGCCCTGCACCGCTATCTGATCGTGGTGTGTCTGGTACGCAGCCTGGCCGGCACCGGGTTGATGATGTCCACCATGGCATCGTCTGCCGCAGCCGTCATTCTCGTGGGACTGTTTCAGTCCGGTTACTCCCCCCGCTTCGCCATCGCCGGTGTGTCCCTGTCCAACGCGAACGATCCGGCCTTCGCACTTGTGCTCGGTCTTCCCCTCCGCGCCCGGCATGTGCTCGGTTCCGCGGGCCAACGGTTCCTGGAGTGTGGCGATGGCGATGGTGATGATCTGCGACGTTTTCACGCTGCTGCGAACTGGTTCCCGCGGGGACTTCTCGCCATGCTTGCCATCGTGGTCGTGCTTGTTGTCATCAATGAACTCGAGATCCCTATCCGTGGTTGCCGCGGTGTGCCTGTGTTTCGCCCAAAGTCCCACCACCACGCTGCGCGGCAAGCTCGTCGAGTCGGGGGCCGGGCAGCCCGCCATCGAGACCGCCGGTCGCAAGCTGGTCGCTCTCGACGGCGACCCCCAGACGCTGGCGGTGCTCGGAGACGCGCGCCTGGCCGCGGCGGACCTGGAATTGCTCGGCCAGTTCAAGACGCCCACCCGGTTTGCCGTCGGCCCGTTCTACACTTCGAAATCCGTGTTCGTACACAAGGATGGCAAGAAGTATACGATCAGCTATTGGTGTCCCACATGCTCGATTCGGAGTTACACTCCGGGCAGGTGCGTGTGCTGCCAGGAGGAGACCCATCTGGATCTGGAAGAAGTCCATTGAGGAGGCTCGCGGGCGCCGTGCTGCTCGCCGCCGCCATGTCCGACGCACAAACCTATTCCGCGCGGAAGACCACCGTCGGCTCCGTGGAGGTGGTCCGGCTCACCGATTCGGCTCATCGGACGGAGGTCTCGATCATCCCCTCGATCGGCAACATCGCCTATGAGATGAAGGTGAACGGCAAGAACCTGTTCTGGCTGCCCGTCGCCACGCTGGCCGAGTTTCACGCCGCGCCCGTGCAGGCGGGCAACCCCTTCCTGGCGCCCTGGGCCAACCGCCTGGACCAGGACGCATTCTGGGCGAACGGAAAGAAGTACCTGCTGAACGCCGGCCTCGGCAACTTCCGGCGCGACCGGAACCAGAAGCCCATTCACGGGCTGGTGACCTTCTCCACGGCCTGGGAGGTGACCGGCCTGAAATCCGACGACCGGCACGCGGAGGTGAGCAGCCGGCTGGAATTCTGGCGCCATCCCGACTGGATGGCGCAATTCCCGTTCGCGCACACCATCGAGATGACCTACCGTTTGCAGGACGGCGCGCTGGAGGTGCTCACGCGCATCGAGAACCACTCGGTGGAGCCGATGCCCGTGGCGGTGGGCTACCACCCCTATTTCCGCCTACACGACGCTCCGCGCGACCGCTGGACGGTGCACCTGGCGGCCCGGGATCATCTCGTGCTCTCGGATCAGTTGATCCCGACGGGCGAGCGTAAGCCGACGAGTTTCCCCGATCCGATGCCCCTGGCCGGCGCCGAGCTCAACGACGTGTTCTCGAACCTGGTGCGGGATGCGGACGGGCGCGCGGAGTTCTGGGTTCAGGGCAACCGCGAGAAGATCTCGGTGATCTACGGGCCGAAGTACACGGTGGCGGTGGCGTGGGCGCCCGCCGGCCGCGACTTCATCTGCTTCGAGCCGATGTCGGCGATCACCAACGCCTTCAACCTGGCGCACGCGGGACTCTACCAGGAGCTGCAATCCATTCCCCCGCGCGCAAGCTGGCAGGAGAGCTACTGGATCAAGCCCAGCGGGTTCTGATGCGGGGCGCAGGCCTGAGGGGTGTCAGCCGGCGGGCTGTTCTCGCCACAGGCGGGGCGGGATAAAGGCTTTCAGGGCGTCGTCGAGGCTGGGCCCGCTGAGGTTCTGAGTCTCCTTTGGGTTCAAGGTGAAGACGTGAACCTCAACCAGGTTGTTGTTGCGCTGCTGGAGCAGGTGGTAGGTGCGGCGATCCTTCCTGGTGTGGACCAGGAGGCCGCGAACGGCCTCGATAGGCACGACCTCGGATCGCTCCCTCAAGAAGAGCGGCTTGATGAGCCACTCGCCAATCAGACCACCGCCGAACAGGTTGCCGATGAGGGAGACTTTCCAGTGGCCGGTCAGAGAAACGGCCTTGTCCTCCAGCTTGAGCGTCGCGGGCCGGCTGCGGAGCACGCTGGGCTCCCAAAGGGAAATCTTCTCGTTGTCGGCCAGTTTCACGGCGGCCTTCGGGACGAACAAGATCGGGAATTCCGCCTGGCTCATTTGCCTCTCTCTCCCCGGATGGCTCTGCGCTCCAACCAGATCCCGACTGGGATCAGCGCGATCATGGCGAGGATGGCGAGCACCCAGTAGGCGCCGCTGTCCTCCTTGGTCGAGTATGCCAGATAGAAGAACGTGGCGAACAGCAGAACCTCGATCAGGATCACCGTGGCCAGCGCGACCGCGCTGCGCCGGGTCGGCAGGTCGCCCCAGGGTCCGGCGCCGGGGGGTGCAACGGCAGCGCTGGGACCAAAGAATGCGGCGGGGAGGGTCTGCCCGCAAAGCGGACACCCGAGCTCGTTCTTGACCTTCACCACCCTGCCACAGGCATCGCACCGGATTCTCACCGCCACGCTCCTCCTTCCGGCAAAGTATAGCTCATTGCCTCAGCGGCCGATTGCCGCCAGAAGTTGCCGGAGCGCCTGGCCGCGGTGGCTCACCAGGAGCTTGCGCTCGCCGCCGAGCTCGCCGAAGGAGCAGCCGAAGGGCGGGTAGAAGAACAAGGGATCGTAGCCGAAGCCGTTGTTCCCGCGCGCCTGGTGCAGGATCTCCCCCTCCACCACTCCGCGGAACGTGGCCAGCAGGCTGCCTTTCTCCGCCAGCGCGATCAGGCACACGAATCGCGCCGTCCGCCGTTCGACCCCGCGCAGTTTCTCGAGCAGCAGCAGGTTGTTGGCCTCGTTGGTGGCGCCGGGTCCGGCAAACCGCGCGCTCCGGACGCCGGGTTCCCCGCCCAGCGCGTCCACCTCCAGCCCCGAGTCGTCGGCAAACAGCGGCCCTGGGGCGTGCGCGCTGTAATAGACCGCCTTGCGGATGGCGTTCTCTTCGAAGGTTTCCCCGGTCTCCTCGACCGGATCGATGGAGGAGAGATTCGGGAGCGTCGCGATCTCGATCTTGCGCCCCAGCCGCTCGGCCGCCAGGCGAAACTCGCGCAGCTTGCCGGGGTTGGTCGTGGCGCAATAAAGCGTCACGCTTTCAGCGCCTTCCGCTGGATTTCGATCAACCCGCGGATGCCCTCCCGCGCCAGCCCCAGCAAGCGGCCCAATTGGCTGTCGTCGAACGGGATGTGCTCGGCGGTGGCCTGCACCTCGACGAACTTTCCGCTGCCCGTCATGACTACGTTCATGTCCACCTCGGCCCTGGAGTCCTCCTCGTAGGCCAGGTCGATCATGGGCTGGCCGTCCACCACCCCGACGCTCACCGCAGCCACGCAATCCTTGATCGGCGTGCTGCGCAGCGTGCCGAAGTCCAGCAGTTGGCGGACCGCCATCGAGAGCGCGACGAACGCGCCGGTGGTGGCCGCCGTGCGCGTTCCCCCGTCGGCTTGCAGAACGTCGCAGTCCAGGATGATGGTGCGTTCGCCGAGGCCCCCCAGGTCGGCCACCGACCGCAACGAGCGGCCGATCAGCCGCTGGATCTCGTGCGTCCGGCCCGAGGGATGTCCGCGCGTGATCTCCCGCGGCGTCCGGCTCACCGTGGCGCGAGGCAGCATCGAGTACTCCGCCGTGATCCAGCCTCTGCCGCTGCCTCGCAGGAATTGCGGGACCGTCTCCTCGATACTGGCCGCGCAAAGCACCCGCGTGTTGCCCACTTCGATCAGCGCCGATCCCTCGGCCGTCAGCAGGTATCCTGTCTGGATCCGGACCGCGCGCATCTGTTCCGCCAACCGCCCGTCAGCTCGCATAGGCCTATTTCGGTTTCAAAATGGAATAGAACAACAGCATCAGCAGCGCCATGGCGGAGACCAGGAATACGATGCATGGGATGGCCCCGTGCGCCTTCGTGACCTTGCTCCTGCTTCGGGACCTGGCGGCCCTGTACTTCGCCATACCCATAAGGCTAACAGCAATCCGGCAACTCCGGGCCACTCCGCCGTTGCCTGGTGTATACTTGCAGCTTCCCGGAGTGATGGAGGTGAAAGATGCCCAAGTTCGAGTTGAAGAAGTCGATAGAGGTCACCAAACTGAACCAGAGAACGGGAATCCCGACCGGCGAGCCGCCCACCACGATCCGGTTCGGCGCCATCATTGAGGACCCCGAGCTGGCCTGGGATTTTACGAAGTTCACCTTCCAGGGACAACTCTACCGCTGCGCCAGCGATGTCCTGGAAGCGGCCATGGAGAAGCGGCCGGTGGGGGCTGCCGCACCCGCGCCGGCCCCTCCGGCGGCTGCCGCACCCGCGCCGGCCGCTCCGGTGGAGCCTGGCCCGAGCCTCCCCGAGCCGGCGGGACTTCAATGGGAGAAGCTCCGCTCCAGCCCGCACCCGGCCGAGCGCGCCAAAGTGCCGGGAGGGTGGCTGGTGCTGATCGGCGATGCCGGCGCCATGGCGCTCGCGTTTTACCCGGACCCGGACCATCAGTGGGACGGGACCTCGCCGCCGTAGGATCTACGAGGCCCAGAACCGCGACACCAGCCAGTAAACCACCGGGAGCGCGAACAGGCTGCTGTCGACACGGTCCAGCCAGCCGCCGTGGCCGGGCAGCATGGAGCCGCTGTCCTTGACGCCAGCGCCGCGCTTCATGGCAGACTCGGCGAGATCGCCGATCTGTCCCGCCACATTGCCCGCCGCCCCCAGCGCGATGCTCTGAAACGGGCTGACCGACGGGATCAGCCGCGTGAGGTAGAAGAAACCGAAGACGACCGACCCGGCGAGCGATGCGATGGCGCCCTCCCAGGTTTTGGCCGGGCTGATTCGCGGCGCCAGTTTGTGCCGGCCCAAAGCTCTGCCTCCGTAATACGCCGCCATGTCCCCCACCCAGTTCAGCGCCAGCGCGAACAGCAGCCAGTGCGGATTCAGCACGCGCAGCGCAATGGCCCAGCGCCACAGACCGAAGGTGTACAACACGCCGAGCAGCAGCGCGGCGGCGCGCGGCAGGCTCGTACGCAGATCGTTCCGCGCGAGGCCCAGCGCCAGCGCCGCCAGGGTGATCAGGGCGAGCGCCAGCGACCCGTCCTGCGGGACCAGCAGCAGCACCAAGCCGGCAGCATAACCGACCGGCCCGGGACGGTCGATGCCATAACCGGCGACAATGCCCGAGTACTCGTGGAAGCAGAGCAGCGCCACCGCCGTCAGCACCGCCAGAAACGCCAGCGGCGGCGCCCAGAGCACAATGTAGACGATGAACGGGGCCAGGACGGCGGCGGTCAGAAGGCGCTTCATCGAGTCGGAGCGCCGAGCGCGGCGGCGGCCGGCTCGTCGGAGCGGTCTGCCGGGGTTTCCGGCGCGGTCAAGCCTCCAAAGCGCCGGTCCCGCCTCTGATATTCCAGCAGGGCGCGCAGCAGCTCGCCGCGCGTAAAGTCGGGCCAGAGCGTCGGGGTAACGTACAGTTCCGCGTAGGCGATCTGCCAAAGCAGGAAGTTGCTGATCCGCATCTCGCCGGAGGTTCGGATCAGCAGGTCCGGGTCCGGCAGCCCGGCGGTGTAAAGGTGCGACGCGATATCCTCCTCCGTGACGCTCAGCCCGTCCAGCCCGCCGTTGGCGCGGGCCTGTGCCAGCAGCGCGTTGAAGGCATCGGCCAGCTCCGCGCGCCCGCCGTAGTTGATCGCCAGGTTGACCTGCAACCCGCGGTTCGCCGCCGTGGATTCCACCGCCTCCATGAGTTCCCGCCGCGCCGGCCCGGGCAGCGCGTCGAGCCGTCCGATCGCCATCAGGCGCACGCCGTTGCGCATGAGGTTCGGCAGCTCCCGCCGCAGATAGATTCTGAGCAGCCGCCACAGCGTATCCACTTCGCCGCGCGGACGCTTCCAGTTCTCCACCGAGAAAGCGTACAGCGTCAGGTGCTGAATGCCCAGCCGCGCGCAGGTCTCCACCGTCACTCGCACCGGCTCGACCCCGGCCTTGTGCCCGGCGACCCGAGGCAGATTGCGCTGGCGCGCCCAGCGCCCGTTCCCGTCCATGATGACTGCGATGTGTCTGGGCAGCCGGTCCGCGTCCAGAGACTGCGCGATTACCCGATCCGCATCCGCCGGGCCGAGGATCTCCAGTAGGGCGTTCATGAGCTGGCTACTTTCTCATGGTACACGACTCCGTCGTCCGCCCGGCTATCGAGCCAGCTTCTCCAGCCAACTGACAAACTGGCCTTCCAGCAGCGCGACGGTGAGCGCCGCCGCGCCCAGAAACGTCCCAAAGGGCAGTTTATAGGTGGAGGCGTCCTTGCCGGTGGCGAAGATGTAAGTCAACCCCACCACCGAGCCCAGCACCGATCCCAGGATCAACGCCAGCAGAGCCCCCTGCAAACCCAGAAAGGCGCCCAGCATGGCGGCCATCTTCACGTCGCCGAATCCGAGCCCCTCGCGTTTCCGCAACCGATGGAACGCCCACCCAGCGAACCACAGAATCCCGCTGACCGCCGCCGCGCTCAGCACCGCGTCAATCGCCGACACCCAGGCGCGCCCCCACTCCGCCGGGAGCAGCAGCGCGAACAACCGGTACTCGGGCGTCGTCAGCGCCGCGAACACGATGCCCAGCGCCGTTCCGCCCAGGGTGAATTCATCCGGCAGGATGCGTTCCTCGAGGTCCGAGAACACCAGCCCCACGATCAGCGCGGCGAACGTGCACAGCCGCAGCGAATTCGCCGACAGCCCCTGCGAGAGCGTGATGCCGAACATCAGCAGCCCGGTCAGCGCCTCCACCAGCGGGTAGCGCGGCGAAATCGGCTGGCCGCAGTGCCGGCAGCGGCCTCGCAGCACCAGGAAGCTGAGCAGGGGGACATTGTCGTACCAGGCCACCGGGTGCTCGCAGGCCGGGCAGAACGAGCGCGGCGAAACCACCGAGAGGTCTCGCGGCAGCCGGTAGATGCAAACATTCAGAAAGCTACCGATGAGCAGGCCCGCCACCAGCGCCAGGATCGCCTCTAGCATGACAATACCCGATGGTACACCTCAAGCGTCCCGCGGACCATGGCGTCGACGGAGAAGAGGCTCGTAGCTCGTAGCCCGTAGCTGGTCGTCGATTGCCCGCCCGACAACGGAGCACCCTCGCTTGCGGCGCGCTCCGCCAGAGCAGGACACAGGAGGCGAAACCAGGCGCCGACGACGGGCTACGAGCCACAGGCCACGAGCTACGACGTCATGTTCCTCGCTTTCGCGTATTTCAGGAACGTGTAAGTGGCGGCCATATAGGCGATGGTCAGCCCTTCCAGGCCATCCAGAAATCCCGCCTCCAGGAAGTAGGTCCGCAGAAAGTTCCAGGTGGGCTCGAAGATCAGGTTCGGCCAGGCAACCTTCTGCTTGTGGGAGACCACTTCCTGCGCCGCCAGCGTCGTGTACCGGTCCAGCGACCTCAGGTGTTCGGAAAGCGATTCGCAGGTGTAGTGCAGCAGGTTGGACTTCAGGTGCCCCACCGTCCCGTTCACCCGGACGCTTTCGTGCACGAAGTCGCCGACCCAGCCCGCTTTCCGCCGGTCGTACAGCCGCGGTTTGCGGTCGGGATACCAGCCCGAGTGCAGAATCCAGCGGCCCAGGTACTGGGCCATGCGCGGCATGGTGTAGGCGTCGAATTGCGGGCCGCTCTTCTTCAACTGCCAGATCTCGGCCTCCAGCGCCTCGCTCAGCGCCTCGTCCGCATCCAGGGAAAAGATCCAGTCGTGGGAGGCCATCGCCGCGGCCAGGTTCTTCTGTTTGGCGTAACCCTGCCAGGGACTTTCGACCACGCGGGCGCCCAGCTTGGTGGCGATCTCGACCGTGCGGTCCACCGATCCGCTGTCCAGCACCAGGATCTCGTCGCAGCAGCGCAGGCTCTCGATGGCGCGGGCGATGTTGCGCTCCTCGTCGCAGGTGATGATGGTGGCCGAGATCTTCATGGCGCTCAGGAACTGATCGGCGCTGGCATGAAGCATAGCAGGAAGATGACCAGGGCCAGCCAGCCCAGCCGCTTGCGGCCCGAATCCAGTCCGCTGGAATCGAAGATCGCCGGATGCCGCAATCCGATAAACAGCAACAGCACCGCCCACAGCAGCCAGGCCGGGTCCTGGTAGAAGACGGCGATGGGAATCAGCGCGGCCACGAATATCCTGGACAGCCACTTGTGCCACTCGCCCGCCATCGAGTACAGGATGTGGCCCCCGTCGAGCTGCCCGATCGGCAGCAGGTTCAGCGCCGTGGCGAAGATTCCCACCCAGGCCGCCCGCGCCACCGGATGCAGGTAAATGTCCGAGCTGGAGACGCCCGGGAAGATGGCTTTCTCCATCAGCCACAGCAGCGGAGGCACGCCGAAGACGAAATCGCCGCCGTGCGCAATGCCCGGCAGCACCTTGGAATACGCCAGCCCGATCGACAGCGGCGGCAGCAGAAAAACAAACCCGGCCAGCGGCCCGGCGATCCCGACGTCGAACAGCACCTGCTTGGAGTAGATCGGGGAGCGGATGCGAATGAAGGCGCCGAAGGTGCCGATCAGCGGCGGGCCGGGAATGAAATACGGCAGGCTGGCATTCACCCGGTAGTGGCGGCAGGTCAGGTAGTGGCCCAGCTCGTGCGCCAACAGGATGGCCATCAGGGTGAGCGAAAAAGGCAGTCCCGCCGGCCAGGAGGACGGTTGCGACCAGATCTGGAACACCGGCAGGATGTCCCCCAGGCTGAATGCCGGGCGGTTCCTGCGGAAGTTCTCGAGCATCCGGACGCCTACCGCGGTGGTCGAGAAAAGCGTGACCACCAGCAGCAGCAGGTGCAACCAGTAGCGCGGGCGCGCCCAACCTTCCCCCCATGAGGGTTGGGCTCGGACCCCGGTTCCGTTGGTCGGCGCAGGAAACTCCGGGCCGGTTGTAAAACCCTGAGAAGACACAAATTCAGACTACTGTAACGACTGTAGTTCCTTGCCGGGCTTGAACCGCACCGCCTTGCCCGGGGGAATCGAAACCTCGGCGCCGGTGCGAGGATTGCGGCCAATTCCGGTTTTGCGGGGCCGCACGTTGAAGATGCCGAATCCCCTCAGTTCGATCCGCTCACCGTGCCCCAAGGCCTTCTTCATGCTCTCGAAAACAGTCTCCACCGCCATCTCCGCCTTGGTCTTGGTGATTCCGGTTCGATTGACCACCTCGTTGATGATATCCAGCTTGATCAAGCCAGCCTCCTTGGTTATGAGCCGCGGCCCGGATGATGCAACGGCAAACCACATGATAGGGAGCGGTTTATCCCGTTGTCAAGCCGCCCCGGTCAGGGCCTTGGCGGCCTCCAGCGCAAGCTCGTAGTTCGGGTGTTCTCCTACTTCCTTCACGTACTCCACGTAGCGGATCGCATTCTCCCCATCGAGCACGAAAATCGCCCGGCTCTCGATGCGCAACTCCTTGATCAGCGTGCCGTAGTTCACGCCGAAGGAAACGTCGCGGTGATCCGAGAGCATCCTCACGTTGTCGATGCCGAAAGTGTTGCAGTACCGCTTCTGCCCAAAGGGAAGGTCCACGCTGATGGTGTAGATGTCCACGCCACTCAGCTTGGTGGCCGCCTCGTTGAAGCGCTTGGTCTGCGCGTCGCAGATCGGCGTGTCGAGCGACGGCACCACGCTGAAGATCCGGACGTTGTTCCCGGTTCCGGCCAGCGTCACTGGTTTCAGCGTATTGTCCACGCACTGGAAATCCGGCGCCGGGTCGCCCACCTTCAGCTCCGGGCCGATCAAAGTCAGAGGATTGCCCCGCAGAGTCACCGCACCTATCCGTTCCATCGATCCCTCCAGGAGAATTCCGTCACGGCCATTATCCCACTAACGACCGGACCAACTCCTGAGGGTCCGTGGTAGGCAGGCGGCAGGCGTAGCCATCGCACAGGCTGGCGCTGGCGGCGCCGTTCAACGGCCGCATGGCGGCTATCGCGGGCGAGTACGCGGAAAGAAAACGCCGGGCCGCCTCGCCGTCCACCAGCAGCACCACCTGGTTCGGCAGGAAGCGCCGGTGGATGGCCCGCAGGAACGCGCGTGTGTCCTCGGCGTCCCTCGCGCCCGCCAGCACGACCTGACGCGGCCGGCAGGCGCTGCGGGCCAGGCTGGCCAGCATCTGCGGCGCGGCGGCCGGAGCCTCTGCCAGCAACGGCAAGAACCAGCGCAGCGCTCGTTCCGCCGATTCGCGATACCCGGAGTGCCACGTGATCGTGGCCAGGCGCAGCAGATTGAGGATGGCGATGGAATTCCCCGATGGCTCCGCCCCGTCGTAGTCGTCCTTCATCCGCGGCGCCAGGTTGCTCTCGCCGGCCGCCGTGGTATAGAACCCGCCGCGCTCGTGGTCCTCGAACCGCGCAAGCTGGGCCTCGGTGAGCTTTACCGCCACCTCCAGGCAGCCTGTGTCGAAGCCGGCTTCGTAAAGGTCCAGCAGGCCTTGCACCAGGAAGGCGTAGTCGTCGAGGAAGCCGGGAATCGCGGCTTCGCCGTCGCGGTACCGCCGCAGCAGCGTGCCCTGCTCCGCGTCGTACAAGCGGCCCAACAGGAATTCGGCGGCGCGCCCGGCGGCCTCCAGGTAGCGGCCCTCTTCCAGGACCTGCGCGCCTTTGGCGAAGGCCGAGATCATAAGCCCGTTCCAGCCGGTCAGGATCTTGTCGTCCCGGTGCGGCCGCCTCCGCCGCGCGCGCACTTCCAGAAGCTGTTGCCTGGACGCGCCCAGATCCGCCCCGTCCTCCGCCCTATACAGGATGTTCCGCCCCGCGAACTCGCCCTCCGGGTCGGGCCGCACGTTGCCGTGCCGCTCCACCCCGTAGTGCCGGCAGAACCGGTCGGCGGCCCCGCCAAGCGCGCTCTCGATCTCCTCCCGGCTCCACAGATAGAAGGCCCCCTCGCGCCCCTCGCTGTCGGCGTCCTCGGCGGAGTAAAACCCACCCTCGGCGTCCCTCAGGTCGCGCAAAACGTAGTCCAGGATTCCGCGCGCCACGCCGGCGTAATGCTCCTCGCCGGAGACCTGGTACCCTTCCAGGTACGCCACCGCGAGCTGCGCCTGGTCGTACAGCATCTTCTCGAAGTGCGGCACGTGCCAGCGCGCATCGGTCGCGTAGCGGTGAAAGCCGCCGCCGAGGTGGTCGTGGATTCCGCCGCGCGCCATCGCATTCAGCGTCGCCAGCGCCATTTCGCGCGCCTCCGCGTTCCCGGTGCGCTCCCAGTAGCGCAGCAGGAAGTGGCACACCGCCGGACGCGGGAACTTCGGCGCGCCTCCAAAGCCGCCGTGCCGGGCACCGAAAGCGCGGCGGAAGGCCTGGAAACCGGCCTCCAGCGCGGAAACGTCCCGGATGTCCGCGGCGGGCGCCACCTCGGCCGCCTGCGTGAGTTGCTCCATCGCCTCCCGGCTGGATTCCACGATCCGCGCGCGATCCCGCCGCCACGCCTCGGCAACGCGCCCCAACACCTGGCGCAAGCCTCCGGGCGGGAAATACGTTCCGCCGAAGAACGGCTTCAGTTCGGGCGTGAGAAACACCGACATCGGCCATCCGCCCGAGCCGGTGGTCGCCTGGACAAAGGTCATGTAAATGCGATCGACGTCGGGCCTCTCCTCGCGGTCCACCTTGATGGAAACGAAACCGCAGTTGAGCAGCTCGGCGATCTCCCGGTTCTCGAACGACTCGCGCTCCATCACGTGGCACCAGTGGCAGGTCGAGTAGCCCACTGACAGAAAGATCGGTTTGTCCTGCTCGCGCGCCTCGCGGAACGCCTCTTCGCCCCAGGGCTGCCAGTCCACCGGGTTGTGCGCGTGCTGGAGCAGATACGGACTCTTCTCGCGGATCAGTGCGTTGGTGTGCATCAGCCCCTCACTTCCATTTAACCGCATGCTCTGGTATTCGTACAGCATGGACAAACTCCAAGAGATCGCCAAACGCCGGAAAGCTGCACATGCCAAGCTGCTGGCCCTGGATTCGAAAGTCTATCGGGCGTTCCTGAACCTACAAGAGGCCGCCTTCGCCGACGGCGCGCTGCCCAGGAAAACCAAGGAGTTGATCGCCCTCGGCATCTCCGTAGTGGATAATTGCGAATCCTGCATGCAGTGGCACATCGAGCAGGCCGCCCAGGCGGGCGCTTCGATGCGGGAGGTGCTGGAAGCGGTCGAGGTGGCCATCGAGATGGCTGGCGGTCCCGCCACCGTTTCGGCGCGTTTCGCGCTGGAAGTGATGGACAGCGTGTTTCAGCCGCCCGCCGCCGGCAAATAGCCTTCGGCTCTCAGGCTCTCCAGTACCTCCGCCAGCTTCTGGCGCGCCTCCGCCGGGAGCGGCCCCACCGGCCTCCGGCACGCCCCCGCCCGCACGCCCGACATGTTCATGGCTTCCTTGACCACCGACGGGAACGTGCCCAGAGAGAATGCCCGGCGCAACGGCTCGACCAGCGCCTGCAAGCGCGCCGCCTTCTCGATGTCGCCGGCCTGAAAAGCCTCGTACAGCTCCACGAAGGCGCGCGGGCAGACGTTGGCGCACGCGGTCACCGCCCCGGCGCAGCCCAGCTTCAGTCCGTCCAGAATCATGTGGTCGCGCCCGATGAACACGGCCAGGCCCGCCTCCGTGTATTCGGGGATCTCCCCGAGCTTGCCGCTCGAATCCTTCAGCCCAACGAAGTTCTGGCACTCCCCGGCGACGCGCCGCAGGATCGCGGGCGTCAGCTCCACGCCGGTGCGCTCCGGGATGTTGTAGGCGAGCACCGGGGTGCGCACGCTGCGGCATACCTCGGCGTAGTGCTCGACCAGTTCGTCCGCGCTGGGTTTGACGTAATACGGCGTGATCGCGACAAGGTAGTCGGCGCCGTCGTCTTCGGCTCGCTCGGCCAGGCGCACGGTCTGCTGCGTGGTCACCGCCCCCACGTTGGCATAGACCGGCACGCGCCCGCCCACGGCTTGCACGCAGAATCGCGCCGCCACCTGGCGCTCCTCCTCGGTCAGCGCGAAGAACTCGCCCTGCCCTCCAATCACAAACAGGCCATGCACCCCGCTCGAGATCAGCACATCGATCAGGTTCTGCCAGGCCTCGTAGTCGATCAGCTCGTCGTCGCGAAACGGCGTGATCACGGCGGGAACAATCCCCTTGAGCGACGCCTCGGGCATACTGCCTCTTATTCTAGCTCCACGCGCCGGAGCCGGAAATCGGCTACCATGGCGGACAAGGGACTATGAGCTACTACCAACAGAACCGCGACGCTTTTCTCGAAGGGCTGAAGACCTTCCTGCGCATCCCCAGCATCAGCACGCTCCCGGAGCACAAGCCCGACATCCGGCGTGCCGCCGAGTTCGTCCGAAACGAACTGAGCGCGGCCGGGCTCGACAAGGCCGAGCTGATCGAGGGCCCCGGCCATCCGCTGGTCTACGCCGAGTGGCTCGGCGCGCCCGGCAAGCCCACGCTGCTCTTTTACGGCCATTACGACGTGCAGCCGGCCGAGCCGCTGGAGGAGTGGAAGTCGCTGCCGTTCGAGCCCGAGGTGCGCAACGACAACATTTACGCCCGCGGCGCCAGCGACGACAAGGGGCAGGTGTACATCCTGGTGAAGGCGGTCGAGGGCCTGCTGAAGACTACGGGCAAGCTGCCCTGCAACGTGAAGTTCCTCATCGAGGGCGAGGAGGAGATGGGCGGCGAGCACATCGAGAGCTACGTGGCGCAGAGGCCGCCGCGCCTGAAATCCGACGCCGCCATCATCTGCGACACCGAGATGTTCGCTCCGGAGCTCCCCACCGTCTGCGTGGGCCTGCGCGGAATCGTCTACACCGAACTGCACGTCCAGGGCGCGGACCACGACCTGCACTCGGGCGTCTATGGCGGCGCCGCGCCGAACCCGATCCAGGCGATCGCCGAGATCCTGACCGCGTTGAAGGACCGCGACGGCCACATTCTCATCCCCGGCTTTTACAGCCGCGTGCAGCCGCCGAGCGACAAGGAGAAGGAGGCCTGGGCGCGCCTGCCGTTCGACGAGGAGGAGTATCGCAAGAAGGAAGTCGGCTCGACCGAGCTCACCGGCGAGCCCGGTTTCAGCGTCTTCGACCGCACCTGGGCGCGGCCTACCCTGGAAGTGCACGGCATCCGCGGCGGCTTCATCGGCGAGGGCGCCAAGACCGTGATCCCCGCCCGCGCCGTGGCCAAGATCAGCATGCGGCTGGTGGCCGACCAGCGGCCCGACGAGGCCTTGGCGCAGTTCAAACTTGCCGTCGCCAAGGTCTGCCCGCGCGGCGTCACCGCCGAAGTGAAACTGATCCACCTGGCCGGCGCCTCGCTGGTCAATCCCGACAACCGGTTCATCCACGCGGCTGCAACCGCCATGGAGGAGATGTTCGGCAGCAAGACCGTCTATACCCGCTCGGGCGGCTCGATCCCCATCGTCGGCTCCTTCGAGCGCTGCCTCGGAATCCCCAGCGTGATGATGGGCTTCGGCCTGCCCGACGACAATCTTCACGCGCCCAACGAGAAGTTCCACCTGCCGAACTTCTATCGCGGCATCGAGGCCGTGGCGCGGTTCATGGAAATCGTGGGGCAATAGGTGGGACGTCCTCTCGCCCTGATCACTGGGGCGTCAAGCGGCATTGGCGCAGCATTCGCGCGCGCGCTCGCCCGCAGGGGTTACGACCTGGTTCTGGTGGCGCGCCGCAAGGACCGGCTCGAGGCGCTGGCGCGCGAACTCAACGGCGAAGCGCTCTCCGCCGATCTCACCAAAGATGCGGAACTCAAGCTGGTCGAGGACCGCATCGCCGCGGCGGACAACCTGGAACTGCTCGTCAACAACGCCGGTTTCGGCGCGACAGGCCACTTCTGGGAGGCGGATCTCGACGGGCAGGACCGAATGCACCGCCTGCACGTGCTGGCCACGGTGCGCCTGACCTACGCCGCGTTGCGTGGGATGGTAGCCCGCGCCAGCGGCGGCGTGATCAACGTTTCCTCGGTCGCCGGCTTTGTGCAAAGCCCGGGCAGCACCAGCTACGGCGCCACCAAGCGCTGGATGAACGCTTTCACCGAGGGCCTCTACCTGGAACTGAAGAGCATAGGCTCGCCGGTGAAGGTGCAGGCGCTCTGCCCCGGCTTCACCTATTCCGAGTTCCACGACGTGGCGGGCGTCGACCGCAACCTGATCGCCAAGAGCCTGTGGATGCGAGCGGAGGACGTCGTGGAATCCTCCCTGCACGGCCTGGATCGCGGCGACCTGTTTGTGATCCCGGGCTGGCGCTACAAGTTCCTGGTCCGCCTCCTCGCCATCGTGCCGGACGGGCTCCGGCGCTGGGGCTCGCTGAGGTACGCCCGGCGGGCGAAGCGGGTGTAAGGGCGTCGAGTTCGCTCGGCCCTTTCGTGACCGGGGTATGGAATAATGGGTTCAAGGTAATGGAAGAAATCACCCTTCAAGTGCAACGTGACGAGGAATCGGGCTGGCTCGTGGCATCGTGGGACGATCCAGATGGAGCGGGTGGCATCACCACGCAGGGGCAGGACCTCCGCGATTTGCAGCAGCAGATCACCGAGGCGGTTACAGTTCACTTTGACGCGGGCGCCGCTCCTCGTCGAATCCGCATCCACTTCGTCAGCGATCCGGTTCTGGTTCAGGCGTGAGGTTGCCCCGGGACATCTCGGCAGCTCAAGCGCTCAGAGCCCTGGAGCGGCTGGGCTTTTCGATCGCCAGACAGACCGGTTCTCACGTTCGCCTGGCCCGTGGGAATCGGCGCGTTACCGTACCGATGCATCGCAACCTGGTTGCAGCCACACTCCATAGCATTCTCCGTCAAGCGGGCGTCAGCTTGGACGAGTTTGTGGGCGCGCTGTAGGGTGCCGGAACCCGTCGCTCTGCCGTGGCCGGCTTTCTCGACTCTGTGATGTGATCGGCGTTTCCCAGGAGCACTGACTGGGACCTCTCGGAATCCTCCTGTGACCAGTTCGGTCGTCGGAGGCGATGATCGAACTGTATGTGAAGTACAATCGAAAAGGGGGCGGTGCTTCATGAGTGACACGCCTGCATCACGAAACGAGCCACGAGAAAGCGACCTACTCCTTCCGTTTGAGTCACAGAACATCCCTGAGGACTACAGAGAGTACTACAGAATCAAGCGGAACAACTTTTTCGCAAGCATCCAAGGCTTCCCGGAGATGTGGAAATACTACATTCTTCTCGATGGGATATGGCTCCGGGAATTTGGGGACCTCAAGCCTCTAGGGGATGCGACCCAGTTCGTCCCGCTCATCCTCTTCTTCAATGCTCACGCTAAGATGCGCATCAGTATCGAACTGGCGTTGTCCGGCTGCCTTGCAGAAGCGCGCTCGATCCTCCGGGATGCGGTCGAATTCGTCGCGCATGCCCACAGGATGCGCAGCGACCCTAAACTCCAGAAGGTGTGGCTCAGCAAGAACGAAGAGGGCCAGGCATTCGAGGACGCATTCGTGCGCCACAAAAAGGAGGGTCTCTTCCGGGGGCTCGACGAATTGCACCAGATATGGGGTCAATTGTCGGAGACCGGGTCACACGCGACGTTGAACTCCATGTGTGACCGTTTTGCGGCCGTCAAGTCAGACGATGGCGGTCAGGAGTGGGGGTTCAATTATTGCGGCGTCGAGCGACGCATGTGGGCTCTGTCCCTGTTCTCGATGCTGCTGACGTGCTTCGTGATGGAGCGGATATTCTATGGCGACTATGAAGACCGCCTGAGGCTCGATCACATCCTCGTCGGTATGCGCGGCGAGTTTGAGAGGTTCAAGGAGCAGGTCCGCGAGCACTTGAAGGTTCGCTATGAAGTAAAGCCGCCTGCTCCCAAATCGACAATTCACGTGCCATAGCAACAAGCGGGGAGCGAAACGCGTCAGCCTGAACTGAGCCATTTCTGTTTCAGCGACCGGGTTGCGCGGATTACGCCCCTGAAGTCCCCAACCACGCAACTGCACGCACGATGCCCTGCGCCATCGCGCCGCAGCTGCCGCGGACCCCGATCGACCGGGTGATTCGGGGCTGTCACTTCTCCCGCCCCAGCGCCAGGGCGAAGTACTGGGCGGGGGTGGCGCCGACGTTGCGCAGGCCGTGGTCGTCGTTGGAGGCGATGTAGGCCACCGAGCCCGGACCCAGCTTGGTGGTGTTTCCGGCGATGGTGACTTCAACCGTTCCCCCGCGGATCAGGAGCAGCTCGTCGTGCGCGTGCCGGTGCGGTGGATGCGACGGGCTTCCGGCGGGAAGCTCGGTCTCGTGCAGCTCGATCGCGAGGCCCGTGTGGGTCTCGCCCTCGAGGATCCGGCGCTGGCGGGCCGGGCCGCTGGCGCGCACCGGCAGGTCCTCGAATCGGTAAGCGTGGGATGCCAGGGGCGAGTTCGGCGCCGCGGCGGCGGCCGCCGCCGCGGACGGAAGTAGAAGGGCGAAATCTCTGCGCGAGTAGGTCACCACCGCAGTATACACCGAGCCACAGCACTATCCACGCGCAACCCGTTTGCGCAGGAGCACGTGGCAGACGTCCGTCTGGCCTTCCTCGAAGCTGAGCGCCGAGGCGGCGAGGTAGAGTTGCCAGGTGCGATAGGTCTCCGCATCGACGTGGCGCAGGCAGGCCTCCGCGTTCCGGTCGAGCCGCGCGACCCAATCGCGGCAGGTGCGCGCGTAGTCGAGGCGCACGTTCTCGACGTCGAGCACATCGAAACCCGCCATTTCCGCGTCGCGGACGACGTCGGCGAGGTGCGGCAGCTCGCCACCGGGAAAGACGCGGCGCTGGAGGAACAGCGTCTCCGGCCCGTCCTCGACCGATTGCGGCCGCACGATACCGCTATTGAGAAACAGGCCGCGGCCGTCCAGCAGACGAGCCACCTTCGCGAAGTAACCACGCAGCCGGCGCCGCCCGACGTGCTCGTACATGCCGATGGAGGATATCTTCTCGAACCGGCCATCCAGGTCCCGATAATCCATTTCGCGGAATTCGACGCTCAGGCCGCGGGCGGCGGCCTCCGCCACCGCGTACTCGTGCTGGCGCCGGCTGAGGGTGCATCCGGTCGCCCGCACGCCATATTGCTCGGCGGCGTGCAGGGCCAAGCCGCCCCATCCGCAACCGATATCCAGGTAGCGCTCGCCGCGCCGGAGGTCCAGCTTGCGGCAGAGATGATCGAGCTTGGCCAGTTGCGCCCGCTCGAGCGGCCACGAAGGGTCCTCGTAGCGGGCTTCCGAGTATTGCATCCGCGAGTCCAGGAACTCGCGGTAGAAGTCGTTGGATCGGTCGTAGTGAAAGCGGATGTCCCGCGCGGCCCCGCTTCTGGTTTGAAACCAGCGCGAGGGCACGCAACGGGCCAGCGCCGCGAAGAGCCGGTCCCTCCAGCCGGGCCGGTAACCGGTCCGCAGGAACCGGATGGCCGACACCAGGTCGCCGCGGACGCTGAATTTGCCGCGAATGAAGGCGAGCGCCACCGAGTACGCATCCGCCTTGGTGAACCATTCGAATTGCGCCTCGCCGGCGAACACCAGCGAGAATGCACACGGCCCGGCGCCGAAGACGCGGCGCGCCCCGTTGCGGAATTCGACGGCGCAAACAGGAGGGCCGGTGCCGCCAATCGCCGTTGCGAACATAGTCCCCTCTGCCTACAATGTAACGCCGAAACCCCACCTTACGCCAGCAATCAGTACAATAACTCTGTGATCGTAGAGATCGAAGGCGTTCCGCTGCACCTGGCCCATCCCGACGAGATCCCTGTGAACTGGGTGGGCCAGGAGGAGGTGATGCGCCAGCTCCTGGCGGCCTGGCTGGTGATCGACGCGCAGGACCTGCCCATGAACCCGCGCCTGATCGGCAAGCCCGGCGTCGGCAAGACCACGCTGGCTTACGCGGCGGCCAAGCGCATCGGACGCGAGGCCTACATCATGCAGGCCACCGTGGACACGCGGCCGGAGGACCTGATCGTGCAGCCGGTCATCGAGGGCGCGGCCCGGCTGCGCTACGTCGCCTCGCCGCTGCTCACGGCCATGATTCGCGGCGCCGTCGCCATCCTCGACGAAGGCAACCGCATGAGCGAGAAGAGCTGGGCCAGCCTGGCCCCGATGCTGGACACGCGCCGCTACGTCGAGAGCGTCGTGGCCGGCATCAAGATCAAGGCCCACCCCCAGTTCCGCCTGGTCACCACCATGAACGACGACGCCTCGACCTTCGATCTGCCCGAGTACATCCACTCCCGGCTTCAGCCGCAGATTTTGATCGACTTCCCCGAGCGCGACGAGGAATACCAGATCCTCAAAGAGAACCTGCCCTTCGGCGAGGAGCGCATCCTGCAATACGTGACGGATTTCCTCCAGCACGCGCACGCCGCCGACGAGCGCTACACCGTCCGCGACGGCATCAACATCGCGCGCTTCGCGATGAAGCTGAAGAGCCTGGCCACCGACGCGGCCGAGGAGGCGCAGGCGCTGCATCTCTCGATCCTGGAAACCTTGGGCGAAGAGGCGCTGCGGTACTTCCCGCGGGGTTGACCCATGGGCGGTCTCGACGCCATACTTCCCGACCCGGGCAGCCTGATCCGTGGCCGCTTCCACTACCTTCCGGTAGCGCCGGGACGGCTGGAGTTCGCCCTCGAAGTGCGGCGGGCCATTTTGCGGGAAAAGCCGCAGGTGGTGGCCGTCGAATTGCCGGTCACGCTCGAGCAGGCTTATCTTCAGGCCCTCGAGCGTCTCCCGCAGATCACGGTGCTCCTCTACCCCGACGAGAAGGAAGCGGACCGCGGCGTTTACGTTCCGATCGAGCCCGCCGATCCGTTCACGGAGGCCATCCGGACAGCGTTCGAGACCGGCGCCGAAGCGATGTTTTGCGATCCCGACCTCGGCGAGCGCCCCCATCTGCCGGACCAGTATCCCGATCCGTACTCGCTCGGGCATATCGGCTTGCGGAAGTACATCGAAGCCTACCGCGTGTACCCGCAGCCGCGCTCGGATGCCATCGCGGCGCATGCCGCCGGCATCGCCTGGAAACTCCAGGGCGCGGACCCGCTGGCTCACGTGCTGGTGGTGCTCTCGCTGAACCTGCTCGACCCGGTGCTGGACGCCATGGAGGAGCCGCAGCCGGAGCCGCACGGGCGCCGCCGCAGGCGCGACGTCGAGCTGCTGAATCCCCATCCGGACTGTCTGGCCGAGATCACGGCCGAGTATCCCTACTTACAGGAGTGCTACGAACGGGCGCGCGTGGCCACGGAGTGTCCCGACCGGCGGCGTGTGCAACTGGAGGTGCTGCGCGAGGCGGAGAAAGCTTACCTGGCCAACGCCGGGGAAGCCGTGGCGCACTGGCAGCGGCGCCTGATGGCGCGTTACACCCGCAACCTGGCGTTCACAAACGGCGACCTGACCGCGGGCGTGTTCGACCTCACCGTCGCCGCGCGCGCCCTGGTCGACGACAACTACGCCTGGGAGGTCTGGCAGACGGCGAACCGGTACCCGGCGCAGAAGGCGGAGTGCGAGCTGGAGACCGTCAACCTCTCGGGCGAGGAGATCTGGCGCAACACCAAGAAGATCCGCCTGCACCGCCGGCTCCCCCGCCCCAAGCAGCGCCTCCGGCCCCTGGGCCTCAAGCCGCGCAAGAAAGAGAAATTCGAGGGCGAGTGGGCCCGGGAGTTCCACGGCCAGGCCATCTGCTCCTACCCGCCCGAGGACCTGGTCATCGAGAACTACGGCCGCTTCGTCAAGAAGAAAGCCAAGAGCATCCTGTCGGAGGAGCGCACCCGCACCGAGCCCTTCGCGACCTCGCTGCTCGACGGCATCGATCTGCGCGAGACCATTCGCAACTGGTACGAGGGCAAGATCTACGTCCGGCAGTTCGAAAAGATCGCCGGCGAGGTCGGCTCGGTGATCGTGATCTTCGACCCCGATCCCGAGGGGCGCTACACGTATCTCACCACCTGGCTGGGCGAGCATCAGAACGAATCCGACATGGCGTTCTACTCGACCAACCCGTTCGACCATATCGTGGGGCCGGGCATTGGCAGGGCCGAATACGGCGGCTTCCTCATGAGTCTGCCGCCACGGCGCATGATCGACGTCTGGAGCGATCCGGACTACGATTTCGCCGAGAGCAAGCCGGAGCGCTTGCTGCTGGCGGGGTTGGACTACTCAATCCACCGGCACGTGGTCTATGTCGCGGCCAAGCCGCCGCGCTCGGTGTTCCGCTCGATCGCCTCGCGCTTCGGGCGCAACATCCTGTACATTCCCATGGGCCAGCTCTCGCCGCAGAAACTGAAAAGGATCCGCGTGGTGCACGTGCTCGACAGCTACGAGCGCCGCCGCGACGCCAAAGAGTACATCTGGTGAGGGCGGCTCGGGTATCCTGGTTAGAATCACAATGAAGCGATTCGCGATCCCTCTCTGTTGCCTCGCGGCGGTCTTTTGCGGCTGCCGCACCTTGCGCCCGCGGCCCATCTCCGAGATCCCCATGGTGGACACCAGCCGGCAGGGCAGGCTCCTGCGCGGCTTCTATGAGATCAAAGAGGGCTCCAGATGGACCTCCCGCGTCTTCGCCGTCTCCCTGGATCCACCCAAGACCGATCGAGCCACCTACCTGGAACTGGACTGCTACGTTCCCGTGCAACTTGTGGAGGAGTTCCAGACCGCCGCCCTCATCGCCAGGGTGAACGGGGTGGAGGTGGGCCGGCAGACGTTCTACCAGCCCGGCCATGCGACCTTCACGCGCTACGTCCCCGTCCAGGCTCTCAAGCGGAAGCCCGCCGAGGTGGAGTTCGAGCTGGATAAGTCGACTACGGACCCGCAAACCAGCCGGGTGTTGGGAGTGGCTGCCGTCTCGATCGGCTTGAAGGAATACGAACAGACGGCCGAATACCGCGAAACCCAGATGTGGCTGGCCCGCGAGGGCTTTAAGAAGGTGGAGGCAGAGCGGCGGCTGCAAATCCCGCCGGCCAAAGAGCAGGAACTGATGAAGCTGTTCCTCCAACTGCCCGTCTGGCAGGACCTGCGGTTCCAGAACGTCAAGATCGCCAAGAACCCGCTGGACCTATGGATGATGCAGCAGATTCTCTACGAGGTGCAGCCGGACTTCGTGGTCGAGACGGGCACCGGGCTGGGTGGCTCCGCGTTGTACTGGGCCAGCGCGCTCAACAGCATGGGCCTGGAGCGGTCGCGGGTTCTCACGGTGGATACGCGGAACCTCGCCGCGGACGCTTCCAAGCACTTCCTCTGGAAGAAGTACGTCGAGTTTTTCGCAGGGAGCTCGACCGACCTCGGGATCGTCTCCCGGATCGCCGACCGGGTGAAAGGCCGGAAGACGGTCGTCACGCTGGATTCCGATCATGCCATGGAGCACGTGCTCCAGGAACTGCGGATGTATTCGCCCCTGGTCAGCCGCGGTAGCTACCTGGTGGTCCAGGCCACGAACCTGGACGGCGTGCCGGCGCAACCCGGCTCCGGTCCCGGTCCGTACGAGGCAGTGCGGCGGTTCCTCGCAGAAAGCGGCGGCAAGGATTTCGAAAAAGACCTCAGCCGCGAAATGATGGTGCTGACCTTCAACCCCGGTGGCTGGCTGAGAAGAAAATGAACCGAAGCGCGATCCTCCTGTGCGGGCTGGCCGCTCTGTGCTGCGGCTGCGGCCACCCGCCGCCGGCCCCGACGATCTCCGAGATCCCAATCGGCGACCAGAGCCTGGAGCGCAGACTCCTTCGGGGGTTCTACGAGAGTACGGGCGCGTGGAGGTGGACGGCGCGGGTCTTCGCCGTCTCGCTGGATCCGCCGCCTCCCGGCAAAGACACCTATCTCGAGTTGGACTTCGATCTTCCCCACGAGGTGATGAACGCGGTGCGAATCATCACGCTCACTGCCAGGGTGAATGGCATGGAGGTCGGCAGGCAGACGTACAACACCATGGGCCGGCGCATCTTCGCGCGCCGCGTGCCCGACACGGCCCTCCACCGCCGACCCACCGAAGTGGAATTCGAGCTGAACAGGGAGATCCGGGACCAGAACAGGGGCCGGAACTTAGGGCTGATCGCCCTGAATGCCGGGCTGATGGAGCTCGAGGGGACCACCGCGTACCACGAGGCCGAGAGCCGCCTCGCCCGGGATGGCTACGCCCAGATCGTCCAGCGGCGCAATCTGCGGCTCCCGGCGGCCGACGAGCAGGAGCTGATGAAGCTGTTCCACCAACTGCCCGTCTGGGAGAACCTGTGGTTCCACAACGTCCGGCTGATCAAGAACCCGCTGGACCTGTGGATGATGCAGCAGGTCATCTACGAAGTGCAGCCGGACTTCATCATCGAAACCGGCACCTGGCGCGGCGGCTCCGCTCTCTACTGGGCGAACGTGCTCGAGGGCATGGGCCTGGAGAAGTCCCGGGTTCTGACCGTGGATATCCAGGATTCCACGCAGCAGGCTTCCACCGACCGGTTCTGGAAGAAGTACGTCGACTTCTATCTCGGCAGCTCGACCGATCCCGAGATTGTCTCGGCGATCTCGAATCGCGTGAAGGGCCGCAAGACCATCGTCACACTGGATTCCGATCACTCCATGCAGCACGTTCTCCGGGAGCTGCGGATGTACTCGCCGATGATCAGCCGCGGCAGTTACCTGGTGGTGGAAGATACGCACCTGGACGGCGTTCCGACGCATCCCGAGGATGGCCCAGGCCCGCTGGCGGCAACGCTCGAGTTTCTGAAGGAGGGCGGCGGCCAGGAGTTCGAGCCGGACTTCAGCCGGGAGAAGATGGTAATGACCTTCAACCCCGGCGGCTGGCTGCGGCGAAAGTAGGATAAGGCTCCAGCCTTGTCTCCGCGACGCAGTACCCTACCGATAGGTCACGTTCTTCATGTTCATCTCGCCGTAAGCAAAGTAACCTGCGTCTATGCCGCCGCCCGAGAACTTGGCGCCCCCCAGCAGAGGAGCGCGGCCCACTCCGAATGAAGACGCGGTGGCGTCAGTGGGATTGAGCGGCAGAGCGGAGAGAACCACGGAAGGGATGACCAATCGCCCCGCTTCCACCCGCTCTGCGCAACCGAAGATCGTCATGGCCGAGGAACTGAACATGGTCGGGAGAGAGACGGCGCCGCCGATCAGTACGTACTCGCTCGCGGGGTCTCCTCCCGTCCACGTGACGGTCAGATCTTGCGATCGGTCGATGGTCTGGATGCTATCCAGGTTGGTCCAGTTGAGCGGGGCCGGCGCACCGGGAATCGAGAGCGTGGCCTGAAAGGCGCCGGCATCGGCGCCCCCAGCGCCGTTGTCCAGGATGTACGCTCCCGGGTCGAGAAAGGGCGGGTTTTTCGGCGTGCCGAAAATCGCCGGTGTGACTGCATACCCCATGGCGTTCTTCTCGTACATGCCTATGTTGTCCTTGGGCAGGCGTCTGGAGCCATTGGGCCCTCGCAAATTCAATGCCGACCCGACATTCAGACGCGACCCGCTGCGCAGCACAAGAGAGTTAAAGACGTTCTGGTCACCGCTGACTGCCGTGCAGGTTCCCAGCGCCACTCCGCCCACTGAATTCACGCCGGCGGACTGGCCCACCGTGCCTGCGTCCCAACGGAAGAAATCGCCCCAGGCGACATCCGCTTTGCCCTGGGCAATTACCATGCCAGGCGCGCCGAGCGTGAAGTTCTCGCGGAGCAGTTGAATCCAGGCGAAGTTGAGGCTCTCGCCATTGGCGATGCGCTGGAGATCGCTGGCCGAGGGCCCGTGCGGGTCGGAGCAGATGCCGCCTTGCGGAGCGATGGCGATCGAGGTGAAGTTGCTCATCACGCCTCCGGCCTTGATCGCCACCGGCACGTAGCAGCCTTGCGTCACGTTCTGCGGGAGTTGGAAGTTGATCTGGTCTTCTCCCGCATAGCTGGGTGTCCGGCCCTTGTATTGAACGGCCACCTGCTGGTTGCCCACCCAGACCTCTACAGGGGTGCCCGGATCCAGCGCGCCGGGCGGATTCGTCTCGTCGACATTGACCGGCCCCAGGCCCGTGCCCCATAGCACCATTACCTGGCCCGGCTGGGCCGCCTGGATGGGAGAGTTGAGGGGCGGCTCCGCCGGCGAAACCCAGTTCTGGACAACGGCGGGTCCTTTGCCGGCCATGTTGCGGGAGAAGATGCCAAAGTTCGTCCGCACCACGAGAATCGTCACTGGGGTGCTGGGCTTTGCGTTGTAGGTGAGTGTCAGAGTGCCTGTGCCGGTCGGCGTCTTGGAAGGCAGGATGGCGGCCACTTGGCTGGCCGAGGTGTACAGCATGATGGCATCTACGGTGGTGCCGCCAACCGTGACTTTGATGGACGTTCCGCCCAGCGCAGTGGGCAGCGGGAACGCCACGGCCCTCTGCAACGCGGCAGGCCCCAGCCCGTACCCGAAAACCGTAAAGATCGAGCCTTGGGCGATGCCGGCGTTCGGTAACCCATCGAGTCCGTAGCTGGCCGCGTTGAGAACGCTACCCTGAAGCACGACTGGTTGCGCCACCGCAATCGCGGCGCAGAAGACAAGCGGCAGAACAAGAGGTATTGAGACCCTCATCGGCTCCTCCCTGGTGGCTATCCATTCTATACCAGACATGGCCGCAATCGCTGGCAGACGGAACCCGGTGGGGGTCTGGGCCTCAAGAACTGCCGCGCGGCTGGCTGCGGCGACAGTGACGGATCAGCCCAGATTCGCGAGGGACGGCTTTCGCATTCGAGCCATCCATCAGCGGCTGTCCTCGATCCGCCTGGCCGTCGTCCCCCCGCCGACTATCTCCATCGACTGATCTGCCTTCTTTACGAAGCGTAGATCGGGGACGGCCCCTTCGGGATCGAAGAACGCGTCTTCGGATTCGGGAAGCATCTCGAATCGAACGCCCGGGAGAAGCTGGACGTAGAGCCGCCCGTTCTCGAAGACCACGGTGGTCAGCCGTCCGCCCGGAGCCTGATATTTCCCGGCGTATGACTGCAATACCTGGGCCGGGACGGAAGCGACTGCTTTCCGCCGCGGCTGGAAGTCCGGCCAACCGTACTCCGCCGAGATGGCGGAGAGAATCTCGCGCGAGAGGCCGTCTCCGCGGTCGCCGTTGGTCATCACCACGGCGCCGCGCCCGGAATCGCAGTATCCGAACAGAGTGCACCGGAACCCCTCGTTCCCACCGTTGTGTGAGAAGGACTTCAAGCCTGCCGTGTCTCCCAAGCCCAGGCCAAGTCCATAGGCCCCCAGCACGCCCGTGAGCATCTCCTTCACGGTCGCCGGCTTCAGTACCCGGTCGGGGCTCTGAATCTCGCGGACCACGCGAGCCAGATCCGAGGGAGTCGTCCACAGGCCGGCGGCCGCCAGCTCCGGGTACGTGTGCCACTTTCCCTGAACCGGGCTTCCGTTGGACCGGTGCCCGGTCGCCGCATCCGCGATCCGGCCGCCCGACAATGGCTGCTCGAACGTGCTGCCCCGCATGCCGAGCGGGTCGAGCACGAGTTCGCGAGCCACCTCCCTGAACGGCCTGCCTGTCACGTCCTCGACTAACAGTTGTACAACCTCGTATCCGCCGCCGGAGTAGCGCCAGCGGCTGCCTGGGACCGCTTCCACGCGGATCGGTGGCGAATTGGCGGGCTTGGTTCCGTCCAGTATCTGGAGCAACGACGGGATCGGCTCTCCGTCCGCGTATCCGGGAAAGCCGTGCACCGTCAGACCGGCGGTGTGGCTCAACAGACGCCGTAACGAGATTTTCTCCGTCTTGCAGAAATCGTTCTCAACCACTTTCCAGGAGCGCAGCCTGGCATTGACGTCCTCGTCGAGTGAGAGCTTTCCGAGTTCCATCAGCCGCAACGCCACCATGGCGGTCACTGGCTTGCTGATCGAGGCCGCCTGAAAGAGCGTGTCGACGGTCACAGGCCTTTGGCCCTCGGACGACACCAGCCCGTACCCGCGCGCCCATTCGATCTCGCCTCCCGAGATGACGGCGATGCTGACACCCGGGGTCTTGTGGTGCTTGGTCCGCTCGGCGATGGTCATTCTCTGGACGGGTCGGCCTTCGATCGCCACGGCGGGAAGCAGGCCGGTCTCCACGCTTCGTATCTTCCGGTCCAGCTCGGTTTCCGCCCAGAGCGGCAGGACAAGCACTTGGGCCACGAGGACATGCAGGGCGAACACTCTTGGATGAGTGAACATCGATTTTCCTGTAGCAGCCCTTGCGGGCCACTTCTACCCTTAGACGGACCTCCCGGCAATCCGTTAACGCGAGGATGTGTACTGGGCGCGACCGCCCGGGTCAGTGCTTCATCGAGGCCACGAGAGCCTGGAAGGCCGCGTCGTTGCGCAGCGCTGAAAACGCCGGATCCTGCTCCACCCGCGAGGCGTCTTTGAAGCCGCCGGCCACAGCTTGCTTGAGCGCGGCCAGGGCTTTCTTCTTTTCGCCCGCCAGAGCGCGGACGTGGGCAAGGTCGTAGAAGACCTGCGCCCGCTCGGGCCGGATCACCGCCGCCATCTCCAGCATCCCGGCGGCTCGGGCGTACTCCTTCTTGTCGAGGAAATCGCGGCTTGCCTGGTAGCCCTCGACAAAGGTGCCATAGAGCACGCGCCGCGCCTGCCGCCGATCCGCCGAATCCTGTTCCGCATCGGCTTTCTTCCGCAGCCCCACCACAGTGGCCCGCACCTCGCCCAGTTGCTCAAGGTATCCAAAATCCATGAGGGCCTTGATCATCTCCTCCTGGCGCTTCTGCTGCTCCCGCTCCTTCTTCTCCCAGTCGCGGACCTCGCGCAAGCCCGCCAGCTCGGCGGCCTTCGTCTCGAGCTCGGCGGTGGGGACAGCCCCCTTGAACTCCGCGGCCAGGGACTTGTATTCCAGGTACGCCTCGGGTGCGGGCAGGGATCTGGCCGCCTCGATCCGCGCGCGAAACATCCTCTGGATCATGGCCTCGTCCTTGGGGCGCAGGCCCGCGCGCATGGCCTGGAGTTCGAACCACTCGAGCGCCTCGGTCGCCAGCGGCACGGGCGCCCACGAGTGCTCGCCGTTGAAGATGGCGATGCGGTGCACCGCGCCACGCGCGTCCAACTCGCGGCCGATCTGCCTCATCTCATGATAGTTGAAGTCGTCGGTTCCAGCCACGCCGAAGAATGCGTACCCAACGGTTTCTGGCGTCGCGCCGCCCGGGAAGCCGCCCCCGCAGGCGATGACGCCCGCCGCCCCCACGGCGACGGCCAGCCAGTTCGCCGCTCGCGCCCCGCCCGAGAATCCCGCCGCGTACACCCGCCGCCGGTCGATCGACAACCGCCCCTGCGTGTCGCCCCACACCGCTTTGATCGCCGCCGCAATCTCCGGCCACGGCCCGTTGCGCGCGTTGTTCGAACCCGCGACGATGTAGCCGTACTTCTCCGCGCCCTCCCGGAAGCGCTCCACCGGGAACCGCCCGCGCGCCATCGGGTCGAAGCAGTACAGGGTTGGCCAGATCCGGCCGGGATCGTAATTCGAGGGCAGGTAGAGCGCGTAACTCTGGCTTGCGTTCCCCTGGCACACCACCTTCTCGACGAGCTTTCCCTTCGGAATCTCCCCCGCGCCGGCCGCAAGCGCCAGGGTGAGCAATACAGCGATCATAGGTGTCCCAACCAGCTTACAACGGTCACCTGAAGAACCGTTCGGCGCTATTCCGGCCGGTACTCCAGCACTGCCAGGCTGATGTCGTCGCTCTGCGGGGCGCCCTGCGTGAACTCCTCGACGGCGGATAGAATCGAAGCGTGCAGGTCCTGGCAGCTTGCGCCGGGATTGGCGTTCACCACCGCGCACAGCCGCTGTAGCCCGAAGAACCCTCCCACGCTGTTTCGCGCTTCGCTGAGGCCGTCGCTGTACATCACGATCTTGTCTCCCGGCCCGAGCTGGTTCTCCTCCACGGGGTAGGCGGCCTCGCCAAGCATGCCCACGGGGACTCCGTTGGCCGCCAGCGCATCCAGCTTCCCGCTCGCGCGCACCACCAGCGGCGGCGGGTGCCCGGCGTTGGCCCAGCGCATCAGCCCGCTGGCCTCGATCGTGCAGTAGAAGATCGTCACGTACTGCTCGCCTCTCGTCCGCTCGCTGAGGAAGTGGTTGACGCGGAACATCATCTCTTCCATCGCCAGCCGGGTGAAGGGAGCGGCCAGGAACATGCCTTGCAGCAGCGAAGCCAGCAGCGCCGCCCCGACGCCTTTCCCGGAAACGTCGGCCGAGATCGCGGTCCAGCACTGCGGGTGAACCTGCCGCACATCCAGATAGTCGCCGCCCACCTGCTGACAGGGGGTGTTGGAGGCCGCCGCGCGGAACCACCCGGTCGAGGGGAGCTGGCGCGGCAGCAGGCTTTCCTGGATCTGCCGCGCGATCCCGAGTTCCTGCTCCATGCGCTGCCGCGCCCACTGCTCCTCGAGCAGCCGCGCGTTCTCCAGCACCGTCGAGGCCTCCAGGGCCAGCGTCGTCAGCAGCTCGCGCCCCCCCGAGGACAGATCGGCGGCCTTCAGCCGCGAGTCCATGTAGAGCAGCCCCACCGTCTCGTCCATGGGATGCAATGCCGCGGTCTCCTGCGACGACCCCATGCGGATCCGCACCAGCGGGACGCATACCACGCTGCGCAACTCCAGGTCCGCGACCGTGCGCCCGTGTTCCTCGGCCGACGGGTCGAATTCCATGGACAGGAATTCCTTGCGCTGGCTGAGCGCCCGCATCAGCAGGCGCGTCGGCACCCGCAGGTCGCTCTCGGCCAGCGGCCCAGATTTCGCCCGGGCGGTGCGGATGGCCAGGTCCTCGCCCTGGCGCATCAGCAGGAACCCGCGCTCGCACCCGGTCACCGCCAGCGCCGCTTCCACCACCGCCGCCAGCACGTCGTCGGTGCTGAGCGAGGTTTGCAGCGCCCGGGCCAGTTCCAGCATGGCCCGCAGTTTGCCCAGGTTCGCGCCGCCTGCGGTCTCGGCGGCCGCGGGCGCTTTCTCGGGCTTGGGCGGGGTCCGCAGCTCTCCCAGCGAGAACACGACGTGGTAGGAGTCGGGAAACCCAAACTCGATCCGGTCCGAGTTGCGCAGCTTCTTGCGCTCCACGCGCTGCCCGTTCACGAACACGCCGTAGCTGCTGCCCAGATCCTCCAGCACGTGCTGCCCGTTGTCCACGACGATTTGTGCGTGGTGACGCGAGGCCCGGCTGTCCCGCAGCACCAGCTCGTTGTCCGGGTGCCGGCCGATGCGGAACGGCATTTGCTTCATCGCCACGCGGGTTTCGGTCCCGGAGGGCGTTCGCACGATCAGGAAAGCCGGGGGCGCGGCGCCCCCACCAGGTTCAGAAGCCATTTAGTCCCCTCGGTGGTGCCGGTCTTTCATGGGAGTGGCGGGAGCGGCCGCGGCCGCCGCTTCCTTCATCTCGCGCGCCCGCAGCGCCTGGCAATGCGAGCAGTAGCCGCCCACCTCGGTACGCGCCACCAGAACCTGGAACCCGAAGTGCCCCTCGATCTGCCGCCGCAGCCGGTGCAGCGGCTCCCCGTAGAATTCCTCGATCTTCCCGCAGCGCAGGCACACCACGTGCGCGTGCTCCTGCTTCAGGCGCGTCTCGTAGTAGTGCTGGTCGCCTTCATAGTGCATCAGGTCCAGTTCGTCCACCAGTTGGTCCTGCTTCAGCATCTTCAGCGTTCGGTACACCGTCACCCGGTTGATCTTCGGATCTCTCTGCTTGGCCCGCTCGTAGAGCTGTTCGGCATCCAGGTGCTGCCCCGACTGCTCGATCAACTCCAGCAGGACCCGCCGCTGTCGCGTGAGCCGGATGCCCCGCTTCTTCAGCGATCCCTGGATGTCTGGGCCAGCCATAGCGCCGCTGCTGCCACGATAACACGCCAAGACCCCCGTAGGATAAGGCTCCAGCCTGGTCCGGGGTGGTTGGCCCTGGACCGGGCTGGAGCCCTATCCCACTTGGTGCATAATGGGGCTGATGGCCTGCGAGAAATGCGGCGGCTCCGGATGGGTAATCCTGGAGCGCGACGGCGTCTCCGGCGCCGAGCGTTGCGATTGCGCCGCGCTGGAGACTCCGCCGGACCTGGAAGCCGAAGCCCGCATCCCCCCGCTTTATCGCAGCTCCTCCTTTGAGAATTTCAGCACCCGCCCCGAGCATCCGATCGCCTACCTGGCGCTGAGCCAGATCTTCGTACGGCTTCAGGGTTACGTCAAGGACTTCCCCTTCGTCCCCAAGCCCGGCCTGTTGCTGATCGGCCCCACCGGCACGGGCAAGACCCACCTGGCCGTGGCCGTCCTGCGCGCGCTGATGGCCAAGGGGTTTCAGGGGCTCTTCTTCGACTACAGCAATCTCCTGGAGCAGATCCGGGCCGGCTGGAACGCCGAGGCCGGCGCCAGCGAGCGGGCCGCTTACCAGTCCTGCCTCGACACCGCCGTCCTGCTCCTGGACGACATGGGTTCCCAGCGCATGGCCGACTGGGTCGAAGACACGCTGACTGCCATCGTGACCTTCCGCTGCAACAACCAGAAGCCGCTCATTGTCACCACCAATCTCCCCGACCCCGCCGCCGGCGATGCCATCGTCGAACGCACCCCCGGCGCAGTTTACGTCGATTACCGCATCCCGCTCTCCCAAAAAATCGGCGAACGGGCGCGCTCCCGCCTCTTCGAGATGTGCGAGCTGGTGAAGCTGCCGGACATCCCCGACTATCGCTTCCGAAAGAGGTAGCGCGGCCCGGCGCCCGCCCGCACTCCGCTCGTTCACACTCGCGGTTCGGTGCTCCCGGGCGCCCCCCAGCACCGAACCGCGACCGTCAGGGAGCGGTGCCGTGCCAATAGCGAGACCACAGCGTATGCTATGCTGACTGATCGGTCATTGCGGTGCCGAAGAAGACCAAGCGGGAGGTCGTTTCCGAGTTCCGGTGCGCGGGCATCCTCGACGCGGCGCGCCGGGTTTTCGCGCGCAAGGGTTTCAGCGGCGCCACGGTGGACGAGATTGCCGAGGCGGCCGGCCTCGCCAAGGGCACCGTCTACCTCTATTTCCGGTCCAAGCGTGAGATCTACCTGGCGGCCCTCAAGCAGGGGTTGGCGGCGCTGATCGAGGAAACCAGGCGCAACCTCGACGCGGCGCCCACCCTGGCTGCGAAGATCAGGACTTTCATCGCCACGCGCATCCGGGACGCCGAGGAGAACAAGGATTTCATCTCCATCTATCACGCCGAATTCGAGAACCTGGCTGCCGCGCCTCTCAGCAAGGGATTCAGGACCCTGTGCCTCCAGCAGGCCGGGATTCTCGAAGCCGCGTTGCGCGACGCCTGCGCGCAGGGTCAGATTCGTGCTATTCGCCCGGATGCCGCGGCCTTTGCCATCTACGATATGACTCGCGGCCTGATTACCCGGCGTCTGTTCGGATGGTCGAAGGCCAGCGTCGACGAGGACGTCGATTTCTTGTTCGACCTCATCTGGAGAGGCCTCTCCGCCGCGCTGGCTCCGGCGGCCCGCGAGGAAGCCTGATGGTCTTGACGATTCCGGCCGCGAGAGACAGGGGGCATTGATGGTTCGTTCATTCGGCAAATATATGCTAGTTCCGGAGGAAGACCGCGGGATCTTCGCGCTGGTTGCCGCTTCAGCCGCGTGGGTCTGCGCTCTGCTCCTGGTGGGGTGCGCTGCCTCGGGACAAAAGGGCGGGCCCGCCGAGGCCCCGCCCACCCCGGTGATGGTGATCGAGGTACAGCCTCAGGACGTTTCTATCGTCGCGGATTTTCCGGCCCAGACCTACGCCAGGAACATGGTGGAGGTGCGCAGCCGGGTCGAAGGCTACCTCGAGCAATGGCTGTTCCAGCCCGGTTCGGAGGTCCAGGCCGGGCAGGTCCTCTACGTGCTCGATCTGCGGCCTTTCCAGGCCCTGGTGCAGCAGGCTAAAGGAAACCTCAGCCAGAGCCAGGCCGATCTGGAATTCGCCAGGCGCCAGGTCTCGCTCTTGCAGGCGCAGGCCAACCTCGCCTCGGCGCAGGCGAACCTGGTCAAGGCCCGGCAGGATTATGAGCGCTTGGTCCCGCTGGTCAAGCAGGATGCCGCATCCGGGCAGGATCTGGACGCCGCCACAGCCGCGCTCAAAGCCAGCGAGGCCAACGTCAATTCGCTCCAGGCGAACGTCGATCAGACCAGCCTCTCGACCTCCACCCAGATCGATGCCATGCAAGGCCGGGTGCAAGCCCTGCGAGGCGCCTTGGCAACCGCGGAACTGAATCTCGAGTACGCCACCATCCGCGCCCCCATCGCCGGCCGTGTCGGGGACACCCTGATTCCCGTCGGCGGCCTGGTCACGCCCAACTCCCCACAGCCCCTCACCACGATCGTGCCCCTGGACCCTATCTGGGTTCGCTTCAAGGTGACCGAATCCGAATACCTCTCCTGGGCCAGACAGGGCCAGGCCGTGATGGGCGGTGGTCTCCCTCTCACGCTCATTCTCGCCGATGGATCGGAATTCCCGTTTCCGGGCCGCATTGAGAACGCGCTCAACCAGGTGGATCCCAAGACCGGTACCCTCGAGTTGCAAGCCCGCTTCCCCAACCCCCGCCACAACGTCCTTCCCGGCCAGTTCGGCCGCCTTCGCGCGCACGTCGAGGAGCGCAAGAACGCCATACTGGTCCCGCAGAAAGCGGTGCAGCAGTTGCAGAGCATGCAGACCGTCTATACCGTGGGGCCGGACGATAAGGTCGCCATGCGCGCGGTGACCACCGGGAACCGCTCCGGCTCCTTCTGGATCGTGGAGCAGGGGTTGAAGCCGGGCGATCGGGTCATCGTCGAAGGCCAGTTGAAGGTGCGGCCGGGGGCCAGAGTCCAACCGCAGCCCTACCGCGTTCCCGCCGGCTCGCGGCCTCCGGGCCAGAAGGCAGGAAGCTGAGCCATGGCGCGATTCTTCATTGACCACCCCGTCTTCGCGATGGTCATCGCGATCGTGATGGTCATTCTGGGCGTGGTGGCCCTCCCCGTGCTCCCAGTGGCCAGTTATCCCGAAATCGTTCCGCCCGTCGTGCAGATCTCGACCAGTTACTTGGGCGGCAATTCGCAGGACCTTGAGAAGACCGTGGCCCAGCCCATCGAAGAGCAGTTGATCGGGCTCGACGGGATGCTCTACTTCCTTTCCAGCAGCGGCAACGACGGCTCGCTCAGCATCCAGGTCACCTTCAAGCTGGGCACCAACCCGGACATGGCGACGGTGCAGACCCAGAATCGCGTCAACATCGCCTTGCCGCGCCTGCCGCCCGAGGTGCAGCGCCAGGGCGTCGTCGTCCGCAAGGTCTCGACCGCCTTCCTCACCAGCGTCAGCCTCATTTCCCCCGATAACCGCTACGACTCCTTGTTCCTCGCCAACTACGCGCAGATCAACCTGCTGAACCAGGTCGCCAGCCTCGATGGGGTGGGCGAATGCCGTCTCGGCGCCGCCCAGGTCTACTCCATGCGCGTGTGGGTCAACCCCGACAAGATGGCGGAGTTTGGCATCACCGCCAGCGACGTGAGCGCCGCCATCCAGGCCCAGAACCGCCAGAACCCGGCTGGATCGCTGGGCCTGCCGCCCTCGCCCGCGGGGACCGATTTCCAGTATTCCGTCGCCGCCCCGGGGCGCCTGGTCAACCCTTCCGAGTTCGAGGACATCGTGCTCCGCGCCAGGCCCGACACCTCCTTGCTCCGCCTGGGCGACATTGGCCGCGTGGAGCTCGGCGCGCTGAGCTACAGCGGCTTCAACCGCGTCAACGGCATCCCTTCCGGCAACCTGATCGTGTTCCTGTCCCCCGGCGCCAACGCCGTCGGCACCGCCGACCGGGTGCGCAAGTTCATGCAGCAGGCCAAGAAGAGTTTCCCCGCCGGGATGGACTACGTGATCCCCTACGATTCCACGGTCTTCGTCCACGCCGCCATCAACGAAGTGCTGTTGACGCTGTTCGAGGCCACCGGCCTGGTCATCGTGGTGGTCTTCCTGTTCCTCCAGAACTGGCGCGCCACCCTGATCCCCCTGCTCACCGTCCCGGTGGCCATTGTGGGCGCCCTCGCGCTTTTCCCCTTGCTCGGTTTTTCCATCAACATGACCAGCATGTTCGGCCTGGTGCTGGCCATCGGCATCGTGGTGGACGACTCCATCGTCGTGGTCGAAGCCGTGCAGCGCCATATCGATGAGGGCGTGCCCACCCGCCAGGCCACCATCCTCGCCATGAGCGAGGTCTCCGCGCCGGTGGTCGCGATTGCCTGCATCCTGGCGGCCGTCTTCATCCCGGTTTCGTTCCTGGGCGGCATCAGCGGCCAGATCTACAAGCAGTTCGCCCTCACCATTGCCGCCTCGGTGCTCCTGTCCGCCTTCAACGCGCTCTCCCTCAGCCCGGCGCTCAGCGCCATCCTGCTGCGCCCCAAGATGCGCCACCGCGGCTTGGTGGCGCGCTTCTTCCGCGGATTCGACCGCGCCTTCGAGGCCGCCCGCAGCCGCTACCTCTTGGGCGTGGGCGCGCTCATCCGCAAGTCCGCCTTTGCTTTACTGGGCCTGTTTTGCTTCTGGCTGGCGGCCGGCGCTCTCTTCCGCCACCTCCCCAGCGGTTTCCTGCCGGAGGAGGACCAGGGGACCATCTTCGTCTCCGTCCGCCTCCCCGACGCCGCCTCTTTCGAGCGCACCGATGCGGCTACGCGGAAGATCGAGGACATTATCACCCGCACCCCCGGCGTGGCGGGCACGTTCACCCTCGGGGGCATCGATTTCGCCACCCGCACTTACGGCCCCAACGTGGCCACCGTGATCGTGCGCCTCAATCCGTGGGACGAGCGCACCGCCAAAGACCAACAACTCCAAGCCATCCTGGCTCGCCTGCGGGCCGGCTTCTTCCGTGTGCCTGAAGCCACGGTTTTCCCCTTCGGCCTTCCCCCCATCCTCGGCCTGAGCACTACCGGCGGCTTCCAGTTCATGCTCGAGGACCGCGCCGGCGGCAGCGTCCAGGATCTGTCCCAAACCGCCGACCTGCTGGTGGACGCCGCGCGGCGCCGCCCCGAGCTGGGGAACATGATGAACACCTTCCGCTCCAGCGTCCCCGGCTACAAGGTGGATGTCGATCTGGCCAAGGTGCAGACCCTGGGCATCCCCGTCAGCGACGCCTACAACTCGCTCCAAACCTTCCTCGGCGGCCTGTATGTGAACGACTTCAACGTCTTCGGCCGCACCTGGCAGGTGCTGATCCAGGCCGAGCCCGAGTTCCGCAGCCAGCCTGCCGATATCAACCGCTTCTACGTCCGCGGCAGCGACGGCAACATGGTGCCCATGGGCACGCTCACCACTGTGAAGGCCACCGTCGGACCCGACGTCGTCTACCGCTATAACCGCTTCCGTTCCGCCCCGGTACTCGGCGGGCCCGCGCCTGGGTACAGCAGTGGCCAAGCCGTTCGCGCGATGGAGGACCTAGCCGCCTCCGCGCTTCCGGCCGGCTACGGCTACGAGTGGACCGGTACGACTTTCCAGGAGAAGGAGGCCCAGGGGCATGAGGCCGTGATCTTCGGCTTTGCCGCGGTGCTCGTTTTCCTGTTCCTGGCCGCCCTCTACGAAAGCTGGTCCATCCCCTTCGCGGTCTTGATGGCCCTCCCCCTGGGCCTCTTCGGCGCGCTTCTCGCGGTTTGGATCCGCTCCTATCCCTACGATATCTACACCCAGATCGGGATCGTCACGCTGATTGGCCTGGCCGCCAAGAACGCCATCCTGATCGTGGAATTCGCTCGCGTACGCTACGAAGCCGGCCAATCGCTGCGCGATGCCGCCCTGGAAGCCGCCCGGCTGCGGCTGCGGCCCATCCTGATGACTTCTTTCGCCTTCATCCTGGGGGTCACCCCGTTGCTGATCGCCACCGGCGCCGGCGGCGCTTCCCGCCGGGCGCTGGGCACCGCCGTGTTCGGAGGCATGAACGCCGCCACCTTGCTGGCCATCTTCATTGTTCCCGTGCTCTTCGTCGTCATCCAGCGCATCGCCGGGCGCAAACGCGAGTTCCTGCCCGGCAGTGAGCCTTTTGCGGAGCAGCCCGAATGAAAAAACCACTGGTGGTATTTTTGCCGGCGCTGCTGCTGCTGGCGGGATGTATGGTTGGCCCCAATTACAAGCGGCCCGCGGTCTCCTTGCCCGGCGAGCACCGCGGCGCGCCCGCGGGCGTCTCCGGGACTTCTCTGGCGGACACCAAGTGGCCCGATCTGTTCCCCGACGACACCCTCAAGCAGCTCATCGCCGCCGCCCTCGAGCACAACTTCGACCTGGCTCTCGCTTCCGAGCGCGTTCAGGAGGCCCGCGCCCGCTTCCGCATCACCGGCGCCGGCCGGTACCCCCTGGTGCTCGCTCAGGCCCAGTTCACCGCCACCCGGTCCTCCCTCATCGGCTCCAATCCCTCCGTCCCGCCCAACGCCTCGATGGACGTCAGCTATACCCAGGCCGGCGGCGCCCTCTCCTGGGAGCTGGACTTCTGGGGCCGCGTGCGCCGGCTGACCGAATCGGCCCGCGCGCAGTACCTGGCCAGCGAGGAAGCCCGCCACGGCATCGTCGTCTCCCTCATCGGCGACGTGGCTGGCGGCTACTTCACCCTGCGCGAGCTGGATCTGGAGCTGGAGATCGCGCGCGCCACCCGCGACATCGCCCAACAGAACCTCCGACTGATTAGTTTGCGGCACGATCACGGCGCCGCCACCGGCCTGGATGTGCATCAGGCGGAGCAGCTTCTCTACACCGCCTCGGCGCGGATCGCCAGCGCCCAGCGCGACATTGGACAGGCGGAGAACGCGCTCAGTCTGCTGTTGGGCAAACCTCCCGGCGAGATCCCGCGGGGAAAGGCGCTGGACGATTTCAGTCTGCCCGCCGAGATCCCCGCCGGATTGCCGTCCTCTTTGCTCGAGCGCCGGCCGGACATCCGCCAGGCCGAGGATCTGCTCATTGCCGCCAACGCCCAGATCGGCGTCGCCAAGGCCTACTATTTCCCGCAGATCTCCCTGACCGGGTTCCTCCAGGGTCAGAGCCGTGCCCTGTCCGATCTGTTTACCGGGCCGGCGCGCTTTTGGTCCGTTGCTCCCGCGGCGGTGCTGCCCATCTTCAGTGCCGGCCAGGTCCGCATGGGCGTGCGCCTCTCGGAAACACAGAAGCGCGAGATGCTGATTGCTTACCAAAAGGCCATCCACAACGCGCTCCGGGAAGTCTCGGACGCCTTGGTCCGCTATTCGCGCACCCGCGAGCAGCGTCAGCAGCAGGATTCCCTCGTTCGTGCGCTGACGGAGACCAGCCGCCTGTCGAATCTCCGCTACCACGGCGGGCTGGACAGTTATCTCCAGGTGCTGGATGCCGACCGCAACCTCTTCCAGGGCCGCCTGGTGCTGGCCCAGTTGCGGTTGCAGGAATTGCTCTCCTTCGTGCAGCTCTACAGAGCTCTCGGCGGCGGCTGGCAGTGACCGCAGCGCCCGATCACCTGCTGCCTACGTGGATCGCCCGGGCGCCCAGTCACGCCCTCTCGTGGTAGGCGCATCAGCTCGCGGGGTGCTTGGTTGCGCCCCGAGTCTGCCGCTTGGCTGGCTGGCCAAGGTCGCCCGCTGCGAACTCGCCGCGCCGTGCGCAGCTTCGAGCGAAGCGGATCTACCGAGTGATGGAAGCGGTGAGCGTATGGCTTCGCAGGACCACCTCGGCCCTGAGCTTCCTGGCCTCCTCCGGAGCGAACCCCAAGGCGCGTTGCGCCGCGGCGCGAAGGTCTTTCTTCGCCCACTTGGCCTGCATGATCCCGATGCGGGAGTGGGCCTCCAGCCCCCCCAGCAGCACATGGCCGAGCTCGTGCCCGATGGCGATTCCCAGCACCACGCTTCCGTCCACCCCGCCGCTCTTCGCAACGGAGTATGTATCCAGCGCATAGACGCTTGCGTACCCGCCCGGAATGGCGTACCCGAGCGGGCGGTTCAACGCGCCTCCGGGACGCCGGCCCAAGATGCGCAGGATCATTTCGGCGGGTTTCGATTCCGTACCGCAGACCCTGTCGTCGATGGGGCAGTTCACCCAGGAGACTTCGATCCCGGACCGCCGGAAAATCGCCGCAGTTTCCTGTTCGG
>JBEKWU010000002.1:0-90626 GCA_049512775.1 Bryobacteraceae bacterium
CAGCTACTAATTGGGACAGCAGCCATTTTCGAACCTAGCCGAACCAGGCACCAACCTGCTTCTTGAGGACGGCCGGAAAGGGGAGGTTTGCCCAGCGTTTTCAATCAGCCGAGGGGCGGTTCTCGGCTAACTTGGACAGCAGTGGATCAATAAGGAGATTTGGGACGCGCTCGGGGTGCTGCTGCGCATAGTCGTACCATGGCCATTTGGTCACCCACGAGTCGAAGAGCAGGAGGCTTGTCGTTTGGGGTGAATCTCCTTGAGGCATGTTGCTCCTTCTTGGGAGGTCCCCGGCAGCCCGCGCGTATGCCGCCCGCGTGTTTCTGTTGCGGATATTGCCGGTAAAAAACTGGATGAAGCGACCGGTGGCATCCTCGTCGGCACGCGCGATCCTGGGGGGCAAGGCAAGGGTTGCTCTTTCGTTCCGTGCGGCCAGTTCGAAGGTCATTGCGAGCCCGTGTTCGTGCGGTACCACTTGGCCCGAACGTTCGGGTCGGCTTGAGGGCTTTCGAATTCGTTAACCGCTGATCCGGCAGCAGGGCGCGCTTCAATTCGTTTCCGCAGTACTAACTCGGCTAGAATAGGGCGGGCTTGATTGGTATCAATAGACAGCACTTGCCCAATCGCCTGTTCGGCCTCCGCTACATAGCGTTCCGTCAAGCTCACAGACAGCGCGGCTTCGATAGCGCGCTCCTCGTCCTCAGCGGTAAGGAAAAAGGCATTTTGACGCGGGGCTGGATTACTCATGGGGTGAGCCTATCAGACTTCCCCGAATAGCGCAACACAACGTCCTTTATCTTGTACTGTCTTCCGCCCCACCATGTCTGCCGTAGATGGGGAGTGCGTACCGCCCTGTCGTGCGGTTGGACGGTCGGTCGGATTGGAAATCATCACGAGCACGGGCACAGTCTTCAGGACCGGCGGCCGCTGGCGGCATCGCCGCCACGCATGGTCTGATCGCGCCTACGTGTTGGCCCGCTTCGCGAGAACCTTCGCCCCGCATTGCCGGATCTCGTCGAACCGGGTTCGTCCGACCGGCGCGCCCTTCTGCATGCAGTAGCAGTCCCAGACGGCGGCCCAGGGCAGGCTCTTCTGCGCTTTGAACTCGGCATGTTCCGCGTGCGGATCACCCAAGCGGCCACGCGATTGGTGCTGGCGTCGAAGTAGTCCAGCCCGAGTTCGTCGTCCAGGATGACCACGTGATCGCTGTCCCATCAGACCGGGAGTGCCGAATCGCGCAATCCATGACTATCGGTCAAACCAGCCTGTCGTAGTCACCGTGGGGACCGATCCAGAACCAGACGATGGCTTCGCCGTCGGCTCGACCGAGAGCACGGTAGCCGAGGCCGATTCGGACGGAGTAAATGTTGTTCTCTCCGTCCACCTTCTTGAAGTTCAGTCCCGGATGGGAAGCGTTTTGCTTGAACAGATGGAAAGCTCTCCGGGCCTGCAATCGCACCTCATCTGGGAGACTGCCATACGCCTCGCGAAACCGCCGCGTGGTGAACGACTTCATCCGATCAGTTCGTCGAGCGGGCGCGTCTCCCCCCGCCGGTGTTCCTCAAGAGCCTCGCGGGCGAGGGATCGCAACAGCGTCGGCCTTTCGCGGAGCTTGCGCGCCCACGTTTCCTCATCGTCCAGAGTCTCCATGATCTGGGATGCGATGGCGTCCTGCTCCTCTCGGGAGAGGGACTGAACGCGCTGAAGCGCTCTCTCAAGCAGACCAGTCATGCTTCTACAGTAGCGCAAAGCGCTCCGGTCGACTGGCGCCTACGTGGTGGCCCGCTTCGCGAGAACCTTCGCTTCGTACTTCCGGATCTCGTCGAACCAGGCCCGTCCGACGGGCACGCCTTTCTGGAGGCAGTAGTAGTCCCAGACGGCGGCCCAGGGGAGGCTCTTCTGCTCTTCGAGCATCGCCAGGCGCTGGGTGAAGTCCATCTTGAGCTCGGCGTCTTTGAGGGCGGCCGTCGGCTCGAGCTGGGCGATCAGCAGCGCCTTGAGCATGTTGCGGGTGCCGATCACCCAGGCGGCCACGCGGTTGATGCTGGCGTCGAAGTAGTCCAGCCCGATATGGATCTTATCGAGTTTGCCGCTGCGCACCAGTTCCTTGGCGATAGCCTGTAACTCGTCGTCCAGGATGACCACGTGATCGCTGTCCCAGCGGACGGGGCGGCTGACGTGCAGCAGCAGTCCTGGACAGAACATCAGCACGCAGGAGACCTTGTCGGAGATGACTTCGGTGGGATGGAAGTGGCCGGCGTCCAGGGTGAGGATCTTCTGGCGCGACACGGCATAAGCCAGGTAATACTCGTGCGAACCGGCGGTGTAACTCTCGGCGCCGATGCCGAACAGCTTCGCTTCCACCGCGTCGAGATGGAGCTTCGCATCGATCGGCTCGGCGAAGATCTTGTCGAGCGAATCGGTCAGGCGCTCGCGCGGCCCGGTACGGTCGATCGGAATGTCCTTGTAGCCATCCGGAATCCAGACGTTGGTGACCGTGATCGAGCCAAGCTGCCTTCCCATCTCCGCCCCGATCTTGCGGCAGCAGATGCCGTGCTCGATCCAGAAGTCGCGGATTCCCTTGTCGGTGTGGGTCAGCGTGAAGCCGTCGGCCGCCTTCGGATGGGAGAAGTAGGTCGGGTTGAAGTCCATGCCCAGACCGTTGGACTTCGCCCAGTCGATCCAGCTCTGGAAATGCTCGGGCCGCATTTCGTTGCGGTCGATGAACGTGCCGCCGTTGTCGAGGTAGCAGGCGTGCAGATTCAACCGGTGCTTGCCGGGAACCATGCTCAGCGCCTTCTCGACGTCGGAGCGAAGCTCGGTGATCGAACGGGCCTTGCCGGGGTAGTTGCCGGTCGCCTGGATGCCGCCGCCCTCCAGTTTAGCCCCGACTTTCTCGAAACCGCCCACGTCGTCGCCCTGCCAGCAGTGCAGGGATATCGGAATGGTTTCGAGCCGTCGCATCGCGGCGCCGGCGTCCACCCCGAGGCTCGCGTACTGTTCCTTGGCAATCTGGTAGGCCTGTATGATGTTCTGTTCTGTCATTCCCGTCTCCAGGGCCAGTATACGCTACTGCGCAGGGCTGCCGCTCGTGGTAGGCTGGAGTCTTTCTGCGCATGTCGATCCGGCATTCACTCGAAGGGTATTTCCGTTTTCAGGAACTCGGCACCAACTGGCGAACCGAAACGCTCGCCGGCCTGACCACGTTCCTGACCATGTCCTACATCATCTTCGTGAACCCGTCGATCCTGGGCGACGCGGGCATCCCGGTCCGGGCGGCGATGGCGGCCACCTGCGTGTCCGCGGCCTTCGGCAGCCTCATGATGGGCATTTACGCGCGCTATCCCATCGCGCTGGCTCCCGGCATGGGACTGAACGCCTACTTCACCTACACCGTGGTGCTGGGCCTGCATGTGCCCTGGCAGGCCGCCCTCGGCGCGGTGTTCCTCTCCGGCGTCGCCTTTCTGATCCTGACCCTGGGAGGCATCCGTCAGTTGATTCTCTCCGCACTTCCGCCGGAACTGTACGCTTCGGTCGCCGCGGGCATCGGGCTGTTCATCGCGCTGGTCGGCTTCCAGAAGTCGGGCATCATCGTGGCGCACCCGAAGACGCTGGTCGCTCTCGGAAACCTGCGGGAACCCAACACGCTGCTGGCGATCTTCGGCCTGCTGGCGATCGCGGCGCTGATGGTCTGGCGCGTGCGCGCGGCGATGCTTATTGGGATCCTGGCAACCGCCGCGGTGGGCGCGGCCTTCGGCCTGGTGCATTGGCAGCCTCAATCGCTGAAGTGGACCGATTTCGCCGCCACCGCGGGCAAGCTCGACGTCGCCGCCGCTCTCCGCCTCGGATTCCTCGAGATCATCTTTGTGTTCCTGTTCATCGATCTGTTCGACAACCTCGGGACCCTGGTCGGCGTGGCCAAGAAGGCCGGGATGCTGGATCGCGACAATCGCATCCCGCGAGTCGAACGGATTCTGCTCACCGACGCCTCGGCGACCATCGTCGGCTCGCTCGCGGGGACCTCGACGGTGGTCAGTTATATCGAGAGCGCGGCCGGGGTGGTGGCAGGCGGGCGAAGCGGGTTCACCGCCGTGGTGATCGGCCTGCTGTTCCTGGTGGCGCTGCTGGTCGCGCCGATCGCCGGCGTCATCCCGGCGGCTGCCACCGCTCCGGCGCTGATCGTCGTGGGCAGCCTGATGGTTTCCACCGGGGCCGACATTCGCTGGTCCGACCCGGTGGTGGCGCTGCCCGCCTTTCTCACCATGGTCTCGATCCCGCTCACCTTCAGCATCGCCACCGGCATTGCCTTCGGTTTTATCGCCTACACGCTGCTGCGGGTGATCCGGGGCGAGTTCCGGAGCGTGAACTGGCTGGTGTACGTGCTCACGGCGCTCTTCATCGCCCGGTTCGCGTACTTGAGTTCGGCGGGATAAACGAGCTTCTGGCCGGCGGCGCCGGGACGGGCTATCCCGCTAACCCGTTCGAGCCCGCCGGCCAGATTCAGTTCCGCTCAGATGGTCATCGCGAGGAAGCCGCCGTCCACTCGCAGGATCGATCCGGTCACGAACGACGACGCGCTCCTGGAAGCCAGGTAGACCGCCGCGCCCACCAGTTCGGAAGCTTCGCCGAAACGGCCCATCGGCGTATGCCCCAGGATGGTGGCGGTGCGCTCGGGGGTGAGCAGCTTGCGGTTCTGCTCGGCCGGGAAGAAGCCCGGCCGGATGGCGTTCACGCGCACGCCTCTGGTCGCCCACTCCCGCGCCAGGAACTGCGTGATCTGGTCCACGCCGGCCTTGGTGATACTGTAGGTGAACACCTTCGACAGCGGCGGGCCGGACGACGCCGAGGAAATATTGATGATCGACCCGCCACGGCCGGATTCCACCATCACCTTGCCGAACACCTGGCATGCCAGGAACACGCTCTTCAGGTTCACGTCCAGGATGCGCTGCCATTCCTCTTCCGTGATCTCGAAGAACGGCGTCCCCGAATTGATGCCGGCCGCGTTGAGCAGGATATCCACGTGCCCGAATTCAGCGAGCGTCGTTTCGAGTGCCCGCGAAAGGTCGGCCTTGTTGGCCGCGTTGGCCTGGACCGCGATCGCCCGCCGCCCGAGCTCCCAGATGGACGCCGCGCGCGCTTCGGCGTTCTCCAGGTTGAGGTCCACGATGACCACGTCGGCCCCGGCCTCGGCGAATCCGCTGGCCATCGCGCCCGCCAATACTCCGCCACCGCCAACGACGACCGCCACCTGGCCGTCCAGCGAGAAAAGGTTGTCTTGTGCCATGTGATTCCTAGTTTGACACAAGTCCGCTCTCGGGCTGGCGGCGCGGGCGGCAGGCGACCGCCCGGTCACGGCTTGGGCTGTGTGGCCGGCGTTTTCTTGCTGGTGTCGGAATTCCCGCTTCCAATACCCAGCTCACTGGCTTTGAAGGTGATTGCGAAGGCGAAATGAGCCGTGTACCTTTTTTGCGCCGCCGGCGTGCCCATGCCGGTCGGAATAGGCTGGCCCGCTTGCGAAAATCCCAGCGGTAAATCCGCGAATTCGCCAATGTGAATCCCAGGCGTGAGGTAAAGCCGGTTCCACAGGTGCAGCGACGGCCCGCCGAAGAAGCCAAAGTGCGAAGTGTCGGCCTTCCCGTTAGAGATATCGAAAAGGGGTCCGGCGGAAATCGCAAGACCTACCTGGCGCGTCGAGAGCCCCGGAAGGTGATAGTTGAGCAGAGCCGCGAGCGCCGGACGCACGCCGCCGCCGCCGTCCACACTTAGGACGGTTCGGGTCTTGGTCGGGTCCGTCGGATCGGGCGCCGTGACGCTCGAGTAACTGCGCGCCTGCAATGTGGTCAGCACGAACCCGGCCGAGGCGGTCAGGATTTTCCGCCCCGGATCGAGGTGATAAGTCTTTGCCGCCGCGGTGGTCGGCTTGCCCTCTAGCGTCTCTTGCACGACCACATCGTAGCCCTCGGTGTTGTCCAACTCGGCGGTATAGCGCGCGACATGCGGCGACTTGACCCGCCGGAGCAGTTCGAAATAGCTCTTGCGCGCGTTGTTGTACTCGTCGAGGACGTCCGGCTGGTTTCCTAGCAGAGGGCACTTATCGCTAGCGGCTTGCAGTTGGGCGACTGCCCGTTCAAGTGGAGGGTACTTCTCAGCCACCGGCGGCCATGCGGCGAGCGTTGTGGCCAGAGGCGCACTCTTCGGTTTTCCCCCAGCGTCTTTGCCCGGATCGAGGCCCGCAAGCGCAGCCTTCAGATCCGACGCCGCTTTCCCGACAGCCTCAAGAAGCGGACCGCACGCTGGGGCCCGTTCTGCTGTGAAAGCCGCTTTCGAATTGTCTTTAGTCAGGCCGCTCAGTTTCCCAATGGCGCCTGTCAGCAAGCTGAGATCGTCGCCTTCCTGTGTCAACCGATTGACTGTGAAGTCGTAGTTGTAAAGGATGTCGTTCACATTCGTGAGGACAAAGCAGTACTTTCCGGAGTGGTCCACGCGCGAGGGGAACACACTCCCGGTGGTCCAGTCCAGGCCCACTTTCCGTGGGCCCTTCTGGCTGCGGGCCAACGCGTTATCCGTCAATGGACAGCCCTCATCATTGGTGGGTACGGTGCCCTCGGCCGGTCTGGCGGGTTGGGCCAGCGCGACCAGGAGCAAAAGTGAGAGAAAGCCCGGCGAGAAAGCTCGTGGGCTGCAAAGTCGTGTGAGCATTGTGCACCTCGTGCCGGAAGTTAATGGGGTCCAAAGGAGTGTGTAGCACCGCTCGCGTTTCGGCCGGAACCCCCCTCTTCAGCACCACTGAAGAGCAGCATATGGAAGATAAGTGCGTTAAGTCAAGTGTCAATCGCAGAAAAATGAAGAATATAGAAATGTAATTCGCCAGGCCGCGTGACGATTCGCGAGGGCGAAGCCGCTGATTTGCCGTTTTGGAGGAGAAAACGGGCGATGCCGAAGGAAATCGGGGAGCCGCCGTTTACCCCGCCAGCAGTGCCATGAGGTTCCAGCCGCAGATGACGCTGGCCTGGAACTTGTCTCCGCGCGGGCCGGGCCAATGGGTTTCCAGGCTCAACCAGCCGTCGTAGGCGTCCACCAGGAGCGCGGCGATTTGCCCTTTCCAATCCACCGCGCAGACGCCGAGCGGCCCCCAGATGGGTTTGTGGCCGTCCAGGTAGCAGTCCTTCGCGTGGACGTGCGCAATGCGCCCGGGCGGGAGGGCGCGGTAGCCGTCCGGGAACGGAGTCTCGCCGGCCACGTAAGCGTTAGCCGGGTCCCAGACCACCTGCAAGTTCGGATGGTCGACGGCCCGCAGCAGACGGCCGGCATCCGCGCCGGTCGAGATGTTGCAGGCGTGCTCGTTCTCGATACCGATGATGAGATCTTCTTTGGCTGCCTTCTCGGCCAGCGAGCCCAGCGCCTCGACGACGCGGTCGAAGACTCTCTCCGGCTCGACCACCCGCCAGTAAGAGAAAACGCGGACGATGCGCGCCCCGGTCTGGTGGGCGATCTCGAAAGCCCGCGCCGTAAGCCGGGGCTGGTCCTCGAAAGTGTGCTTCGAGCCGAAAAGGTCCTGCTGGAACCGGCTGTCGATCGGCGGCGCGTCGGGCAGCGCGCATTTCAGCAGCGGCGAGGAGAGCGAAACGATCTCGAGCCCCTTGGACCCGGCGATGCGGCGGACGCGGTCCACTTCCTCGTCGCTCAGGTCCAGGATGTTCTTGCCGAATACGACGCGCAGCTCGGCGCCCTTCATGCCCATCTCGGCCATGGCCTGGGTGGCCGCCTCCAGGTCGGGGCCGAACTCGTCGGTAATCGCGGCAGCGCGCAGTTTCGTGTCCCTCACGGTGTTATTGTAGCCGCTCGGCGCGGGACGGCGATTCACCCCCTGAGCAGCCGGATGGTCTCGCCCAGCGAAGCCGCTTCCTCGCCCGAGGCTGGCGCCGGAGCTTCCTCGACCGCCGCCTCGACCTCGCCGGGCGCCAGGAACAGGTTCTCGGCCAGGCCGTGCTGGCGGGTGTAGAGTTCGTAGTACCTGCCCCCGGCGGCCAGAAGCGATGCGTGGGTCCCGCGCTCGACGATGTGCCCGCCCTCGACCACCAGGATCTGGTCGGCGCGCCGGATGGTGGACAGCCGGTGGGCGATAACAAACGTCGTGCGCCCCTGCATCAGGTAGGCCAGCCCCTGCTGAATCGAGGCCTCGGACTCGGAGTCGAGGCTCGAGGTGGCCTCGTCCAGGATGAGAATGCGCGGGTCGGCCAGGATGGCGCGGGCGATCGAGACGCGCTGCCGCTGGCCTCCGGAGAGCTTCACGCCGCGCTCGCCCACCAGGGTGTCGTACTGGTTCTCGAACGACTCGGCGAACTCGTCCACGCGGGCGATGCGGCAGGCCTGAAGGATGCGCTCCTCAGCGGCGTCGGGGCGGGCAAAAGCGACGTTCTCGCGGATCGTGCCGTCGAACAGGAAGGTGTCCTGCAAAACCACGCCGAGCTGGGTGCGGTAGGAATCCAGGCGGACGCTCGAGAGATCCAGGCCGTCCACCCGGATGGTTCCGCTCGAGGGCGTGTAGAAGGCGGCGATCAGGCCGATGATGGTCGACTTGCCGGAGCCGGAAGACCCGACCAGCGCCGTCACCGTCCCCGGGCGCGCCTCGAAGGAGATGCCGTGCAGCACCGGCTTGCCGGCCTCGTAGGCGAAACCCACCTCCTCGAAGACCACGTCGCCGCGGATCTCCGCCATCGCGACGGTCCGCCCCGGGTCGAGGTTCTCGGGGCGCTCGCGCAGCACTTCGCGGGTGCGCTCCAGGCCGGCAATCGCCTCGGTGAGTTGCGTGCCGATGCCGACGATCTGGAAGGCCGGGGCGACCAGAAATACGAGGAACGCGGTGAAGGTGACAAAGCCGCCCAGGGTGAGCGTGCCGGCAGCGATCTGGCGCGCTCCAAAATACATCACCAGCGCGCTGACCACGCCCAGCAGCACCGTCGCCGAGAGGCTCATGAGCGAAACCGCGGTGAGCGACCGGATCACGTTGTCCAGCAGCCGCCGGACGCCGGAGGAGAACACCGCGGCCTCGCGCGCCTCGGCATGGTAGCCCTTCACCACGCGGATTCCGCCGAGGGACTCGGTGAGGCGGCCCGTCACCTCGGCATTGATGCGGCCGCGCTCGCGGAAGATGGGACGGATGAAGCCGAAGGCGCGCTTGAAGAACAGCAGCATCAGGCTCACGATGCCGATGGCCATGCCGGTCAGCGCCGGGCTGATGCGCAGCAAGGCCACCAGTGCGATCAGAGAGGTGACCAGGCCGCCCAGGAACTCCACCAGTCCCGTGCCGATGAGATTGCGCACGCCCTCCACGTCGCTCATGATGCGAGAGACCAGGGCGCCGGTCTTGTTGGCGTCGTAGTAGGCCAGCGGCAGACGGCCGACATGGGCCTGCACTTTGCGCCTCAATTCGGCGATCAGACGCTGCGCCGACTTGGAAAGCAACTGCGTGAGCGAGAAGGAGGACGCGCCCTGAAGGGCGGTCGCGGCCAGCACCACGGCGATCAGCGGGCCCAGCAGCTCCAACCGCCGCTTGCCGACAACGTCGTCCACCAAATACTTCATCGACGCCGGCAGCACCAACGCGGCCGCCCGGCTGATCACGATCAGCACCAGCGCCAGGGCCAGCGACCAGCGCCGCGGCCGGACCAGCTCCCAGATATCGGGGAGGATCGCGCGCAGTTTCTCCGACACCGGTGCCCGGTCCCGTTCTTGCTCCACACCCGATCCGGATGCTGAGCCACGGGAGCGGGCTGCGCCCTCGCCGCGCGCTAGATGGTGTACGCGCATTTCGTTATGAGTCCACTTCCGTTATCGCACAGGCGTACGGTCCCCCGCCGCCGGGGTCACGTAATGATCTTTTTCCGGACCGCGTACAAAACGATCTCGGCGGTGTTGTGAAGGTTGAGCTTCTGCATGATGTGGGTGCGGTGCGTCTCGACCGTATAAGCGCTCAGATCCAACAAACCGGCGATATCCTTGTTGGTCTTGCCCTCCGCCAGAAGGTGAAGCACCTCCTTCTCACGGTCGGTCAGCAGGTCGTAAGAATCCGTGGAACCGCGCTGCTGAAGCTGGCGCAGATAGTCCTCCAGCAGCGTCTTGGCGATGGACGGGCTGAAGAAGGGCTTGCCCTCGGATACGGACCGCACGGCGCGTGCCAAGTCCACTTCCGCGGAGTCCTTGAGGAGGTAACCCTTGGCCCCCGCCGTCAGCGTTCGCAGGAGGTACTCTTCGTCGGAGTGCATGCTGAGGATGACCACGCCCGTGCGCGGACAGCGCTTGACGATCTGGGCGGTGGCGTCGATTCCGTTCAGCCGCGGCATTGCGATGTCCATCACCACGATGTCGGGCTCCAGTTCCACGCACAGGTCCACCGCCTGCCGCCCGTCCGCGGCCTCGCCCACCACTTCCAACCCCGGCTCGCTCTCCAGCAGAAACTTCAGGCCCTTTCGAACGACGCCATGGTCATCGGCCAGCAGAACGCGGATCTTCTTCATGCCTGCGCCTGCTGCGGCAAGGGAATCGACACCTTGAGCAGAGTCCCCTTCCCCGCCTGGGAGTCGATGAGGAGCGCGCCTCCAAGCTCCCGGATCCTTTCCTCCATGCCGACCAGGCCCATGTGGGGCGCACCGTGCGCGCGCTCGCGCTCGAAGTCCGGCGGCAGACCCCGGCCGTCATCCTGCACCGTGAGGGACAGCCGGCCGGCCTCGGTGTGAAGAGCGACGCGGACGTGCTTGGCATCGGCGTGTCGGCCACAGTTGGTCAGCGCCTCCTGGACCACCCGGTACAAACAAGTCCGGTGCGCCTCGGGAAGATCTTCGCGCAAGCCCTCCCGCAGCACCTCCACCGGGATCCCGGTGCGATGAGAAAACTCGCGGGCCTGCCACTCCAGCGCGGGGCCCAGGCCCAGGTCGTCCAGCAGCGCCGGCCGGAGTCCCATGGCGATGCCCCGCACCGACCGAAGCGTCTGGGCCGTAAGCTGCTTGGCATCTTGCAGGTGCGCCTCGAATTGCTCTTCACCGGAAGTCCGCAGTTTCTCCAGGTTGGCGAGCTCGACGCCGAGCGCCGTCAGGGTCTGCCCGATCTCGTCGTGCAGTTCGCGCGACAGGTTGCGGCGCTCATCTTCCTGGGCGCGCACGAGTTCGTGCGACAGCCGGCGCATCTCGTGCTCGGCGCGTTCGGTCTCCGCGTGTTGCTGCCTGGCCCGGCTTTCCAGTTGCGACACGCGCAGAATGCTCGCCAGCGACGCAGCCGCGGCCAGCGCCAGCATCAATGCCAGCGTTCTCTGGCCGGACCGGCGGAATTCAGCCATCCGGAGATCCATCTCTCTCTGGCGCTCGGCGAGCTCGGCCGCGTTCAGCTTCCTGGCTTCGCCCGCAATTTCGAGGACCGCTGCGCGCCGGGGTAGAACGATTCTGCGCAGGAACAGCCAGCTCACCGCGAGTTTTTGTGGCGGCGTCCAATCGAAAACCGGGTCCATGGAGCTCCAATAGCCGTCGATCTCCCGGCGGAGCCGCTCGATCATCTTGTGGTCCGCGCTTGCGGTGGAATCGTCCAGCGCCCCCAACCGGCTTTCCATCGAGGATCGAATCGCCCGCAACTGCTCCCGGTGGAACTCGGCGGTGAGGTTGGAGATGTCGAGCAGAAAATCGCGAACGTAGATTCCCGAGAGATAGATCCCGGATTCGATCTCATGCAGGGCCTCGTCCGCACGGGTGTGTGACTTCTGGATGGACAACAGTGTAGCGTAGATCTGGCCGGCTCTCTGCCAGCTATCCAAGCCGGACAGCAGAATCAGAAGAAGCAGACTGCCGAACCCCAGGGCGAGAACGGGCCAAGTGCGCACCTTCACGGGTCTTGAGCGGGCTCCTTTACCACATTATCCGACACATCCTCAGAGGTGGTTCCAGAGTGAGCGCTCGCCGAGCTGGTCTTGGTCCGGGGCCCGGTCCTCGGCGAAGCGTTCCGCAAGACGGCGGCGCACGGCGTCGCGGGCGCCCAGGCCGAGCGCCAGGCCGGCAGCCAACATCGCTCCACCCACGATTAGAATGAACGCCGCCAGAAAGACGCTGCGCGCGAAGCCCACTGTATCGGCGGCCGCGGCCACGGCTGCAAACACCACCAGCGCCCGGACTCCGAGCGCCAGTCTGCGCGGAGACGGGAGGTCCTCGTTGACCGCCCACACCAGGGTGCTGCGCCCAAGATACTGGCCCAGCCACGTTCCGGCGAGGACAATCAAGCCGCCCGCCAGGAGCCGCGGCAAGAGGAGCACAATGCCTTCCGCAATCCGCGTGCTGAACTGCGTTCCGAAGGCGCTCATCGCCCCCAGGAAACCGACCATGAGGACCCCCCAGTAAGCGCCGTGGGCGACCAGCCGGGATGCCCGCAAGCTGCCGGAGCGGTCGATCATCGCGCCTATGCCCGAGCGCCGAAGCCACTGGTCGGCTTCCATTCCTTTGAAGACTCTGGTGACCAGCCAGCGTATGAGCTTGGCAAGAAGGAAGGCCACCGCCAGGATCGTCAGAGCTGCAATCAGCGGTGGCAGATCGGTCTTGATCAGGTGCGAGAGGCGTTCCAAGGCCCCACCGAGAACATGGCGTAACGCTTCAATCACAGTGCCTCCTCCAGTTGCTTTTCAGCCTGTTCCGGGCGCGACTCCCGAGTGCGCTCCGGCGCCAGCCTTTGCCCGGTCCAGTGGGCGGTCAGATACGGCTTGGCCGCCTCGTAACACCGGCACAGACCTTCGATCTTGTCTTCCACCCCGGCCGGGAACAGGCTCTCGGTTTCCAGGACGAACGAGGCCACCCGCGCCAGGTAGAGCGGAGTCAGCGATCGCAGCAAGTGGCTGCGATCGAGGGTGCGTTCTCTGTGAGCGCAGGCGAAGTCGTAGATGATCCTGACCCACAGCTCGTCTTCAAGCTGAAACCGCTCCGTTGCGGGGCGGCTGGCCAGCCTGTGGACGGCGGCGCTGGTCTCCGTTCGGAGCGCCACCGACCAGATCTCCTCCAGCTCCGCGCAGCCGCGCCGGAACCTGGCCAGCATGCGTTCCACGTCCACGGAAACCGGGTCCAGGCCCACGTCGAAGCGGAAGCCGAACAGGTCTGCTGCCTCGCTCCCGCTGCGGTTGCGCCAGACCGGCTCATACTCCTCCATCAACTGGAACACCGATCCGACCACCTGGTGCAGCATCGCGCTGAGATCGGCGCCGGGGTCCTTGGCGTCGTGAAGCTTAGCCCCCAGGAAGCTCTGGCACACCCGGAATCCCTCCGCGATGGCGATGGTGGTCATCCAGATATCGATACCGTAGCGCGCCACGTCGGTGTACCAATCGTTGCGCGCCAGGTAGCGCCGGAAGAGCCGGTTCGAGATCCCGAAATCCCCTCCGATCGGCTGCCGTACCCGCAATCCGTACAACGCCCGGGTCAGCGGATAGACGATGCTGTTGGTGATCGTGCCGTCGTACTTGTGCCGGTGGTAGTAAGGCGCGACCAAGTCGAAATCGGCGTGCAGGACCGGGCGCAGCAAGAGGTCGATCCATTCCGGCGTGATCGAGCGCAGGTCGGCGTCCACCACCGCGCAGGCGCGCGCGCCCAGGAGCGAGGCCATTCCGAAAATCAGCCGGAACGCACTGCCCTTCCCCGGAATGCCGTGGTACGGGACGGACAAGCGGTGGACCGGCGAGAGCGGGTGCGACAGCAACAGCAGGTGCGCGTCCTCCACCCGAGTGGCTAGCACGGCATCGCGTGTACCATCGGTGGAGCCGCCATCGGAGTTGACGATCGTGGCCGTGTATTGCGGGAAGTACTTCGCCAGCCCGGCATGCGCGGCCCGCACCACGTGCCCGATGGTGCGCGCATTCTGATAACTGGGGATCCCAATGACGATGTCCGCCCGCTGGAGCCGTTGTGCCGCTGCCACCGCACCGGCCGGCAGGAAGCTCTCCATGGCGCCTCGCTAGGCCGCCTGGCAACAGGCCACTTCCGCGTCGGCCTCCACGGCCTCGAGCAGCATTCCGAAGAAATCCGGAACCGCTGCCACCACCCGGTTCCAGTTGGGGATCAGGGGAAGACCCAGGGGGTCCTCGAGGAACTCCGCCGCCGCCTGCCGCAAGCTCTGGGCGAAGGTCGCCACCGCCCGCTCCTCCTCGTGCCGGTCGAACTCGAGGCCGTTCAGCAGGGCGTCGGCGTAATACCGCGTCATGATGTCTTCCGCCATGCGCACATATCGGACCTCGAGCGCCCGGAAATGCTCTTGCGTGAAGACCAGCCCTTCGCCGGCCAGCGTGCGAAACAGCGTCTTGGCGATGTCGCACGCCATCCGCCGCAAGCCCTTGGTGGGGTCGTCCGCCGAAAGGGTCTGGTGTTTGTGGTCGTAGTTGTCGGCCAGGTCTACCTGGCAGGTTCGCGTGGGCGAGCAGTTGCGGTAGACCTCCGCCAGCATGCCTACCTCCAGACCCCAATCCCCGGGGATCCGGTTCGCTCGCGCCAGGTTGGCCTTCATCGCGAACTCACCTGCCAGACAGTAACGGAAGCTGTCCAGAAACTGCAACAGCGGAGTGTTCGGCACCATCCCGTCGATGGCCCGAATCAGCGGAGTCATGAACAGCCGCGTCACCCGGCCGTGCATCCGGTCCGTCACCCGGGCATAGAACGCTTTCGAGAACTCAAAGTCGAGGTTGGGATTGACCACCGGATAGCACAGCCGCGCCAGGAACCGGCGGTCGTAATTCAGAATGTCGCAGTCGTGCAGCGCGATCACCTCGCATTCGGCGGTTGCCAGCAGGTAGCCGTACGCCAGCCAGCAGGAGCGCCCCTTCCCGTCCTGGCCGGCCGAGAGACCCTGCTGCTCCAGCAGCCTGAACAGGCGCTGGATCCGCGGGCTGTCGATCCACAGAAACGTCACCGGCCGCCGGAAGTCCAGGAAGAAGCTGCGAGCCCGCTCGTATTGGTACTGGCTCGCCCGGCCCAGCGCGACGACGATGTGGCGCACGTAATCCACCTCGGCCAACTGGTCGGCGATGCGCCGCATCGCCGCACCCTCGAACTCGGAATACAGCGCCGGGAGGACCAGCCCGATGGGGCGCGCTTCCGAGTACCGCCGCAGTTCCGCCTCCACGCGGTCGATGCCGTCCGGATTCAGCCTGTGCAGGGTCGTTACGCAACCCGTCTGGTAGAAATCGGACATCCTCCCCACCTCTGTTTCACGCCGCTACCATCTCCAGTACTGCCTCGTTCCAACCATGCGGGCCAGGCGCCTGTGTCACCCGGCTTTGCGGAACCGCTTTCTTGAGCGCAGCCGCAAATCGCGAATGCACGATGATCGGAACGTCCACCGAGGCCAGAAAAGCCGCATCGTTGTGCCCGTCGCCGATGCCGATCGCCAGTATCTCCCCATGCGCTTTGCGAAAGAACGCCCCCAGATGCCGCACCGCCTCGGACTTGTCGTTGTTCCCGGTGATGTGGTAGAAGCGGTCTCCCCGCGTCCAGCGCTTCGCGCGGCTTTCGATTGCCCTCAACAGCCGGTGCGTGCCAAAACCAAGTATCTCGAATGGCTCGTCGTATTCCCGGCGTTTGGCCAGCTCCGCCTGTTGGACCGATAATAGCGTCCGGATGCTGACCTCGGCCACGCTCATCTCGTTGAAGCCGAGCACCTGGCATCCGCTCTCCTGGGACGCCTCCCGCAGGCTCTGGACCAGCTCTTGGTAGGGCTGCCCGAACTCGATGATGTCGTAGCCGTCGCGCTGCTGGGAGTGTGGGATCCGGAACCCGAAATACCCGTGCGGGATGTAGATGGCGCCACCGTTCTCGACGATGAACGGGTCCCGGTTATCGAGCCGCTCCCGCCAGAACTCAACCTCGGCCCGGGTCTTGCTGGTCGTGAACACCAGCGGAATCCGGTGGTGCTTCAACGCATCCAGCGCCGGCTGAGCCGCATCGGAAGAGTAGGTCTGGAGGTGCAGTAAGGTCCCATCGAGATCGCTGAAAACGACCTTCATGCATCCACGATAAAGCGTGAGCGTGCAATCTTATATCCCCAAAGACCTGTACCAGCTCAAGCAAAACCCGGTAGCAGTCCGAACGTACCGCCGCGGCGCGAAGGCGCGCCTCAGCGGCCGTTCAGCTTCACTTTCGCCAGGTAGATGCCGGTCTTGCCCTCGTGAGAGGAATGGTAGCTGACCCACAGGAAGCCATCGGCGAGCGCCAGGCCCGGGCCGCCTGTATCGCCCCCCGAGGGCAGAGCCAGAAACTCCTTCAGCGTGCCGGCCTCGGGATCGAGCCAGCAGAGCGCCGTCCGCCCGCTGGAATTGTCGAGGCTGCCGGCAGCGACGATGCGGCCGTCGTCAAGACGCAGCAGGCTCGCTCCGCCGAGCCGCAGGCCGAGGTCTTTCCACTTCCACGCGCGGTAGGGGGGCCGGGAGCGCCCCAGCACGGTGTTGGCGCCCTTCTCATCCCGGCGCAACAGGCACAGCGCGGTGTCGTCCTCCAGAAACAGCAGCGAGCCCTGGCTCGACAGCCCCTGGCCGAAGAGGTCGTCCACGAGGGTGTCATACTTCAGGCCATCGCGGCTGATGTAGAGCCGGCTGAATTGTTTGCCTGTGGCGCTGTAGCCGATCCCATAGGCCCTGCCCCGCCGCCAGGTGAGGCGCCACAGCCAGACGTTGCGCTCGCCGATCTCGATGGCTTCGGGCCAGATTCTGCCCTCCAGGGAGAACCAGGCCAGGGTCTGGGTTTGGGGGAAAGCGGCCCCGGCGCTCAGCATCAGCCGTCCGTCCGGCGAGAGCGAGAGCTTGGGTTCCCGCAGATCCCCGCGCGGGGAGGAAATAAGCGCCGCAGAGACCCATCGCTCGCCGTCGGCGGAAGTCAGAATGCGCAAGGCGCCGTCAGACGAGTCGCGCGCCTGTCCTTCGCGGAAGGCGCAGTACCAGCGACCCTTGAATCGGATCAGATCGGTGGAGGCGTTGTGAGGCGCCAAGCCCCAGATCCTCTGTACTTCGGCCAGCTTCGGCGCGGGCTCCGCCGGCCCCCGCGCTACGCCGGCCATTCCCACCAGGGCAACTGCAAGAGGGATTGTGAGGAGACGCATCCGCTCTCCCATTGTCCGACATCCGGGCTAGTGGGCGCGACTGGTTCTTGCCGGAGGCCAAGCAGGGAGTCCGCGGGACCAGGCGCCCGGCGCGGGCCAAACGGCCTGCCGCAGGTCAGAGCGCGCTCTCCATCGCCCTCACCTTGTCGGCGATCATTGCCGTGAACTCTTCCCCTGAACCCAGGTAGGCGGCCAGTTGGGGCGGCAGGGCGTCGATGACCGGCTTCAGGTTTTCGGTCGAAGAAGTGATCACCGGGAATCCCGTGGCGTCGGCGATACGGCAGGCGAAGTGCACCAGCCCCAGCATGTCCAGCGGCCCCCCGTCCCAGGCCTGGTGGTGTCGCCTGGCGACCACCGCAAAGTCCTCCGGGAAGTGCCACTCCTGCACCAGCCATTCCCCGGCCTGGCAGTGGTCGATATCGAACAGGTCCTGTTCGCAGCCCAGCAGGTCGTATCCGTACTCGTCGGAGACGTCCAGCATGCGGGCGTACTCGGCCGGGTAACTGGCCAGCAGCGCCAGCCGGCCGATGTCGTGCAAGAGGCCCGCCGTATAGGCCGTGTCCTTGTTTATTCCTTTGGTTCCGGCGAGTTCCTCGCAGATGCAGGCGCAGGCCAGACTGTGGCGCCAGCAGCGTCCCAACGCAGGCACCTGCAAGGCGGAAGATAAGAAATCGCGCAGCGCTACGGCCATCACCAGCGACTTCAGCTTCTCCAGCCCCAGCATGGTCAGCGCGTGCCGGATACTGTCGATCCGGTTGCGGCAACCCATCAGCGGCGAGTTGGCGATGCGCAGCACCTCCGCCGAGAAGGCCGAATCGGCGCGGACCAGCGCGGACATGCTTTGAAACGATGCCTCCTCGCTGGAGACGATTCGCATCAAGCGGGCGGCGATGGGTGGCAGCGGCTGGAGCGTCTTGAATGCCCATGGTCTCTGGGCAACGGCCATAGTGGGAACCTCCGCGGGGTCTATCGGCGGAAGTTACAGCGTTCTTTAGCCCATAGCTTGCTGAAACCCCCTGGGCCGGGAATCCGTCAGACAGCAATAGTGGGAGGATGGCGCGTTGGCCGCTCGGGTTGACGCTCCCCGCGCGGGAGACTAGAATTAGGAGAGTTCCGAGCGAGTGCGGAAAGCGGAGAGGTGTATGACGGCGAGGAAATGTTGTGCCTGCATCTGGGTACTCGGTATGGTTGCTGTGCTGCCGGGCGTCCAGGCCCAGGACAAGAAGGACAGCAAGCCCGCGGAGGGCGTCTCGGAGCAGCGGGAGACCATCGCCAAACCCATGAGCCAGAAAGAGCGGCGCAGGCGGGAGCAGCAGCTCAGGAAAGAGCTCGAAACCCCGTTCCGGAAATGGCTGCAAGAGGACGTCGCCTACATCATCACCGACGAGGAGCGCGCCGCCTTCAAACGCCTCAGCACGGACGACGAGCGCGAACAGTTCATCGAGGGGTTCTGGATGCGCCGGGACCCTACCCCCGACACGGTCGAAAACGAGTTCAAAGAGGAACACTACCGGCGCATCGCTTACGCCAACGAGCGCTTCGCCTCGGGCATCCCCGGTTGGAAGACCGATCGCGGCCGGATCTACATCATGTATGGCCCGCCGGATGAGAACGAGTCCCATCCCTCGGGTGGCACTTACGAGCGTCCCATGGAGGAGGGCGGAGGCACCACCTCAACCTACCCCTTCGAGAAATGGCGCTATCGCTACATCGAGGGCATCGGCACCGACGTCAACATCGAGTTTGTCGATCCCAGCATGAGCGGCGAGTACCGCATGACCATGGACCCGTCGGAGAAGGACGCCCTGCTCTACGTCCCCAACGCCGGCCTCACCATGTACGAGCAGATGGGCCTGACCTCGAAAGACGACCGGTTCAGCCGCAGCGACGGCACCCATCTGGGCATTGGCAGCCAGCCCACCAGCGAGAAGATGAGCGAGTTCAGCCGCCTGGAGCAGTTCGCCAACCTCCAGAAGCCCCCGCAGGTGAAATTCAAGGACCTGGAGGCGGTGGTGAACTCCAGGATCACCTTCAACCTGCTTCCGGTGAAGGTGCACGTGGACTACATCCGCATGACGGAATCGACGGTCCGGACGGGCGTCACCGTGCAGTTGGAGAACAAGGACCTGCAATTCCAGCAGAAGGAGGGGGTGGGCAAAGCCGTGGTGAACATGTATGCCCGCATCACCTCCATGTCGCGGCGCCCGGTGAATGTGTGGGAGGAGCCGGTCACGATCGAGACTCCGGCGGAGATGCTCCCGGAAACCTTGAAGCGCTCCTCGATCTACCACCACGCGGTGTTTCTGGCGCCCGGCACCTACCGGCTGAACGTGGTCGTCAAGGACGTCGTCGGCGGCACCATGAATAACTATGAGATGCCACTGCATGTCCCTCGATTTGAAGAGGATAAGCTGGCCTCCAGCAGCCTGATCCTGGCCGATCTGATCGAGAAGGTCCCCACCCGGAATATCGGTACGGGGCAGTTTGTGATCGGCGATTCGAAAGTGCGGCCGCGGCTGGACGACACCTTCCGCCGGGACGAGAAGATGGGCATCTACATCCAGTTCTATAATTTCCAGGCCGACGACAAGACCGGCAAGCCGGACGGGTCGATCGATTATGAGATCGTCCGGAACGGAAACAACCAGAAGATCTTCGATCTGAGCGAGGAAGTCAGGAGTCTGCCGGGCGCTGCCGCCCAGCAGGTGACGGTGGAGAAACTGCTCCCCCTACGGACCCTTGAGCCGGGGCAGTATACTCTTAAGATGAAAGTGACGGATCGGTTGCGGAATCAGATTTTGACTCCGAGCGCCATTTTTACTGTAAACTAGGCTAAGGAGTTTGCCGGGCCGTGGTCCGGCCGCGCATGAACGCCAGGATGTCCTTCAAGACGGTGGGCGTGCTTGCGGGCACAGTGTGGGTGGTGTCTCTGGGCCATGCCGCCCCGGACCCGGCGAGACTCTCTGGGGGCATCCTCGGGCTGGTCAGCAACGCCTCGGGGGTTCCGCAGATGGGCGCCTCCGTCCTGCTCTACAACCGTTACGATCGCCTGCTCCAGCGCGTGCTCACCACCGAAAAGGGCACATTCGTCTTCCCGGCGCTGGTTCCGGACGTCTACACGATTCGGGTTTCCCTGGCCAGTTTCCTGCCGGCATTGAAGCGCAATGTCATGGTTCAGCCGGGAATGCAGAGCCTGCTCAGCGTGAACCTGGCCACGGTGTTCAGTTCCATCCAACTGGTGGCGGTTGCGCCGGGGGACAACTCCCTGATGAGCGAGGATTGGAAGTGGGTGTTGCGGGGCGCCGGTCCCACCCGGGCAGTACTGCGCTTCCTTCCCGACCTGGAGACCGGTGGCGCGTCCCGGAATCGGAGCGCCAACACCTCGTTCTTTTCCTCGACCCGTGGAGTGGTGAGAGTCACGGGGGGCGACCAGGGTTCGGTTCTGAGCACGGAGCCCGATCTGGGGACGGCGTTCGCGCTGGCCACCTGCTTCCTGGGTGCCAACCATCTTCAGGTGAGCGGCAACTTTGGGTATTCGTCTTACTCCGGAACTCCGACCGCGGCCTTCCGAACCAGCTTCCGGCGCGAGTTGACCGGTGGGGCGGCCCCGGAAGTCAACATCACGATGCGGCAGATTTACCTGCCTATTCGCGCAGGAGCAGCCGTTCTTGGGGGCATGCAGGAATCCGCGCCGGTACTCCGCACGCTGTCGGCAACACTGATGGACCAAACGCGCCTGACCGATCGGATCCGGTTCGAATACGGTTTCTCCCTGGACTCGGTCACCTTCCTGGACCGGCTGAACTACTTCAGCCCGTACGGCCGGCTGACCTACCAGCGCGGCCAAGGCGAGGTCTTCCAATTAAGCTACGCTTCGGGCGCGCCACCCGCCGAGCTGATTGCCCGCGACCACGAGAGCGGAATCCAGCTCCAGCAGGATCTGGCGGCGCTGGCCCTGTTCCCGCGGATCTCGTTGCACTCCGGCCGCGTCCGGGTCGAACGCAGTCAGAGCTGGGAAGCTGGATACCACCGGGTGCTTGGGTCGCGAACCGTCAGCGCCGCGATTTATAGCGAGGCCGTTTCCAACGCCGCTGTCATGCTCAGCGGCGCCCAGGGATTCGCCCCCACGGGGGATCTCCTTCCCGACGTGTTCTCCGAGAGCTGGATTTTCAACGCCGGGCACTACCGCGCCTTGGGCTACACCACCTCCCTGGCCCAGAAGCTCGGCGAGCGCTTCGACGTGGCGGTTTCCTTCGGCGGCGGCGGTGCGCTGACGGCCGACCGCCAGGCCGTGGAAACCGGCAGCCTGGAGGAACTTCGCGCGCGCATCCGCAGCGGCCGCCGCCACTTCGTGACCACGCGGGTGGCGGGGCTGGCGCCCTGGACCGGCACGCAGTTCATCGTCAGCTATCAATGGGCCGATCTGGCCTCGCTGACGCCTTCGCACATGTTTCTGACGCAGCCGGTGCAGGAAGGACTCGGGTTGAACATCCAAGTCCGCCAGCCCATCCCCTACTTCGGCGGTCTGCCCGGCCGCCTGGAAGCCACGGCAGACCTGCGCAATCTCGTGGCGGAGGGCTATGTGCCGCTGGCTACCGCCTCGGGCCACATGTTCCTGGTGCCCAACCCCCGCAGCGTCCGCGGGGGTCTCAGCTTCATCTTCTAGCCCCGCAATCGCCGGCCGGCGCCTTTCGGGTCACGGCGATGGGGTGTTTTTATCTACCTTTGTTTCTGAGGGCTTGGAGGAGAGATCCCGCCGCTGCGCGCGGCCCTGCATTATTGTGAGAGTGCGTGAGGCAGTCCGGTCCCGCCCGTTGTGCTGCCGGAAGCCCTAAACACCCTTCCTATTCCCCTCATAGCGCTCCGGGACCGGAGCGTAGTGCCCTCTGTGCCGCCGGACTGCTTCCGCAACCTATCCAGGTCTACTTGCGAGCGCCCCGCTGGGGGTTCTTCACGCGGGACTGGCGCAGTTTCATGCGTCTGCGTTTGGGCTTACTGATGATGAACGTGCCGCTGCCAACATAGGTGGCTGAGTAGGTCTTGTCTTCCGCCAAATCGAATTCTCCTTGCCGATCGCTGTTTCGCCGATCGCTCCGTAATGCGGATGCGACCGGACAAGCCGGAGGCTTATCCTACGATTCTAGCGCATGTGGATTATCCTGGAGTCTGAGCGATCCCGATGAAACGTCTCTTCGCCCTGCTCCTGGCGCTGTTCGTGGCTGCCTGCGCGGCCTGCGCCCAGCCGGATTCCCTGTTCACCGAGATCGACGGAATCGTCGCCGAGCTGACCAAGATCTGCGGGCTGGCCAGGCTCCACCACATCGAGTACGACCGCATCCCCAAGGACCACGTGAAGCAGTTCCTGGAACAGATGGCCAAGGAGACCCTGAAGCCCGAGGAGGTCCGCGCTGAGGAACTGGTTCTGAAGAAATTCGGACTCGTGCCCGCGGACTTCGATCTCCAGAAGACCATGATCGAATTGCTCTCCGAACAGGCGGCGGCGTTTTACGATTCCCGCAAGAAGAAGCTGTTCGTGATCGATTCCACGCCGGATTTCCTTCAGCGCGTCGCACTGGTCCACGAACTGGCCCACGCGCTGGCGGACCAGCACTTCCACCTGGACAAGTACATCCAGCGGGCCAACCAGAAGGACGACAGCTCGCTGGCGCGGCTGGCGGCGATGGAGGGGCAGGCGACCTGGCTGATGGTGGAGCACCTGAACCGGAGCGCCGGCCAGTCGCTGCACCATTCACGGGCGCTGCTGGGGCTCATGGGCCAGGCGGCCGAGCTGGCCGCGGGGCAGTTCCCGGTGTTCGACCACGCGCCGCTGTACGTGCGCCAGACCCTGCTGTTTCCCTACACCCAGGGGCTGCTGTTCCAGCAGGCCCTGGTCGAGAAGCTGGGCCAAGCCGCGTTCGCGGAAGTTTTCCGCAATCCCCCCGTCAGTACCCAGCAGATCCTGCATCCGGAGAAGTACTTCGCGGGGACCCGGCCGGTCGTGCCGCCGCTGCCGCGACTGGAGCACCGCCGCGCCTGGCGCAGCGTCAGCGAGGGCGCGGTAGGAGAATTCGACCACGCCATCCTGTTGCGCCAATACGCCGGAGATAAGGAGTCCGCCGAGACCTCGCCGGAGTGCACGGGGGCCTGCTACCGGCTGCTCGAGAACAAGGCGGACCGGCGGCTGATCTTGGCCTACGCGTCGGAATGGGCCAGCACGGCGGCGGCACAGAGATACTTCGGGCTCTACCAGCGGGTCCTGAAGGGCAAATGGAAGACCTTCCGGGCCGACTCGGAAAGCGAGACCGCGGTGTCCGGACGCGGCGACGATGGCTACTTCCTGCTGCGGCGCGAAGGCACCCGGGTCACGAGCCTGGAGGGTATGAGTTCGCCGCGCGAGGCCGCGCCGGCGCCCGCGAACACGCTACACTGAGGTTTCCAGGAGGAGCAGTGACTCGCCGCTTGCTTGGTATTGGAATCGGCCTTGGACTCCTGGCGGCGTCCCTGATCGCCGCCGAGGTGCCGCGCCCGGCCCCGGAACTCGCCATCCGGCTGGTAAACGGACAGCAGCTTCTGCTGAGCCATTACCGCGGTAAGGTGGTGGCGCTGGAGTTCCTGTACACCACCTGCCCGCATTGCCAGAACTGCTCCGTGGGTTTGAACCGGCTCTACCAAGAGTACCGGCCGCGCGGGTTCCAGGCACTCGGCGTAGCCTTCAACGATTCGGCCAGTCTGCTGGTGGACGACTACGTCAAGCAGCTCCAGTTGACGTTTCCGGTGGGCGTCGGCTCGCGCGAAGAAGTCATGAGTTTCCTGCAACACCCGCTGATGGAGATCCTGTATGTGCCGCAATTGGTCTTCATCGACCGCAAGGGGGCCATCCGGGCGCAGTACCGAGGCCGAGACGACTTCTTCCTGAACGAGGAAGTCAATACGCGCGCGCAAGTCGAGTTGCTGCTGCGGGAGGCTGCCACCCGGCCGAAGGCATCAAAAACCAAGCCGGCGGCGAAACCGGCTTCCCTTTCCGGCTCGCAGGCCTTAAAATAGTCTCTAGTGCGCCCGTAGCTCAGCTGGATAGAGCGCTTGCCTCCGGAGCAAGAGGCCGGCCGTTCGAATCGGCCCGGGCGTACCAGCCCTTTTGCTTTCCCGCGTACCACCGCCCGGCGCGATACTCCTCCCAGGACGCCCCAATCTCGGCGTGTGCGCTACCTGCTTCAGTGGGCCTATTTCGCCCCCAGGTGCGGGTACAGAGGGCCACCAAGCTGGGGTAAGCCGCGATTTCAGGCTCTGTTTTTTGGGCATTTCTGTCGCTAATACCTTGAAATTGAGATTTGTTTATGGTAAATGTACATTGGCGTGCACGCTCTCTCCGGCCCTGGCAAGGGGGTGTAGCTGTCTCCGCGGAGCGGAAGGGGCGACCGCGGTTCAGGCATTGAGTGACGGGGCTCCCGTCATCTGGCGCGCTTAGAAGGGGGCACAAGCAGAGGTTATGGGACAAGCCATCGCTTCGCGCAATACTGCCTGGGGGAACGTGGTGGTTATGGCCGCGGCGCCAGTTACCGACCCCGCCCGTGACGAGTCTACGACCGCGAACTGGTTTGCCATGGAGTTCTCCGGCAAGTCACTGTCCGTCCGGCTGAACCCGGATCTCGTCGACCGCCTCGGTCGCGAGGTCCTGGACAGTTTCAAGTCCCTCTCCAAGCGCGGTTCGGAAGTGGGCGGCATCCTGCTGGGAGAGTTCGGGGCCGATCCGCGCACGGTCTTCGTGGAGGACTTCGAACTGGTCCCCTGCGGATATACGCGCAGCCCTCTGTATCTGCTTTCGGATGTGGAAAAGCGGCGCATGGAGGCGGCCATCCGGGCCCGAAAGAACAAGGGCGAGCGCCTCACCCCCGTCGGTTTCTTCCGCAGCAATACCCGAAGCGTCCTGGCTCCGGACGAGGAGGATGTCTCGCTCGTCGCCAGCCATTTCACTGCCCCGGATAGCGTGGTCCTGCTGATCAAGCCCTTCTCGATGAAGCCGTGCCTTGCCAGCTTCTTCGCCTGGCCGAATGGTCCGGGTGAGAGCCCCCCCGACAGCATCCAGTTCCCATTTAAGCGATCCGAGCTGCTGGCGAAGCGCGGACCGGCCCCAGCGCTTCGGCGCGTGGAGCCTCCCGTCACCGCGCCGGCGCCGGCAAACGAGGAGAGCCAGCCGCCGGTCGCGGCCGTGACGGCAGACGCCCCCGCGCCGCCGCCCGCTCCCGCCGTTTCCGGCTCGAAAGAGCCCAGTGTCGAGGCGCCGCCTCCTCCCCCAACTCCCGAGATCGCTGTGCGAGTGTCCCCCGCTCCGGCGGCGACAGCAGCCGAGAGCCTCCCTCCCGCCGAACCCGTAGTGTCGAGCGCTCCTGCTCCGGCCTCGTTGGCAGCGCCAGCCAAGTCCGGACACGGCGCGGCTGCCGAGTCCGTCGCGGTCGGCGTCACCGTTCCGGCGCCTCCGCCCGCAGTTCCGGAGGCCGTCGAGCCAGTGAATCCCGCTCCCCCGACGCTCGCACCCGCCGTTCCGGCAGAGGGGCGGGCTGAGGCTCCGGCCGCGGTGGTTCCCGAGGCCCGCTCCGGCTCCCGGCTGCTTCTCTGGCTCCAGTTTCTGGCCTTGGGGCTCTTTCTGTTTATGGTGGGCGCCTATGTGCAGTACCGGATGGAGGCCCGGCATCCGAACTGGAAGCCAGGCGCTGCCAGCGCTTCCTCGCTCTCCCTGAAGGCCGAACGCAGCGGGGGCCAACTGTACCTGAACTGGGACCGCAATGCGGCCGAGGTCCGCGGGGCGCAGAAGGCCTCGTTATTCATCACCGACGGGGACCAAACGCAGGTTGTACCGCTGACCGCCAACGAACTGCGGACCGGGGGATTTGTGTACACGCCCGCCACCGGCGACGTGGGATTCCGCATCGAGCTGACCAGCCTCGCGGATGGACGGATCGTGAGCGAGAGCATCCGGAGCGTATTGGGGCGTCCTTCCCCGCTGGGCGCGCTGGCGCTACCGGCCGCACCGGCATCCGATCCGGCGGCGGCGCAGGAGGGGGGTGCCACGAATCCTCCGCCTGAGCCTGCGGCAACCACACAACCCCCGGCAAAGGAACAAGACCAGCCGGCGCAAGCGGCGCCGGCCCCCGAGTCCTCGACGCCTTGATGGCGTGGGCGGCGTCGCGCGCCGACCCCTGAATCCCGCGGCAACAGAGCTCCCGAACCCTGTGCTAACATCACGGCCAGGGCGGGGATCGGCGCCGGGCGCCAGCCACCACGAAAACTTTCGGGAACTTCCGCAGCCCCCCAGCCGAATCAATACTGACAGCTTGATGGACGAGCAGTTCTTGAGCGACGAAGACTTGTTGCAGCGGATGCTCTCCGGCGATGAGGAGGCCTTTGTCGCCCTGTACCTCCGCCGGCAAGGCGGGGTGTACCGTTTCGCGTTGCATATGAGCGGATCGGCGACTGCCGCCGAGGACGTGACCCAGGAGGTTTTCCTGGCGCTCATGCGCGACGGCGCGAAATTCGATCCGCGGCGGGGTTCGCTTGCGGCATTCCTGTACGGGATCGCGAGGAACCATGTGCTACGGTCGCTGGATCGGCCCGCGTCTCGGGAGCTTGAGGCGCGGGCCGAGCTGGCGTCGCCGGACTCAGACCCGCTCGGGCTTGTGACGCGCAACGAGACCATCGAGTGGGTGCGTTCCGCAGTGCTGGCGCTCCCGCTTCACTACAGAGAAGTGGTGGTGCTTTGCGAGCTGCACGAGATGGATTACGCGCAGGCCGCCACGGCTATGGGCTGCGCCGTCGGGACGGTGCGGTCGCGGCTGCATCGGGCGCGCGGCCTGCTGGCGCAGAGGCTGGGGGCGGCGGCGCGGGACCCAGTGGTGGCCGGCCAGAACAAGCCGGCGAGGTGCTCGATATGAACTGCCGGGAAGTCGACGACATGCTGTTCGAGCTGGCGCGCGGGTGGGGGGCGGATGTGGCCGCACTGGCCCATGCCCAGACCTGCTCGCGTTGCGCGGCGCGCCTGGCGAGTGAGCGTGAAGTGGCCGCGGCTCTGCGCCTGCTGGCGACCGGTTCGCAAAGCCTCGAGGCTCCAGCCCGTGTAGAACGGGCGCTGGTTGCGGCTTATCGCCGGGGCGTGCGCACGCAACCGGCTTCGAGACGCGGCGTCCTCTGGCCGATCTGGGGAGTCGCGGCCGCGACGCTGGTTCTTGCCGTCGCCGTGGCATTGCAGCTTCGGGCGCCTGGGCCGGCGGCAAACCGGGATTCAGCCGCCTCGCAACCCGCGGTGATCGCCGAAACCGGCGAGTATGCGACGCAGTATTTTCCCTTGGAGCAGGACGCCGACCTGGCCGCGCTCGAGGGGGCGCCGGTGGTGCGCATGAAGCTGCCGCGCACGGTGTTGGTTTCGTTTGGATTGCCCATGAATCCGGAGCGCGCCGAGGAGCCCGTAAAAGCCGATGTTGTGCTGGGCCCGGACGGGACCGCCCGCGCCATCCGGTTTGTGAACTGATTCGAGACAGGAGAGAGAGAACATGAGGAATACGTGCATCAAGTCGGCGTTGGCTGCCATGGTCTTTGTCACACTGGCGGCCGCGCAGCGCCCCATGGGGCCGAGCGGTCCTCCGGCGGGCGGCCGTCAGGGCGACGTCGCCCACTGGATCGGGGCGGAAATGGCCCCGCCCGGCGGAGTCGTCAGGGGAGCGCCATATTCCGCGCAGGCGGTTACCGAGGTGAACCAGACGCTCGGCGACGGTAACAAGATTCACCGCGTCATCACCGGGGCGGTATATCGCGACGGTCAAGGGCGCACCAGAAACGAGTCCGTGCCGGGCGGCATGGGTCCATTGGCGCCCACGGGCGATCTCAAGCAGTTGGTCACGATCAGCGATCCGGTGGCCGGTTTCACCTACGTGCTCGACCCCGCCCAGAAAACCGCGACTAAGGTGCCCCTGCGTGCTGGAGGCCCCGGGGGGAGGATGGCGCCCGCTCCAGGCTTTGGAGGGAGGATGGCGCCCGCTCGAGGCTTTGGGGGGAGGATGGCGCCCGCAGCGGGCCCCGGCCGCGGGATGATGCACGCCGGCCCGCCCAACGACGAGGATCTGAAGATCGAATCTTTGGGCCCCAAGCAGATTGAGGGGGTTCAGGCCGAGGGCAGGCGCGTCACGACTACCATCCTGGCTGGGAAGATCGGCAACGAGCGTCCGATCGTGGCCGTGACCGAGCGGTGGTTCTCGCCCCAGTTGCGGGTGGTCGTGCTGATGACGCACAACGATCCGCGCATGGGTCAGGACTCTTACAAGCTGACCAAGATCGCCTTGGGGGAACCCGACCACTCGCTCTTCGAGGTCCCGGCCGGCTACACCGTGATTGAGGGCAGGCCGGCGACGTTCCGCGGGGAACGACCGGCCGCCGGTCCCGAGCCCCGGAGACGCCCGCTCGACCGGACACCATAGTCCCAGGTAACCTGGTGCATCCATCGTGCATCTCACGGTTGTGCACCGCTGGGTCCTTCCCCTGGTGTTCCTGGTGGCAGAGTACCCGCTTCCCGCTCAGTATCCGGGAAGCGGGTACCCGCCCGGGCAGTATCCGGGCGCGGGCGTGCCAGGGATCCCCCGCCGCAGCAAGCAGAAGAAGACGCCGGCGGATGCCGGGCCCAGCGTCAGTGTCTCCGGGATTCTCCGCAGCCTGGATGCCAAGGAGTTGGTCGTCGAGGCGCAGGACACCCGCATCCTCACGCTGAAGCGGACCGAAACGACCAAGTTCTACAAGAACTCGGCCGAGGCCAAACCCGCGGACTTCAAGGCGGGCGATCACTTGTTGGTCGAGGCGACGCAGGACGATCAGGGATTCCTCTACGCGGCCACCGTGACCTGGCAGAAAGCGGGCTCGGCCGAGGAGCAGGCCAGCGCTTCCAAACCGGCCGGGGGCTCGGTTCAGAAACCCTCCAGCGAGGACGGGCCGCCGGTGCTCCGCAGAGCCGATTCGCCACGCAAGGAGGAGACCCTCAAAGACGACGAGGCCACGCCGGCGGCGGCCGCGCCAGAGCCGGAGCCGGAGCGGCCCCAGATCCGCGACGCACAACCGCCGATCCGCGTCGGCGCGGACGACCCCGGCCCGCCCGTGCTGCGTCACGGCGCCCCCGCGCGGCGCACCACGATTGAGCCGCCCGCCGAGACGGCGCCCGTCGAGACGGCAGCGCTTGCCCCGCCGCCTTCCACGCCCTTGGCACCCGTGCCTGAGCCACCCAAGGCCGATTCGGTCATCGAGAAGGCGCGCTCGGCGGCCCTGGCGTTCGACGAGAAGTTGCCGAACTACATCTGCGAGCAGTTCACCGCCCGCTTCCAAAGCGCTTCGCGCCCGGTCGACTGGAGGCCCCAGGACATCCTCTCCGCCGAGGTGGTCTACGAAGAGGGCCGGGAGCACTACCGCAACCTCAAGATCAACGGCAAGCAGTCCGTCAAGAGCATGGAGGAGACGGGGGGCGCATGGTCCAAGGGGGAGTACGGCAGCGTTCTGGCGGACCTGTTCTCGCCCTCGACGGACGCCGAATTCCGGAGGCGCGGCGGCGACACGATTGCCGGCCTCTCTGCGGTGGTCTACGATTTCTCGGTGGAGCGGGAGCATTCCCACTGGAGCATCCACGCGCCCTCGCAACTGGTGCAGCCCGCCTACCGCGGTTCCGTGTGGGTGGACCCGAGGTCCGGCCGCGTGTTGCGCATCGAGATGCAGGCACGCCGGATCCCGCAGGAGTTTCCGTTCGACACCATCGAATCCACGGTGGACTACCAGTACATCCGCCTCGGCGGCCCGGGCGAATTCCTACTGCCGGTGCACGCCGAGATTCTGAGCTGCCAGCGCGGCTCGAGCATGTGCGCGCGGAACGTGATCGACTTCCGCAACTACCACCACTACACCGGCGAGTCGAAGATTACCTACGGGCCGTAACGCCGCTACCAGGCCAAGGCGTAGGCGTCGACGCGCGGGTCCGCCCCCGCGCCGATCACGCCGGTCCGCGGATCGATCACGATGGCCCCATTGGATCCGAGCGACCACGGAGCATGGATGCGGAGGCGGTGCCCCCTGGCGGCAAGGTCCTTTCGCACCCCCTCGGGGATGCGCTCCTCGAGGCCCAGGTCGCCCGGATACATGACGTGGGGAAACGGGGAGGAGGGGAAGGCGCGCGTGGTCCAGCGGGGCGCCTCGATGGCCTGCTGAACGTTCATGCCAAACTCGACCAGGTTGAGGAAGGTCTGCATAGTCCGCAGGCACTGATCGTCGCCGCCCGGGCTGCCCAGCGCCATCACCGGCAGGCCGTCTTTGGTCACCAGCGTGGACTGTAACGTGCTCCTCGGCCGCTTGCCCGGCTCGAGCGCGTTGGCATTGCCCGGAACCAGCGAGTAGTAGTCGCCGGGGCAGTTGAACGAAAAACCGAGCTCGCCCATGACCACGCCGGTGCCGAAGGCGCTGTGCAGGCTGGGCGTGAGGGAAACCAGGTTGCGGTCCTTGTCGACCACCGCGATGTAGCTGGTGTCGCCCGCGTGGTCCGCATCGCCCGCCAGTTGAAAGTCCAGCGGGCGCTCGAGCGGCCCCACCCCGGGCGCGAATTTCTCCGCCGTGCCCGGCCGCAGCTCCAGCGAGGCGCGCGCCGGATCGATGAGCCTGCGCCGCTCGCGGGCGTAGTCCTTCGACAGCAAGCCCTGGTAGGGGATCTGGATGAAGTCCATGTCGCCCAGGTACTTGTCGCGGTCGGCCAGAGCCAGCTTGGCCGCCTCCACGCCCAGGTGGATGTAGTCCGCGCTGTTCAGCCCCAGCGCCTTGAGGTCATAGCCCTCCAGCAGGTTCAGCGCGATCAGCTCGGCGGGGCCCTGGCTGGCGGACGCATTCTTGTAGACCCGGTAGCCGCGATAGTCCACCCACACCGGCTCCTCGATCCGGGCGCTATAGCCGGCGAAGTCCTGGGCGCGGAACAGCCCGCCGTTCTGTTCCGAGAATTGCGCCATCTCGCGCGCGATGCCGCCCTTGTAGAAGACATCGCGGGCGGCGCGCAGGGCGGCGTGCCGTCCTTTGGCCGCGTTGGCGCGCTCGGCCTCGACCAGCCTTCGCAACGTGCGGGCCAGTTGCGGGTTCCTCCAGACCTCGCCGGGCGCGGGGTCCCGGCCCTCGGGAAAGAACACCTTCATGCTGGTGGGGTACTTCCGGATCTTGGGGATCAGCGCGATGGCCGCGGCCATCCGGTTGCCGAGCGGGAAGCCGTTCTCCGCCATCTCAATGGCCGGCGCCAGCACGTCGGCGAACTTCATGGTGCCCCAGCGGTCGAGCAGGATATACCAGGCATCCACTACGCCGGGCACGGTGCCTGAAAGCAGCGTGTCATCCACCGGGAGCTTGCCACCCCGGTTCGCCTTGTACCACTCGATGGTGGCCAGCCTGGGCGCCGTGCCCTCGGCGTTCAGCGAGAACACCTTCTTGGCGCCCGCATCGTAAATCAGCGCCACCGCATCGCCGCCGACGCCGTTGTACGGCGTATCGACGATACCCAGCACCGCCTGGCCCGCTACGATGGCGTCGAAGGCGTTGCCTCCGGCGCGCAAGATGCGTTCGGCCACCTGCGTGGCTTCCGGCTTCATGGACACCACCGCGTACTGGCGTCCGCGGATCACCGGCCGCATGGTCTGCCGCGGCCCCTGGGCCGCCAGACTGGCCGAAACTGCGAGCAGCGAGAAAAGCGCCTTCATCCGTTCCCTCCCCTGGCGCGCACTCGATAGGTCACCTTCACGAACACTGTACCAGAGCGGGGCGGCGGCAGCCAGGCGCTACTTTCTGTGCCACCTGGCCAGGAAGAGCTCGGAGGCGAGCGCCTCCTGCTCGCGGTCCGCGGCCGTCTGCCATTCGGCCAGGCGCCGCTCTTTGAGCTTCTCGAGCAGGCGGACGTCGCGCTCGGCTTTGAGCACCCGGTCGCGTTGTGCCGCAATGCGGCGTTGGCAGTCGGCGCGTTCCTTTCGCAGGCGCCCTTTCTCCCGCGCTACATGGAGCCGGTGTGAGTCGAGCGCGGCCAAGTCGCGCGCCTCGACGCTCGGGGAGTTCAGCACCGCCCGGTCCGCCTCGGACTTCTCGGTGTCGAGCCGGTCCTCGGCAAGATCGACCCGGCGCAACTCCTCAAACAGGCGCTGGAGCTTGGTCTCTTCGAGCTCGAGGTGGAGGCGGCGCCACCCCAGCACGGTCTCAAGACGGAACCGGAAGCGGCGCATCGGATTGCGTCAGGAAAGCAGCCGGGCCAGGCCCTGCATGCGGCTCACCGTCTCCGCCAGCGGCGACTTCCCGGAGATATCCTGCTGGAGGAAATCGAGCAACTGCCGGCGGGAGCGGATGGCGGAGTCCAGCCGCGGATTCGAGCCCGAAACATACGCTCCCAACTGGATCAGGTCCTCCGACTGCTGGTAGGTGCTCAGCGCTTCGCGCAGCCGCCGGGCCGCGTCCCGCTGCTCCGGGCTGGCCACCTGGGTGCTGAGCCGGCTTACCGAATTCAGGACGTCGATGGCCGGATAGTGCCCCAGGGACGCGAGCTGGCGAGAGAGCACGACGTGGCCGTCCAGGATGGCGCGCACCGCGTCGGCGATGGGCTCGGTAATGTCGTCGCCTTCCACCAGCACCGTAAAGAACCCGGTGATCGACCCGCGCCGGAACTTCCCCGCCCTCTCGAACACCTGGGGCAGCAGGCTGAACACCGAAGGCGTATAGCCCTTCTGGCTCGGCGGTTCGCCCGCGGCCAGCCCGATCTCGCGCTGCGCCATGGCGAAGCGCGTCACGGAATCCATCACCAGCAGCACGTCGGCGCCCTGGTCGCGGAAGTACTCGGCAATGGCGAGCGCCACAAAACAGGCGCGGATGCGCAGGGGGGCGGGACGATCCGAGGTTGCCACCACCACCACCGAGCGCTTCATGCCTTCCGGGCCCAGGTCCTGGTCGATGAACGCGCGGACCTCGCGGTTGCGCTCGCCGATGAGCCCCACCACGCTCACATCGGCGAAGTTGTGCCGGCACATCGACCCCAGCAGCATGCTCTTGCCCACCCCGCTGCCGCCGAAGATTCCGATCCTCTGCCCCTTGCCGCAAGTCAGCAGGCTGTCGATGGCGCGGATGCCGGTGACCAGCAGCTCGACGATGGGCTCGCGCTCGAGCGGCCCGGGCGGCGCCTTGTACAGCTCGTAGGCGCCTGCCGCCTCCAGGGGCGGCCCGCCATCCATGGGCTTGCCGAATCCGTCCAGCACGCGCCCCAGCAGCCCGGGACCCACCTCCACGCGCGCGTCCTCCTTGCGCGCCACGATCAGGCTGCCCAATTCCAGCCCGCTGGTCTCCTCGAAGGGCATCGAGAGCACGTGCCCGTCCCGGAACCCGATCACCTGGGTGCGGATTCTCCGCCCGTCGGCGCTGTGGATCTCGCAGAAGTCGCCGACCGCGACCGCGGGTCCGCTGGATTCCACCAGCAGGCCCGTCATGGCCACCACGGTCCCGGTCCAACGGTAGGGGTCCGCGTGCTCGACGCTGCGGAAGTACGGGGTGAGATCCAGCCTGCCGGAATCGGTCATGGCTGCTGCTGCAATCTGTCCACCAGCCCGCGCTGGATCTCCTCGAGCTGCGTGTCCACCGAGACGTCCAGATTGCCGCGCGCGGTCTCGAACACCACCGCGCCGCGGTCCAGGCGCTCGTCCGCGGCCACTTCCAGCCGCTGGCCTTGGCCCAGCCGCTCCACGTGCTTCCTCACGATATCGGCGTTGGCGGGGTTGACCCGCACCCGGTCCACCTCGCGGCCCTCGAGCTTTTCGAGCGCCGCCTTCACCACCCCCAGAATCGCCTCCGGGTCGAGGCTCATCTCGCGGTGGAGGATGCGCTTGCCGATTGCCAGCGCCAGTTTCACCACGTCGTGTTCGGCGTCCCGCCGGAGCTTGCGCCGGAATTGGGAGAGATCCGAGACCGCTCGCGCAAGCTGTTCCGCCACCGGATCGAGCCGCGCAACTGCTTGTTCCTGCCCGGCGGCTTCCCCTTTGCGATATCCCACCGCGAGAGCCTGCTGCTCGCGTTGGGCCATCTCCTGCTCGAGTTGCGCGATACGGGCCAACAGCGAGTCGATCTGTCCCTGGATGGCCGCCGCGCCACCCGCGACCACCCTCCGCCAGGAGACCGGCTGGACCGGCTGCGCGTCTTTGCCCGTCAGCACCCTGCTCGGCATACACTCCAACCCAATGGTGTCTCCCTTATCTTCGGCGGGTTCACGGCCCTTCTTTAGGACGCAAAATACGGCGACTGAGTCCACTGTCCCAGGGCGCGTTTTCCAGGCCGCCGACTGACACGGGCGCCCGCAACCGAGGGACTGCCTAGGCCGTCCGCAGTCGGGACGGCTCAGGCTGTCCCCGGTTGCCCCTCACGCCCATTCCCATCCCCACGAGTGGCGCACCACGCCATGACGCCGACTGTCACCGAGATTCAGCCCAGGGGCGGAAAACCTGGAAACAGGGTGACTGTCCCCGCATTTACGCGTACTGTCACCGCATTTTGCGAGGTTCTGTAGTAAACTCCAAAATGGGAGGATGTTGTGCCAGCCTGGGGCGTCTTCCGCGGTAGTGTGGCACTTCTCTCCCTTCTGGCTCGCCCTGCAATCTGCCAGGTTCCGGCGCGCGATGAACCTTCACCTCAGATCCGAAAGGAATGGGCACTGGGTCGGCAGGCTGCACAGTCCCTCGAACAACGGGATGGCAGAATCGACGATCCGGCGATCGTCCAGTACCTTCAGCACATTGAGAACACCGTCGCGGGCGCGATCGGCGCACAGCCGCTGGAAGTCCGCCTTACACGGAGTTCCGAACAGTATGCATCCCCCCTGCCCAATCGCGTTCTCTACATCAGCGGCGGCCTGCTGGAACGTATCGAGAACGAAGCCGAGCTGGCCGGCTTACTGGCCCACCATTTTGCGCACGCGCAGGAGGGGAAGGTCGCGATTCTTCGGGATGGCTGTGTCCTGGCCTCGCGACTGACACCGCCTGGGCCCGAAGAGGCGCGCCAACGGGAACGGGACGCAACCGCGGCAGCCACCGGTTATCTGAAGGCCGCAGGCTACGATCCAGCCGGCGTTTTGGACCTGTTTTCGAAACTCGCCTACGAGAACCCCGTTTGGGCCAAGGCAATCCTCCCCGAAGACTTGCTGGAACTTCGGATACGGATCGAAGCGGATGCCATACCGCCGGGGGGCTACCGGATTGAAAGCTCCCGGTTCCTCCGAACGCACGCCCTGCTGGAAGTGGCGCTGGGACACGCCAGCGCCAAGAAACCCCGTCCCGCCTCGGAACCGGCGCTGTCTCGAAAGCACTGATCCACCCGCTCGCCGGCGTCGGTTTCATGCTAGAACTGGGAATCATGCCCTACTCGGTTGAACCAGGCCGCCCCCACCCCCTCGGCGCCACCCCCACGGCCGAGGGCGTGAACTTTTCGCTGTTTTCCGAGAATGCCACCGGGGTCGAGCTCCTGCTTTTTGAAAAGCACGACGACCCGCAGCCCAGCCAGGTGATTGTTCTGGATCCGTATGTGAACAAGACCTTCCATTTCTGGCACGTCCATGTGCCGGGACTCCAGCCCGGAGCGCACTACGCCTACCGCGTGGACGGCCCCCAGGACCTGTCCGCCGGGCACCGTTTCAATCGGAACAAGGTCCTGATCGACCCCTACGCCCGGGGCAACACCAACGACCTCTGGAAGCGCGTCGATGCCTGCGGCCCCGAGGACAACGTCGCCACCTCGATGCGCTCGGTGGTGATCGACCCCTCGACCTACGACTGGGAAGGCGATCGCCCCATCGACCGCCCCATCGAGGACAGCATCATCTACGAGATGCACCTGGCGGGCTTCACCAAGTCACCCACCGCCGGCGTGGCCCACCCGGGCACGTTCGGCGGCCTCATCGAGAAGATCCCGTACCTGAAGGAACTGGGCGTAACGGCCGTCGAGCTGCTCCCGATTTTCGATTTCGACGAGACCGACGTTCTGCGACAGGTGAACGGCCAGCCGCTCGGGAACTTCTGGGGTTACAGCACGATGGGGTTCTTCGCCCCGCAATCGGCCTACTGCGTGAACCCGCAGGCTGGCAATCATCTGGACGAGTTCCGCGACCTGGTGAAGGCGCTGCACAAGGCCGGCATCGAGGTGATCCTGGACGTGGTGTTCAACCACACCGACGAGGGCAACCACCAGGGCCCGGTGTTCTGCTTCAAGGGCATCGACAACCGGGTGTACTACTACCTGGCGCCCGGGGACCGGCAGTTCTACTACGACTACACGGGCTGCGGCAACACCTTCAACTGCAACCATCCCATCGTCCAGAAACTGATAGTCGAGTCCCTGCGTTACTGGGTGCGCGAGGGGCACGTGGATGGATTCCGCTTCGACGAGGGCTCGGTGCTGGCGCGGGATGAGAACGGGATGCCGGTGGCCCACCCGCCGGTGGTCTGGCAGATCGAGCTGGACGAGGAACTGATGGACTCCAAGGTGATCGCGGAGGCCTGGGATGCCGCGGGGCTTTACCAGATCGGCCGTTTCCCCGGCGATCGCTGGTCGGAGTGGAACGGGCGCTACCGCGACGATATCCGGCGCTTCGTTCGGGGCGAGCCGGGCGTCGTGGGCGCGCTGGCGACCCGCGTCGCGGGCAGCTCGGATCTGTACCAGGCTCAGGGCGAGACGCCGGCCAACAGCATCAACTTCGTGACCTGCCACGACGGGTTCACGATGAACGACCTGGTCTCCTACAACGTCAAGCACAACGACGCCAACGGGGAGGGCAATCGCGACGGCATCGACGACAACCTGAGCTCGAATTGCGGCCTCGAGGGCGTGACCGACGATCCGGAGATCGACGCGCTGCGCACCCGGCAGGTGAAGAACTTCGCCACCATCCTGATGCTCTCGCGCGGCGTGCCGATGATCCTGGCCGGCGACGAGCTCCGCCGAACGCAGCGCGGCAACAACAACGCCTACTGCCAGGATAACGAGCTGAGCTGGATCGACTGGAGCCTGGCGGAGACCAACGCGGGCCTGCTGCGCTTCTGGAGACGCATCATCGACTTCCGCAAGCGCCACGCGGTGGTGCGCAAGAACCGCTTCTTCGGAGGCGCGGTGAACGAGCGGGGGATGCCCGAGGTCGCCTGGCATGGCTGCCGGCTCAACTGCCCCGGCTGGTCCGACCCCGACGCGCGGGTGCTGGCCTTTACGCTGGCTGGCTTTAACGGCGACGCCGATCTCCACGTGATGATGAACATGTACTGGGAGACCTTGGAATTCGATCTCCCGCCGCTGGCCGGGCGATATTGGTACCTCGCCGTGGATACCGCCGAGGCGTCTCCGAACGACATCGCCGACGCGGGAGACGAGGTGCAGTACTTCGGCGAGAACTACCCGGTGAAGGGCCGCAGCATCGTCGTGTTCGTGTCAAGATGACGTCGACCTGGAGATTCCTGCGCGAGAGCGGATTCGGGTTGCGGGCGCTGCATGGGTACGTTTACGGCCGCTGGACCCGGCAGTACGTCAAGACGTTGTTGCGGCTGGCCACCCACGGACCGCCGTCATCCGCCAAGCAGTGGGTGGCCGATCGCTATCATGGCAAGGTGCTCGCGCACGACCACGCCCGGGCCATCGTGGGGCTGGATCACGATGTCGTTGCCCGCGACCAGGAGCAGATCATCCCCTACCCGGTGGCCCGAGACATCATCCTGAAATCGCCGCCGGACGTGGTGGTGTTCGACTGCCCCTGCCGCCACAGCCGGCCGGTGCATTGCGAACCCACGAAGGTATGCATGATCATCGGGCAGCCGATGACCGGTCTGGTCCTCGATCAGCAGGCTTCGGCCCGGCGGCTCACCCAGGCCGAAGCGCTGGAACTGCTCGAGACCGAGCACGCGCGAGGTCACGTCCACACGGCCTGGTTCAAAGACGCCATGCTGAACCGCTTCTACGCGATCTGCAACTGCTGCAAGTGCTGCTGCGCGGGAATCCAAGCGATGGTCGAGTTCGGCGTGCCGGTGCTCGTGAGCTCCGGCTACGTGGCCCAGATCGATCCCGAGCTGTGCGCGCACTGCGGCGACTGCGTCGAGGCCTGCGCCTTTCGCGCCCTCTCGGACGGCGACGGCGCCGTGACGCGGGATTGGGAACGCTGCATGGGCTGCGGCGTCTGCCAGGTCGCCTGCGCCACCGGCGCGATCGCGCTCCAGCGCGATGAGCGAAAAGGAACGCCGCTCGACGTCCGCGCGCTGGCGTAGCCCTACCGCACCCCGCCTGCCAGGCGGCTCCGCAGCGCCACCCATTCATCGCTCGAGAAGATGCGCGGGCCGACCTCGACCAGCCGCGGGATCATGTTGAAAACGGCGCTGGCCGTCCACAGCGCCCCCTGCCGGGTCCGGAAGCCCCGGCCGTTCAGTTCTTCGGCGACGCGGCTGAGGGAGTGGTCCTCGACAATCAGATCCATCATCCGGACCAGGGTCTCCTTTTCGGCCGCGTTCTCTTCGAGATGCAGGCCATCCTGGGCCACACGGAGCCCATAGGGAACCTCCTCCCGGAGGCTCGAGGCTTCGCCGCGGGGCAGGCCGGTCTCGATCTCGCGTTCCCACTCCAGACTGAGCCCCATCAGGGACCAGCCTTGGTCAGCCTTCTGTTTGAGGTACTCCGGAGTCAGCGGGCCTGAAAGGGCCTCGCGGATTCGCTCGCGTTTCGGCATACGACATCCCCGGCCTCCGGAGGGGGCAACTCGGCGACCAGCGCTAACCCATTGAGCCATCGAGCAGCGCCGGGCCGCCGGTGCGCGCTCGTGGGATTGGCCGTGCCAGAGATGGGACGTGGCGCGGTCTCAGACGCTGTGGACCAGATCCTCCAGCGGGCGGCGCCCCTTGATCTCGGGTTGCCCTTCCGGGTAGCCGATCGGCAGGATGGCCACCGGCTCCATCTCGTCGGGGGCGCCTATGACCTGGCGCACTGCATCCGGGTCGAACGCGCCAACCCAGACCGTCCCCAGACCCTGGGCGGCGGCGGCCAGTTGAGCGTAGGCGCAGGCGATGGTCGCGTCCTGAACCGCGTAAAGCCCCCTGCCACGCTCTCCGTACCGTTCGAGGAGACGCACCGGGTTGGTGCAGAACACCAGGGACAGGGGCGCGACCAGCACGAATCCCTGCGCGCAGGCCGCCTTGGCGAGCGCCGCGCGCTGCTTCACTTTCGTGACCACGTAAACCTCGTAGGATTGCAGGTTCGCTGCCGATGGGGCCAGGTTCGCCGCTGCCAGGACGCGGTCCAATTTCCCCTGCTCGACCGGCCGCGAGCTGTAGTTCCGAATCGAGTGCCGTTGACGGACTACCTCGAAGAACTCCATGGCGACCTCCGGCCCTGCCGCGGTCATTCGGATAAACGGGCCTGAAGCCAATCTTACCGCAATCCCAGGATCTCGCCGCAGTTATCCACGTCCATCTTCACCGCCTGGGGGACTTTTCCCAGACCGGGCATCAGCAGCATGTTCCCGGCGATGACCACGATGAACCCCGCCCCGGCCGACAGGTGGGCGTTGGTGACGGTCAGGGTCCATCCTTGCGGCGCGCCGATCAGCTTGGGATTGTCCGAGAACGAGGATTGCGTCTTGGCGATGCAGACCGGCAGGTGGCCGAAGCCCAATTCCGTGAACTTGGTGATGGCTTTGCGGGCCGGGGTCTCGAAGTAGACCCCCGCGGCGCCGTAGATCTCCCGCGCCACGGTCTCCATCTTCTTCTCGATGCTCATCTCCTGGGGGTAAAGCGAGCGGACCTCGAGCGGGTCGGCCGCCTCGGCCGCGGACACCACCTTCTCGGCGAGATCGAGCGCGCCCTCTCCGCCTTTCTCGAAGGCATCCGCCACCGCGCTCTCGCAGCCCACCACGCGGCAGTAGTCCTGGATCAGATCGATGTGGGACTGCGGGTCGCTGGCGAAGCGATTGACGGCCGCCACGATGGGGATGCGGAACTTGCGCAGGTTATCGATGTGCCGGGCGAGGTTCGTGAAGCCGGCGCGCAGCGCCGCCGTATCGTAGTGCGCCAGCGTGGCGTGGCCCGAGCCCTGCTCGCAAAGCGCCCGCGCCGAGACGATCAGTACCGCCACCGAGGGCCTGAGCCCGGAGGAGGGCATGACCACGTCCAGGTACTTCTCGGCGCCCAGGTCCGCCCCAAAGCCGGTCTCATTCACCACGTAGTCGGCAAGCTGGAGCCCCATCCTCTGCGAGATGACGCTGGAGGTGCCGTGGGCGATGTTGGCGAAGGGGCCGGCGTGGACCAGCGCCGGCGTGTGCTCGGTGGTCTGCACCAGGTTGGGCATAATCGCCTGGTTCAGCAGGACCATCATGGCGCCCGTGGCTTCCAGGTCCCGGGCGCGGAGCACGCCGCCATCCAGATCGAACCCCACCACGATCTCGCCCAGCCGGCGGCGCAGATCCTCGCGCGAGTTGGCCAGCGCCAGGATGGCCATCAGCTCGGAAGCCGCCGTGATCACGAACCCGGTCTCGCGCGGGACACCGTTGACCTTCCCGCCGAGTCCCACGATGACGTGCCGCAGGGCGCGGTCGTTCATGTCGATGGCGCGGGGCCAGAAGATGTTGTCCACGTCGATCCGCAAAGAGTTGTTGTGGTGGATATGCGAGTCGATCATCGCCGCCAGCAGGTTGTGCGCCGAGGTGACGGCGTGGAAATCGCCGTTGAAATGCAGGTTGATGATCTCGCTGGGCAGCACTTGCGAGAGGCCGCCCCCCGTGGCGCCGCCCTTGATCCCAAAGACCGGGCCCAGCGACGGCTCCCTCAGCGTGGCGATGGCTTTCCGGCCGCTCCGCTCCAGCGCCTGCGTCAGACCGATCGAGATCACGGTTTTGCCTTCGCCGTGGCTGGTCGGCGTGATGGCCGTCACCAGGATCAGCTTTCCCCTGCGCGCCGTCGGGGAATCGGAAAGCAGCTCCAGCCGCAGCTTGGCGGTGTGCTTGCCGTAGTACTCCAGATAGTCGTCGGGAATGCCGAGCTTATCCGCGATTTCTCGGATCAGCAGCAGCTTGGGGGTCGCTGTCTCAATGAGTGTAGGCATGATTGACTCCGGTGCCGGAAACGAATTTATAGCAGAATCGGACCCGCTTCCGCCACTTTCCGGCTGTGGCTACCCCGCGAACAGGCGGCGCCCCGCAGGCGGCGGGAACCAGCGCTCGAACAGTTCCAGGCGCCGCCGCAGCCATTCCGCCGGAAGGTGCTCCGGGCCGCTGCGGACAGTGACATCGTGCCACAGCGCGTGGATGTACTCGGCGAGCGTCGAGGCGAAGCAAACGCCGGCATAGCGCAGCAGGCGCCTCGGGCTGCGGGCCAGCGTGCGGCTGCCCAGCAGCCAGCGCTTCTCCTCCAGCGCCTCCTCGTCGATCTCCCCGGCGACATTCTCGCGCATCTCTGCGTCCAGGAGCTTCAGCCAGGCGGCGCGCTCCTCAGGGGTCGTGGACTCCCAGAGTGCCTGTCCCAGGCACAGGAGCGCTTCGAGCGCCAGGTCGTGCGGGTCGGCACCCCCGACCGCCACCTCCACCTCCAGACCAGACCCAGTTGCGGTCCACTGTGAGGTCGCCTCTGGATCCGCCAGGCGGGGCAGCAACAGGATCTGGCAACGCCCCAGCCGCGAGGCCAGCCGGGCGGGCACGGCATCGAGGGCCGGAGCGATGAACTGCCCCAGAGCGCCCTCGGACGCGCCCGAATGGTCGGTCACCTCAACCCAACTCATACGCCGAAATCATAGCGCGATTCGCTCTTTCCGGCGGAATCGGGGATATACTCGGAATCATGTCACTTGAGGAACATGGGAGGCGGATGATGCGCGCGGTCTCTGCGTTGCTACTGCTGCTATCGGTTTTCGGGGTGCCGGCACAGGCACAAGAGGCGTCGGCAACCGCCGGCGGCCCCAGGCAGGCCACTTTCGTCGGCCAGTACAAGACGATCTTGCCGCACGTGGTCTTCGGCGGCGGCTGGCACAACAGGTTCATGTTCGTGAACTACAATTCGAACACGGCATCGGTGCGGTTGTATTTCTATGGGAACGATGGCAGCGCGTTGGCTGTCCCCATCAAGCAGTTCGGCACCTACACCGAGGTGGATGTCTACCTGCAAGGCTGGGGTACGCGGGTGATCGAAACCGACGAGAGCCCCGGTGATGCGCTCCAGCAAGGTTGGGCCAAGGCCGTCGTATCCTGCGGAAGCACGACCTGCGCGGACGTAGTGATCTACGGTGTATTCGCCACGGCCGAGGTGCCGGGTTATCCGGTCTTCGAAGCCACCGTGTTTGCCGGCGACTCCAGGAGCACCAATGCGCTGTTCCCGTTCGACAATCGCAATGGCTTCAGCACTGGGATTGCCATCGTGGCCCGCTGCACTGCACCGGATACCAGGTCTGTCTACGTCAACCTCCGGTACGCCGACGCGGCGTCGGACCTCAGCCAGCATACCCTCACCATGCCGTGCCAGGGGCACACGTCCTTCTCCCTGCCGGATTTCGACTCGTCGTCCCAAAACAGGCTGGGCTTTGTAGAGGTGGCGACGTCCTCTTCCGACTTGTGGGTGTCGGCCATCGCCTTGCTGTTCAACCCTCATGGCGGGGCACACACCACGATTCCCGCGTCCGAGTACATTCCGTGAGGCCGGCCGCCGGCTCAGGCCTCCGCCGCTCCGCGAAACGGTGATTTGGGGACATTTCCGCGACTCCAGACCGCACGACAGAGCCATGCGTGTTTGGGGTCGCCAACACCCACTTTCTATCTTGAAGCCCCGGAGCGTCGAGGGGTATACTCGGAATCGCGCAACTTGAGGAGCCAGGAGGTGGAGGATGGGTGCGATTGGAGCATTGTTCCTGCTCGTGTCGGTTCTCGCGATGCCGGCACAGGCACAAGAGGCGTCGGCAAGCGCCGGCGGCTCAAGGCAGGCGGCCACTTTCGTCGGCCAGTACAAGACCATCTTGCCGCACGTCGTCTTCGGCGGCGGCTGGCACAACCGGTTCATGTTCGTGAACTACAACGGGACCACGGCCTCGGTGCGGCTGTATTTCTATGGGAACGATGGCAGCGCCTTGACTGTCCCTATCAAGCAGTTCGGCAGCTACTCCGCCGTGGATGTCTACCTGCAAGGCTGGGGTACGCGGGTGATCGAAACCGACGAGAGCCCCGGTGATGCGCTCCATCAAGGTTGGGCCAAGGCCGTCGTATCCTGCTCCAGCACGACCTGCGAGGACGTAGTGATCTACGGTGTTTTCGCCACGGCCGAGGTGCCGGGCTATCCGGTCTTCGAAGCCACCGTGTTTGCCGGCGACTCCAGGAGTACCGATGTCATGTTCCCGTTCGACAATCGCAATGGCTTCCTCACCGGGATCGCCATCGTGGCCCACACTTGCACTGCATCGGATCCTGATGTCCGCATCAACTTCAAGTACGCCGACGACCCGAGCAACACCTTTTATCAGTATCAAGTTCCCATGAAGTGCCCGGGGCACACCTCCTTCTCCCTGCCGGATTTCAACTCGACATCCCAAAACAGGCTGGGCTTTGTGGAGGTGTTCTCTCATAGCGCATCGGTGTCGGCCATCGCCTTGCTGTTTAACCCTCATGGCGGGGCTCACACCACCATTCCCGCGTCCGAGTACATTCCGTGAGGCCGGCCGCCGGCTCAGGCCCCCACGGCTCCGTGCAGGGGCTGGTCGGTGCGGCATTGGGCCGTGCAGCGGTGCTCCGGGTACATCTCCGCGAAAGAGCGGTGCAGAAAAGCGCACGCTTCCCGCAGCGAATCGAAGGTGCGTCCTCCCTCCAGTTCCCTGCCCTCAAACCGCGCGGCCCACTGCCCGCGCCGCGACTTGGCCGCCTGTAACCGTACCGGGCCGTCGGCCGTGGCGTGGGTCCAGCCCACTTTGTCGAGAACCTCGCCGACGGCGTCCCGGATCGCGCCGACAAACTCATCCAGTTCCGCCAGCCGGTCCTGGCAGGCCGAACAGACCAGCAAGTGTTCTTCGATTCGCGCCCGCTTGGCGCCGCGGGCCTTGCCCATCACGTGACTCTCGAGAGTCTCTTCGTCCAGGTGGCGGTCCCAGGTGGTGCCCACAGTTCCTCCACCGAACATATCGGCCAGGAAATGCTTCTTTACGGCGCAACCTGGAGGCTCGGAAGCTTTGAAGAAACCCTGCTGCCTACTGTGTGGGAGTCAGCTTGTACAATCCCGCGCCGTGGGAGGGAACGGGGAAGACGTGCCCCCCGCGAACCGGTCCCATCTGTTTTCTCTCCCAGAGGTCACGCAGCGCGCAGGTCTCCGGAAGGCCCAACTCGCTCCAGTTGACCCGAATGTCCGCCGGGCCTTGGTCGCCCACATTGAACACCGCCAGGTACTTCGACCTTCGATCCGGCGCATCCGACACCCAGGCGACTTGGTCGCCGCGCGAGAAGAGCTCGCGGCTGCCGGTGGCCTTCTGGTTGACCGCCAGCACCTCGTCGTTGGTGATCAGCGCCAGCGTGAACTCGTCGTTCGACGGGAGGTCGCCGCCAAACATGAGCGGGGAACGCGCGATGGAGCACAGCGTCAGCAGGGTGCGCTGCTCGTCGAGCGTGAACCGGGTCCTGCGATCGTCCCCCCGCTCCGCGCGGATGCCGATGCGTCCCAGCGGCAGCATGTCGCCGTCGGGCCAGGACCCGGGCCGCACATAGGGAGCCCAATCCCTGAGCAGGGCGAAGTTCCGGCGCAGGTCCGGCCAGCGGTCCCAGAAATCGTCCGAAACCCGCCACATTTGCGCGTGCTCGGCGTAGAACGCGGCCTTGGTGAGATCGGCCGGACCGGGTGACAGGCTCAGCACCATGCGCCGGCCGCACTTCCCGATCGCCTGGCTGAGTGCCGCAATCTCCTCCGCGTGCAGAGGCGAAGCGATGTCGTCGGCCTTGATGAAGTCCACACCCCAGTCCGCGTACATCTTCACGATGGAATCGTAGCAGCCCTGGGCGCCGCGACGGCTCATGTCCACGCCGTACATGTCGGTGTTCCACGCGCAGGTGGAATTCGTGTCGGCGATATCGGCGGCGCGGATCTTCGTGTCATAGACCGGCAGGTTCGCGCGGACCGCCTGCCGCGGAATCCCGCGCATGATATGAATGCCGAGCCTCAGGCCTTTCTGGTGGAGGTAGTCGGCGAGCGGCTTGAATCCGCGCCCGTTGGCGGCGGACGGAAACCGGTTCGGCGCCGGCATCAGCCTGCCGTACGGGTCCATCGCCAGCTCCGCGTTGGGCCGGTAGCCGTGCGCCCTGGCGTTGGGTTCGTACCACTGGATGTCCACCACGATGTACTGCCAGCCGTGCTGCTTCAAGTGCGTGGCCATGTAGTCGGCGTTGGCTTTCACCTCGGCCTCGGTCACGGTGGTACCGTAGCAGTCCCAACTGTTCCAGCCCAGGGGCGGAGTCGGCGCAACGGAAGCTGGCTCCCCGGCCTGGATCGCCGAGCAACCCGCCGCGAGGATCAGCGCCGGCAGGTTCGAGTGTGTCACGGTAACCCCCGGTTCCAATTATGCCATTGGCCCACGAGGTTATCATGGAATGGATGACACGCAGGCGGTTACTGGCACTGATGGCGGCATCGGCGGGCAGCCTCTACGGGCAGCGGGGTGGGATGGCCTCTCGAGGGGTGAAGCCCACGCCGCGCAGCCAACCCTCCGGCCGGCCTTTCAACGCCCGCTTCACCGACATCGCCGAGCAAGCCGGCCTGCGCGCACCGGCGATCTACGGCCGGCCCGACCGCGTCGATTACATTCTGGAAACGACCGGCGCCGGCATCGCCTTCCTGGACTACGACAACGACGGCTGGCTCGACATCTTCGTGCTCTCCGGCACGCGTATGGACGGGGCGCCGCCCGGGACCACCAACCGGCTCTACAGGAACAACCGCGACGGAACGTTTACCGACGTCACCGAACCGGCCGGCCTCACCCGCACCGGCTGGGCGTGCGGGGTGACCGTGGGCGATTACAACAACGACGGGTTCGACGACATCTTCATCACCTACTGGGGCCAGAACGTGCTTTACCGCAACAACGGCAACGGCACTTTCACCGACGTCACCCGCAAAGCGGGCCTGCTGCGGCCCCCGCGCTGGGGCACCGGCTGCACCTGGGTCGATTACGACCGCGACGGCAAGCTCGACCTCTTCATTTCCAACTACCTGGTTTTCGACCCGAAGGAAGTACCCCCTACCGGTGTGGACGCCAACTGCAACTGGAAGGGCATCCCGGTGAATTGCGGCCCGCGCGGGCTGCCGCCGGAATCCAACCTCCTGTTCCACAACAACGGCGACGGCACCTTCACCGACGTCAGCGAGCGCGCGGGAATCGCGAAAATGAAGGGCAGCTACGGGCTGACCGCCGTGGCCGCCGATTTCGACGACGACGGCTGGCCCGACATCTACGTCGCGGGCGACTCCACGCCCGCCCTGCTGTTCCACAACCAGCATGACGGCACCTTCTCCGAGGAGGGGCTGGAGCGCGGCATCGCCCTCAACGACGACGGGCAAGAGCAGGCCGGCATGGGCATCGCCGTCGGCGACTACAACCTGGACGGCCTGCTCGACATCTTCAAGACGCACTTCACCGAGGACACCCCGGCCCTTTACCAGAACATCGGGAAGGGCAACTTCGCCGACGTCACCATTCGCGCCGGCCTGGGCGTCGAAACCCGCTTCATTTGCTGGGGCACGGGCTTTGCCGACCTCGACAATGACGGCTACCCGGACATTTTCATCGCCACCGGCAGCGTCTACCCCGAAGTGGAGAAGAAATACCCCGAGCAGCCCCACAAAATGCCGCGCCTGATTTACCGCAACCTCGGCGACGGCAGGTTCGAGGAGTTGATGGAGCAGGCAGGGCCGGGGATTACTGCGGCCCACGCCAGCCGCGGCGTCGCTTTCGGCGATTTCGACAACGATGGCGACGTGGACGTTCTGATCATGAATCAGAACGAGCCCCCGTCGCTGCTGCGCAACGACGTCTCCGGCAATAACCACTGGCTGAAGGTCAAGCTGGAGGGCGTGAAATCGAACCGCAGCGCCATTGGCGCCCGCGTGACCGCGCACTACGGCGGCAAGAAGCAGGCCCAGGAGGTCCTGGCCCAGTCCGGTTACCTGTCGGTGAGCGACCACCGCCTCCATTTTGGGCTGGGCCCGGCGGATTCAGCCGATCTGGAAATCCGCTGGCCCAACGGCAACCTGGAACAAATCGCCAAGGTGGCCGCCGATCGGCTGGTCATCGTGCGGGAGGGCGTTGGAATCGTCGGCTCCGTGCCGTTTCCAGCTTCCAGTTGAGATGGGAAAACCGCATCGGAGCCGGTTCAGCCAATTTCGAGAACCGGCTCCGATGCGATCCGCCCGAGGAATCGGGCTGAGACCCGGCGTCGGCTGGCCTGGTACGCTACCCGTCAGCGACGGTTACTCCCGGTGAGGCCCGCGTCCAAACTTCCTGCACCTGGATACCACACCCTGGCCGAAACCTGGGATCTCCGGCGAGGAGACCAAATTCAATGCTTCCGATGCTAAGACAGGCGAACTGCGATTTTGACGACAGCCAGCCCGCGCTGTCGTTAAAATAGAGCGCAGGCTGTCTTAGAAGCAGTAAGGAGGAAGATGGGTGTGCGGATAGGTGTCGCATTCTTATTGGCATGCCAGATGCTCTCTGGCCAGGCCGGCATCGCGTTGGTCGGCGCCGGCTATGTCAACCCCATCCCGGTGCGGGTGTCCCCAGGGCAGGTGGTGACGTTTTTCCTCACGGGGCTCGGAACCGTGCTGCCGCCGCCGGCCCGCGCCGAACGGGCGCCCAGGGTACCCCTACCGGTGGAGCTGGCGGGGATTTCGGCGATCATCCGCCAATCCGGCCCGGGCACATCCCTTCCCGTGCCCCTGTTCTCGGTGGAGCAGCTCAACACGTGCAGCGATCCGCTGACGGTGTTACCGGAGTGCATGCTCACGGCGGTGACCTTGCAGGTGCCGTTTGAGCTGAAGCCGCGGAATCCGCTGATCATGACGCTGATCGACCTGATCGGAACCACGGACATCACCTTTTCGGAAAGCGGAGTGCCGGGCAGGCCGTTCCAGCTTTCCCCGGTGATGGACTCGATCCACGTGCTGACCAATTGCGGCAACGCGCGAACCGATGATAACGGGTCGCTGCCCTGCCAGTCTCTGGTCACCCACGCCGACGGCACCCTGGTATCGGCCTCGCAGCCGGCGAAGTTCGGCGAGGAGCTGGTCATCTATGCCTACGGGCTGGGAAGCACCACCCCGTTGGCGATCTCCGGCGCGCCCTCGCCCTGGGGCGCGCTAGCTGCCGCTGTCCGGATCGATCTCGATTTCCGCCCCAACGCCGGCACTTCCCGCCCCGGCTCGGGCACAGCGGCCTCGTCTCAGCCGACCTATGTCGGCCTGGCGGCGGGCTCGGTCGGTTTGTACCAGGTCAACTTTCGGGTTCCGCAGCCTGCTTCGAGCACTCCCCCATGCGGCAGCGGCGTCGACTCGAACCTGACGGTGACCATTCGAGGCTCTCAGTCCTACGATGGGGCCAAGCTCTGCGTCCAGACGCAGTAGAGCGCCCCTGGTTGCGCGAACGTCATGCCCGATCCGGCGGCCCAAGACGGGACGGAAAGATTGCAGTTGGCGGGACTGCGTTTCGAGCGCGCCGCGATGACTTTACACGACCAGGTGGAGCGGCTGTTCCTGGAGGCGCGCGAGGACGTCTACCGATACCTGCTGACTCTGGGCCTCCATCCCCCGCTGGCGCAGGATGCCACGCAGGACGTATTCCTGAGCCTCTATGTCGCGCTGAGGAAAGGGGAGACGATTCACAACCCGCGGGCCTGGGTATTCCGTGTGGCCCACAACCACGGGCTCAACCTGCGGGAGAGGCAGGATTACGTCCTCCCTTTCGAGCCGGGAATCGAATCCTGTCTGCCGGCCCCCGAGAAGAGCCCCGAGCAGGCGCTGATCGAGCAGGAGAGGATGGCGCGGCTGCACCACGCCATCGAAGGCCTGTCCGCGCAGCAGAAATCCTGCCTGTATTTGCGTGCCGAGGGTCTCCGCTATCAGGAGATCGCCCAGGTGATCGGGGTCGGCACTTCCACGGTCGGCGAGTTCCTGCGCCGCGCGATCACGAGATTGAGGAGGGCGAGCCATGATTAGATTCGGTGCGCTCCACCCTGGCGAAGACCAGTTGTTGCGGTTCGCCGATGGCGAGCTGCGGCCGAGGGAGGCGGCGGCAATCCGCGCCCACCTGGAGGCGTGCTGGGGGTGCCGTGCGCAGTTGGAGGAGTTGGCGCGAGGCATCCGCGATTATGTGCGCTACCAAGAGGCGGTGCTGAAACCGAACCTGCCGCCGCCTCCTCGGCCCTGGGCCGACATTCGCGTGCGAATGGAGAGATTCGACCAGCCGCGCGCCATCGCTCCCAGCCGGGCGCCGCGCCGCTGGCTGTCCGCCGCCGCCGTGGTGCTGCTGGCGTGCCTGGCGGCGTACAGATTCGGGCGGCCGCCGGCGGTGAGCGCCGCCGAGCTGCTCCGAAAAGCCGTGGCCGTGGACTCCTCCACCCCGCGGGAGCACCGGCAGATTCGCGTGCGCACCCGCACCCGCTCTTTCACGCGCCCCGCCGTTCACACCGCGGAGACTGCCTCCGGCGCCGCACCCGTCGAAGCGTTGTTCGCCGCCGCGCGCTTCAATTGGGAAGACCCCTTGAGCGCCCGATCCTATGCCGCCTGGCGCGAGCAGCTCCCCGAGAAGCGCGACGAGGTCGAACCGGTTGGCGCGCCCGACCCGAGTATGTACCGCATTCGGACCACCACCGCTCACAGCGTTCTGACCGAAGCGACCATCACCCTGCGCGCTCAGGACCTTGCTCCCCTCAGCGAGACGTTCCAGTTCCGCGGCAGCGAGTGGGTCGAGATCACTGCCGTCCCCGGCGAGCCGGTGGTTCCCTCCCCGGAGGCGCCGGCGATCGCGCAGGTCCAGGCGCCCGAGGGCGTGCCGCGACCTGCCGCGCCGCCCCAGCGCGTCGAGACGGATGCCAGGGCCACCCAGGAGTTACAGGTAATCGCCGCGCTCCACCAGATCGGCGCGGACCTGGGAGAGCCGATCGAGTTGAGCAGAAGCGGCCGGCAACTGGTGGTGACCGGCACTGGAATCGAGCCTCAGCGGCAGGAACAGGTGCGGTCGTCGCTGGCCCGCTTGTCGGGCGTGGCCGTGCGATTCGACGACCCGCAGCCGCTGGGCCCCGACGCGGACGCCGCTAGGGCCGCCATGTCGGTTGCCGCGGCGCGTGTGCCTCTCCAGGCCGAAATGGAGAAGGCCGTTGGTGGCCGGGTGGCGTTCGAGAAGTTCGCCGCCCGCGCTCTGGACCTCAGCGAGGTCGCCATGTCCCGCGCTCACGCGCTGCGAAACCTGGCGCAGCGGTTCCCCGCTGCCGCGGAGTCGCAGCTCGGCGAAGGCGACAGAAGCCTGCTGGCTACCCTGCGCCGCGAACATGCGCAAGCGCTGGCCGGAACGGCGACCGAAATCGTGAATACCCTCATGCCCGCGCTGACGGCACTGGGCGCGGGGGAGCTGCCCGCGCCGGGCGATGCCGCGCTGCGGCCGGACTGGCAGGCGGGCTCCGGACAGGTGTTCGCTGCGGCCCAGGAAGCCGACCAGCTCCTGAACGTGCTGCTGGCCGGCGCCGATACCCGCCTGGCGCCGGCTGAGATTCCCGCGCGGCTAACCCATGCCCTGGCACGATTTAGGGCGCGCGCGGCGGCATATCGCGATACTATGAGGGAGAGCACGCGATAATGCGCCTGGCCCTGGTCGTGTCCGGCTGCCTGCTTCTCTCGGCTGCGCTCGAGGCGCAGCAGGGTGCACAGGTATTCGGCCTGGTCAAGGACCCATCCGATGCGGTAGTTCCCGGCGCCACCGTGACGGTGGTGAACCAGGCCACCGGCATCCGGCGCTCAGCCCGCTCCAGCCAGGAAGGGATGTACCTTATCGCCTCGCTCCAGCCGGGCCTCTACAAGGTCACGGCGCGCAAGGAAGGCTTCCAGACCGTCGCACGGCTGGGGGTGAGGTTTGAGGTCGCCCAGAACGCCCGGATCGACTTCACGCTCCAAGTCGGCAGTATGGAGCAGGAGGTAACGGTGGAGGGCGGTCCCGCCCCAGTGAACCTCCAAGATGGATCTGTGGGGATGGTGATCGGGCGGGAACTGATCGACAGCCTGCCTCTGAACGGTCGCGGGCTGCTGGGTTTGCTGGAGCTGGCCCCCGGCGTCCTGGTGACTCCGGCCACCTCCGGAGAAGCCGGCCAGTTCACTACCAATGGCCAGCGGGCAAACACGAATTACTTTACGCTGGACGGCGTGAGCGCCAATACCGGCGTGAGCGGCACTGGGATGCCGGCGCAGTTCAGCGGTGGTTCCCTGCCCGGGATGACCGCTTTCGGGAGCACGCACAACCTCATCTCGATCGAAGCGCTCGAGGAGTTCCGCATCGAGACCTCGAGTTTCTCCCCGGAGTTCGGGCGCCTGCCGGGGGCGCAGGTGGTGGTCAGCAGCCGGTCGGGTTCGAACGACTTCCACGGGAGCCTGTTCGAGGGCCTGCGCAACCAGCTTCTGGAGGCCAACGACTGGTTCGCCAACGCCGCGGGGCAGGCCCGCGGCCCGCTTCGTCTCAACGACTTCGGCGCCGTGTTTGGCGGGCCGGTGCGCCGGAACCGCACCTTCCTGTTCGCCTCCTACGAGGGTCTCCGTCTGCAACAACCCTACTCCTGGGTGGAAGCCGTGCCGTCGCTTCTGCTGCGCCAGTACTCTCCCGGGCCTGTTCAGCCAATCCTGAACGCCTTCCCGCTGCCCAATGGGCGCGACCTGACCTACGGGCTGGCCGAGCTGACTGCCAGCGCCTCGCGACCCTCCCGGCTGGATGCCGGAAGCCTGCGGCTGGACCACGCCCTCAGTGCGCGCCTGAGCCTGTTTGCACGCTACAGCCGGACGCCCTCCGCAACCGAGTCCGGGTACTCCCAGATCAACGTTTCGCAGTTCCGCTCCGACAATCTGACGGTCGGGCTGACCGCTCTGGTCAGCCCCGGGCTCAACAATGAGCTCCGGCTGAACACGGCTGAGACCAGGGTTGACGCCCGGTGGCGATCCAGTCCCGAGGGCGGCGCAGTACCGCTGGACCTCTCGAGCCTGTCGTTGCCTATCGCCGTCCCCGCGGGCGAGTCCTTCTACCGGCTATCGGTGGGGGGAGTGGGAGAGCTGATTACCGGCACGGCCGGTACAAACAGCGAGCGGCAGTTCAACCTCGTGGATGCCGTGGCCTTGACGCGGGGAACGCACCAGTTCCGGTTCGGCGGCGACTACCGGCGCCTGGCGCCCCGCCGCGGTGGGCCCCCGTACAGCGTCGGAATCACCTTCGAGAGTCTGGCCGACCTGGCGGCCAACCAGAACATGCTGGTGACCTACTCGGAAGCCTCGCAGGTTTCGAGCGTGGTGCGGAACATCTCGTTGTATGCCCAGGACACCTGGCGCATTCATCCGCGGCTCACGCTGACTTACGGGTCGCGCTGGGAGCTGAACCCGGCTTCGGCGGCCTTGCGCAGCGCCGAGTACTTGGTTTCGGCGAACGTCGATCAGTCCTCCGCTCAAGCCCTGACGCAGGGAGCCGCGCTGTGGCGAATGGGTTACTTTAACTTCGGCCCAAGAGTCGGTGTGGCATATGGACTTACTCGCGACGGAAGATCCGTGATCCGGGCCGGAGTGGGGGTCTACTACGACTCCGGATTCAGCGCCGAGGCGGATGCCGTGAATGGCGCGCCTTACAACAGCCTGCGGATGTCCGCGGGCGCGCCCTATGGCCAGGCCGCCATGGTCGTGGGAATCCCCATTCGGTACGGAGTGGCGCCCAACCTGCACCTGCCGCTCTCCACCGAATGGAACGTTACTCTGGAACGTGCGCTGGGCGGCAAGGGTCTGGGCGCGGTCTCCTACGTGGGCTCGGCGGGACGCGGCCTGCTGCGGCGCGAGGCCTACCTCAGGCCGGACATCGGTGCCGTGGACGTCGCCGTGGCCACTAATCACGGGGCTGCGGACTACAGCGCTTTGCAGCTCCAGTACCGGCGCAGCATGGCCCGCGGCCTCCAAGGCATCCTCTCTTACAACTGGTCGCACTCCATCGACACGGTTTCCTGCGCTTCGGCGCTCCAGTTGGTGCAGACCGGATTCGGAGCCGCCGAGGACCGCGGCTCGTCGAATTTCGATGCCCGGCACGCGCTCGCTGCGGCCTTCTCCTACGAGGTCCCCGGAGGGCGCCTTCGATTGACTCGAGGCTGGGCGCTGCACGGCATGTTCCGCGCCAGGACGGGCTTTCCCATCGATGTCCTCACCCGGCAGGACGCCTTGGGCCTCGGGCTGAGCAATGTGATCCGGCCGGACCTCCAGGCCGGCGTTCCGCTTTGGATCGCCGACCCGTCCGTACCCGCCGGCCAGCGCCTGAATCCCGCGGCGTTCTCTTTGCCACACAACCTGGCCCAAGGCACCCTGGGACGAAACGTCGTCAGCGGATTTGGCATGTACCAGATCGACCTGGCGGCAGGCCGCCAGTTCCGGGTCTCCGATCGGCTCTCCCTGGACGCCCGGATTCAGGCGTTCAACGCCCTGAATCACGCCAACTTCGGCGACCCCGTGCGGTACCTCGCCAGCCCCTTATTCGGGCAGTCGGCTTCGATGCTCAACCTGATGATGGGCAACGGCAGCCCCAACAGCGGCCTGGCTCCCTCCCTGCAAGCCGGAGGCCCGCGCTCGATGCAGTTGTCGCTGCGGCTTCGGTTCTGAGACAGCGAGCGCGACGGCGACCTCTCGGCGGCTCGACGGGCTGCGATTCTCTACGCCACCTCGCATCCCAACCGCATGGGTCGATCAGTGCCTAAAGACCATTGGCAGCAGGCACAGGACCAGGAGGATCGCTCCCAGCGCGATCAGGGCCCCTCGGCGCAGCAGTACCCGGGCGATCGTAATCAGTAGGAGGAGCAGGACCAAGTTGACCTGGATCAGCAAGATATTCAGCAGCGATTCGGTCACGCAGTCACCTCCGGCTTCAGTATACCAGCGTCCCCACATCGAGAACCCTGGCTGGCACGGCTCACAATCGACACTTCCCCTCCCTCCTGACCCTCTTACAATTCTTTACAGCCACTGCCTCGACGGCGGTAACCTTCACATTCTCCGGGACATCCTTACGTCGAGGTCAGATTCTCAAGGAGCAGTGTGAGGGTTGCTGTGATCCAACGATTCCTCGTTACCGCCGCGCTAGCGGCTGGGACGCTGGCGGGCGCCGAACAGCGCGGTTCGGTTACCTCGGCGGGACTTCCTATCCCCGGAGCGATCGTTACCGCCACGCTGGGGGACTCGAAAGTCGTCACCAGCACGGACGATTCGGGCGGTTACGTGTTCGAGGACTTGGGGCCAGGGGCCTGGACCGTCGAGGTCGAGGCTTTCGGCTTCGACAGAACCAGCCGCATCCTCAACGTGCCGGCCGCCGGGACGTTGGCTTGGGATTTGAAGATGAAGCCGCGGCAGGCAGCCCCGCTTCAAGCCGTTGCACCGCGGGCAGCCGCGCCGAAGCCGGCCGAGCCAAAGCCAGCCCCGGCTCAGGCGGCCGCCGCCAAGCCCGCCGCGCCGCAAGGTGCGCGGCCGAACGCCCCCAACGGTTCCTTCCAGCGGCTGGGTGTGAACCAGACCATGCAGGCCGAGGCGCTTGCGGCCCTGGCTGCGCAGCCCACTTCCGATATCCAGAACGGCTCCGACCTGAGCCAGAACGCCAACGAGTCCTTCCTGGTCAATGGCAGCCTGAGCCGAGGTTTGCAGATGCCCCGGCAGGAGGGCGACATGATGGCGTTCGGGGGTTTCGGCGGCCCCGGCGGCCCTGGGATGCCGGGAGCGGCGACAGGGGGAAATCCACCCGGGTTCGAGGGCGCGCCGGGAGCCACGGGCGGCCCCCAGGAAATGGGCGGCGGCCCAGGCATGGGAGGGATGGGCGGAATGGGCGGACCGGGCGGTTTCGGCGGTCGTGGAGGCTTTGGCGGCCCGGGAGGCAGGATGGGACAGGGCGGCCAGCGCGGTCCTGGTGGGCCGCAACGTCCCGGCTGGCAGAACCGCCAGGGAGCGATGGTGTTCGGGAACCGCAGCGGACGCGGCCGGGAGACGTTCCACGGCGCCTTCTTCTTCAGTCTGGACAATTCGGCACTGGACGCCCGCCCCTATTCGCTCACCGGGCAGGCCGTCAGCAGGCCCTCCTATGCCCAGGCCCGCTTCGGGTTTTCCGGCGGCGGCCAACTGCGCATTCCCAAGCTCATCAACAGCCCGAAGACTTTCATCTTCGTCAACTACTCCGGCACTCGCAGCCGGAGCCCATATAACGCCACGTCTACGCTGCCTTCGGCGCTGGAGAGAGCCGGGGACTTCTCCCAGGCGATGGCGAACGGGCCAATCACCATCTATGATCCGTCGACCGGCCAGCCGTTCCCGAACAACGTGATCCCCGCCGCGCGCATCAACGCCGCCGCCAGCGGCCTGCTCCAGTACATCCCCCTGCCCAACCAGCCCGGCTCGGTGCAGAACTACCAGATCGTAAGATCCTATCCGCAGAACACTGACAACCTGGGCCTGCGCATGTTCCACAGCCTGACGCAAAAGGACCGGATCGGCGGTTCCTTCAACCTCCAGTCGCGCGGATCTCAAGCCCAACAGCTCTATGGGTTCCAGGACACCGTCGGGGGTCGCGGAATCAGCCTGAACCTTTCCTGGGCGCACAACCTCAAAACCGGCCTAATCAACAATCTGCGCTGGAGCTTTTCGCGGAACCGCACCAGCACTTCGCCGTTCTTCGCCAACGGCTCGAACGTGGCGGCTCAACTGGGCATCGCGGGGACCTCCAGCAACCCGCTCGACTACGGCCCGCCCAACCTCTCGTTTACGAACTTCGGAGGTCTGTCGGACGCGGCGGCGGCGCTCATGCGCAACCAGACCTCGACCATCGCCGACAGCGTGATCGTTGTGCGCGGGAAGCACACCTGGACCTTCGGCGGCCAGGTTCAGCGCCTTCAGCTCAACAACCGCAGCGACCAGAACGGCCGCGGCTCCTTCGTTTTCAGCGGGCTGGCGAGCAGCGGCTTCGATTCCAGCGGGCAGCCGCTGGCCTCGACCGGCTTCGATTTCGCCGATTTCCTGCTCGGCCTGCCCAACTCCAGCACCATTCGTTACGGAAGCGCCGACACCTACTTCCGAGGCACCAACTACAGCTTCTTCGCGCAGGACGACTGGCGTCTGCGCTCCAACCTCAGCTTCAACCTTGGGGTGCGTTATGAGTTGCCGTCCCCTCTGACGGAGAAGTACAACCGGATGGCGAACTTGGACATCGCCCCGGGATTCACCGCCGTGGCCGCGGTGACTCCCGGAACGACCGGCCCGTACACCGGCGTCTTCCCCGCGGGGCTCATCAATCCGGATCGCAACAACATCGCGCCGCGCCTCGCGGTGGCCTGGAAGCCGTTCCCGAAGAAAGCCATGACGGTCCGAGCCGGCTACGGAGTCTACTTCAACGGCAGCGTCTACAACCAGGCGGCATCCCTGATGGCCCAGCAGCCGCCCTTCGCCAATTCCTCGACCTTCCAGACCAGTCTGGCCAACCCACTCACCTTGCAGGACGGTTTTGTCGGCTCGGCTACCACTCAAATCACCAACACCTACGCCGTAGACCGGAACTACAAGGTTGGCTACGCCCAGACCTGGAACTTCTCGGTGCAGCGCGACCTGCCGCTTTCCATGGTGGCCGAGTTGGGCTACCTGGGCACCAAGGGCACGCGGCTGGACATTCAGGGGATTCCCAACCGGTCCGCGGCCGGATCTCCGCTGACCGCCGAGCAGCGGCGTCAGATCGGCAACGCGGTTGGCTTCACCTTCGACAGTTCGAACGGGAATTCGATCTACCACGCCGCGCAGGCGCGCTTGAGCCGGCGTTCCCGCCGCGGGCTTTCGGCCAACCTCCTGTACACCTTCTCGAAGTCCATTGACAACGCCTCGACCTTCGGCGGCGGCGGCAATGTCGTTGCCCAGGACGCCAACGACCTCCGGGCCGAGCGCGGCTTGTCGAGTTTCGACCACCGCCATACGCTGAGCCTGTCCTACATGTTTTCCTCCCCCGGCAGCGGGACCACCAGCAGCTTCGCAGCCAAGGGCTGGCACGGCAAACTGGTCCGGAACTGGACTCTGAGCGGTTCCATCACCGCGCAATCCGGTTCGCCGTTCACCGCGACGGTTTTGGGCAACCGCTCCGACGCGGGCGGCACCGGCGCCCTCGGCAGCTCCAGGGCGGAAGCCACCGGGTTGCCGGTGGAAGTGGGAACGGGCCCGTTCAATCTGCTGGCGTTCGCGCTGCCTCCGTCGGGCCAGTTTGGGAACGCCGGCAGGAACACCATTCCGGGGCCGTTCAGCTTCACCACGAACATATCGCTGGGCCGGAACTTCCCGCTGGGGGAGGGCCGCCGCAGCCTGGACCTCCGAATGGACAGCACCAATGCGCTGAACATCATGAACGTCACCCGGATCGGGACCACGGTGAACGCTTCCAATTACGGACTGCCGCTCGCCGCCGGCAACATGCGAACGATGCAGGCGACTTTGCGCTTCCGGTTCTAGCCATGCGAATCACACCAGTTCTCCTTCTCACCGCGTTTGCCGCCGGCGGCCAGCAGCCGCAACGCGAATTCACCTTCAACGTGACCAGCCAACTGGTCATCGTCAACGTGGCAGTGCGCGATTCCTCCGGCCGCCCTATCGAGAACCTGAAGGCGAGCGACTTCACGGTCTCCGAGGACGACAAGCCCCAGAAGCTCTCGGTATTCGAATACCAGAAACTCGAGGCGGCCCCGCTGCCTCCGCTCGAGCCTGCTCCCACCCTGGCGGCTCGGCCCGCCGCGCCCGCGCCGAAAGCCCCGGTGCGCGAGGCAATCAGCACCTCGAAGCCAGGCCAGATCCGCTACAAGGACCGACGGCTGATGGTGCTGTTTTTCGATTTTTCCTCGATGGAGCAGCCCGAGCAGATCCGGGCGCAGAAGGCCGCCACGCAGTTCCTTCAGCAGCAGATGACCGAAGCGGACCTGGTCGCGATCATGGCCTTCTCCAATCAGCTCCAGGTCCTTCAGGACTTCACCGCCGACCGCGAGCGGCTGCTCCAGGTGATTAAAGGCTTCCATATCGGCGAGGGAAGCGAACTGGCCGCCATGGGCGAGACCGACACGGACGACGCCGCGCAGGATACCGGCGCCGCCTTCACCGCCGACGACACCGAGTTCAACATCTTCAACACCGACCGGAAGCTCAGCGCGCTGGAATCGGCCGCCAAGATGCTCGCGTCGCTGCCCGAGAAGAAAGCCCTGGTCTACTTCTCGAGCGGGGTTGGCAAGACCGGCGTCGAGAACCAGTCCCAGTTGCGCGCCACCGTCAATGCGGCGGTGCGCTCCAACGTCTCCTTCTACACCATCGACGCCCGTGGCCTGGTGGCGACTCCCGCCGGCGGCGACGCGACCCAGGCCTCCGCCAGAGGCAATGCCATGTACGCGGGAGCCGCTCAGCGGTCCCGCGCGGCCAGTTTCAACGACTCCCAGGAGACGCTCACGACGCTCGCCGGAGACACCGGCGGAAAGGCGCTGCTGGACTCCAACGACCTCACGCTGGGCATACGCCAGGCCCAGGAGAGCGTTTCCAGCTACTACATCCTGGGCTACTACTCGACCAACCCGGCGCTCGACGGCCGCTATCGCCGCGTCAAGGTGCAGCTCGCCTCGCATCTCAAGGCCAAGCTGGACTACCGTTCCGGGTACTTCGCTCCGAAACAGTTCAAGGAATACAACGCCTCGGACAAGGAGCGGCAACTCGAGGAGGCGCTGCTGCTCGGCGACCCGGTTACCGACCTTACCCTCGCCCTCGAGGTGAATTACTTCCGGCTGGCCCGCGACCGGTACTTCGTCCCGTTGGCGGTGAAGATCCCCGGCTCGGAACTCGAGCTGGCCCGCAAGGGCGGGAATGAAAGCACGGTCCTGGATTTCATCGGGCAGGTGCGCGACGCCAGGGGAAGAATCGCGGGCACCGTGCGCGACTCGATCGACGTGAAACTCAAGGGCGAGAACGTGGGGCAACTGGGGAAGAGGTTCCTGGAATACGGCAGTGGCTTCACGCTGATGCCGGGGGAGTACACCCTGAAGTTCCTGTGCCGCGAAAACGCCACCGGCAAGATGGGGACGTTCGAGACCAAGTTCACCGTGCCCGACGTAGTGGCCGAGCAGAAATCCCTGCGCCTCAGCTCGGTGGTCTGGGCCAATCAGCGCGAGCCGCTTTCCGCCGCGGTGGGCTCGGCCGAGCGCAACAAGAAACTGCTTGCCGACGACCCCCTGGTCAAGGACGGCTTCAAGCTGGTTCCAAGCATCACCAAGGTATATCGCAAGGATCAGGACCTCTACGTGTTCTTCGAGGTCTACGACGCCGGCGCGGAACCCTCCCAAAAGAGCGCGGACCTCTCCGCCAGCGTGAGTTTCTTCCGCGGCAAGCTCAGGGCATTCGAGTCTGAGCCCCTACGGGTGACCGAGACGCCCGGAAAGGGGAACGTCGTGGGCGTACACTTCCGGATCCCGCTGGCGACGTTCGCGCCCGGACCGTATACGTGCCAGGTCAGCGTGGTGGACGAGGTGGCCAAGAAGTTCGCCTTCCGCCGCGCTCCCATGGTGCTGTTGCCGTAGGATGAGGCTCGAGCCTTGTCCTCTCAATCTAAGGAGCATCTGATGTTACTTCGCAACGCAGCCGTGATCGCTTTGATCTCAGGTTCCGCCATTCTGCTGGCGGGCGAGTTCTGGCAGGATAAGCAACCCTCCGACTGGACCGACAAGGATGTCCAGCGACTGGTGACCAAGTCGCCCTGGGCCAAGCCAGCCAGCCTCAGTTTCAACCCGGATCGAATGGCCGGGATGGGCCGGCAAGGTGGCATGGGCGGCCGGGGTGGCATGGGTGGCCCGGGCATGGGGGGCGGCGGCATGGGAGGTCCGGGCATGGGCGGTCCCGGCATGGGCGGTCCCGGCATGGGCGGACCTGGGATGGGTGGCCCTGGCATGGGTGGACCCCGCGGCGAAGAGGGCTCGGGTGGCATGCCCAACTCGGCGGTGACCGTACGCTGGGAAAGCGCGGCGCCCTTGCGCGCGGCAGCCTCCCGGATCGAGTCGCCCGAGGACACCAAGAAGGTTGCCGAATGGACGCAGGAATTCTACGTGGTCACGGTCACCGGACTCCCCATGATGCGCCCTCGGGGCAGAGGCGAGGAAGAACCGCCCGACCAGGAGCGCATCGAGCGCATGCAACAGCAAATACAGGAACGCATGAAAGCAGCGACCGCGCTCAGGATCAAGGGCAAGGACGCCATCGCACCCACGCGGGTCGAGACGGCTGCCACGCCCGATGGCCGCACCATCAGCTTCCTGTTCCCGCGCAGCGCCGGCATCAGCCTGGACGACAAGGAAGTCGCCTTCGAGACCGCCATGGGGCCGCGCGAGGTCAAGGTCAAGTTCACCCTGAGAGACATGCTCTTCGGCGGCAAGCTGGCACTCTAGGTGGCACAGGCCTTCAGCCTGTGTAGTTCCCTCCGGGCCATAATGGGGAATGCTGAATTGGAGCCGGGATCCGCACCGGCGCTATAACCCGCTGACCAGCGAGTGGGTGCTGGTGTCCCCGCACCGCACCGAGAGACCCTGGCAAGGCCAGGTCGAACCGGTCGCCCGCGAGCTCCAGCCGGTCTACGACCCCGATTGCTACCTCTGCCCTGGGAACCCGCGGGCCGGCGGCGCACGGAATCCGCATTACACCTCGACGTTCGTCTTCGAGAATGATTTCGCCGCGTTGCGGCTCGACACCCCGCTGGAGCGGTTTGAGGAGCGAGGGTTACTGGTTGCCGAGACCGAGCCCGGCATCTGCCGCGTCATCTGTTTCTCGCCGCGTCATGATCTGACCGTGTCGCGGATGGACCTCCCCGCCCTGCGCGAAGTGGTCAATACCTGGACCGCGCAATACCAGGAACTGGGACTGAATCCTTCCATCAACTATGTCGAGATCTTCGAGAATCGCGGCGCCATGATGGGGTGCAGCAACCCGCACCCCCACTGCCAGGTCTGGGCCAACCGGACGCTGCCCAACGAGCCGCTCAAAGAACAGCAATCGCAGGCCGCTTACCACGGCACGAAGACATCGTGCCTGCTGTGCGACTACCGGGCCCTGGAATGCGCCGCGGGCGAGCGCGTCGTCTGCCAGAACACGTCCTTCGTGGCGCTGGTTCCCTTCTGGGCTGTCTGGCCCTTCGAAACCCTGCTCCTCCCCAAACGTCACGCCACCGCCCTGGATGAATTGACCGCCACCGAGCCCGACGACCTGGCGGATATCCTCAAGCGTCTCACCACGCGCTACGACAACCTCTTCCAGGCCTCCTTTCCTTACACCATGGGCTTCCATCAGCGGCCCACCGACGGCGAGGCCCACCCCAAGTGGCATCTCCACGCCCACTTCTATCCGCCCCTGCTCCGCTCGGCCACCGTGCGCAAGTTCATGGTCGGCTATGAGATGCTGGCGATGCCCCAGCGCGACATCACTCCCGAGACCGCGGCTGCGCGATTGCGCGATTCAAGCGAAACTCACGAAGTCCAATCCCCAGAATAGTTGTATACTGCGGAGCGGAAGAGCCGAGTTGAGGGTGAAGCAATGCGAAACACGCGATTCCTCATGATTGCCGTGGCTGTCGGATTCCTCGTATCCCTGGGCTGCGGCAGGCAGCCCTCCGCATCGCAAGCGGTCGATTCTCGAAAGTTGGCCGCATTCGCACCGTTGCCCGAGTTGCTGCCGGTCAACTCGGGCGCCCCCATGGCTCAGAAGATCGTGCTGGGACGCATGCTGTTCTATGAGCCCCGCCTTTCCAAGAGCCAAACCATCTCCTGCAACACCTGTCACAAGCTGACCAACTACGGCATCGACGACGAACCCACCTCTACCGGCCACAAGGGCCAACGCGGTGATCGGAATTCGCCCACAGTTTATAACGCGGCGCTGCATTTCGCGCAGTTCTGGGACGGACGCGCCGCGGATGTCGAGGAGCAGGCCAAGGGCCCGGTCCTGAATCCGGTCGAGATGGCAATGCCCTCCCGTAAGGGAGCGATTGCCGTGCTGAAGTCCATCCCCGAGTATGTGAAAGCCTTCCAACGCGCCTTCCCTAACGAGAAAGACCCGGTAACCTTCGACAATATGGCCAATGCCATCGGAGCGTTTGAGCGGAGGCTGCTCACCCCCTCCCCCTGGGACAGGTTCCTCAAAGGCGACGAGGCCGCGCTGACGGCGGAACAGAAGGCCGGCTTCAATACCTTCATGGCGGCAGGCTGCCAGACTTGCCACGCCGGCGCGCTATTAGGCGGGAACCTGTACCAGAAGCTTGGAGCCGTGAAGCCCTTCCCGGATGCCGCCGATCCGGGGCGCTTTAAGGTGACCGGGAACGAGTCGGATCGCATGGTCTTTAAGGTCCCGTCGCTCCGCAACGTGGCCAAGACCGCGCCGTACTTCCATACTGGCAAGGTGCCGGCGCTCGAACAAGCCGTCTCGCAGATGGCGGAGTACCAACTGGGAAGGCAGTTGACCGATGCGGAAGTGCGGTCGATCGTCGCCTGGCTCGGATCGCTTACCGGGGACATTCCGGCCGAGTACATCAAGGAGCCCCCGCTGCCCAAGAGCACCGCAAGAACTCCCCGGCCGGATCCGACGGACTAGCCGGTATCACTGCACGCCGAAATGGCGCCGGTCCCGGGCACGCATCCTCGCTCAGTGGATGACGTGCTCGATGCCTTGCAGTTCCTGGCTGCTCAGCACCTGGTCGATTTCCAGCAGGATCTTCACCTTCCCCTTTACCTTGGCCATTCCGAGGATGTACGGGGTACTCACCCCATGGCCGAAATCCGGCGTGTCTTCGATGTCCGCGGCAGTGACGTTCAGCACTTCCGACACCCCGTCCACAACGATTCCCACCAACATGGCGCCCGCTTCTCCGGTCACCTGGACCACAATGATGCAGGTACGTTGGGTGTAGTCGACTTGTTGCAGGCCGAACTTGAGCCTCAGGTCCACGACCGGAATCACCTTCCCACGCAGGTTGATCACACCCTTGACGTACACTGGCGTCTGGGGCACCGCCGTGATGTCCTGGATGCCCATGATCTCGCGCACCTTGAGCACCTGGATGCCGAATTCCTCGCGGCCGAGCTCGAAGGTCAGGTATTTCCCCGAGCGTTGGTCCACTTTGGCGGCGGGACCCACTCTGTCTGGCGTAGCGGTCGAACTGGATGACATACACCTCTCCTCGGAGTGTATTTATCGGACGCGCAGGGTCAAGACTGTAGGGGGGCAGTCCCCCCTCCACGCTCACTCTTCGTCGTACAACCACGTGCGCAGGATCTGGGCCGCCGCCGTGGGGTCCTTTTTCGTGGTCTCCACCAGGTGTTTCGCGAGCACCTCCGACTTCTTCGAGGAGACCGCCGGCAGCTTGATCGACTCCAGCGTCTGAGCGTCCATCTGGTGCTTGAGGACCTGCTGCTCGGCCAGCCTGCTCTCCAGTTGCTGCTCGACCTGTTCCGCCGTCGCGCCAGCCTCCAGAGCGGGGATACCTCTGCCAGCGCCCACCGCGGTCGCGAGTCCGATGGCGCGGCGTTTCCGCCTGAGTGCGAAGAACAGGAACGCCAACAACGCCAGCAGCAGTAGAACGATCCCACCGACCGCACCAAGCAGGATGGGGTTCTTCTGGTGCATCAGTTGCTCGAGCCAGGTCTGGGGCGCGGCAGGAGCAGGAGCGGCGGGTCCCGAAGGCATCCCCGGCTGCTCGGCCGACAAGGTCGCCTCGAAGGGCAGGCTTTCGACGATGAGTTGGTCGCCACGCCCGGTGTTCAGCCCGGTAGCCGCCGCCACCAGGTCCCGAATGACCTTCATGGTCTCCGGAGCGGGCGGCTCGATGATACGTTTGGCCTGGAGGCCGGCGCCTTCCCAGCGGGCGTTCTGGTCCAGGAGCACGGCCAGCGACATCCGCTTCACCGTTCCCTGCGGCAGACGCGTGCGCCGCACCAGGCGGCTGCTCTGGTAGGCGATGTTCTCGGTGCGCCGGGTCATCCCCGTGCCGGACGAACCCGGTCGCGAGGTGGGGCGCGGCAGGCTCGAAGCCGTGCCGGGGACGCCCGAGGCCAGGTTGGCTCCGCTGATGTCCTCGGTTTTCTGCGCGCTGGCCATCACCGACCGGGTTGGGTCATAGGTCTCTTCGCTTTGCTCGCCCCCGGTGAAGTCGCACTCCACCGACGCCCCGGCCCGGAACTTCTCCGGCCCAAGCAGCGGATCCAGCGTGGCCGTGACCTTCGCGACCAGGTCCTTCTCGATCTGGCGACGGTAGTCCAGCGACGCCTCGGAAGGCTCTTCGCCGTCCAGCGTCGAAGACCGGCGCGGCCGGCTCAGCAGGTTGCCGTTCATGTCGAGCACCGAGACCGCCTCCGGCGCGAGGCCTTCCACCGCGCTGGCCACCAGGTGGCAAACCGCCAGCACATTGGCCGGCGACAGCCTGGCCGCGGGCCGTAGCTTCACCAAAACGCTGGCCTTGGCGGGTTGACGCGCATCCAGGAACACCGAGTCTTTCGGGAAGGTCACGTGCACCCGCGCCTGCTCGACTTCGGCCAGCGCCATCACCGAGCGCTCCAGTTCGCCCTCGATCGCCCGGCGGTAGTTGATGCGTTCCGTGAAATCCGTGACCCCGAAATTGGACTTGTCGAACAGTTCGAAGCCTACCCGCCCGCTCTTGGGCAGGCCGGCGCCGGCCATTTGCAGGCGCAGTTCCGCCACCCGCGCCGAGGGAACCAGCACTGCGGTCCCGGTGTCGTTGAGGCGGTACTCGGCTCCCGTCTCGCGCAGTTTCTGCACTACCGCGTTGCCGTCCTCGGGCGCCAGCCCGCTGTACAGCGGCCGGAAGTCCTGTTCCCGCTTCCAGCTCGTGAAGGCGTACAGCGAACCGATTACCAGCACCACGGCGGCAATGATGTAGATCCGCTGCCGGACACTCAGACTTGCAATAAGGTTCTTGATCTGGGCCATGAGCGCGCCAGGCTACATCTGCATCCGCATGACTTCCTGATAGGCGGCCACCACTTTGTTGCGGACCTGGAGGAAGAGTTCGAAGGCCAGTTCCGCCCGCTGCGTCGCCAGCACCGTTCCATGCAGTTCCTCGTTCTCCCCGGCGAGAAACCGCTGCACGCTTTGACTGGCCGTGCTCCGCAGGTCCTCCACCCGTCCGATGGCGCTCTCCAGCACGCTTTGAAAGGCTCCCGGACTGCTGCTTTCGGCCAGGCTCGGGACGATGGCCGGGCTGAGGCCGCCTGGGGAAATCGGGGTGATCGCGGAAGACATGGGCGTTGCTCCTAGCGCAGCAGGTCAATCGAGCTGTTGATCATGCTCTTCACCGCCGACATCGCCGCCACGTTGGCCTGGTAGCCCCGCGTCGCGCCCATCAGGTCTACCATGTCCTCGGCGGGGTTGACACGGGGGAACGCGACGTATCCCTCGGCGTCGGCGTCCGGGTGGCCGGGCAGGTAACGCTTCTCCGGCGGCCGCGTATCCTCGATGACATCCGACACGGCGACCCCGGTGCCGGCGGCTCCGATCTCCGACTCGAAGACCGAGGCAAATGGCGACGAGACCGCCTCGCTGGCGAAGACCGCGTCCTTGCGGCGGTAGACCCCTCCCTCGGGGGTCCGCGTGGTCTCGGCGTTGGCCAGGTTCTCCACCAGCAGGGCGGCGCGCGTACGTTGCGCGGCCATCCCCGAGGCGCTCACCGACAGCAGCGAAAACAGGCTCATGCGCTCTTGCCCTCGTCAATGGCGTTGCGCACCGCGCGGATCTCCGTGCGCATGAGGTTGGTGGCGACGACGAACCGCAGGGCGTTCTCGGCCAGCAACCGCGCCTCGCGGTCCACGCTCACGTTGTTGCCATCGTGCTTGGTCTCCAGCCCGCCGACCTCCGTGATGTTTGGGGTCCCCCCAGCGATCAGGCTCCGGAACTCCGATTGGAAGTCGATGTCCTTGGTCTTGTATCCAGGTGTGTCCGCGTTGGCGATATTGGAGGCGACCAGCTTCTGCCGGGCGCTCAGCAGGTCCATGTAGCGTTCCAGGCTTCCCGCGATCGGGTCCAGCATGACAGCCCCGTTTGTGCATGTGCGGGGCCAGAGGATAGAGTGCTTGGAGTCAATGACTTACGTGGGCGTGCGCCGCGCGGGACGCCAAAATCCCGTCCGCGCGCCAGAAACCTGACCGGATCGCCGCCGGCTCAGAACCGCGGCCTCATCGCCGTTCGCTGGCTTCACCCACCAGGCGGATCACCTCGAGAGCGGCCGGGCCAGCAGCGTAGTCCACGGCTGTCAGCCCGCGGTTGTCCGTCTGAGCCGGGTCGGCTCCATACTCGAGCACCAGGCGCACCGCGGTCCGGTTGCCGGCGATCGCTGCTTTGATCAACGGGTACTTCCCGTCGCTGGTTGGCGCATTCGGGTCTGCCTTGGCCGCCAGCAACATGCTCAACAGCGAGCCCTGGGAATCCTTCGCACTGGCCCACTCCAACGGGCTGACCCCTTCGGCATCCGCCCGGTTCGCATCGGCGCCCGCCTCCAGCAGTGCGCGCACGACCTCGTCCCGCCGCTTCGGCGGACCATCGCGGATCGCTGCCAGCAGCGGCGGACACCCGGTCTTTCCGCCCGCGTTTGGGTCCGCGCCCGCCTCCAGCAGACAGCGCAGTGTCTCGATGGCGCCGGATTCCGCGGCGCAGCCGAGCGGCGTCCTCCCGTCGCTGGTCTCTGCGTTTGGATCAGCCTTTGCTTTCAGCAACTTGGCGACCAGGCCGTGCCGCCGTTCCCGCAACGCCCACTCCAGCGGCACCAGGCCCTTGCGATCGCTTCGATTCGGATCGATGCCTGCCTCCAACAGCAGGCCCGCCACCTCTTCTCTGGCCGGGTCTTTGAGGTCCTTGAGTGCAGACACGAGCAGCGGCTGGCTTTGCTGGTCGGCCAGATCCACCTTCGCGCCCGCGGCCAACAACTCCTTGACCAACTCCGGCTTACCCGAGCTCGCAGCCAGGCGGAGCGGATACAGGCCCGAAGCAGTCCGCCCGTTCGGGTCCGCCTTGGCCTCCAGCAGCATCCGGACGAGCCTCGCCGAGCCAGCGCCCAGAGTGAGTTCCAATGGAGTGATCCGCTTGGGTCCGGTCCGGTTGGGATCGGCGCCCGCCTCCAGCAGCAGGCTGGCGAGGTCCTCGGCCGCCTGCCCCTTGAGATCCCTCAACGCCACCACCAGCGGCGGCTGGCCCTCGCCGCCCGTCGCGTTGGGATCGGCGCCCGCCTCCAGCAGTTCGGCCAACGTCCCCGCATCCGCGCCCAGCACCGCCGCCAGCAGCCTGCGAGTGACCTGCTCCGCGGCGCAACCGCGCACTTCAGCATCCGGGTCCTTGAGGCCCAACGCCAGCAACCGGTGAACTTCCGGAGTATTTCGGGAATCCAACGCACGCACCAGGGCCAATCTCACACCCGGGTCGGGATCCACCCGGGCTGCCGCAAGATGCCGGAGGATCGCATCCCCAGGCTCTCGCCCCAGGCGCTCGGCCGCCTGGCGCCGCAGCCCCGCCGGTCCCCCCTTCAGCAACAGCCTCCATAGCCAGACCATGTTCACGCTCGATTCTCCGAACCGTAAATGCCGGGATAACTCTGGCGCATTTCGCGCGCCGCGCCGAGCGCGCTCTCGACGGAAACCTGGGGGCCACGGCCGATCCCCGGGCAGTAGCCGGCCGCCTCGGTCCACTCCTGACGGTTGCCCAGTAGTTCCGGCCAGAAGGGGAAGGCGCGGCACTGAGTCGGTCTGGCGGGATGGATGCCGCAGCCGTCCGGCCGAAGGAAGGGGCATTGGGAGCCGCGCGGCTTGCGCAGCCGCAGCAGGTGCTTGGTGCGGTACACGTGGCGCTCCTCGAACCCGCGCGGGGTCATGCCCAGGAACGCAGCGGCGCGCTTCAAGTCCTCTTCCGTCAGGTAGATGAAGCCCCGTTCCCGGCAACAGTTGGTGCACCCGCGGAGGCAGGTAAAGCACAGCCCCTTCACGTTGCCAGCATACCAGTTCCCGTAGGATAAGGCTCCGCCTTGTCCCGTGCCTTGTCCTGTGCGTTTTCCCTTGGAATTCCGCCAAAAGGGCGCTAAATTGGAAGTATGATGGCGAACGTGCCCGCCAACTCGCGGCCCGGGTTGTTTGGCTCCGATTGACCCCCACCTAGCTGCCCTGTCTTTCCAAGTCTCAACCAGGAGGATTTCTATGAGAGTCAGGAGTGCCGCCGTCCGCCCGGGTCTGCCGCAGATCGTCACCGCTCTGCCCGGCCCTCGCGCCCGTGCCCTCATCGAGAGGGACAGAAAGGTGCTATCCCCTTCTTACACGCGGAGTTATCCGCTGGTGGCCGAACGCGGCGAGGGGGCCATCGTCGAGGATGTGGACGGCAATCGTTTTCTGGATTTCAACGCCGGCATCGCCGTAGCCTCCACCGGCCACTGCCATCCGCGCGTCGTCGAGGCCATCCGGCAGCAGTCCGCCCGCCTGATTCACATGTCGGGGACCGACTTCTACTACGAGAACATGGTCGAATTGGCGGAACGGCTGGCGGCGAGTGCGCCGGGCAACCTCCCGCGCCGTGTCTATTTCGGCAATTCCGGGACCGAAGCCATCGAGGCCGCCCTCAAGCTGGCCCGCTACCACACCCGTCGCGACAAGTTCATCGCCTTCCTGGGCGGGTTCCATGGACGCACCATGGGTTCGCTTTCGCTCACCGCCAGCAAAGCCGTCCAACGCCGCGGTTTCGGGCCTCTGGTGCCGGGCGTCTTCCACGTGCCCTATCCGCGCTGCGAGGAGAGCGCCGCCGCTTCCATCGAGGCCATCGAGCGGCTCTTCCTCACCGTGGCGCCGCCGGAGGAGGTGGCCGCGATCGTCTTCGAGCTAGTTCAAGGCGAAGGTGGGTACCTGGTTCCGCCGCGGACGTTCTTCGATGAGTTGCAGCGGCTCGCCAGGCAGCACGGGATTCTTCTCGTCGCCGACGAGGTCCAGTCGGGCATGGGACGCACCGGGAAGATGTGGGCCTGCGAGCACTTCGGCCTCGTACCGGACATCCTGGCCACGGCCAAAGGGATCGCCAGCGGCATGCCGCTGGGCGCCATCATCGCCCGCGCCGAGTTGATGGACTGGAAGCCGGGGGCACACGCCTCGACCTTCGGAGGCAATCCGGTGGCGGTCGCCGCGGCGCTCGCTACCCTGGACCTGCTGGAATCCGGCCTGATCGCCAACGCTGCGCGGGTCGGCGCGCACCTCATGACGCGCCTGCGCGACTGGCCGCAACGTTTCCCCCACGTCGCCGAAGTGCGCGGCCTCGGCCTCATGATCGGCATCGAGATCGTGCGCGACCAGCGCACCCGCGAACCGGCGCCCGACCTCCGCGACCAATTGGTTCAGATGGCCTTCGAGCGCGGTGTGTTAGTGCTGGGCGCCGGCCAGAACACCGTGCGTCTCAGCCCGCCGCTGGTCATCACAACCAAGCAGGCCGACTTCGCCTGCGGCGTCCTCGAGGACTGCCTGCGAAAGCTGGATCGCGCGCTCCGCCAGACGGCGGCGTAGCAGGCGACAGCTTGCAGTTGCCCAAACGGTGGGACTCTGCTGAAGATCGCTAACTGATTGTCGGACTGCTCGGCCAATTGCAGGAGCTTGGAGCCGCAGTTCTAGGTCAAAGCAACTCGATGAACTCGTCGACCGAGAGGTTTGCGTCCCGAACAATGGCGCGCAGCAGTGGTTCCTTGATGGTCCGGCCGGGATGAACAGGCACCACAGTTCGAGCCTTCGTCCCAGGGTGAATCAACATCAGGTGGCTTCCTTTTTGCCGGTCCTCGACGAATCCGGCGCGCTTGAGCGCCCGGACCACCTCCCGCGCAGTCAGAGACGGAAGCTTGGCCATGAATCAAGCGGGAACAGAGACGGGAACGGTCACCCTCCCCTGAAACGATCGCCCCTCCTCGGGAATCGCCTCCCCGTGGGCGGCCAGACTCTCCAGGTACAACGCAATGGCTTCCTTGACGTTGCGCTCCGTCTCTTCCAAGGTGTCACCCTGGGTGTGACAACCAGGCAAAGCCGGAACGAACGCCACGTACCCGCCTTCAGGAGCCTGTTCGTAGAAGACTGCATAGGAGAACGACCTGGGAGTCTTGCGCTTCATCACCTCCATTCTAGGGGGTCCGGATCGAGTCGTCAAAAGAATAGCGCCCCGCCAGCGGCACGGCCGAATCCGATCTGGGTCTTCGGGCTAGGAGGCGCAACTACAGCGAGCCCGAAGCTAAGAAGGCGGAAAGCCCCTGATCCGTTGGCGCCCTCAGCGCGCGCAGGGCTTGGCGGCGTCACCGAGGCACTGGTTCTCGGCCTTCCAGCGCATGGCCGCATAGATGCGCGTGCGGCCGCTCGGATGGTCGAAGAAGATGAACTCTTCCAGCGGCGTGGGGTCGAGCTTGCGGTATTCGCCGAGCAGCAGGTCCACTTCCGCCTCGCCGTCGGGCTGCCGCGCGGTGTTGAGTCCGAAGATGTCCGCTTCGTATTCCTGCGTGCGAACCAGCGTGTTCATGACGGGAGTGCCAACCAAGAACAGGACCGACAGGATGAGAATCGCAAGCGGCAGAACCGCCGGATCGCCGAAGTCGCGAATGCCCCACCGGGCGCCCCAGCGTGCTAGCGACCACGAGAGTCCCCACCGCAACAGCGCGAAGAACGCCACCGCGAGGATGGTCCAAAAGGCCATCATCTTGTACGAGTGGTTGAGCACATAGTGCCCCATCTCGTGGCCCATCACGGACAGGATCGCCTCGGACGAGCAGCGGTTGAGCAGGTTATCGTTGAGCGTGATGCGCTCCGTGCCGAGGAAGCCGCTGACGTTCGCGCTCACGCGCTTGCTTTGCCGGGAAGCGTCCACCTGGTAAACGACGCTGGCGTGGATGCCGTTCTGGCGCGCCAGGCGCAGGATCGGCTCCCGAATCCGGGCGTTGGTGAGCGGCGTGTACTTGTTGAACATGGGCGCAACGAACACCGGAAAGATGAGGATGAAGAGCATCTGAAACACAATCGTCACCACGGCGCCCCAGACGTGCCAGGTCCTGGGCAGGCGGCGAATCACGCCGAACAGCGCCATCACCACCAGGCCGCCCAGCACGACGCCCAGCGCGAGCTCTTTCGATTGGTCCACGAACCAGGCTGGGAAGGTCTGGTTCATCAGCCCGTACTGGCGTTCCCGCAGGAACCCCTCGTAGACCGCCAGCGGCATTCCGAGCACGAACAGAGCACCCGAGTACTCCGCCCAGTAGAGCCAGGTGACCAGCGGCTTCCGCCGCGTGATTCGCTCCGCGGCCTCCCGCATGCGGCGCGAGAAGCCCGTGACAAGCAGAAGGATGAGGATGGCGGCGCCGTAGAGAAAGTCCCAAAGGATCAGCCAGTAGCCGCCCTCGAAATAGGCGTCCGAGCGGGCTTTCTGCTCCGGGGTCTGCGTTGCCAGGTAGGCCCTGGTGGCGGCCTCGGCATTGAATCCTGGCCCGGCCTGGGCGGCCGGCGGAATCTTCAGCGTGGGCGCCGCAGTCGGCGTCTGAGCGGCCAGCAGCGTGCCAAGCAGGAGCAAGAGCGTGAGCATCCGGAAGATCATAACCAGAGCATATCGCAGGCTGCTTGTTCCCGCTGTGCGGCAGTGGGTCGGTTTCAAATTCAACTCCGTCCAACAAGCCACCTGTTTTCAGCGGCTGCGTTCCCCTCGGCAACCCCCGAAAGAGCTGAAAACGATCCGTATGGAACTCCGTCTCGGCATCCCTTTACCGGCTGGTTGGCGCGAACGTAGGTGATGGCGCGGATGCGCTCACCGTTGTGACTTTATGGCAGCCCCAAGGATGGGCTTAGCCCATTCCGGAGTCACCGCGAGATCGCACGAACTCACAGTTTTGCCGCGAGCCATGTGGAGGACAAGCTTTGGTTGTGGCGTCGCGGCCGCGTCTGGATCGGCTTCTTCGCTATTGTCGTAGACGCGAAGTTCTGTTAGTCTCGGCATGAGCTGAATCAGGTTGAGACGACTGCGGTCATACCTGTCGCGAATTCTTGCCTCCGGAATATCGTGGCCGCCCTTCGCGACTCTCGCCCGCACCCGTGCGATATGAAGCTCGGCGCTGCTCAGGCCCACGTACCATATGCGTACCTCGATTCCCGCCGACAGCGCTGAGGCGAGCAGCGCCGGGATCGTGTGCCCTCCGAGCGTCGTCTCAAACGCGAAGTTCAACCGTTCCGCGATTGCGAGTTCGAGAAGTCGCCTTCCCTGGCTCCAGGCTGCGCTATTCGCTTCCGCTTGCGTGATCCCAGGATTGGCGGACAGGAGCAAGCTGGCTGCTTCGTCCGGGTTAAAGTATTCGGAGCGTTGTGCGAGAAACATGGCGCCGGCGATGCTGCTCTTCCCCGCACCGTTGGCCCCCGCCAAAACATAGATGCAGGAGGTTTGGGCTCTATCAGCCACGCTTGCGCGCTGCCGCTACCGCAGCTTGTCCTAGTTGTTTCGGCGATGCGTCGAAAGCGGCTTTCATGCCAGCGCGAGCCGCCGGCGTCTGCATTCTGGCGAGAAGCGCATCGAACTCGCCGCTCAGCGTGTCGAGCTTGACCCGGTTGGCGCGCGACATGGCATCGAACTCGTCCACGGAAATCAGAACTGCTTTGGGGGCGTCGTGCTTGGTAATCACCACCGTGCCACCCTGAATCACTTTCTCGAGGATGCGGCCAAACTCGTTCTTCGCATCGGTTGCAGAAACGGAAATGGCTTCCGGCCGCTCACTGCGGTAATCCTGCAGCGTCGCCGGGATATGCCGCCGCGAACGCCAGAGGCGAACCGCATAAGAGGCCGTCTCTGCGAGCAATTCCGCCGCAATCGGCTTAACCAAAGATTGGAGTGCCCCCAACTCCGTTCCCTTGATCGCGGCGCGGTTGTCTGGCGCGTCGAGCATGAGGATCACAGGCAACTCGGGAGAACGGATGCGCAGGCGGCGCAGAAGTGTCAAGCCGTCGATCTTCGGCATCGAGAGGTCGCTGAAAACCGCGTCAAACTGGTTACTCTCGACACGCCGCATGGCATCGGCGCCGTCCAAGGCTTGAGTCACCTCGAACCCCGCGTCGGTCAGAGAATTAGCGTAAGAAACGAGAACCGAAGGCTCATCATCCACGATGAGAAGGCGACCGTTGGACATCGGCGTCACCACCCATCAGCCATATTACCTATTTTGGATAAAATAGTCAATATGGCACAGAGCTGCCCCCACTGACGCTGTGCTTCCTCGGCCTTTTGGATTCAATTCAGTATGGTCGCGGGATTCGGCGGCATCGCCCAAATCACCCGCACCGGAGAACGCTCTTCATCTCGAACGAGCGCAGCAGATCGTCGGCTGCGAACGGCGCGGTGGGGCTGGTTTGTGTTCAGGTTGGGCTGCCAAGCAGGACTCTGGCTCCTCAGGTAGGACTCGAACCTACAACCCTCCGGTCAACAGCCGACAGCAAGCCGCGCTCGCCCGAGAGCGTCGCCTGCTGTTGGCTGAAGGCGGTCTGCTAAGATAGCGTTGTTTGAGAGTCCTCGACGTCGGCTGCGGCATCAAGAAAGCTCCGGGCGCGATCGGCATCGACTCGAACCCCGCCAGCGCCGCCGACGTCCTCTGCGACCTCGACCGGTTTCCGTACCCCTTCGCCGACAACTCCTTCGACCGCCTGCTGGCCGTACACGTCATCGAACATGTCACCAACGTCATCCGCAGCATGGAGGAGTTCCACCGCCTGGTGCGCGCCGGGGGCCGGGTTCATCTTGTCACCCCGCATTACACGGACTTCAGCTCGTTCTGCGACCCGACCCACCGCTGGCACCTGAACAGCTTCTCCTTCCGCTACTTCGGCGAGGACCACGGCGGGTTCGGCTATTATTCGCGCGCCAGATTCCGGGAGATTTCCGTCCGCGTCAAGCTACTGGCTTTTTGGAGAATGCTAGGGCTCCAGGTTCTGGTGAACCGCTTCCGCCGCATCCGGCTATTCTGGGAGCACTATTGCTGCTACGTGGTTCGCGGCAAAGTCATGGAGTTCGAGTTCGAGGTGCTGAAGTGATGACCTGGCTGTACCGGCTGGCCGACCGCGCGCGCCATCGTGCGCGCCTGCGGCGGTGGGACCCGGCCCAGGCTGCCGGGCGTCGCGGGGAGGACCTGGCTCACCGCTACCTCGAGCGCCGCGGCTTCACCGTGGTGGCGCGCAACTACCGGCCGCCCTCCGGAGGGGGCGAGATCGACCTGGTCGCCTGGCAGCGCGACACGCTGGTCTTCGTCGAGGTCAAGTCCCGAAGCAAGGACGAATACGGCGCCCCGGACCGCAATGTGGACCGGGAGAAGCGCGCCGCTCTCCTCCGCGCCGGCCGCGACTACGCCCGCCGCGCCGACATCCCCTGGGAGCATGTCCGTTTCGATCTGGTGAGCATCGTTTTCACCGAGCCGCCCGCCATCAGCCACTCGGCGGATGCCTTCGCGGCGCTGCAGACGCTATAATTGTCGGTTCTCCGGAGGACGCTCCTTTGCCTGAGTTTCGAAAAGACCCGGTCACCGGCCGATGGGTCATCATCGCCACCGATCGCAGCCGCCGCCCCGCCGATTTCTCCCGCCAGCAGGTGATCCCCAAAGGCGACCGGTTCTGCCCTTTCTGCCCCGGCAATGAGCAGAAGACGCCTCCGGAGGTGCTGGCGTATCGCCAGAGCGGCGGGCTCAACGAGCCCGGCTGGACCCTGCGCGTGGTGCCCAACAAATTCCCCGCCCTGCGCGTGGAAGGCGATTTCGACCGCCAGGGCGAAGGGCTCTACGACAAAATGAACGGCATCGGCGCCCACGAGGTCATCATCGAGGCCCCCGAGCACAACGTCACGCTCGGCGAAATGTCCGAAAAACGCGCCGAGGACATCTTCTGGGCCATCCGCGACCGCTTCCTCGACCTCAAAAAGGACCTTCGGATGCGTTACATCCTGGCCTTCAAGAATCACGGCGAGGCCGCCGGCGCCACCCTCGAGCACAGCCATTCGCAACTCATCGCGCTTCCGGTGATGCCGCGCCGGGTGCAGGAGGAACTGGAGGGCGCCAAGCGCTACTACGACCTCAAGGAGCGCTGTATTTTCTGCGATATCCTGCGGCAGGAAATAAACACCGGCAGCCGCGTCGTGCTGGAGACCGAGCATTTCCTGGCCGTCTGCCCGTACGCGGCGCGGTTTCCTTTCGAGATCTGGGTGCTACCGCGGCGGCACTTCTCGAACTTCGAGGATTCCGATGTGCCCACCTTCCACAACCTGGGCTGGGTGATGCCGGTGCTGGTGCGGGAAATCGACAAGGTGCTCGAACGGCCGGCTTACAACGTCATGATCCACACCGCGCCCTTGCAGGAGCACGGGCTGCCTTACTACCACTGGCACATGGAATTGATTCCCAAGCTCACCAAGGTGGCCGGATTCGAATGGGGGACCGGCTTCTACATCAACCCCACTCCGCCGGAAGAGTCGGCGAAATTCCTGCGCGAGGCGGGCCTGACGTAGCGCGTTCCTCGGCCCTATCGCTGCCGGGTTTGCCTCCGGGGCTCGCGGCCGGTCACGCGCCGAACACCGGCCCCCACAGCGCCTCGCGCTCGCGATGGGCTGTTTCCAGCCGGCAGGTGTGCGAGCCCGAACGCCCCTCCAACCGCACTTTTCCGCCCCGCTCGCCCACCCGGTACGCCATCTGCGCACCGCGATGGGCGAGTAGGCGCTCCAGCGGCCAGTCGGAGTCCGCGACCATTTGAATGCCACCCTCCGCACCGATCAGGATGGTAAGGTCCGAGGGGACCTGTCCAGCGCGCGACGCCGATTCCGCCGCCTCAAAGATGCTCCGGGCGTTCTCGAAGAACTGGCTCACATTGACCTCATCGGCCAGGATGCGGATGGTTTTAGCGTTTTGCGGGGGATGGCCGGAGCTTCGGAGTCTCCCGGCTCCGGTGACCGGCAGGGCGGTGGATGGAAGGGTGAGGCCGGCCAGGCGGCCCCACGGTATCATATTCACGATGGACCTCGTCACTGGCAGTCTCGGCTGGATAGAAGTCATCTGCGGCCCGATGTTCTCGGGCAAGAGCGAGGAGCTGATCCGGCGCCTGCGCCGTGCCATGATCGCCCGCAAGCGCGTTCAGGTGTTCAAGCCGGCTCTGGACGACCGCTACTCGCCCGACGAAATCGTCTCCCACGGCGACATTCGGATGAAGTCGGAGGTGGTCCAAAATGCCGCCGACATCCTGGCCAAGCTGGACTGGCGCACTGAGGTGATTGGAATCGACGAGGCCAACTTCCTGGGCAGCGGCCTGGTCGACGTGGTCACCCGGCTGGCCGACAGCGGCAAGCAGGTGGTCGTTTCCGGATTGGACACCGACTACATGGGCCGGCCGTTTTCCCCGCTGCCGGAGTTACTGTGCCTGGCCGAGGCGATCACCAAGACGCTGGCGATCTGCATGCGCTGCGGCAATCCCGCCAAGCACACGCAACGCCTGGTGGCATCCGACGAGCTGATCGTGGTGGGCGCGGCGGGAGTGTACGAGGCGCGCTGCCGGCGCTGCTTCGAGCCCGGAGTCTCGAAACAGGAGTACCTGGATTTTGCGCGCCCGGCGCTGAAGAGCGGGCCGCCGCACTCCGGTCGCTCCTAAGTGTTAGAATGCAGAGGAACCCCAGAAAAGGAGCATGCTTGCCGTGAGTGATCTTGAAAACCCTCCCTCCAGCGGCTCGGGTCTGAGCCTGAGTACCGCGGTGCTGTTTGGCGCCGTCATCGCCCTGCTGGCTGCCACTGTCTATATGTTCGTACTGGTGGACCGCGTGCAGACCGATCTCGCGAACCTCGAGAAGTCGGTCCAGAAGGACCTCGCGACCCTGCGCGAGAGCTCCTCGGTCACCACGGCCACCAGCCGCCGCAACCTTGAAAGCATGAAAGAGGAAATAGAAGCCGCCAAGCGGCAGGCCGCGATGGCCGTCGGCCAAGCCAAGACCGAGCTCCTCAAGAGGGCCGAGGTCCTGACCGCGCAGCTCGCCGAGGAACAGAAACGGCAATCCGCGCAAGTGGCCAGCCAGATCTCCGAGGTCAAAGAGGCCACCACCGACGCAGCCACCAAGATCGGTGAAGTCAAGACCGATGTGGGCGGCGTCAAATCCGACCTCAGCGCCACCAAGGCCGAGTTGGACAAGACCATCTCCGAATTGAAGCACGTGCGGGGCGATATGGGCGAGATGAGCGGGCTCATCGCCACCAACGGCAAGGAATTGAACGCGCTCGTCGCCCGAGGCGATCGCAACTACTTCAAGTTCGAGCACCTCAGGAAAACCAAGGCTCCGCAGAAGGTCGGCGACATTGCGATCGTGCTGAAGAAGGCCGAACCGAACAAGAGCAAGTACTCGCTGGATGTGATTGCGGACGATAAGAAGCCGGTGGAGAAGAAGGACAAGGGCGTGAACGAGCCGCTCCAGTTCTACGTCTTCTCCAAGTCCAACCAGCCCTACGAACTGGTGGTCAACCAAGTAGGGAAGGACGAGATCTCCGGGTACCTGGCGACACCCAAGGTGCAGACCGCGCGCTGATCCGCGTCATTCCAGAGGCAGAGCCGACACCAGCAGCTTCATGGGCCGCGCAACTTCGACTTTCAGCTTCTCGCCCAGCGAGAGGTTCCCGCCGAGCGTCAGTGTGTAGTGCGACCGCAGCACTTCGAAGATGCGCTTAGCCCCCGGGTCATTCAGGGTCTTGTGCATGTCCCGCAGGTTGAACGAAGCGCCGCCCGTCTGCCGCGCCAGGTTCTCGAGCATCGACCGCTCCGCCCCCACCACGTACACGGGGTAAATGGACACTCCGTTGCGCCGGGCCAGGCGGATCACCTCGCGCTCGGACACGCGACTGGGCCCCTCGACCCCGGTGGTCAGCAGCAGCGCGATCCGCCGGAAGCTGCTGCCCTGGAATCCGCCGTCAATGGCCGCGTAAAGGGCGTCGAGCACGCACGGGCTGTTGCCGTACTTCACCCCCGCCACGGCGCGCCCGAGCAGTTCCCGGCTCGAAGTGAAGTCCTGGATCAGATCGGCCGAGGAGTGGAACGACACGATCGCCATCTGCTCCTTGGGCTCGAGCTGTTGGATCAGATCGGCGGCCAGAGGCTGCACCCTCCCGCCGACCAGGCTCGTGTCGAGCAGCAGCATGACGTCCATGAGCCCCGCCGAGAATTCCGCCGCCTCCACGCGCCGGGGCGTGCGGTCGTCCAGAACCGTGAAATCCGCCGCTTTCAGATCGGTGACCGGTCTCCCGGATTTCTGTTCGACCACGGTGACCAGCAGTTTGGTCGCGGGCCGTGCGGGAACGGCCAGAAGCGCAAGCAGAAGAAATGGCGCTGCTTTCATGGGCATCCCCAGTTTACCAGTGCACCGATACCACTGGCGCGTCGCCCAGCCGCTACACGCCGGAGGTCGGCTCGACCAGCCGCTCCACCGGCACGCAGTAGATCGCCGGCTTACCGTACCGGTCGCTTTGGAAGAAGATCTGCCGGCTGTCCGGCGAAAACCGCGGTCCCACGCGCGCCGGATCGTTTGCGAGGTGCTCGCAGATGCTGAGCTCGCGGCGGGTGCGTCGCAGCAGAATCAGCACGTAAGGCGACGCGCGGCTGGCGCTGGCGCCGGCAAACACCGAGGCATCCGAGTTCGGCGAGAAGCTCACGAACTGACTGGTCGGAGAAACCAGCCGGTCGGTGTTCTCCCACGCATCCGACTCGCGAATCGAGTTGAGCTTTCCGGGCTCCGCCGGGAGGTTCAGGTACAGCACCGTCCGGCCGTCCGGCGACCAAAAAGCCGGCCCCGTCTTGCCGGGCGCGAGCGCGAGGCTGCGGCCCTCGCGGCCATCCTGGCGGATCACGGTCAAGGAATCCGCGCCTTCGCGGTACAGGATCGCGTCGCCCTGAGGGCTGGCCAGCGGATGCGCCAGCGGGACGGAGGAGCCACGCAGCGTCTTCGCCCCGCCGCGCGGGAGACCGACCTGGCGGAGCTGCGACATGCCATCCCGGATCTCGACCAGCAAGCCGCGCGAGCCGTCCGGGGCGACACTGAATCCCGGCCCCCTGGTCGAGCCGTCCGGGACACGGTAGACCTCTCTCTCCCGCAGGTTGGAGAGCGTAACCAAGCGCAGCGACGGGCCATCGAAGTAGCAGAAGCCGCGGTCATCCGGAAGCAGCGCCAGCGACGAGCCGTCCAAATCGTGCGCCGCCGTCACCTGCTGGGACTCCCCGGTCTTCAGGTCCATGCGGAAGCCCTGGGGCGACCCCGTGCGATCGCTCCAGTACAACAGAAAGGCGCTGTGCCGCGACACCGCGCGTCCGTAGCAGGCAGGCAGAAAGCAGGAGTGGGAAGGATCCGTCAGACGCAAGACCAGGAACTCGGTGGCGCGATCCGCGAAGCGCACGCGCTCGGACGGAAACGCCCGGCTCTTTTCCGGCGAGGCCGCACGAGCCGTGAGCGCGGCCCAAGAAGACAGAATCGCCCGCCGCGTCCACCCCTGCCCAGCGGCCATCACTCAGCATCCTAGCATAGAGAAGGCTGACGCTCGACAGCCGGCAGTCCCAGTTCGCTTCAGAACGGAAAGTCCCGCTTGGCGGCTTGCGCGATTCGCGTCGAGCCCAGGTAGCGGGCGGGGTTCTCGGGGCTGCCGTGGCGGCGGACTTCGTAGTGCAGGTGCGGGGCGGTAACGCGGCCCGAGGCGCCCACGGCGCCGATGACCTCGCCCTGGCGGATCTCCTGTCCCGGGATGACCTCGAAGCTGGAGAGGTGAGCGTAGTAGGTCTGGTACTCGTTGCCGTGGTCGATCACCACCAGCCGGCCGTATCCGCTCATCACTTGCGCATGCACCACCACCCCGTCGGCCGCCGCGCGGACCGGAGTTCCGATGGGCGCGGTGATGTCTACTCCCGTGTGAATCGCGCCTTCGCCCGAGAACGGGTCTGTGCGCCGGCCGAAGGCTCCTTGCAGGCGGCCGTCCACCGGCCAGATGCTGGGACGAGTGTTGATTAGCCAGGGGCGGGAATAGCGATGGTAGTAACTGGTGATGTTGGCGGTACGCAGGAGGTCGTATTCCTGGATCGACTGCTGGATCGTCGGAATCAGGCGGCCCTCCGAGGAGATATCCGCCGGCCCCTCCAGTTTTTGCTTCAATCCGTACGCCATCGAGATCTCGCTGGCGAACAATTGCAGGTTGGCGAGCTGGTCGTTGGTCTGTTTGGTTTCGCTCTGCAGCTTCTGGTAGCGCGCCCTCAGCGAGGTGATCTCCTGTCGCAGAGAATTGTAATTGGCAACCTTCCAGGCCATCCGTGCGTAGGAAGTGACGGCGCCCAGTACGGTGAACACTCCGACGGCGGCGAGCGCCAGGATCACGTAGATGACGCGTTGAGGAATCTGCACTCTGCGTAGCTTGCCGTGGAGAGAATGGGCAAGCACGAGAATGAAGTACTGCTGCTTCATGGAGTCTTCTCGCTATATCGGTGCGGGCCGTACGCGCAGGCACTCCACCCGCAGAATCACTTCGGCACTACCTGAGAACAGTACGAAGCTGGAACTGTAGCAGTTTGGGAGGGCGGGTGTCAATGCCCCACCGAAGGTTATTCTACCCCCTCAAATGAGGGTAGTCGCCCCCCTTTCTCCCCTTTGGCCAAGTCGGACTTGCGCCGGATCTCGATATTCAAGCGTTTGATCTTCTGATTCAGGGTTGACAGCGGCACCCGCAGGCCCTCGGCGGCATCGGTCTGGCTCCAGTTGGCGGCCTCCAGGCGTTTCACGATCACGTCGCGCTCGTAGTCGGCTACGATCTCGAACAGCGAGGCATCGGCGGGCAACCCTCCACCCTCATCCCTTCGCAGCCGGATCCCCGCGGCGTGCAGCAGATACTCGGGCAGGACATCGACGGTCACCGTGGACTGGCTGGCCAGCACCACGGCGCGCTCCACCACGTTCTCCAGTTCCCGGACGTTGCCCGGCCAGGCATGCTCCTTGAGGACCTGCATGGCGTCGGGCTCGAAGCGCAGTACGCTACGCCCGTTGCCGTCCAGGAACTTCTCGTTCTCCTGGCAGTACTTGTTGAAGAAATGCTCGACCAGCAACGGGATGTCTTCCCGGCGCTGGCGCAGCGGCGGCAGGGTGATGGGGATGACGTTCAGGCGATAGTAGAGATCCTCGCGGAACCTCCCTTCCTCGACCAGTTTGTGCAGATCGGCGTTGGTGGCGGCCACGATGCGCACGTCCACGCGCATCACCTCGGTCGAGCCCAGCGGCATGAACTCCTTTTCCTGGATCACGCGCAGCAGCTTGGCCTGAGTCTCCATGCCGATGGTGCCCACCTCGTCGAAGAAAATGGTGCCGCGGTTGGCGGTCTCGAAGTAGCCCTTGTGGGGAGAGATGGCGCCGGTGAAGGAGCCTTTCACGTGGCCGAACAAGGTCGATTCCAGCAGTTCGGGCGGAAGCGAGCCGCTGTTGACGGGGATGAACATCTGTTCGGCGCGCGGGGAGTTGGCGTGGATGGCCTTGGCGATCAACTCCTTCCCGGTGCCGGTTTCGCCCGTGATCAGGATGGTGGAGCGGCTGGGCGCCACCTGCGTCACCAGGTCCAGGATGCGCACCATGCGCTCGCTGCGGCCGACGATGTTGGGGAAACTGTAACGCTGCTTGAGGGTGCGCTTGAGCTGGGTGTTCTCCCACTCCAGCCGGTGTCTGGCGATGATCCGTTCGATCTCCAGCAGCAGCTTGTCGTTTTCCCAGGGCTTCTGGAAGTAGTCGGTGGCGCCGGCCTTGAGCGCATCCACCGCCACCTGGGTCGAGCCGTAGGCAGTGATCAAGAAGATGGGAAGCTGGGAGTCGCGCTCCCGCACCTCGCGCAGCACCTCCATCCCCGAGCGATCCGGCATCATCAGGTCCAGCAGCACCAGGTCGTAGTCCCGAGCCTGCACCGCCCGCAAGCCTTCTCCGCCGTTCTGAGCCAGGTCCACGGCATAACCCTCCGTGCTCAGAAGGGCCTCCAGACTCTCGAGGATGTCGGTTTCGTCGTCTACAACCAGGATCTTCCCTTTCGGGACAACAGAGGCGGGACCTTCGGTTTCAGGCATGCACTGCTTTCCTCGCCAACGGGAACTCCAGGTGGAACCGCGTCCCTTCCCCGGGCTGGCTGTCGACCTCGATCACCCCGTTGTGCTCGCGCACGATGCCGTAGGTGACCGAGAGTCCCAGCCCGGTTCCCTTGCGACCGCTTTTGGTCGTAAAGAACGGGTCGAAGATGCGATTGAGGTTCTCCGGTTCGATACCATGGCCGGTATCGATCACGTCGATGCCGACGGTATCTCCGCAGTGGCGGGTCCGCACAGTCAAGGAGCCGCCGGCCCCCATCGCATCCCGCGCATTCAGGAACAGGTTCAAGAAGACCTGCTGGAGCTTTCCGGAATTGCCTTTAATCAATGGAATGTGCTCTTCCAGGTCCAATTGTACCCTGATTCCAGCCTTTTCCATCTGGTGCTCGATCAGGACCAGGCTCTCCTGAATGACGCGGTTCAGGTTGAGTTCATCGAACGTCGTTGGTGAGGTGCGTGAAAAACTAAGCAGCGAATTGACGATTTCGCTGGCGCGGAAGGTCTGCTTGGCGATCTTCTCCAGCAGACGGGTCTTGGGATCGTCGCCCGAGACCTGCTTGGCGAGCATCTGCGCGTAGGTGGAAATCACGGCCAGCGGCGTGTTGACCTCATGCGCCACGCCGGCGGCCAGAAGCCCGATGGAGCTGAGCCTGTCGGCCTGGACCAGCCGCCGCTCGAGCTCGTCGCGCTCGGTGATGTCGTCGAGAATGATCAGCCGGCCGATCTGCTTGAGGTCTTTGGAGACCAGCGGCGCCACCGCGATGTTCACGATGGTCTGGTGCGGCGCGGGCTCCGGCGCGGACGCCTCTCCGCCGCCGCCCCCGTTGTCGGGCCGCGGCATTTCGATCACCTTGGAAACCGGGCCCGGCCGCAGCTCAAACCGATAGATATGGTGGATGCCCTCCTGCCCGCGGGTCGAAGTGAACTGCTCCACCAGGTCGGGCGGGAACAGCTCTTCGAGTGGCCGCCCCACGGCCTGGTCCCGGGCAATCCCGGTGAGTTGCTCGATCTGCGAGTTCCAGCTCTCCACCCGGTCTTCCAGATCCACCGCCAGGATGCCGACGTTGATCGACTCGACGATATTCTCGCTGTACTCCTTCAGCCGCTCGTAGGCTTCCATCTTCCGCTCCAGCGAGCGGTACAGCCGGGCGTTCTCGATGGCGATGCCGACGTAGCCCGAGACGGTCACCAGCAGCTCGATGTCGTCGCTGGTGAGGAAGTCCCCCTTGTCGTTGCGGCTGATGCCCAGGTAGGCGATGGTGCGGCCGCGCACGCTACACGGCAGGTAGTAGGTCAGGTCCAGCTCCGCGATGGCCTGCCGCACCGATGGCGGCCAGTTCTTCGCCAGCGCGTCCAGCGGGCGCCGCGTCCGCTCGAAGAAGTAATACGGGGTGGGCGCCTCTGGCGTCAGGAAACTCAGATCCAACGCCGTTTCGCCGCGGTGGGCGGGCCGCAGGTCGGCGCCAAAGGCCGCGCTCAATTCGAACCGGGTTTCGCTTTCGTCGCTCAGGAAGAACGCCAGCCGCGAGATGGACAGCGTTCGGATGAGCCGGTCCGCGGCCGACCGCAGCATGGCGTCCAGGTCGGGCTCCGAGCTCAGGTCGCGCGCAAACTCGATCAGCGTCAGCCGGTAGTCGTAGCGGTCCTTGTAGAAGACATAGCGGTCGAGCAGCTCCCGAATCCAGTTCCGGATGGGCTGGAAGATGAACGCCGCGATCAGGATCAGCACTCCCGCCGCGGTCGGCCCGAGGTCCCCGAACTTGCCCAGCGAGAAGATCAGGCCGTAGAACACGCTGAGCACGCAGATGGTCGCCAGCGTGTACACGTAACCCTGCTGGAAGATGATGTCGACGTCCATCAGACGGTAGCGCAAGATGGCGTAGGACCAGGCCACCGGCACCAGCAGCAGCGAAAGCACTGCCAGATCCATCATCGTCGAGGGCAACACGCCGAGCAGGTAGGGAGCCACGTAGAAGATCGCGAACGGTACGATCCCGAACACCGCCCCGTTGCGCAGCCACTTGACCTGGTTGCGCACGATCGGATCCTCGGCGCGGCGGCAGGCCCGGCTCAGCAGAAAACCGCCCAGCAGGTACATCCCCGTCAGGAAGCCCAGCCACACCCGGTCCAGCAGCCAATTCAGCTCTACCGCGGGAATGGAGATCAGCACCCGCCCCGAAGTCACCCCCAGGAACACCGCCAGCAGCAGGACCGCCGGCAGGTACACCAGACCGATCAAAAGACGGCGGCGGAAGGAACTCCCACGCTCGGGAAACGCCAGGCAGAAATGCAGGAATACCGTGGGTGCAAACAGCCCCGCCAGCACATTCCCGAAGTACATCACCTTGTCGAAGTTGTTGAGCTTTCCCGTGTAGTGGAACGTGAACAGCACAAACGACGCCATGCACAGCACATAGAAATGCAGCGCCATGGGCGCGTGCCCCCGGCGGAACAGCACGAACAGGCCGATTCCCAGGTAGGCGAGGCCAACCAGGTACTGGTAATACAAGGCGGGGAAGTCGCGGGGCGCCTGGCCGACAATCAATGTGGTCTCGAAATCCACGCCGGCCCGGCGCACCTGGTAGGTGGCTTTGCTCCAGGCGCCCAGTCTCAGCAGCACGCTGGCGACGTCGGTGGCCTTCTCAATCGGCACGCCGGCGATCTTCAGGACCACGTCGCTGGTACGCAGACCGACGTTGGCCGCCGGGCCGCCGGAGACCACGTGCAGGGCCGCAACCCCGCTTGCGCGCTCGGACCAGAGAACTCCGTCGTCGGGGAGCCGGAATCTGCTCTGCTGCTGGAAGTTGATCAGGGCGGAGATCACCGCGGCTACCGTGAGGATCATCAGCAGCGCGTTCAGGAGCTGGAACCTGAGTCCACTCATAGGCTAACCTCTACCCACAACACACCCCATGCAGTACACCTTCCCAACGTTTTCGCTAGCACGTTCGATGCCAGCTCGGTGCGCGACGGCTTAATTTCAAGAATACCCGGTTTTTCGCCCACTTACAACGTTAACGTGCCCCCGGAAATCCGGTTTTCCGGAACCCTGCCCTATGGCGATGTGTAGCAATCGGACTCACGGGTGCGAATCGGGGACTCGGACAGCCCGGACCAGCGAGTTGGGGGTCCATACAGTAGTCACAGCCGGGCTAGTACTGCCCCTGGTTGGCACATAATAATGTCCGCTTCCGACGATTCGATCCCGTCACTACCGGTACTATACTACTGGAAGGAGTTTGTACCCCTCCGGAGGGGGTGACGGAATTGGACCGTGCTCGCGGTCGCGGCGTAGGCCCGGGGTGGAGCTTGCAAGTGCCATGCTGAACGCCGATTTACCCATTCAGATCGCTCACCCGCCCGAGAGCATTGGTCTGGCTCAGCGCCCGGTCCTCACTCCGGTGGTGGTCGCCAATCCCAAGCTGTGGAATTGGAAAGGCCTGCGGCGCTGCTTCTCGCAAAAGGACGGTTTCATCCTGGTGGAGGGCTATGAATCCCCAGACCAGTTGCTGCTGCATTGTCAGCGGATGGCGCCCTGCGTGGTAATCGCCGACCAAGCGCTCCTGGAACGGCTCGATCCGGCCGAGTTTGCCAACATGGTCGATTTTGGCCGCTCCATTCAGGTACTGGTCTACGCCGCGGCCAAGGACGATCGCGTCGTGCAGAACCTGGTGCGCATGGGTTGCATGGGCTTCGTCACCGAGGGCGCCTCGCCGGCCATTCTGAAGAAGGCGGCCCGCGCGCTGGCCCGCGGCGAGATGTGGATCGAACGGCGCCTGCTGACCCGGGTGCTTCAGCAACTGCTGTTCGCCAACCGGTCTCCCAAACTCACCCCGCGGGAGAAGGACATTTTGAAGCTGATCGCCAGAGGCTACAAGAACCGGGCCATCGCCGAAAAACTCTCCATCAGCCACGAAACCGTGCGCTGGCACATCCGCGGGCTGCACTCGAAGCTGGGTCTCCAGGACCGGCTGGGCACGGCCCTGTATGCCCAGCAGTACCTGGACGACGACGCTCCCTGCAGGAACGCCTCTTGACCCCAGGGTGGGGCGAGCCCCTCCGGGGTGGGAACTGGGGAGTCAAATCCACCCCTTTGCGGGTTCTGAATTTCCCGGTACCCTCATCAATGCAGGAGGTCTTGATCGGTGCTCGCAACTAAGACCGAATTCATGGTAGTCACAGTAAGGGCCGTTCCGCAGCCCATGCAGGCCCGCACCGACCAACGGCGGCACTGCCGCTTTCCAGCCGGGATGGTGACCGCCAGGGCAGCCGCGATCGACATACGGCAGCCGGACCTTCGCGCACGTCCCTGCTCCCTCGCCAACCTTTCTTATGGCGGCATGTGCTTTTCCGCCGATACGCCCCTGGTCCAGGGCGCCGAGCACCACTTCCTGATTCACCTGGCGGCGCCCTTCGACGACCTGGTGCTGGTCAAGGCCCGCCTGGTATGGACCGGCATAGACCCGGCCGGCCGCCAGCAAGCCGGTGCCGAGTTCCTCGAGAGCAGCAAGGGCTGGCTGGGGCCGGACGAGGCCTGAGCAGGCGCCTCTCAATTGCGAGGCAGTGTCCCGGCGGCGAAGAAGGTCTGCCAGTCGCTCGCCGACCGGCGTGCCCCGGGGCCCGCAGCGTTCCGCATCACCTTCAAAGCCACCGCATCGCCGGGCTTGAGTTCGGCGGCGATGCGCTTCAGGTCGGCGGCGGAAGCCACCAGTTGCCGATTCATGACCACAATAATGTCGCCTTCGCGCATGCCGATGTCGTCGGCGAACGAGCCATCCTCGACACTGGTCACCAATACCCCGCCCTTCTCCTGGAAGTTCATCGAGTCGCGCTCGCCGGCACCCAGGTTGCGAACCGACAGGCCCAACTTCACCGGCGTGCCTTCCTCTCCCCCGCGCTCCTCCGAACCCGGCCGGCCGGAGCCCGAGTCGCCAGCCACGATCTCGGCGCGGTCGCCGATGGTGATGGTGAGGTCCACCGTTTTGCCGTCGCGCAGCACCGCCAGCGGCACCTGCTTGCCGACCGGGGTCTGCGAGACCATACTCACCAAGTCGTCGCCATCCTTCACCGGCTTTCCATTGAACCCCGTGATGATGTCACCCTCGCGGACGCCCGCGCGCTCGGCGGGAGTGTGCGGCGTTACCCGCGTGACGAAGACCCCGGCTGCCCCGCCGCCATAGGCTTTCAGCAACTCCGGCTTCTGGTTGCGCTCGAACTGGATTCCGATGGCGCCCCGCGACACCTTGCCGGTCTTGACGATCTGGTTGTAGGAGTTGACCGCCAGGTTGATGGGCAGCGCGAAGCCGACGCCCTGATAGGCGCCGCTGTTGGTCGCAATCATGGTGTTGACCCCGATCACCTCCCCGTTGATGTTCAGCAGTGGGCCGCCGCTGTTGCCGGGGTTGATGGCCGCGTCGGTCTGGAGGAAGCGCTGCAGTTGGTAGTCCCCGATGGCGCGGCCTTTGGCGCTGATGATGCCCGCGGTCACCGTGGCCTCCAGGCCGAACGGCGAACCGATCGCCACGGCCCAGTCGCCCACCTGCACGCCGTCGGAATTACCGATCCGGACCGGGGCGAGCGGCCGGCCGGCCTCGATCTTCAGCACCGCCAGATCCAGCTCGGGGTCCGTGCCAATCACCTTGGCGGTGTATTCGGTGTCGTTCCCGTGCAACTGCACCCGCACCCGGGTGGCGCCGTCCACCACGTGGTTGTTGGTCAGGATGTAGCCGTTCCTGTCCACGATGAAGCCCGAGCCGGTGCCCTCGGCGCGCCGCGGTTGCTGCGGCAGGTCGCCGAACGGATTGTCGCCAAAGAAGCGGCGGAACAGGTCCGGCCCGTCCTCGCCGAAGGGCTGAGGTGTGGCCCGGCCTCGCGAGCGAACCTGCTTTTGCTCCACGGTGCTTGTCACCTGCACCACCGAAGGCTCAAGCTGCTTGGCAAGTTGCGTGAACGCGGTGGAAAGCTGCACCGGGTTCGGAACGGTCAGTTGTGCCGCATCCGGCGCCGGGCTGGCGGCCGCGCTCGCGGCTTTGACGCCGGAATTGATCCAGGTTCCCAGCAGCAGACCCGCGGCCAACGCCAGCGCCGCCACGGTCTTGCGATTCTTTAGCATCGTCATCTTGTCTCTCCTCTGTCAGGTCCGGCCCGGAGACGTGCGTACCGCCGCCGGGCGCATCCACAGGATGGTCACCCACCGGACCTGCTCTCCTCCTTCGAAATAAACCACGTAGGTCCACTGCTGGACCACCATCGAGCGCGCCGTCTCCTGGCGCGCCCGCGCCACGGGTCTCGCCGCCGGCGGCCTCACGGCCGGTTTGGCATAGGCGGCTTGGACCACCGGAATGGGCTTGGCTCGGCTCGGAAGCGCCGCGATGGACGGCTCCGCCACGGCAATCGGTGCGGCGTGCACCGCCAGGAGCGTCATCATCGCCAGCGCGCCCGATCCCGCCAGCATGCCGATCTTCGAAAACCGGGTGCTTCCTGAGCGCTGGCGGCGCACCAGCGACTCGATCCGGTGTGATACCTGCCTCTTCCGTGCCACCGCGCCGGGCGCCAGGCGCGGGCCGCGCGAAAAGGCGCCGAGCGCCACGAGCCTGGTCAGGCAAGCCGCGTACGGACGCGCCGCACCCGTCATCGAGACCACCCAGTCGTCGCAGGCGATCTCACGCTCCAGGTCCAGCCGCCGCGCAATCCACAACACCGCCGGATGGAAGAAGAACACGGCCTCCGCGATCTTCTGCGCCAGGTTGGTCCAATCGTCCCAGCGCCGGATGTGCGCCAGCTCGTGTACCAGCACCTGCCGCAGCTCCTCCTGGGACAATTGGCTGGGCAGAGATTCCGGAATCAGGATTACCGGGTTGAACAGGCCGGCGGCCATCGGAACGCCGATCTCCCCGGACGCGCACAGTCGAACCCGGCGCTGCCCGGCGTTCAACGAAGGATCGAGTGGGAGCGGCTGCGCGCGGCGTTTCAGCCTCCGCATCGAGCGGTAGCCCCAGGCCAGCCGGACCAGCATCGCCGCACTGACGGCCAGCCAGGCTCCCAGGGCCCACAAGACCCATCCACCGGGAGCGGGCAGGGTCAGGAGCGCCCCAACGGCGTCGCCGGTTCCCTTCCCGACCGGAGCCTCCACCATCAGCGCCGGCAGGCCCACGATCGCGGCCAGCGTCGCCCACCACACCGCGTAGCGCGTGGTCACGTTGGAGCGCGGCGCCAGGCGTAGCAGAAGCCACACCGCCGCCGCCAGGCCCACTCCGATTACGATTCCGTTCAGCAGCGGTCCCAGCGCCGCCGCCGCGATCCAGTCTGTCATCCCTTTCCCCTCACTCCGTGCCCGTCATCCGCTTTAACCGCTCCAGCTCGCGCTCGTCGATGGCCTCGTCCTCGAGCAGGTTCAGCACCAGCAACTCCGGCGAGTCGTGAAAGAAGCGGCTCAGGAGCTGCCGAACGGCGCTCCGGCTGGCCTGCCCGCGATCCACCACAGGTTGATAGACGAATGCGCGCCCATCTTTGGTATGCCGCACGTAGCCTTTTCGTTCCAAAATTCGCAACAACGTCAGCACGGTGTTGTAAGCCACCGGCTTGTCCTTGGAGAGGCCCTCGGCCACCTCGTTGACAGTCGCCGAGCGCTTCTCCCAGAGCGCCTCCATGATGGGAAGCTCAGCCTCGGTCAAAGTCAGCGACGGTTTTCTTGGCATCCTGGCCCCCGGCAATTCTTAATTCCTTAAGACTTGCCTCAATTCCTTTGTACCGCAGATCCGGGCGCCTGTCAACTAAGATTTTAAGAATTGCCCTTCCGGGGCGCCCCCAACCGAGGGACTGCCCAGGCCGTCCGCAGTGGGGACGGCTCAGGCTGTCCCCGGTTGCCCTCCCGGTTGCCCCTCGCACCACTCCGCAACCGAGGGACTGCCTAGGCCGTCCGCACTGGGGACGGCTCAGGTCGCGGTAGGGACGGCCATCGCTGGCCGCCCCCCGCACAGATCCGTACGAGCGGAATTACCGCATACGGCTCCTACCTTGGATGGCTGGCGTCAAAGCGCACGTCCGGGTACGGATGCAG
>JBEKWU010000003.1:0-95189 GCA_049512775.1 Bryobacteraceae bacterium
GGGGGCAAACGGAAACGCATGCGGCCAGGCGTTGCCTGGCCGTGGGATTCAACCTATCGGGTCCTAAATTGTGTAAAGGATGTCACTGGACTAAAGTGTCAAGGATGTCGCCGGCTTGACAGCACCGTGAGACTGGGGGGCGCCAGCGACAGGCTACAGGCCACAAGCCACAGGCTGCTATCCTTTGAGTCCCGCCAGGACTCCGCGCATGTACGCGAACGACTTCGCCATTCCCGGCAGCGGGTTGTCCCCATCGATCTCGTACTCCAGATTCACGCAGCCCTGGTAGTTCATCTTCTTCAGGGTCTTGAAGATCTCCACCACTGGCATGGCGCCGTCGCCGACCGGGCACTGGCTGTTCCTGTCCCTGAGGTCGCGCAGGTCCTTGATGTGCATGTCGAGCAGACGGGGGCCCGCCTCCTGAATCGACTCCACCGCGCCGACGCCTGTCCGCGTGGTATGGCCGACGTCGATGCATACCCCTACCCGCGGGTCCATTCCTTGAATCGCCTTCAACGCAACCTGCGGTGAGGGGAAGTTCTTGTCCTCCGGTCCGTGGTTGTGGATGGCGACCGGGATTCCGTATTCCTTGACGAACTTCTCGATCCGCGCCAGCGCCTGGTGCGTCGTGCCGATGACCATCAGCGGCATGCCGCAGGTCTTCGCGTATTCGAAGTAGCGGCGGATGTCGTCATCGTCATCCTTTTCCATATAGATGGTTGAGCCGCCGGCGATCTTGATCCCAGCCCTGGCGAAGTCGTTGGCGCCTTTTCGAAGCTCCTCCGGCGTGCCGCGATAGGGCAGGTGCATCTCCTTGATGCTGACGTAGGCGACGTTCAACTGCCTGATTATGCGGATGGCCAGGCCGCGCTGGAACTCGCGCAACGAGTAGCTGGCCACCCCGAGCTTGAGGTCCTCGGCGCCCTCCACAGGCGGAGGCGCGGCCCCGGCGCCGGCAAGGCCGGCCGCAACCGCGCCCCCCAGAAAGCCGCGCCGCGTGGAATCGAAGGTCATAAGAAACGTTCCTCCCGTGCAGAAACTCGATGATAACGCAACCGGCGCGGCCGAGACAGCCATTCCGGAAAGCAGTGTGTTAACATCGTTCGTCCCGCCGTGCCGGGCGCGCGGGACCATCGCATGAAGCCAAGAATCAATCTTCTCTTCGTCCTTCTGCTGACCTCCACGGCGGCACTGGGCGGGCTGCTCTTTGGATTCGACATTGCCATCATCACCGGCGCCGGCCCGTTCCTGATGCAGCATTTCGGGCTCGGCGATCTCAGCCTGGGATGGGCTTTCAGTTCGCTGCTCTTCGGCTGCGTCATCGGCTCGATCCTGGCCGGACGCTGCACCGATTTCTACGGGCGCCGGAAGATCCTGATCTGGGTGGCGGTGCTATTCGCCGTCACCTCGGTGGCCACCGGAATCGCCCCCAGTTTCACCGTCTTCATCCTGGCGCGCTTCCTGGGCGGCCTGGCGGTGGGCGGCGCTTCCATCCTGTCTCCGATGTACGTCGCCGAGGTCTCGCCGCCCTCCCTGCGCGGGCGCATGGGCGCGCTCTACCAGATGTCCATCGTGGTCGGCATCCTGACGTCGTATTGCATCAACTTCCTGCTGCGCGACCTCGGTCCCATGAACTGGCGCTGGATGTTCGCGACCGGCGTAATCCCGGCGGCGCTGTTCTTGGTCCTGCTGCTGCGCGCACCCGAAACCCCGCGCTTTCTCTCGATGGCCGGCAAGCACCGGGAGGCGTTTGCGCTCCTGGAACGCATCGGCGGCCGGGAGAGCGCGGAGTTCGAAATGTCGGAGATCCGCGCCAGCCTGATGGAGAAGCGCCAGGCCTGGAGCGAGCTGTTGCGGCCGGGAATCCGGCGCGCGGTGATGGTCGGTTTCTGGCTGGCCATCCTGGTGCACGTTTCCGGCATCAACACCATCATCGACTACGCTCCCGCCATCTTTCGCTCCGCGGGCTGGAAGATCGATGCGGCGCTGTTCTCCACCTTCATCATCGGCGTGACCAACGTGGGCTTCACTCTGGTTTCCTTCTGGACCATCGACCGCTACGGGCGCAAGCCGCTCTACATCGTGGGATCGCTGGGCATGGCCGCGGCTCTGGCGCTGCTTGCCGCAGCGGCGCTGACGGGCCATTTTCGGGGCGGCATCGTGCTGGCGCTGATCCTCACCTATCTCGCCTTTTTCGACTCCTGCATCGGGCCGGTCTTCTGGACGCTGGTGCCGGAGATATTCCCCAACCGCATCCGCGGCACCGCCATGACCGTGCCCGTGCTGACCCAGTGGGTGGCCAACGCCGTGGTGGTGCTCTTCTTCCCGCTGGCGTTCAACCAGGCGGGCAAGGCCCTGACTCTCGGTTTCCTGTGTGCCATGGCGCTTGCCCAGGCTGTCTTCACCTGGTTCTTCGTGCCGGAGACCAAGAACAAACCCCTCGAAGAAATCGAGGAGTTCTGGAAGCGGCGCGCGATCTCCGCGGCGCCGGGCTTGGAGCGTGAGGCCACTCTGGAGTAACCGGACCTACGGCCCCCCCCGGACCTCACTCCGGCGCCACCACCAGCGTGCTCTTCGCCTCCACTTTCCCGAACTGCATCGGGAAACCGCGGCCCTGCTGCCAGGCCTCCCACTGGTCCTTGTAGTGACCCGAGAGGATCTGCCCGGACTCCCCGGCCGGGAGGATGAGCAACGACTTGTCCAGGCCGGCGAAATCCACCGCCATGCGCATCGACGGCCCCATTCTCCGCGTAGTCTGCTTCACCGTGGTGGTCGATCCGCTTTGCTCCACCGGTCCGATGTTGAAGTACTTCCCCACCAGCGGCAGGCGGCTCCCCACCGGGTGCGCGATGAATAACTGGTTGTATCTTTCGTAATCCCACTTACTCACGTCGCCGCCCTGAATGCGCCCGCCCTCCTCCATGGCGTCCAGGAACACCCGCAGCAGCAGTTGGTCGTAGTCGGCGAACCAGTCCTTGGGCCGCTCGCGCAGCAATTTCTCGATCGCCGGCGGCGCCATCTGCACGCTGTCAATCCCGACCCCCATGGGAACGTCGTAGTCCGCCCCCTTGCCCGGGGAAGCCCTCTCGGCCACAGCCTTCCGCAGTTGGTCGAAGGCCAGCGTGACGATCATCGGGGCCGCGCCGCCCTCCATCTGCCCGTTCCAGGAGCGCAGGATCTTCACCGCGCCGGCAAGACGCGGGCTGGCCATTCCGCGCCGGTCGTAGGCCGCCACGATCTGGCGCGCGAGCAATTCGCAGAACCCCGAGTAAACGTCCCTCTGCACAGCCGCAATCTCCTGGGCCCGCCAGCCCGTCCGCCGGGTCAGGAGGTTATAAATTTGAGCGGACCGGTAGGGCGCGGAGAAATTCCCACCTACCCGGTACGGGTAAGACTCCGGGAACGGGTTCTGGTTCGCGGTTACAATGATCGCGGAAGCCGGGTTATAGGCGCGCGGCAACTGGTCGAAGGGGATGAAACCCTCCCACTCGTACTCGCCGGTGCTGCCGTCCACCGGCACGCTGCCGTCGAAAGCCCTTCGGATCGGGAGCCGCCCCGTGGCCTGGTAGCCGATGTTGCCATCCACGTCGGCGTACACGAAATTCTGTCCCGGTCCGGGGTAGCGGGCCAGGGCCGCGGTGAATTCCTGGAAGTTCCGAGCGCGGTCGAGGTCCAGGAAGGGAAAGGCGAACCCCGGCTCGGCCGCCGTCCAGCGCAATGCCAGGAAGTGGTTTCCCTCGCGGAACACCGGCCCGTGCCGGGTCACCCACTGCGCGAACTGGACCGGCGGCCCCCCCTTCACGGAAATGATTTCCCGCTCCAGGCGCGCCTGCTCGAGCTTCCCGGCGAACACGTACGCGCCGCTCTGCGGATCGAGTCTCTCGACGTACAGGTCCTGGACGTCGAATTGTAGGTTCGTGACGCCCCACCCGATACGGTCGTTGTGCCCCAGGATCACGCAGGGCATCCCTGGGAGCGCCACCCCCATCACGTCCAGCCCCGGCGCCTTCAGGTGCACCACGTGCCAGATGCCGGGGATCGAATAGTCCAGGTGCGGATCGTTGGCCAGCAACGGCCGCCCACTGGCGGTGCGCGCGCCACCCAGGACCCAGGCATTGGAACCGGGATGGACTTCGCCGTCGGCGCGGTCCGGAAACAGGAAGTTGACCTTGGCGGCGTCCCCGCCCTCCAGCAGCGCGGCCTTCTGCAGCTCCTTGCGCCAGGTCGAGGTCAGCCCGCGGTACATGTACAGCCCGATCAGCAGCGAATCTTTCACGCTCCAGGGCCGCGGATCGTAGCGCAGCAGCGAGAACTCCAGCGGCAGACTGTGGCGGTGCGTCTCGAGGAACGCGTTGACGCCGCGGGCGTACGCCGCCATCACCGCGCGGTCCTGGGCCGGCAACAGGGCTGCGTCCCGTTCGGCGATGCGCTCCATTCGCAGCCGCCGCGCCTCGTGGTCCGTTTCCAGCGCAGCCGCTCCGACGACCTCCGCCAGCCGCCCGGCGGCCACGCGCCGCAGCGCGTCCATCTGCCACAGCCGGTCCTGCGCGGTCGCGTAGCCCTGGAGGAACAGCGCGTCCTCGATGGTCGTAGCCGTGATGTGCGGCACGCCCAGCGCGTCGCGCACCACGGTGGCCTTCGCGCTGACCGCCGTCCTCAGCGTTCCCGAGGTCTGCGGCAGCGGCCGCCAGGCGAACCAGTAGGTCGCCGCCAGCGCCAGCGCCGCCAGGACGCCGATGGCTATGTTCAAATATTTGAGGACACGTTTTAGGGCCACGCCACGATTTTACTGGAACCAGCATATGGAAGAGACCTATTTCGGCTACCGATTCCTTCTGCTCGGCTTCATCGTCGGGCTGAATGCATTCTTCGCTTCCGCGGAGATGTCGCTGATCTCGGCCCGGCCGTCCCGCCTGCGCGAGCTGGCGGGCGCCGGCGCCGTCGGCGCGCAAGCCGCGCTGAACCTGCTGGACCACCCGGAGCGCCTGCTGGCCACCGTGCAACTCGGGGTCACCCTCGCCGCGCTCGGCGCCGGCTGGGCCGGTGAGGACACCTTTTACCAGGCGCTTGTCGCTCTCCTCCCGCCAGTCTCCGCGCCGCAGCTTCATGCCCTGCTTCACGGCGCCAGCTTCGTCCTCGCGTTTCTGCTGCTGACCTTCTGCATGGTAGTGCTCGGCGAAGTGGTTCCCAAGAACTTCGGCATCAAGCTGGCCGAGCGCTACGCCGTCGTCGCGGCCCCGCTGCTGCTGGTCTTCTACCGCCTCTCGGAGCCCTTCATCTTCGTGCTGGAGCGCTCCTCGGCCGCGGTCTCGCGCGCGCTGGGACTGCGCCCCGGCGGGTCCGGCGCCGGCCATTCGGTCGAGGAACTGAAGCTGATTGCCTCCTCGGTCCGCGCCGCCGGCCGCATCTCGCCCTTCGAAGAAAACGCCCTCGGCCGTTTGCTCGACCTCTCCAGCCTCGCCGTGCGGGAGGTGATGGTGCCTCGCAACAACATGGTCTCGCTCTCCATCCAAGCGTCTCTCGACCACGCGCTGCGGACGCTCGTCGAGAACCAATACACCCGCGTCCCGGTCTTTGAGGGCGAACCGCAGAACATCGTTGGCATTCTCCACTACAAGGACCTGCTGCCGCTGTGGCGCAGGATCCGCATCGCCGGCCGCTTCAACACACCCGTGCCCGAGCTTAACCTGCGCGCCTTGCTCCACAAGCACCTGGTGGTCCCGGAAAGCAAGCCGCTCCACCAGATGATCGACGAATTCCGGCGGAACCACGCCCAGATGGCGCTGGTCGTCGACGAGTTCGGCACCATCGTCGGCTTGGTCACCATGGAGGACGTGCTCGAGCAGATCTTCGGCGAGATCGAGGACGAGCACGATCCCCACCGCCCCCGGCCTTCTTTCGGCCAATCCGTGCTCGAACTGGAAGGCGTCATCTCGATCCGCGATCTCGAAACCCAGTACGGAATCGAACTCCCCACCAACGCGGGTTTCGAGACCCTCGCCGGCTTCCTGCTTTTCCGCCTCGGTTGCATCCCCAAAGCCGGCGAGACCCTCGAGCACAACGCCCGCCGCTTCACCATCCTCGAGATGGAGGGCAACCGCATCGCCAAGGTCAGGATCGAGACGCTCTGAGAGATCCCGGGCTCAGCGGCATCCGCCCGGAGACAGCATTTCCTCGCCCTTGTCCAGGGCGGCGAGATTGCGGACCTGCCCGGTGTAGGGCGCCTGGGTAAACGGCGCCGGCACATCGTGGAAACGGCAGGCGTTTGCGAATACAAAAGGCCGGTCAGGAGCGCGGGGCAGGCGGTTTCGCCTGCCATGGACTTTCACCACAGGCTGCTGGGGGCCCTTTGCGCCCCACCCATCAGCCTGCCGACATCCTTCCGCAGCGGCGCGAGCGCCTTCGCGTAAATGGTCTTGTAGGCCGCGCAGAAGTAGTCCAGGTCCTCGAACCGCCCCCGCGGCCCGTGGCGGTACTTGGGGCACCCACGGTGGCAGACCGCCTGGTACTCGCACGCCAGGCACTCCGCCGCCGCGAGCGTCTTCTTCGCGGCAAAATCGTAGCGCCGCTCCCGCCGCGCGATCTCGGTCCAGGAATCCACCATCACGTTGCCCAGCTTCCACTCCCGCTGGACGAAGAAATCGCACGGATAGACGTCGCCGTTGTACTCCACCACGCAGTAGCTGTCGCAGGTCTCGTGCAGTGCACAATCGCCCGGTTTCTGGCCGGCCAGCGCCTCGGCGAGGTTGTCGAAGCAGCGAATCCGCGCCTTGCGCCGCTCCCTCCACCACAGATCGAAGGTCTCCGCTAGGAACCGCCCGTACTGGTCCGGCGTGATGCTCGAGGGCAGCGGATTGCCGTCCCCGTCGAACTCGGCCAGCGGGATGTACTGGATGTAGTCGATGCCCAGCCCGCGGAAGAAACGGTAAAGCTCCTTCGGCTTTCCCACGTTGGCCTGGCTCAGCACGCACAGGACGTTGAACTCCACCTGGTTGCGGTTGAGGATCTCGATCCCGCGCATCACCTGCCGCCACGTGCCGTGCCCCGCCTTGTTACGCCGGTGAGCGTCGTGCATCTCCTGGGGTCCGTCGAGCGACACCCCCACCAGCCAGTGGTACTCGCGGAACAGCCCGCACCAATGGTCGTCGATCAGGACGCCGTTGGTCTGGATGGCGTTGCTCACGCTCTGCCCGTAGCGCCCGTACTGCTTCTCGAATGCGACCAGCTTCTCGAAGAACTTCAAGCCCGCCAGCATCGGCTCGCCGCCCTGAAACGCCAGGACGCTGTTCGGATAGGAGTAGAACAGGAACGTATCTACCAGCCGTTCCAGCGTCTCCAGGCTCATCTGCCGCGCGGGCAGCGATTTGTAGGGATCGGCCTCGCGGTCCAGGTAGAAGCAGTAGGCGCAATCCAGGTTGCACACCGCCGACATCGGCTTCACCAGCAGGGAGCCGATGCACGGCGCGGTTCCGGTACCCATGCGAGCATCCAGTGTATCACCCGGTTTGCGGTACATTGCCCGTATGACCGTTGCCGATCTTGTGGCTCAAGTCCGCTCCGAACTGGCCGCGCGCGTCGATCCCCAGTACCGCCAAGGCGCCCTGAATTTCTTTCGCGAGCCCGTTGACCTCTGGGGCGTCCGCGGACCCCATGTCAAGCAGATCGCCCGCGCCGCCTACCACGAAGTGAAGAGTTGGCCGCCCTCCCAGCGCGACGAGTTCGCCGCCGAACTCTGGAACAGCGGCAAGCTCGAGGAAGCCAGCGTCGCGATTTACGTGTACAACCGTTTCCGCAGGCAATACGCCGCGCGCGAATTCCGCCTCTTCGAACGCTGGATCGACCGCTATGTGACGAACTGGGGGGCCTGCGACGGCGTTTCCTCCTGGCTGCTGGCCGCCTGCCTCGAGAACGAGCCCGCGTTGATCCGCCGCCTCCCCGCCTGGACCCGCTCCAGAAACCGCTGGAAGCGCCGCGCCGCCATCGTCTCGCTCTTGCAGGAGGCCAAACAGGGCCGCCACACCGCCGCGATTCTCGGAATCGCGGGCCGGCTGCTCGGCGACGCCGACAACATGGTGCAGAAAGGCGTCGGCTGGGTCCTGAAGGAAACCTACCCCAAGAGGCCCCGCGAAGTCGTCGCCTTCCTGAAGCCCCGCGCCGCCGCTACGCCGCGCCTGGTCCTGCGCATCGCCGCCGAGAAGATGACGGCCCGCGACCGCGCCGCCGTCCTCGCAAAGTGATTCTCCCCGCGCACAGGCTAGTCGATTCGAGGTCTTGCGTAATGTCGCGGACTGGGGTATCTTCTTTCCATACGCCGGAGGAACCATGTTCCGTTCAGCAACAGGCTTCAAGGCGCAATACCATTACCTGACGCTCCTGGTGGCCTCGGACTTCGACGAGTGGAGGATCGTGCTCGCCGGCCCGGGGTTCACCATTCACGGCCACCGCCAGTTTAACGAAGCCAAGGCCAAGCAGCACGCTCTGGCCATCGCCGAAAACTACTTTCAGCAGGAAAAGCGCGAGGATCTGCCAGTCTTGCCGCAGGTCGACTGGACGCCGCTTCAGGCCGGCGAGTGGCTGAACTGGCGCCCCTGAGTGTTGTTCCCCGTTATGCCGTCATCCCCGGACTCATTCTGCTGTATTGACTCTCAGAAGAAGGAGGAACGCCCAATGGCCTGCAAGACCAAGCCCGCGCCCAAGCCTAAGCCCGCCAAAGAGCCGGCCAAGAAGAAGTAGTCCTTCCGGGGGCGCCGGCGGTGCCGCCCGTCGGCGCTCCAGCACCTCAAATCACGTCGGCGAAGTTCCTTTTGAGCTTGTAGAACCAGGCGTGGCCGAGCAGGAAGAGGGCCACCGAGAGCAGCCAGAACTTCCAGAGGGGGCCGAAGGCCGGGGCGCGCCCTTCCAGGAAGATGTCGCGGTAGGCGCGGACCAGCACGAAGAACGGGTTCTTGGAAAGGATGGCCAGCGCCTGGGGCGGCAGCGATTCGACCGGATAACAGATGGGCGTGAGGAAGAACCAGAGGGTGAGCAGGAAGCCGTTGATCTGGCCCAGGTCGCGGACATAGACGCCCAGGGCGGCCAGGAACCAGCACAGGCCCATGGTGAACAGCAACTGGGGAACCAGCAGGAGGGGCAGCCAAAGCACCGTGGCGGGCATTCCGCCGCGGGCCAGCAGCAGGCCGGCGACAAACACCACCAGCGCGAACAGCTCGGTGACCAGCCCGGCGACGGTCAGGTTCACCGGGAGCGTCTCCAGCGGGAAGACCAGCTTCTTGACGAAGTTGCGATGCTCGAGGACCACAAAGGGCGCGCGGCCGGCGGCTTCGCTGAAGGCCAGCCACGGCAGCATCCCGCACAGAAAGTACAAGACGAACCCGGCGCGCGACGGATCGTTGTGAAACCGGGCGCGCAACACGATGCCGAAGACGAAGAAATAGGTCGTCATCAGCAGGAGCGGGTTCAGGACGGTCCAGAACACGCCGCCGAAGGAGCCGCGGTAGCGGCCCAGGACGTCGCGGCGCACCATGGAGCGGATGAGGGTGCGGTTGCGCCATATGATGGCGAACGGGTATTTGAACCCGCGCCCCAAGGCGCGCACGAGGTTGCGCCGCCGCAGCGCGTCCAGGGTCGTTTCCGCGCTGCGGACCAGGCGCGCCCGGCCGTCGCCGACCTCGATGTCGATCAGCAGGAACGGCAAGCCCTGCTGATAGTGCCAGCAGACGTGCTCGCGCATCGATGAGATGAAAACGCGGTAGCGGCCCGGCTCGGGCGGCAGTTCCACCTCGACTTCGGCGTCCACGGACTCGCCCGGGGCGAGCGGGCGGGCAAGCGGCCAGCGGCGGCCGTCGACGACTAGCGTATCGGTCTCCGGGTCGAGGATCTGGTAGCTGAGGGCGTAACCATCCTCGGCCTTCCAGGTTTCGGCGGAGGAGTTGACCAAGCGGAGGCGGGCGCAAATGGCGCGTCCCGGCGGGTCGAGGCGAATCTCGGGGGCGCTCATTGTCTTCAGCCGTACAGCCAGGCCGGGTAGCGGCTGCGCGGGGGGGCGATCTTGCGGCCGATCGCATAAATGCCCTCGTCGCGCAGGTCGGTGGAATACTCGTAGTGCTCGAGCAGGCGGTGCACCCAGGCCAACTCCGGCCGGGGCTGCTCGTAAAACGGCCCGGTCTCCAGCAGGCACACCTCGAAGCCCCCATCGCTGAGCAGGAGGCGTACCTCGAACGGCGTGTATTCGTGGCTGTGGCGCGGGTCGATTTTGCCTTCGGCATCGGGCCGGATGTACTGGGGAAACATGCCCGGGTTGTAGCCCTGGAGGATCGCCGAGATGGCGCGCAGGGAGGCCAGGTTGGGAGTGGTCAGCACCAGGTGGCCGCCGGGGCGCAGGATGCGGTTCACCTCGATCATCATGTGCATGGGATCGACCGAAAGGTGCTCGACCAGCTCGCAGCAGAGCACGGTGGCGAAATACTCGTCGGGGTACGGGAAAACATCCTTCTCCGCATCGAACAGCTCGATGTCGCACCCGAAGCGCTCGCCGTCGCTGGAAGTCACTTCGCGGTGCTCGACGATGCCGAGTTCGCCGTAGTAGCAAGCACGCACCTCACCGTAACCGAGGCGCTTGCGGAGCGCGGGTGCGAGGTTCATGTAGGTGCCCATCTCGAGGACACGCTCGGAGGGTGAGCCGGGCGGCGTGATCTCCAGGGTCCGGGCAAGACGCGAGAGGTGGGCGTCGACGTAGGCCCGCAACGGGGGCTTGGGGGGCACCCACTCCAGGATGTCGTCGGCCGAGGGAGGAGGGATGGAGGCTTCGCGCTCCGGGCCGACAGGCTCGGGTTCCGGGCTGGGAGGCTCAGGCTGTGGGATGGAAGGCTCGGGTTCCGGGCTGGGAGGCTCAGGCTGTGGGCTAGGAGGCTCAGGTTCCGGGCTGGGAGGCTCGGGTTCCGGGCTGGGAGGCTCGGGTTGCGGGCTGGGAGGCTCGGGTTGCGGGCTGGGAGGCTCGGGTTCCGGGCTGGGAGGTTCGGGTTCCGGGCTGGGAGGTTCGGGTTCCGGGCTGGGAGGCTCAGGTTGCGGGCTGGGAGGCTCGGGCTGCGCGCTAGGGGGCTCGGGTTCCGGGCTGGTGCTGGTCGAGGAGTCAGCCGCGGGCGCACGTCCAGCCACGGATTCCAGGAATGACGCGTACTTGCGCGCGACGATCTCCCAGTTGCACTCGCGTTCGACCCACTGGCGGGCGCGCCGGCCAAACTCGCGCGCGACCTCGGGACGCGAAACCAGCAGGTTGAGGAACTCGAAGATCTGGTCTTCCTCGGTGCCGTCGACGGGGACTTTGAGGCAGACGTCGTCGGGGAAATCGCGGAAGGAGCCGACATCGGAAACCAGCACGGGCCGGCCGAGGCCGAGGGCGCGGAGCATGCTGCCGGAGCTCTCGCCGACGGTGGGGTAGCGGAGGTTCAGGACGATGTCGCAAGCGGCGATGTGGGCGACAAAGTCGTCGATGGGAAGAAAGCCGAGCACGCGGACACTGGCGGAGAGGCCGAGGGTGCGGATGAGCGATTGGACGGGAAAATCCGGATGCGGCTCGCCGGCCAGAATGAACTTGGCCCGGGGCTCGAGGCGGAGCAGGCGGCGGAAGGCCCGGAGGGACTCGGCGATGCGCTTGTAAGGTTTGAGGAAGCCGAAGCTGCCGATCAGCGGAGTGGTTTCGTCGATGCCCAGGCGCTGGCGGCAGGCCCAGCGGTCGGCGGTGGCGACCCAGGCTCCGTGGGGGATGAGTTCGATGGGCCCCTGGAAGCCGGCGGCGCGGATCTGGTCGAGCACGCAACGACTATGGACGATGATGGCGCGGGCGCACTCGAGGACGCGGCGGATCATGGGACGGCCTTCGTAGTCCGGCCCTACCTCCAGGGCGCGGACGCGGTGGGCGTAGGCGAGCGCCGCCTCTCCGCCGTCGTATTCGGCTTCGCGCAGGTACGCCTCCCAGTCGTCGCGGCGGATGGTGAGGCCGGCGACCAGGTGATGCAGGTTGGCTTCGTGCATCACCACCACGCCGGGATGCCGCAACGCCATCTCGTAGACGAACTCATGATAGGGGTTGTTGCCGAGCTGGTAGAGCGCGAGGTCGAATTGCGCCGGATCGAACGCCACGGACTCCTGGTCGAAGAGTCCGATCCGGACGTGGCGGGCTAGCGGCTCCAGAAGGGCGGCCGAATAGTCCGCGATGCCGCTTTTCGAAGGCGGCATGGGCGAGAAGAAGGCCAGCCGCATCTCAGCGCACCAGCTCCAGCGAGAAGACGCCGGGGGTAAAGGGAACGCGGATCATGAGCGGGGTGCGGACATCGTCGCGCGCGAAGAACAACTCAAAGCTGGTTTCCGAGGCGGGACCCTTCAGCGAGGCCCGCAGGCGCTCCGCCTCCACACGGCGGTCGTTCACGCGGATGGTCTGCGCGCCGCTGTACTCGAGCTTGAGCTGGTACGGGGCGCCGAAGAAGACGGTCTGCGGTGGCGGCAGGCGGCCCTGGCTGAGCTCGTGGCGAAGGAAGTAGAGGAAGGAAAGCGCGTCCCTGGCGCAGCCCGGCGCCGGGACTTCCGACTTGCCTCCGTCGGCGCTCAAGGTGAGCCGGGTGGCGACGCCTCTGTGGGCGTCGAAGGTGATTCTCTCGTCGGTCTTCCTCCGTCCGTGTGTGAGGGTTTTCACAAACTCGACCGAGCAGAATTCGTTGGCGGCGGTGGACTGGTAGGAGTCGCTGACGATGAAGCCGGGGATGGCAGCGTCGAGCGAGAGCGCGAAGCGCCAGCGGTCGTCCGTGCGCTTGGCGAGCAACTGCGCCTCGCCCAGGCTGAGGCCGCTGGGCCAGTTCACCGAGTAGCGCAGGGACTCGTCGGCGAAGGGCGCGGGCGGGGCTTTGGGGGGCTGACCGAAAGCCAGCGCCGCGGCCAGACAGGCGGCGAGGGGAAGCGGGAACAGCTTCATGGATTGGAAACCGGGACGCCGGCAAAGCGCCGGCGGTGGAGGCCCGAATGACTCAAGGCGGCATCGTAGTAAACTTCCAGGGTCCTCTCCGCGGTCCTGCGCCAGTTGAATTGGGCGGAACGCTGCCAGCCGATCCTCTCCATGCGCAGGCGTAACTCGGGATTGAGCGCCAGGTCGAGCATGGCGCGGGTCATCTCCGTGGTCGAGTGCGGATCGAACAAGATGGCGGCGGCGTCGGCGACCTCATGCACCGCCGAGGTGTTCGAGCAGGCGACTGCCCGGGCGCAGGCCATGGCCTCCAGCACGGGCAGGCCGAAGCCCTCGTAGAACGACGGGAAGACGAAGAAGTCGCAGGCGTTGTAGAGCTGAAGCAGACTGCCGTCGTGAACAAAACCGGTGAAATGAATGCGGCTGGCGAGGCCCGTTTCCTCGGCCGCGCGACAGGCCTCCGAGCCGCGCCAATTCTCCTTGCCCGCCAGCACCAGGCGATGCGGGAGTTTGGGGAAAGCGCGGACCATCTCGGCGAACGCCCGGATCAGGCCGACCTGGTTCTTGCGGGGCTGCAAGTCGCCGACCGTGAGAATGAAGGGGGCAGGGATGCGAAAGTGGGAGCGGACCCAAGCCGCGGCAGTCTCGCGCGGGAGGGGCCGGAACTCGGCCGCCGCGGCGTTGGGGACCACCGCGATTCTGTCGCCGTCGAGGCCGTAGGCCCGGGAGATGGCCAAGCGGGAGAATTCGCTCCCGGTGATGACCCTGGCGGCGTGGGCGACAGTGTGGCGAACGGTCAAGCGCAACTGGGTGGCACGGGATGGCGTGAAGTACTCCGGGTGCTCCAAAAAACTCACATCGTGGACACTGACCACCACCGGGACGGCACAGCTCAACGGCGCGGTGTACTGCACGTGAAGCAGGTCCGGCCGGTCCTGGCGGACCCTGCGGGGGAGATCGAAGCCCAGGCGGACAAAGGGGTTTCGCGAGACGCGGCGCTGGCCGAAACAGTGGGGCACCAGTTCGGCGGCTTCCGCCACCGACAGGTACGCGATGAATTCAGCCTCGTCATCGACCGCCGCAAACGCATTCAGCAGGTTGCGGACATAGACTTCATTGCCGGTGAGGTGGCAACCGATCGCATGAGCGTCGACAGAAAAGCGCATTCGGCTCTTATACAGTATAGCGAGGCCAGGGGAAGGAAGCCTAGCGCCCGGATCTGATGCGCTCAAGGCCGGATGGGAGCGCTACCTGACTGCGGGCCGTTCCTCCCCCCAGCTAGATTCCCGCGGCCTGAAGCGCCAGCCAGCCCTGCTGCCAGGTGAACTGGCGCTCGTAAAGCTGGCGGCCCGCGCGCCCCAGGCGCTGCCGGTCTCCGGGAGACGCGAGGAGGCGCGATACGGCGGCGGCAAAAGCCTCGGGCGTATCGGCGAGCAGGAGATGCTCGCCATCGCCAGCCGGCAGGCCCTCGGCGCCGAGTGTGGTGGAAACCACGGCACGGCCGGCCGCCCAGGCTTCCAGGATCTTGAGGCGCGTTCCGCTGCCCTCCAGCAGCGGGACGACGACGACGCGGGCGGCGGCCAGCGCTTCAATGGCGTTGGCGACCGGGCCCGCGAGTTCAATCCGGGGATCGCCGGCGGCGTAGCGGGCGACGGCCTGCGGGTTCTTACCCACCAGTCGCCACACCAGTCCCGGCCAGCGGTCGCGGAGCAAGGGCCAGATCCGGTCGCGGAAGAAGCGGACGGCGGAGATGTTGGGCCCATATTCGAGGTTGCCGGAGAAGATGAGCGCGGGTTCTTCGGGGAGGCCGGGCTGCGCGACGAACGGGATGGTGTTCGGATAAACATGCGCGCGCGCGCCCGGACAGATTTCGCGAACGCGGCGGGCGTCCTCGTCGGAGGTCACCAGCAGCACGGAAAACCGCGGAAACCAGCGGCGCTCGATGGCGGCCGAGGCGCGAGAGAACCGGCGTAGCGCGACCGAGGCCGGCCAAGGCTCGGACTGCGCGCAACGATCGTAGAAAACCGACTCGACGTTGTGGAGGTCGAGGACCACGCGGCCGGCCAACGGCTCGAGTTGCCGGCAGTACGGCGCGCACCAGAAATGCTCGATGACCGCGAGATCGTATCGCCGCCCGCCGAGACACGCCGAGATCGGCGCGGCGAAGCCCGCGAAGCGGTCGTTCAGCGGGGCGCGGCCGGCCAGGTACCGCACGGCATTCCGAGCCACCCGCGCCGGCAGGCTTCGGGAATGGCGCGGCAGATCGAGGACCTGGACGTCGCGCGCGAGGCCGGCGGGGAAAGCGGCGCGGGGGTCGGGCGCCGAGGGCTCGCGAAACACGATGACATCGACCACGTAGTGCACGGCCAGGTACTCCAGCAGCGAGGCCGACCTCAACGCGCCGCCACCGATGGCTGGATACGGCGCCTCGGGACTGAGGAACAGCGCGCGCGGCCGCAGGTCGGGTGGCATGGCGGAAGCCGAAATTCATCCTCGTATTCGGGTTCGATGTGTGTCAAGCGCGGACGGCGGGCGATCGGCCCCTATTTCCAGAACTGCCACCAGCTTCTTGAAGGTGGATTCAGGTCCGGTGCGGCCAGCAGAAGTCGATCGATCTCGTCCTCGGCCGGCTCGGGTCTCCCATCCAGGACACCCGACGCGATGGCGTACATTACCTGAAGCACCCTCAGGATGTCGTGCTCCCGGAACACTCGCGCGGCCTCGGAGTTCTTCGGGATCCCGGCGGCGAGCATCGGGATGAGCTGGCGCTGAGCCGCCAGAGAGCGCCTGCCGGCCTCCGGATTCCAAGAGCTCGATGCAGCCGATGCAATGGCGGAGGCGAAATGCTTTGCCGAGGTCAACAGCTCCTGCGCCTTCTGGTCCGAAGGCGGCGGGATGCGGCGGATGCGGAGATTCAACTGCTCCAGTGGACCATTCATGCTTTGATGTCGTCGCGGGCGAAATCCCACTCGACCAGGCGCCTCTGGCGGGCGGAGAGATTGATCATGTGGGCGCCGGCGGCGGCATGGTGGCCGGCCAGGGCGTCTTCCCAATAAGGCTTGCGGGTGCGGAGCGACTGGACCCAGTTGGCGAGGTGGGAGATGGTGGCGTCGAGGCCTTCCTGCCGGAATTGAGCGGGGCCGTCGATCAGCTTCGGCTGGCGCGTCTGCGGCAGTTCGATCTCACGGATCTTGGGGTCCCGGTAGTAGGCGTCGGCAAGGGCGCGGGGCCAACTGTCGACGATCCAGCGGTTGTCCTCGACCGCCACCTCGGGATAGAAGTACAGGTTGCCGCCCAGCGCCAGGCCGCCCTCGGTGCCGAGGAACTGGAAGCCGGCCTCGTTGCCGGTCTGGTTGTTGAACGTGGAGCTGAGATTGACCACGAATCCTTCGGGGTACTCGAGCACGGCGTTCAACGTGTCGGGAACCTCCCGGCTTTCCTTCCGGCGGTAGAGCTGGCCCATGGCCATCACCGAGGATGGCGCCTTGGCGTCCATGAGGAAGTGGATGGTGGTCAGGAGGTGGACGAACAGGTCCGTGGCGATGCCGCCGGAGTAATCCTCATAGCAGCGCCAGCGGAAGAAACGCTCGAGGCTGAAAGGCCGCTTCGGTGCGGGACCGAGGAACATCTCCCAGTCCACCGTCTGGGGCGAGGCGTCGGGAGGGATGGGATAGATCCAGGCGCCGGAGGCGGTGTTGCGGTTGTAAGCCGCGCGGACGATGGTCACCTTGCCGAGCTTGCCCGACTGGATCATCTCCCTGGCCCTGACCTGGAGGGGCGAGCTCATGCCGTCGCTGCCCACCTGGAAAATGCGCCCCGAGGCGCGCACGGCGGCGACGATCTCGGGGCCTTCGGAGCTGCGGTAGGTAAGCGGCTTTTCGCAGTACACGTCTTTGCCGGCCCGAAGTGCGTCGAGCGCTATCTGGCGATGCCAGTGGTCGGGCGTCGCCACCACGACCGCGTCAATCGACTTCTGGGCCAGGAGGTCCGGATAGGAGGGGTAGGCCTTGGCGCGGCCCTTGGTGCGCTCGATGGCGCGCTCGATGCGGCCACGATAGGCATCGACGAGAGCCACCACCTCGACGCCAGGCATGGACACCAGGCCCTGGATGAGCTCGTGCGCGCGCGCGCCGGCCCCGATCATCCCGATCTGGATGCGGTCGTTGGCGGCCATGCTGCTCGAAGGCAGGCCGGCGGCGAGCGCCGCGCCGGATCCGACAAATGTGCGCCGAGTCAAAGTCATCAAATACCTCCGCAAAATTGATTATATTCCGGCGGGGCGATGGCCATGGCTTGCTCGACTGCCGCGGCGACCCTCAGGAGTTTGGCCTCCTCAAAGGCCGGGGCGGCGATCTGGAGGCCGAGCGGCAGGCCGCGGGGGTCGAATCCGCAAGGCAGCGAAAGGGCGGGCACGCCGAGGACATTGAAGGCCCGCACGAATCGCGTCGCGGCCAGCCGCACGTCTTCGATCTCGCCGCAGATTTCTACGGTGCTCTCGCCGATCCTGGGGGCGGCGGTCGGCGTGGTGGGCGTGAACAGGCAGTCCACTTCGCTCCAAACGGCGGCGAATTCCTGGCGCATGAGACGGCGCAGCCGCTGCGCGTTGACGTAATCCGCCGCGGCGACGAAGCGGCCCTGGTCCAGCAGCGCCAGCACGTCCGCGCCGAACTGGTCGCGCTGGGCCAGGTACGGGGCCATGATCGCGGAGGCTTCCGCCTGGAGGACCAGGCGGCCAACGGTGTTGATGGCGTCGATTGACGGGACGCGCACCGCGACGACGCGCGCGCCCAGGCTTCGAGCAACCTCGGCCGCCCGGTGCACGGCCTGGGCCACGCTTCGCTCGACGCGCTCGAAGTAGTAGTTCTCGGGGAGGCCGATGCGGAGGCCCGCGAGCGAGACCTGCTCGGGCGGGACGAAGTTTTCGACGGGGAGGCGGCTGGAGCTCTCGTCGCGCGGGTCGAATCCGGCGATGGCGTTAAGCGCGGCGGCGGCATCGCGCACCGAGCGCGCGATCGGCCCCATGTGGTCGAGGGTGAAGTCGAGCGGCATCACGCCGTAACGGCTGACGCGGCCGTAGCTGGGCTTGAGCCCAACCGCGCCGCAGTAGGAAGCGGGGATGCGGATCGAGCCGCCGGTGTCGCTGCCCATGGCCAAGAACACCATGCCGGAGGCGACCGCCGCGGCCGATCCGCCGCTGGAGCCGCCGGGAATCCGCTCCAGATCCCAAGGGTTGCGCACCGCGCCGAAATGCGGGTTGGTCGAGGTGACGCCGTAGGCCAGCTCGTGCAGGTTGGTCTTGCCGACCAGCACCGCGCCGGCTTCGGCCAGCTTTTCGACCACCGCGGCGTCATGGCCGGGCACGTGGTTCTCGAAGATTCTGGAGCCGCAAGTGGTGCGGATCCCCTGGGTGCAGAAAACGTCCTTGACGGCCACGGGGATGCCGTGCAGCGGGCCGCGGTCGATGCCGCGCGCCAGTTCTTCGTCGGCCCGCTTGGCCGCCGGTGGCGCGCTTTCCTCAAGCACGGTGATGAAGGCGTTCAGCTTCGGATCGAGTCGAGCGATGCGGGCCAACGACTGGGCAACCAGCTCGGCGCAGGAGATCTTCCTGGAGCGCAGCGCGGCGGCGGCTTCGAGAATGGTCATGACTGCTCTCCGCACCGGAAGACGGTCACTGGCTCGGTTTCCGGGGGGATATCGTTGACCAGCGGCCGGAAGGCGGCCTCGAGCGCGTCCAGCACCGGGGCGATTCGCTCGAGTTGGTCCTCCGGGATGTCGAAATCGCTCGCCATGGCGATGAGTTTCCAGTTCCGCATAACGAAGCTATTCTAGTCCCAGATCCCCATTTCGTGCGCCCGCCGGGACCGCAACTGCCACTTTCGGAAGCAACGTGCTCCCGGACGGCTGCCTCGATATCCTCTTCTGGGCCGAGGGCGGTTTGCGCGCCGCGGGAACGATGACTCGGCGGCAGATCGTGGCGCTTCCGCCCGGCGCTCGGTTCGCCGGCATTCGCTTCCGGCCGGGCATGGCGGGACGCTTTCTCGGCATCGCGCCGCGGGAATTGACCGACCGCTCGGCGCCGCTCGAAGACCTGTGGGGTCGGCGGGGGCACGGGCTTCATCAGCGGCTGGAGGAGGCCTCGTCGTCCGGCGAGTACTTGCGCCTGCTGGCGGGCAGCCTGCCGGTTCCCGAAACCGGCGAGAGCGCCTTCACCCGCGCCCTTCGGAGCCTGGCGGTGGACGGTGGCGCGCGGCTGGAGGAAGCGGCTCGCGCGGCCAACCTCAGCCCGCGCCAGTTCCGCCGGCGCTGCCTCGAGGAGACCGGGCTCACGCCCAAGCACCTCTCGCGGGTGCTGCGCTTTCAGCGCGCGCTGCGCCTGTTCCGCCGCGTGCCCGAGCGCGGCTGGGCGCACCTGGCTGCCGAGTGCGGCTACTACGACCAGGCCCACCTTATTCGCGACTTCCGCGAGTTTGCGGCCTCGACCCCGACTGAAGTTGCGGCCGCCGATGGCCGTTTTTTCCAATCCGCACGGGGAGCGGATCGCATAACATCGGAAGCATGAAACTGACCCCTGTTCTCATCGTCGAGGAAATCGAGAAGTCGCTGCCGTTCTGGATGGAGCGGCTGGGATTCGCCAAGACCGTCGAAGTGCCGGAAGGCCCCCGCCTGGCTTTCGTGATTCTGGTGAAGGATGGGGCCGAGCTGATGCTGCAAACCCGGGAGAGCATCCGGAAGGACGCCCCAGAGACACTGCCCCCCGAGGGCGCCGGCATCACCTCGCTGTTTGTGGTGGTCGAGGATTTCGACGACCTCCTCAAGCGAATCGAAGGCTGCGAGATCATCCTGCCCGAGCGCACCACCTGGTACGGCATGCGCGAGATCGCGGTGCGCGAGCCCAGCGGCCACACGGTGGTGTTCGCGATGATGGTCCCGAAGTAGGGGTAGTCGGTCAGTTTCCGGTGTGGCGATACGCGGCCACGTGCAGTTCGCGGACCCGTGAGCGTTTTTGGGGATTCATCGGGCGAGGACGCTGTAAGAAGCACATCGGCGGTGACTTGCAGGTGCCGGGCTGCCGGCAAACGCGCCGTTTCAGGCCCCATTTGCCAGGCGTTCTCTCCGCAACTCATCGCCGCGGAACAACTGCCCTATCCCGACAGTCTCCCGAACGTACACGGTATTATCAGAACTGTGAACCCGCAATTGCTGCCAGTCGTGCGCCAGCTCGACGCCCGGTTCACTGACTTGATATACCTGCGCTGCCAGGAACTGCTCAAGCAGAAGGAAGAGGACTTCTGGTATCACAACATCTTCATCGGGCTCGCCATGCAGACTCTCAAGGCCCAATATCACCTCAAGAAGGCCTACTGCCCGCCGAACGACGAGCTGTGCTACCTTGCCTGGGCCTGCCGCATGCTGCTGGAACTGAAAGTCTGGACGTTGTACGTCATTGCATCCGAGCAAAACGCCAAGCGCTTCAGCCAGGACCAGTTCGTAGACGGGAACACGGCGCTTCAGGCCGTACAGAGGGCACTGGCGGCAATACCGCCGGCGCCGGGAACCGACGAGGTGCAGCGAACCGTCGCCGAAATGGAATCGCAGCTGAAAGTCAAGATGGACGAAGCCGGCGTTTCCTACAAGGATCCTTTCCTTAGCATCAAACGGGTGGCCAAAGAAGTTGGGCTGGAAGTGGAGTACAACGTGGCGAACGTCATGTTCTCGAAGTTCGTCCACGCCACGGCATTTTCTGTCTTGGTTTCCGTGGACACAGTTGACTACATGTTTGTGATGGGCGCGCAAAACGCCTTTTTCATACTCGACACTCTGTCCGCACACCTGCGGAAGCTCGGCCTACCCACATTCGACTAGCTATATCTTGGACAGGGGTCTCGTGATCTGTCGATGAAGGCAGATTGACGTGACGACCTGATCGTAGTCCAAACGGGTGGCTATAATACTGATTGAAAGCTGTGAACCTTCAACTGTTGGAAAGTCTTCTCTACCAAGAGGAATCTGAGGCGCTGGACTTCAAGGTCCAGCAATATCCATTCTCGGGAGCAACCGACGAGGAGAAGGGCGAGCTCCTGAAGGACATCCTGGCATTTGCGAACGCCTGGCGCCAGACGGACGCATATATTCTCGTAGGGGTCCAGGAAGTGCGGGGCGGTCGCAGCATCGTCTGCGGCATCGATGCAGAAGATCACCTGCTCAACCGAAATCTCCAGCAGTTCGTCCATAGCAAGACAAACCGCCCGGTGGCGTTTTGGTACGCACCGGTGAAATTTGAGGGCGTCGATGTCGGCGTTCTGACCATACCTTTGCAGGATCGGCCGGTTTACCTGACGAAGCCGTACGGGAAGTTGGCACCGGAGGTTGTCTACATCCGACGAAGGGATACTACGAGTACGGCTTCGCCCGAAGAGATTGCCCGGATGGGATCGACCGCTGTGCTGAGGGAAGTGCAACCCACCTTAGAAGTCGAGTTCGCCAACCTCCCTGCGCGGCGGATGCTTGGCACAACCATTGTAGTGGAATCGCGCGTAGTTGAGATTCCGGATCGTCAGAGCATTCCTCTCTACGGGCCACCGCCCAAGACTATCTACGGGGTTTCGCTCGACGTAATGGACGGCTTCCGGAATCGCGACTACTACCGCGACTTTGCCACGTACATCCGGGAACGAGCACTGTTGTGCCCGGTGGGCGTAACCGTAACGAATGCGTCGCCGACCGTCGCGGAAGAAGTCTGGGTGACGTTGGAACTGGACGCCACAACAGACCTGGTTGTGCTGGACGAAGGTGGCGTCCCCAGCGAGCCTTCAACCAACACAATGCCGACAATTCGCCCAGCGAGCTTCCAGCGCAGACAACGCGTTCGCGTCGGCCGGTACGGTGATCGGTATGAAGTTCGGATTCAGATCGGCACCGTACAACCCGGAACGACTCAATGGTCCGATGAGTCATTCTATGTCGGTGCCCGGTGCCCGGTGACAGCCATTGCTCGCGTTCAAATGTCTGCGAACAATCTTCGAACGCCGATTACCCTCGAAGCGGAGATCGCCATTGAGGTCAAGCGAGTGCGTGTGAGCGTCGAGGACGTTACGAATCCCGGGCAGAGCGCGCAACCGAAATAGGTCGACCTCCGCCGCTGCCAGCCTCGACCACCCCGACCCTCTGGAAGGGACTTGGGCACCCGGTACTGACCAGATTGAGAACGATAAGTCGGCATCGCACCCCGGATTCCGTACCCCACGTCACTTGTCGGCACAACGCCCGACCAGGGAAACTGGCCCACTATCGAAGTAGGGCGTGCCCTCACCTGGCCGGACCGCGGAGGTAGGCGTCGTCGCCGCGCTGCCAGTCCTCGCGCGGGGGCGAGAACAGGTCGGTGGCGAGGCTGTCTTCCAGCGCCTCGACGCCGTGCGGGACCTCCGGCTCCAGGGCCAGCGTCTGGCCCGCCTCCAGCACCACCTCACGGCCTTCGATCCGGAACCGCAGCCGGCCCCGTTCGAGCAGCGTGATCTGCTCGTTCCCGTGACGGTGCTCGGGGACCACCGCGCCCTTCGAAAGCTGAATGCGCGCCACGGTCATCTTCTGGCCATGGATCACCTGGCGCAGGCACAGCGGGTTCAATTGTTCCTTTTCGATTTCTTCCCAGTTGTAGAGTGTCATGGAAGGGACGATTGTAGCATCGGCTCGAGGGACGGCACGAGTCTTCGGGGTTGGGGCGGGGCTGCGCGACAGTTCTGTGGATGCCCGCGATCCCTGATTCCGAGCCGCGACCGTGAGCAAGCGGTCCTTCCGCACGTCTGAGTGACCACTCCCTCGCGGTCGCGGCTCGGAACCGAGCGCAGCGGGACGCTCGGGCGTTTCGGCAGAGTTAAGCAGCGGCGCGGCCCGCAGTCCGCCGCCGTTGTATGATTGGAACATTATGAAGGGCGTCGTGCTGGCGGGCGGAACGGGCAGCCGGCTGTTTCCGCTGACCAAGATCACCAACAAGCACCTGCTGCCGATCTACGACAAGCCGATGGTCTATTACCCCATCCGGACGCTGGTGGACGCGGGGATTCGAGACATCATGATCGTCACCGGCGGCCGGAACGCGGGCGATTTTCTGCGCCTGTTGGGCAATGGCAAGGAGTTCGGGCTGGCGCACCTGAGCTACGCCTACCAGGAAGGGGAGGGCGGGATCGCCGAGGCGCTGGCGCTGGCCGAGCATTTCGCCGACGGGCACCAGATCTGCGTGATCCTGGGCGACAATCTCATCGAAGGCACCATCCGCCATGCGGTGGAGGGTTTCGCCGCGCAGCAGCAGGGCGCGCGCATCCTGCTCAAGGAGGTGCCGGACGCCGAGCGTTTCGGCGTGGCGGAGATCGAAGGGGACCGCATCGTGAGCATTGAGGAGAAACCGCCCCGGCCGAAATCGAACTACGCGGTGACGGGAATCTACCTGTACGACGCTACGGTGTTCGAGAAGATCCGCACGCTGGTGCCTTCCGCGCGCGGGGAACTGGAGATCACCGACGTCAATAACGCGTACATCCGCGAGGGCACGATGACATTCTCGTATCTGGAGGGTTGGTGGACCGACGCCGGCACCTTCGAGTCGCTGTTGCGCGCGGGCAACCTGGTGGCCCGGACGCGCCAGGACCAGGCTCATCCGGCGGAGCTCGCCGGGGTCGTGGGGCCGTGATGCCCGGCGAGGCGGCCGTGAAGCAATCGGGCGTGCGGATCGCCGCGGGCGAGGGGCTGGAGCTGGCCTACCCGCAGTGCAAGAGAGGGATTGGAGCGGTGATCCAGGCGCCGGACTCGCCCCACCTGATCGCGGGGGTGCGGCTGCGGCCGTATCCCATTTATGCCGACGACCGCGGCTACTTCCTGGAGGTGATTCGCAGTGGCCAGAACCTGGTGGCCGAGTACGCTCGCGCCCAGGTGGCCACCGCCCTCGGCTACCCTGGGACGATCAAGGCGTTCCACTACCACCTGCGGCAGCACGACTGCTGGACGGCGGTGGCGGGCATGCTGCAAGCGGCGCTGGTGGACCTGCGGCAAGGCTCGCCCACCTTCGGCGCCCGCAACACGCTGTACCTGGGGACGCTGCGCCCGTGGCAGATCCTGATTCCGCCGGGCGTCGGCCACGGCTACAAGATCATCGGCCGGGATCCGGCGGTCCTGGTTTACGTGACCGACCAGTTCTACGACCCGGCCGACGAGGGCCGCCTCGCCTTCGACGATCCGTTCATCAACTACGATTGGGAGACCCAGCATAAGTGAGACTGCTCGTCACAGGTGGGGCCGGCTTCATCGGCTCGGCCTTCATCCGGCTGATGCTGGGGACAAATCGGGCGGCCGGCATTCTGAATCTGGACAAACTCACCTACGCGGGGAACCTCGAGAACCTGGAGGCGGTGGCGGGCGACGCGCGGTACCGGTTCGTCCGCGGTGACATCTGCGATGCCGCGCTGGTCCGTCGCGTACTCGATGAGTTTCCGGCCGAGGCGATCGTGCATTTCGCGGCCGAATCGCACGTGGACCGCAGCATTCTCTCGCCGCAGCCGGTGTTCGACACCAACCTGCGGGGCACCTTCACGTTGCTGGAGGCGGCGCGCGAGCACCGGGTGGGGCGGTTCCTTCAGGTGTCCACCGACGAGGTCTACGGCAGCGTGCCGGAGCCGCTGGCGGCCGACGAGGGGTTTCCGCTGCGGCCGAGCAGCCCCTATTCGGCGGCCAAGGCGGGCGCGGACCTGCTGGCGCTCTCCTACTTCGCCACCTACCGGCTGCCGGTATTGGTGACGCGCGCCTCGAACAACTACGGCCCCTATCAGTTCCCCGAGAAGCTCATTCCGCTGATGATCTCCAACGCGCTCGAAGGCCGGCCGCTGCCGGTCTATGGCGACGGCTTGCAAGTGCGCGACTGGCTGCATGTCGAGGATCACTGCCGGGCCGTGGCCGCGCTCCTGGAGCGGGGACGGGACGGGGAAATCTACAATATCGGCGGCAACCGCTCGCTGGTCAACCTCGAGGTGGTACGCAAGATCCTCCGCGCCACCGGCCGCTCCGAGGATCTGATCCGGTTCGTGACCGACCGCCCGGGCCACGACCGCCGCTACGCGCTCGCGAGCGAGAAGACGATGCGCGAGACCGGATGGGCGCCCGAGGTCGGCTTCGAGGAGGGATTGAGCCGCACCGTGGCCTGGTATCGGCAGAATGCCGGCTGGGTTGAGCGCGTCAAAAGCGGCGAGTACCAGAGCTACTACGAGCGGAACTACGGTGACCGCGACCTGGAGCTGAGACGCCTGGGAGGGCGGTAGTATCTCGATGCGAGTGGCGCTGGATGCCACGCCCCTGACGCTCTCTAGCGGCGGGCTGGCGCGCTACGTCTCCGAGCTGCACCGGGCGCTGGAGGCGGCTTTCCCCGAGGATGAGTTCCCGCTGGTCGCGGCGTCGTCGTCCCCGCGCGGCTTCTTCGAGCGCCGGTGGTGGCTCTGGGGACTGAACCGGGAACTGTCCCGGCGCCGGGTGGAGGTCTTCCACGGCACCAACTTCGAAGTGCCGTACCTGCCGCTTCGCCCGAGCGTGCTGACGCTGCACGACCTGTCGCCGTGGATGGAGGCGGCCTGGCACCATGCGGCGGACCGCGTGAGGAGCCGCGCGCCGCTCGCGATTGGCCTGGGTCTGGCGACGATGGTCCTGACGCCGAGTGAAGCGGTGCGGCGGCAGGCCCTCGAGCGATTTCACATCTCGCCGCAACGAGTGGTGGCGGTGCCCGAGGCGGCCGCGCCGCACCTCCGGCCGGTCGAGGCGCCGCCTTCGGCGCCATACTTCCTTTTCCTGGGCACGCTGGAGCCGCGGAAGAACATTCCCATGCTGATCGAAGCGTGGCGCGCGGCCCGGCGCGAAGTGATGGTCGACCTGGTGCTGGCGGGCCGGCGGCGCGCGGACTTCCCTGCGCTGGCGCCGGAGCCCGGGCTGACGGTTCTGGGGGAGGTGGCGGAGGATCGGCTCAGCTCCTGGTACTCGGGCGCACTGGCCTTCGTCTATCCGTCGCTCTACGAGGGATTCGGGCTGCCAGTGCTGGAGGCGATGCAGTGCGGCGCCGCGGTGATCGCCTCACGCGACGCGGCGATCTCGGAGGTCGCCGCGGGCGTGGCGGTCCAGGTGGATGCTCGCGACGGGCGCGCCTGGAAGGAAGCGCTGGTGGCCGCCGCCACGCGTCCGGAATGGATCGCCGGACTGCGGGCCAGGTCGCTCGCGCGCGCGCGGGATTTCTCCTGGGAGCGCACGGCGCGGCTCACGCGCGGGGTCTATGAGGAAGCCCTGCGGCGGCGGGCGTGATCTCGGTGGGGCTAAACCTGGGGGGCTTTCCCGCCGATCAATAACCGGGGAATGGCGCCCAGGCCGATCAGCGTGTTTGCCTGCGAGTCCCAGCCGGTGGTCGTAGAAGGGCTGCGGAAGGCGCTGGAGCGGTGCGCTGATTTCGAGTTTGCCGGGGCGGCGGCGCGGCCCCCGGAGGCGCTCCAGGCCGTCTTGGGCCGCTCGCCGGACGTCACGCTGATAGATCACGAGGACGGGCCGGCGGAGGCGCTGGCGCTGGTAGGGCAGATGTCCGAAGCCTCTTCCAGAACGCACGCGGTCCTGTGGGTGAAATGCGCCCAGGACATCCGGGCCGGCGAGGCGCTGCACGCCGGGGCCCGCGCCATCCTGGTAAAGAGCCGCCCGTTGGAGACGCTCATGGAGTGCCTGCGGGTGGTGGCGCGAGGGCATCTGTGGTTTGAGGACGCGGCTCCCGAACCAGTTGGCGAACCGGGGCGGGAACGCCGGCGGCCTCCACGCCTGACGCCGCGCGAGCGCCAGGTGGTCACGCTGCTGGCGCAGGGTCTGAAGAATACCGAGATTGCCAGGGCGCTCGAGATTTCCCCGGGCACCGTGAAGGTCCACCTGATGCACGTCTTCGAGAAAACCGGAGCGCGGGACCGCTACGAGCTGGCGATCCGGAGCCGCAGGCTGCTGGGGCCGGAATCCGATGGGACGGTCGCCACGGACATGGAGCCCGGAGCAAACAGGATTGCGGCCCAGTAAAGCCCCGTTGGCAGCCGCCGGCGGGCGCCTGCGAGGACTGGTGCTGCCCTCGCTCTCCGACTGCCTGTTCGCGGCGCTGATCGGCTGGTTGTTCCTTGCGGGAAGCGGCTGGAGCGTACTGCTGGCCGATGGCGACACGGGCTGGCACATCCGCACCGGCGAGTTCATCCTGGATCACAGGCGGCTGCCGGAGAGCGATCTGTTTTCGTTCTCGCGGGCCGGCGAACCGTGGTACGCCTGGGAGTGGCTCGCGGATGTCCTGTTTGCGTGCTCCTATCGCTTGGGGGCGCTCAAGGGGGTCGTGCTGCTGTCCGGCGCCTTGATCGCCGGATACCTGACGCTGCTGGTGCGGCACATGGTGTGGCGCCGGGTGAACGGTTTCGTGGCATTGGCCTGTTGCTTGCTTGGCGCGGGCGCCTCGGGCATCCATTATCTGGCGCGACCGCACCTGTTCACGCTGCTGCTTCTGTCCGCTTCGCTCTGGCTGCTGGAGCGCGACCGCGAGAAGCCGGACCGCGCCATCTGGGCGCTGGTTCCGCTGACGGCGGTGTGGGTGAATCTGCACGCGGGATTCCTGGCGCTGCTGGCCTGCCTGGCTCTTCAGGCGGCCGGGGAGGGGCTGGAGGCCTGGTGGGAAAGCGGCTCGCCGCGGGCGCTGTGGATGAAGGCGCGCCGGAGGGCGGCGCTCCTGGCGGCCTGCGCCGCGGCTACGCTCGCCAACCCGTACGGGATGGGCCTCCATCGGCACGTCGCACAATACATTAAATCGGACTGGATCCGCGAGGCGGTGGACGAGTTCCAATCGCCGAAGTTCCGCTCCGAAAGCGCGTTCCAGTTCGAAATCCTGCTGTTCGCGGGACTGATTGCGGTGGGGCTGCTGCTCGGCCGGAGGCGGGTGGCGGACGCGCTGATGGTGGTCTTCTGGGCGCACGCGGCGCTGGTGTCGGTGCGCCACGTTCCGGTGTTCGTGGTGGTGGCCTGCCCCATCCTGGCGGCGGAGGCCAGCCTGAGGTGGACGCGGTGGGCCCGGACCAGACCGGCGCGGTCGCTGGCCGGGATCCTGGACGGGTTGGCGAGAGATTTCGCCGCCGGTTGCCGGCGCACCAGCCTGTGGCCCGCCGTGCTACTGGTGGCGCTGGCCTTGGTCAATGCGCCCCTCAGGTGGCCGCGCGACTTTCCGGAGATAAAATTCCCGGTCGGGCTGGTGGGACGGCAACAGGAGAAGCTGGCCGGGGCGCGGGTGTTTACCTCGGACCAATGGGGGGACTACCTCCTCTACCGCTTCTACCCCGACCAGAAGGTGTTCATCGACGGGCGCAGCGACTTCTACGGGCCGGCCCTGGGGAAGTTATACCTTCGAACGGCTTACGGGCACACGGAGTGGCGCGGCACCCTGGAGCGCTATGCGGTCACCGCGGTCCTGGCGCCCACGGAGTGGCCGCTGGCCAGCATCCTGCGGCACGAGCCGGGCTGGCGCCTGGTCGAGGAGGACGGGCCTGCGGTTCTGTTCGAGCGGGCTGGGCCGCAGCCATCGCCGCAATCCCAGTAGGATAAGGCTCTGCCTTATCCAGCGAGGGACAGGGCTGGAGCCCTATCCTACCGTCTGCCACCCCTGGCAACGAAAACGGGCGCGAGCGGCGCCCGCTCCAGCCGGCCGCGGAAACCACGGGAGTTTTCAAGAGGATCCTCAGTTGGCAACGATCTTGTTGTCAACAAATTTGTTGTGATACGGAGCAGCACCCCCTTCGCCCGCTCATCCGGCTAAAGAAAACCCCCATTCCGGCCGAAATACCCCGAGGAGGCCAGCGACCGATGAATGTGCGCGAGAGTCGTCCCGGCACCCGCCCGGGTTGCGGAGTCGATGCGCGGGCGGGCCGCTCGGCAAAGGACTGAACCATGGATCGCAGACTGTTGGCGGTGTTGGGAACCAGCCTGCTGGTGGCGCTGGTGCTGTCGGCGATCTTCTACCAGATCGTGGTGGGGACGCGGAAAGGCGGTTCCCGGCAGGCGCGCGTGGAAATGCGGGACCTGGTGGTGGCGGCGCGGGCCCTGCCATTCGGGACCAGTCTCAAGCCGGCCGACGTCAAGCTGACCAAGGTTCTCGCGGACCAGTTCCCGAAGGACGGGTTCGCACGCCTCGAGGAGGTCCTGGACCGGCCGGTGATTGCCAGCATCCTGCCCGACGAGGCAGTGCGGGAAGGACGGCTGGCGCGGCGCGGGAGCGGGCTGGGGCTGGCGTCGATCATCCCGCAGGGCATGCGGGCGGCGTCGGTGCGGGTGAACGACGTCGTAGGGGTGGCGGGCTACGTGCTCCCGGGCGTACGGGTGGACGTGCTGGTAACGGGCCATCCGGGGGGACATGAGACCACCATAACCAGGACCATCCTGCAAGACATCCTGGTGCTCTCGGCGGGGCAGAACATCGAGCCGGACGGACTGGGGAAGGCGATCAACACGCCGGTGGTGACACTGCTAGTGACCCCCGAGCAGGCCGAAGTGCTGACACTGGCCACCGAAGGGCGGATCCAACTGGTGCTGCGAAACACGACCGACCGGAGCGCGGAAAAGACGCCCGGCCACGCGCTGGCGGAACTCTACGGGACGGCCCGAGCGCCCAAGCCCGAGCGGGTGGTGGCACCGCCCAGGCCCATCGCGACGCCCCCCCCGGCGCCTCCGCCGCGGGTCACCGAGGATGTGGTGGTGATCCGCGGCAACCAAAAAACCGTTGAACAGGTGGCCATCAGGAAATCGGAATAGCCTCATGAAGAAACCACTCGCCGGATGGATGTGCCTGGGGCTCCTGGCGGGGAGCCTGGGCTGGCCGGCCAGCCCGCAATCCGAGGTCAGCGAGGACCTGCCGCTGACCGTCGGCAAGAGCATCGTCATCGACTACGCCGCCGACATCGGGCGAATCTCGACCAGCAACCCCGAGGTGGTGGATGCGGTGGCGGTCTCGACGCGCGAGGTCCTGCTGCACGCCAAAGCGCAGGGCATGTCTACCATCATCGTGTGGTCCAGGGGCGGGAAGCGGACGGCTTACTGCATCGTGGTCGACCAGAACCTGGAACCCCTGCGCAGGTTGCTGAAGGAGACCTTTCCGAAGGCGGACATCCAGGTGCAGGCGGCGCGCGATGCGCTGTCGCTGACCGGGGTGGTGGCGAGCCAGGCGATGTCCGACCGGGCCGGGGCCCTGATGGCGCCATTCGCCAAAGCGGTGGTGAACAACCTGCAAGTCGCGGCGCCGGGGCCGGAGAAGCAGGTGCTGCTGCGGGTGCGGTTCGCCGAGTTGAATCGGAACATAGGGAACTCCTTTGGCGTGAACCTGGTTTCAACCGGGTTGCTGAACACGCCGGGGAGCATCTCGACGGGGCAGTTCTCGCCCCCGCGGCCGGGCGACCTCACTGCCAGCATCCCGGGCCAGGCGACGGGCACCAAGAGCACCTTCTCGATCAGCGATGCGCTGAACGTGTTCGCCTTCCGGCCGGACCTGAACCTGGCGGGGTTCATCAAGGCTTTGCAGAGCCAGGGGTTGCTCCAGATCCTGGCCGAGCCCAACCTGGTGACCACCAACGGCAAGGAAGCCAGTTTCCTGGTGGGAGGGGAGTTCCCGGTGCCGATCGTGCAGGGCGGGGCAAATGCCGGCGCCATCACCATCCTGTTCAAGGAATTCGGCATCCGGCTGACCTTCAAGCCCGAGATCACCGAGCACAAGACCATCCGGATGTACGTCAAGCCGGAGGTCTCGACCATCGACCTGACCAACGCGGTGTCGCTGTCCGGGTTCACGATTCCGGCGCTGGCGACGCGGCGCATGGAAACCAACGTCGAGCTGGGCCAGGGACAGAGCTTCGTGATTGCCGGGCTGATCGACGACCAGGTCACCGAGAACATGTCGAAGATCCCGGGCCTGGCGCACATCCCGATTCTGGGGGTGCTGTTCAGAAGCCGGCAGGAGAACCGGACCAAGACCGAGCTGATCGTGATGGTGACCCCGGAGATCACGGCGCCGGTCAGCGCCGCGGAGGTCAAACCGATCACCATGCCGAAGGAGTTTCTGGCGCCCCAGTTGAATGCGCCCCCCAGCGCTGCGCCGGCGCCGAAGAAGCGGAAGGGGAGGAAATAGCGGCCGCGAAAAGGCAATGGAACCGCGCAACCCAGCGGCGGCCCAACTGACGGCTCTGATGATCGCGCCGGACCGCGAGCTCGCCCGCGCGTTCGCCGAGAGCGTCGGCGCCACGCGGACGTTTCAGATCCTGGCGGAACTGAAAACCTACCCTTCGCAGCAGGTGCTCGAGATGCGGCTGCGGCAGCTCCAGCCGGACGTGGTTCTGCTGGACCTGGCCACGGATCTGGAGCAGGCCTGCGAGCTGATCCATTTCGTGACTTCCTCGAACCCCTCGATCCACGTGGTGGGCCTGCACTCGCGCAACGATTCGGAGGCCATCCTGCGGTCGCTGCGGATGGGAGCGAGCGAGTTCCTGTGCGCGCCCTTCGAGGCCGCCATCCAGGAGCAGGCCCTGGGGCGCATCCGGCGGCTGTTGGGGCCGCTGACGGAGACGCCGCAGGAGCTGGGAAAGGTGCTGCTGTTCTCCAGCGCCAAGCCCGGCTCGGGGGCCTCGACGCTGGCGGCGCAGGCCGCCCTGGCGCTGCGCCGGCGGACCGGCAAGAGGGTGCTGCTGGCCGACTTGGACCTGATGGGTGGAAGCCTGGCTTTCTATCTGAAAGTGACGCCGAACGGCTCGCTGCTGGACGCGGTCCAGGACCAAGGCAGAGGCGCGGAGTGGCCCTCGCTGGTGGCGCCCTCGGGAGGGTTGCACGTGCTGGCGGCGCCGGAAGCGCCTCCCCAGGCGGACTACGTCGACCCGGCGCGTCTGCACGAGTTCCTGGAGCGCGCGCGGCAGCTCTACGACTGGGTGGTGCTGGACCTGCCGTCGATTTTCCACCGGCTCAGCCTGCTGGCGCTGTCCGAGTCGGATCAGGCGTTCCTGGTTGCAACCCCCGAGCTGGCCAGCCTGCACCTGGCGCGGAAGGCGGTGAACCTGCTCACTCATCTGGGCTTCGGCAAGGAGCGCTTCCAGGTGCTGATCAACCGCGTGGACAAGCGCGACGGCCTGCGGCAATCCGACGTAGGCGCGATGTTCGATTGCCCGGTGCATAGCAGTTTCCCAAACGATTACTTCTCGCTGGACCGCGCGGTGACCCTGGGCGAGCCGCTGGAGGAGGACGGCGTTCTGGGCAAGGCCATCGCCGATTTCGCGGGGCGGCTGGCGGGCGTTCCGGCGGCCGACAAGCACCGGGCAGCCCTGCCGATGGACGCCCGGCCGGTCTTCTCGGAGAGCTGAAAGTAGGCCACACCAATGCCACTGGCCACCGATCGCCGACCCCCGCAGCAGGTCCTGAGCTGGGACCAACGAATCCTCCAGCACGCCGGGAGGTCCAGAACCAGTCTGAAGCCGGAATGCCAGGAACTGAAGTTCACGCTGCACCGCAAGCTGCTGGACCGGATCAATCTGGAGGCGCTGGCCACGATCGACAACCAGCGCATGCGCACCGAGGTGAGGCAGGCGCTGGTGGCCCTGATGGACGGGGAGTCGACGCTGCTGAGCTCGATCGACAAGCAGCAGGTGATCGACGAGGTGCTGGACGAGGTGTTCGGGCTAGGTCCGCTGGAGCCGCTGCTGGAGGATTCGACCATCTCCGACATCCTGGTGAACACACACAAGCAGGTGTACATCGAGCGCAAGGGGGTGCTGGAGCTGACCAGCGTGAGCTTCCGGGACGACTCGCACCTGCTGCGCATCATCGACAAGATCGTCTCGCAAGTGGGGCGCAGGATCGACGAGTCCTCGCCCATGGTGGACGCGCGGCTGATCGACGGCTCGCGCGTGAACGCCATCATCCCGCCGCTGGCGGTGGACGGGCCGATCCTCTCGATCCGGCGCTTTTCCACCGACAAGCTGATGCCGCCGGACCTGGTGGAGCGGAAGGCGATGACACCGGCCATGATGGAGCTGCTGGAGGCCGCGGTGAAGGCGCGGCTGAACCTGGTCATCTCGGGAGGAACCGGCGCGGGCAAGACCACCCTGCTCAACGCGCTGTCGGCCTTCATCTCGCCCAAGGAACGGATTGTGACCATCGAGGACGCGGCCGAGCTGCAGTTGAAGCAGCCGCACGTGGTGCGGCTGGAAACGCGGCCGGCCAACCTGGAGGGCCAAGGGGCGGTGCGCCAGCGGGAACTGCTGATCAACAGCCTGCGCATGCGGCCGGACCGCATCATCTGCGGCGAGGTGCGCGGCGAAGAGGCGCTGGACATGCTGCAAGCCATGAACACCGGCCACGAGGGGTCGCTGACCACGGTGCACGCCAACACGCCGCGGGATGCCATCTCGCGGCTGGAGGTGATGGTGACCTTCGCGGCGGCCAACATGCCCACACTCTCGATCCGGCAGCAGATCGCGGCGGCCATCCATCTGATTGTGCAGGCGGCGCGGCTGAGCGACGGCTCGCGCCGGGTGGTGAGCATCACCGAGGTCACGGGGATGGAAGGGGAGGTGGTGACCCTGCAAGACATTTTCGTGTTCGAGAAGCGGGGCCTGTCGCCGGAGGGCCGGGTGCTGGGTCGGTTCGCCGCTACGGGGATCCGGCCGAAGTTTTACGAGAAGTTCCTGGCGGCGGGCATCCGGCTGAGCCCGGCCTTGTTCGATGACGTGATGGAGGTTTGATCCAGGCATGATCCTGTACGCGGTGTTGCTGGTGACGTGCTGGCTGGGGGCTCTGGCCGCGTGGTGGATGTGGACCCGCAGCCGCCAGGCGGCGGACCTGAGCCGGCTCAAGGCGCGGCTGACCGGAGGCGCGGAGCCGGGCAAAGCGGGGCGGCAGGGCCCGGCGCTGATTCGGGCCGAGGAACTGACCAAGGGCCAGTTGATTCTGCAGTTGCTGCAACGACTCAAGCTCAACCAGCGCCTGAGGACGCTCTTCGAGCAGGCGGGCCTGAAGTGGGACCCGACCCGGACGATCCACGGCTCGCTGGCGTTGTTCCTGATCGGATTTACGGTCGCCTGGCACGCGGCGCCGCTGTATCGCGAGTACGCGGTGGCGCCGGGATTGGCACTGGCGGCGGGACCGGCGCTGTTTGTGATCCGGAAGCGCCGGGCGCGGCTGAAGAAGTTCGAGGAGCAGTTTCCGGAGAGCCTGGAGTTTCTGGCGCGGTCGATGCGGGCGGGGCACGCCTTTTCGGTGGCCCTGGAGATGATCCACTCGGAGTTCCAGGAGCCGCTGGCCGGGGAGTTCCGGAGGGCCTTCGACGAGCAGAACCTGGGGCTGCCGCTGGACGTGGCGCTGGAGAAGATGGCGCAGCGGGTGCCGCTGATGGACGTACACTTCTTCGTCTCGGCGGTGCTGCTGCAGAAGCGCACGGGGGGGAACCTGGCGGAGCTGCTGGACAAGCTGGCGTACCTGATCCGGGAGCGCTTCAAGTTGCGGGGGAGGATCCGGGCGATCAGCGCGCACGGGCGCATGACCGGCATGGTGCTGTCGATGATCCCGGTGGCCGTGGGACTGATCATGTTCTACGTCAACCCCTTCTACGCCCAGTTCTTCGTCGAGGACGAAACCGGGCGAATGATGATGGCCGGCGCCATCGGGCTGCAACTGCTGGGCTACGGCGTGATCAAGAAGATCGTCTCGATCGAGGTGTGAAGCATGGAGCTGATTGCCACCTTGTTGCTGTTCCTCACCACGGCGGTGGTGCTGACGCTGATTGGGTCGCGGTTCTGGGTGCGGCAGAAAGCGGCCATCGACCGGGTGACCCGGGCGACGGTCGCGGCGCGCGAGGTGACGCATCCGAGCCTGGTGTTCCACGACCTGGTGAGGAGACTCGGCTCGCTGCTGCCGCAATCTCCCAAGGACGTCACCACCATGCAGAAGCGGCTCATCCGCGCGGGGTACCGCGGCAAGGGCGCACTGAAGACGCTGTACGGCGTGAAGGTGGCGCTGGCGGTGCTGCTGCCGCTGGCGGCGAGTCTGGCTGTGGCGGGCTCGGAGGCTGCCTCGGACCACAAGCTGTGGATCGTGGTCTCAGCCGCCGGGATCGGCCTGTTCGGCCCGAACGAGTGGGTGCGGATGGCGGCCAAGCGGCGCCAGAAGAGGCTCCGGCGGGCGCTGCCGAACGCGCTGGACCTGCTGGTGGTGTGTGTGGAATCGGGGCTGGGATTGGACCAGGCGATCATGCAGTGCGCCAAGGAACTCGAACACGCGCACCCGGAGATCTGCCAGGAATTCACGCTGGTGAACCTGGAGTTGAAGGCGGGCAAGCGGCGCGCGGAGGCGCTGAGGAACCTGGCCGAGCGGACCGGGGTGGACGAGATCAAGAAGCTGGTGGCCGTGTTGATCCAGGCGGACCGGTTCGGCACCGGGGTGGCGCAGAGCCTGCGGGGGCACTCCGAGTACTTGCGGGTGCAGATGCGCCAGACGGCCGAGGAGAAGGCCGCCAAGCTGGGCGTAAAGCTGGTGTTTCCGATCTTCTTTTGCATTCTGCCGTCGCTGTTCGTGGTGACGGTGGGTCCCGTGATGGTGCGGATCAGCCGGGAGTTGCTCCCGATGATGAGGAGTATGTAGCGCGGATGCTATCGGCGAACAGCTCGGGGCGTTTGCCGGACGCTGATAGCCGACAACCTGTTTTGAAAGGAGAACCACGACATGGATGGCGGAACGATTCGGATTGTGTGTGCGGTGCTGGCGGTGCTGTTCATTGCGGTAATCGTCCTGCGCCGGCGCAAGAAGCACGCTGAGTAAGGAATCCGCTTCGACGTATCGAAACACGCCGCGGAGGGCCGCGCCGGTGGTATGCGCCGGCGCCCTCCCCGTCCGCGGCGCGCCGAGCGGGTGGCGGAGAAGGGAGAGGGAGTCATGAAACTGCGGTTTTGCGTGAGCTTGTGGATGGCCTGCTCGTGTTGGGCGGGCACGTTCGGAAAAATGGTTGTGATCGGGGGCCAGGCTTCGGACCTGGCGCTGGACGAGGAGCGGCGGGTGGTATACCTGGCGAATTTCAGCGCCAACCGGATCGAAGTGATCTCGACTTCGACCCTGGCCATCCAGACCTCGATGAACGTGGCCGCGCGACCCTCGGCGCTGGCGCTCTCGCCTGACGGCCGCTTCCTGCTGGTGGCTCACTTCGGCAACTTTCAGGCGCCCAGCACAGCCAACAACTTACTGACGCTGATTAACCTGGTCTCGGGCGGCCAGCAGACCTTCGCGCTGGGCTCGCCGCCGCTGGGAGTGGCCTTCGGCAGCGACAGCCGGGCGCTGGTGGCGACCACCACGGATTTTCTGTCGTTGGATCCGGTTTCGGGCTCGACCCTCACGGTGGGCACGGTCCAGGGCGTGACGGCGACCACGCTTCCCGCACCGCCGGCAAATTTCCCGCCGCAGATCGTGGCGGCGTCGCTGGCCGCCTCGGGGGACAGGAAGTTCATTTACGGCCTGACGGACACGATTCGCTTTAAATACGATGTCGAGCAGCGATTCGTGACCTCGATGGGCTACACGGCAAACCCGCCCATGGGACCGCGGGTGGTGAGCGTGAACCAGGACGGTTCGCAGTGGGCCGCGGGCTGGGCGGAGTTCGACCGGGACGGCAAGCTGACGGCGCAGTTTCCCAATCCGGCGGGGCTGCTCGAGGTGGGCAGCCACGCCATCGATTCCGGCCGGGGCCTGATCTACGCCCAGATCCCGGAGAGCTCGTCGGCCTCCGCGCCCGTGCTGATGATTGTGGACGCGGACAACCTGGCGCTGCGGGAGCGGTTGTACTTGCCCGAGAACCTGGCGGGCAAGAGCGTGCTGGCCAGCGACGGGTCGGTGATGTACTCGGTGTCGGACAGCGGCCTGCTGGCGTTGCCGGTGGGGTCTCTGGAGCAGGTGCGGCGAATCCATATTGCGCAGGAGGACGTGGTATTCCGGGGGAGCTTCTGCAACCAGAGCGTGGCCACCCAGGAGATCGCAGTGACGGATTCCAGCGGGGCGCGCACGGACTTCACGCTCACCGCCTCGGCGTCCGGGATCAGCATCAGCCCGGAGAGCGGGATGACGCCGGCGGTGGTGCGAATCAGCGTGGACCCGAACGCGTTCCAGGACCAGCACGGCACCGTGACCGCGCAGATCGCCGTGCGGTCGGCGCAGGCGGTGAATGTTCCGCCCTCGCTGCGGGTGCTGATCAACAACCGCGAGCCGGACCAGCGGGGCACGCTGGTGAATGTTCCCGGCAAGCTCGTGGACGTCCTGGCCGATCCCACAAAGGACCGTTTCTTCGTCCTGCGGCAGGATAAGAACCAGGTGCTGGTCTTCGAGGGCAGCGGGTACACGCAGGTAGCCGCGCTGCGCACCGGCAACACGCCCACTCAGATGGCCATCACCTTCGACCGGCGTTACCTGCTGGTGGGCAACGACAACTCGCAGATCGCCAACGTGTACGACCTCGGAACCCTTCAGCCGCAGGCGCCCATCCGGTTTCCCGGCGGACACTATCCCCGCTCGCTGGCTTCTTCGGGGAGGGCGATCCTGGCGGCGGTTCGGTCGGCGGCCAGCACCGATCACAAGATCGATCGGGTAGACCTGGCCTCGCGCACCGCAGTGGAATTGCCCAGCCTGGGATCGTGGACCAACAAGGTGGACATCGACACGGTGCTCGCCGCGTCGCCGAACGGGGCGTCGATCCTGGCGGCCCAGGCGGACGGCAGCGTGCTGCTCTACGACGCGAACGCCGACGCTTTCACGGTGTCGCGCAAAGATTTCACCGCGCTCGGCGGGGCCTACGCGGCCTCGAGCCTGGACCAGTTTGTGGTGGACAACAACCTGCTGAACGCCTCGCTGGTGGTGGTGGGGCAGTTCGAGAGCGCGACCGGGAGCTCCTCCGGATTCGCGTTCGCGAACCCCTACGGGCTGCGCACGACGGCGTCGAACGTATACAGCCCCGGGGTGATCGAGCGGGTGGACCTGGGGACCGGAGCGGCGTTGAGTCCCACGCGAACGGTGGAGGCGCCGAACCTGGGCCAAACCGGCGCGGCGTTCACGCGGACGCTGGCGCCTCTGGCGAACGGCAACGCCATGGTCTCGCTGAGCGCCTCGGGGTTCACGGTGCTGCCATGGAATTACGGGGCTGCGGTCGCCCCGCCGCACATCGATTCGGTGGTCAACGCGGCGGACTTCACCGCGGCAGTGGCGCCGGGCAGCCTGATCTCGCTGTTCGGGCAAAACTTGAACCCGGTGAACCTGGCCACCGCGGAAATGCCTCTGCCCACCGCCCTGGGCGATAGTTGCCTGACCGTGAACGGCGCGCTGGCGCCCATGCTTTTCGTGTCGCCCACGCAGGTCAACGCGCAGTTGCCGTATTACCTGGATGGAAGGGTCACCATGGTTCTGCACACGCCGGGCGGGGTGAGCAACAACTTCGCCATCACGATGGCGGCGACGGCGCCGGGGGTTTTCAGGGCCGTGATCGCGGGGACGGACTTGGAGGTGCCGACGGTGGTCCGCCTGACCAACAACCTGTTGGTGACACCATCGAATCCCGTCCATCGGGGGGACACGATCGTGATCTATGCGACCGGGCTGGGCCTGACCGTGCCCGCGGTGGATGCGGGAGCGCCGGCGCCGCTCGATCCGTTGGCGGTCGCCGAGATCCCGCCCGAGCTGGACCTGGGCGGAGTGGGGTTGCCGATGCTGTACGCAGGTCTGACGCCCGGCTATGCCGGTCTGTACCAGATCAATGCCCGGGTGCCAAGCTGGGTTCCCACGGGGATGAGCGTCCGGCTTACCATCGGGCAGGGAACCGCCTCGACGTCGGTGTCGGTGAGGGTAGTCGAATGAAACGTCCGCTCGCTGGTTTGCTGTTCCTCGCCCTGACCGCCTGGGCACAGAATTGGGAGGCCGGCGTGTTGGCGGGCGGCGGTTTCTACATCGACCACCCGCGGATCGGCGGCCCGCAGGGGGGCGCGGAGGCGGGGATCGGGAGCGGGCCGGCGTTCGGCGCGTTCCTGACGCAGAATCTCTACCGGCGCCTGAGCGGCGAGATCCGCTATGCCTACCATCGCGGTGATCTCGAGTTGTCTTCGGGCAGCCGCCGGGCGGCGTTCCGCGCCGATTCGCACGCCCTGCACTACGACTGGGTACTCCACATGGCGGGGCGCGACGCGAAGGTGCGTCCCTTTGTGGCCGCCGGGGCGGGCTTCAAGATGTACCGCGGCACGGGGACGGAAACGGTGTACCAAACGCTCCAGGAAGTGGCGCTGCTGACGCGTACGCGGGAATGGAAACCGCTCCTCACCGCGGGCGCCGGGGTGACCGTTGCGATTTCCACGTCGGCGCGGCTGCGGTTGGAGTTTCGCGACTACATGACGCCGTTTCCGGCCAGAGTAATCGCGCCGGCGGCGGGTGGAACGGCCGGCTGGCTGCACGATTTCGCGCCCACTATCGGGCTGAGCATCCGGTTCTAGTGTGCCGTTCCACCTGTGACCGCTCGCTGACGGCGTATGTACTTTCGGTTCACGCTGTTCAACTCGGCGACCCTGGGCCTGATGCTGCTGACCGGCGGCATGATCTGGGCCCGGTTCCGCTTCCATCTCGAGAGCACCTGGCTGCTGCTGTACTACATTCCGATCGCACTCTACGGGCTGACGTTCCGGGACTCGCTGAGCGGGCCGTGGGTGATCGGGGGGATGGTGTGCGCGGCCTTGCTGCGGTTCGAGTTCATGGGCGGATTCGTGCTCCAGGGGGTGCGCGCACTCGAGATGCTCTTCTTCGCTTACCTGCTGTGGCGCTGCACGGTTCTGCTGCTGCTGTGGCCGTGGTGAATCATTTTTCGCGAACCCTGCGAATGCGGGCGCCCACCCGGGCCAGCTTCTCTTCGATCCTCTCATAGCCGCGATCGATGTGGTAGACGCGATCGATCACCGTCTCGCCGGTCGCGACCAGGGCGGCCAGGACCAGGGAGGCGCTGGCGCGCAGGTCCGAGGCGATCACCGCCGCCCCGGTCAGTTGCGAGGGCCCCGCCACGATGGCCTGCCGGCCCTCGAGCCGGATGTTGGCGCCCATGCGCATCAGCTCGAGGGCGTGCATGAAGCGGTTTTCGAAGATCGTCTCGGTGATGAGGGAGGCGCCCTGCGCCTGCGTCATGAGCGCCATGTACTGCGCCTGGAGGTCGGTGGCGAAGCCGGGATGCTCCTCGGTAGTCACATCGACCGAGCGCAGCGGACCTGGGCCCGACACCCGCAGCGAGGTGGGAGAGACCTCGGTGACTTCGGCGCCCGCCTGCCGCAGCTTCAGGATCAGAGCCGTCAGGTGTTCGGGCACGCAATCTGCGACCAGCAGGTCGCCGCCGGTGATGGCGGCGGCAACCAGGAAGGTGCCTGCCTCGATGCGGTCGGCAATGATGGTGTGCTCGGCGCCGTGGAGACGGGGAACGCCGCGGATGCGGAGGGTGGAAGTGCCGGCGCCTTCGATCTGGGCGCCCATCCGGACCAGCAGATCCGCCAGGTCGCCGACTTCCGGCTCGCGGGCGGCGTTCTCTAGCAGGGTCTCGCCATCGGCCAGAACCGCGGCCATCATGAGGTCCTCGGTGCCGGTAACGCTGATCCGGTCGAAGGTGTAAGAGGCTCCGCGGAGACCATCGGGCGCTTCCGCCTCGATGTAGCCGTGCTCCTGGCGGATGCGGGTGCCGAGTTGCTCGAGGCCGGCCAGGTGCAGGTTGATCGGGCGTGCGCCGATGGCGCAGCCGCCGGGCAGAGAAACCCGGGCGCGGCCGGCCCGCGCCAGCAGCGGCCCGAGCACCAGGCTGGAGGCGCGCATGGTTTTCACCAGCTCGTAGGGGGCCTCCGGGGATACGATCGACCGCGCCTCGATGCGCAGAGCGCCGGTCTTCAGATCCAGTTTCGCGCCGATCCGGCGCAGCAGCTTGCCCATGGTGACGATGTCGCGCACTGCGGGGATCCGGCGCAGGACGACGGGTTCCTCGGTGAGCAGGCAGGCGGCCAGCGCGGGCAGCGCGGAGTTCTTCGCGCCGCTGGTCGAGATTTCCCCTGCGAGCGGGACGCCGCCCCGGATGACGAAGCTATCCATTCTTCAATGCCTCGGAAACCCGCCCGCCGGCAGCGAGGAGCCGCGCCTCGGCCCGTTCGCGGCTGGCGCCCAGGCGGGCCATTACGATCGCAATCTTCACTGCCCCCCCCGACCTGTCCAGGAACTCCGCGGCGCATCGATCATCGACACCGGCGGCGGCGGCGACGATGCGCCGCGCCCGGTTGGCCAGCTTGGCGTTCTTGGGCTGGACATTCACCATCAGGTTGCCGTAGACGTGCCCGAGACGGATCATCGCTGCAGTGGAGAGCATGTTGAGCACCAGCTTGGTGGCGGTGCCCGCCTTCATGCGCGTGGAGCCGGTCAGGATTTCCGGCCCAGGCAGCGGCTCGATCGGGATATGGACCGCGCGCGAGAGCTCGGAGGCGGGGGTGCAACTGATCCCGATGGTGAAAGCGCCCAGTTCGGTCGCTTTCGCCACCGCGCCAAGAACGTAGGGCGCGCGCCCGCTGGCCGTGATTCCGACCAATACGTCGGCCTCGGTAAAGCCGTGCTCGAGGAGGTCGCGGGCGCCCAGCGCCGGATCGTCCTCGATGGCCTCCGCGGCGCGGGTGAGAGCGCGCTCCCCGCCCGCGATAATACCCTGTACCAGTTCCGGCGGTACGTCGAAAGTAGGCGGGCACTCGGCGGCATCGAGCACGCCCAGGCGGCCGCTGGTCCCGGCGCCGATATAGAACAGCCGGCCGCCGCGCCCGAGGCGTTCGACGACCGCCTCGACCGCCTGGGCGATGCGCGGGATCTCGAGGCCCACCGCCTCAGCCACCTTGCGGTCCTCGGCGTTGATGACGCCGAGTATTTCCTCGGTGGGGCATGCGTCGATGCCCTCCGAGGCGGGGTTACGTTGTTCGGTAAGCAGCTTCTCGAGCCTCACGACTACCACTGCCCCCCAACCGGACCTACCATTCTATTCGATGGTGGCACGGGTCGGAGCGCCGGGTCGCGCGAAGCCAGGGCACAGTACGTCTAGTACTATGGCGGCTCGACGTAGTACCGGCCCGCCAGAAGGGGGGATGGTTCCTGATTGACTTCCGCGAGGGGGACCCTTAGTATTAGAGGCTGGTGGATTCGTATCTGCGCGCCGCGGCTGTGTAGCGGGCGGAGGGAATATGAAAAGATTGGTTTGTCTGCTAATTGGGCTTGCATGGGTGCTGGCGGTCACCCCATGCCAGGCTACGACCGTTCAGTTTGCGCAGGTCTGGGATATCCAGCTCTTCGACGAGTTGTTCTCCAACCTGCCCAGCGGCGACCACAATACGATCACGGTGAGCGAGCCGGTGGCCTTCCAATTCCTTTACCCGACCGTGGGGCCCGTCGAACTCGCCACGATGACTCTGACGGCGGACACTACCACGGCAGCATCGACGCTGTTCGGGTTCATCGTTCAGCCCGGCTATACCGGTAGCTTCGAGATCCGCCTCCAGTCGGACAACTCCCTGCTATTGAGCGGCACCTTCGGGATACTGCCCGCAGGCGGGGCAGTGTTGAGCGGTTTGGCCGGGGGAGGCGGGGCCACGCTGGAAGACTCAACCCAGGCTGGCGGTCCTGTTGGTGAGGTGGTTTTCACGTCGCCGTACCTGACGTTCACCCCCGGGACCGTAGAGGCGTTCTCGTTCAGCATGTCTGGCGTGAACTCGACCCCGGATCACCTCCATTTGTATGGGGCCGGGCCCAACGTGAATTACGTCGTTCCCTTCACGGCTGGCGGCACGGGGACCTTCTCGGCGGACATTGTTCCCGAGCCGCTTAGCCTGCTCCTGCTGGGCTCCGGGCTGGTTGGGCTGGGGCTGCTGCGGCGCAGGTTGAAGTAACAGGATCTGGCTTCAGGAATGGGCGTCGGGAGTCCAGGGCTCCCGGCGCTCTTTCCATTTAGAGGCGGAGAGACTGGAGTCGTCAGGCGCTGAACGAGCTGCCGCATCCGCAAGTGGAGCGGACGTGCGGGTTGTCGAATTTGAACCCGGCGCCCTCGAGCGTCTCCACGTAATCGACGCTGGCGCCGTCCAGGTACAACATGCTGGCCTGATCGACGAAGACCTTCAGGCCGTCGAAGGTGTAGGTCTTGTCCAGGATGTTGGGGCTGTTCTCGAAGGCCATCGAATAGTTGAAGCCGGAACAGCCGCCGCCGACCACGGCGATGCGCAAGCCGGTGGGCTTGGGATCCTGTGCCTCCAGAATCTCCTTGACCTTGTCGATAGCACGAGGCGTCAGTTGAATCATAGCGTCTACCCCCAGTTTATCAGGAGCCGCCTTCCCCTGGGAGTTCTCCCCCCAGGCGCGGGAGTAGTTTGCGCCGGGCGCCCAGCCCCCGGCTCTGGCGGAGCGAGCCGGGAATCTGCTAAGTTGATCGTGATGGCCGGGGGGGTCAGCGAGCCCGCGATTTCCCGGACAAATCGCTGAAACCATTGAAGACTCGTTCACGTCGGAAGGGTGTATGGGCAGCTTGAGCGCGACTCTCCCGCTTCCTGCGTTGGGCGAGACCGCTGCAACGAAGAGGAGAGTGGACTACAAGAACAGCGAAGAGGCCGCCCTGGTCCAACGCGTTCAGGCCGCGGATCAAATGGCTTTTCGCGAAATCGTGGAGCGTTACCAGTCCAAGGTGTTTTCCATCATCTACGGCATCCTGCGGAATCACAACGACGCGGAAGACATTGCGCAACAGGTGTTTACGAAGGTTTATTTCTCGATCCGCAGTTTCGATTTCCGGAGTTCGCTGCTCACCTGGGTCTACAAGATCACCGTCAACGAGTGTTACGACTACCTGCGCAAGAAGAAGGTCCGGAGGCTGGTCTATGAGAGCGACTTCAGCGCGGAAGACGCCTTGCGTATGCAAAGCTCCGAGCCGGCCCGCGATCAACGGCCTTCGGTGGACGTCACTCTGGCGCAGCGGGATCTGGCCATGAAGTTGCTTGCCCGGTTGCCGGAAGAGGAGCGAATGCTGCTCCTGCTGAAAGAAGTCGAGGGTCATTCCGTCGAGGAACTGGCGGAGATGACCGGAATCAATGAGAATACGATTAAGGTGAAGCTGTTCCGCGCCCGCCAGAAGCTGCTGAAGGCAGCGCAGCGTCTGAGCCGGACGCGGGGACTGGCGACTGCCTGATGGAGACCGCCGCCGGTGGACATTGAAAGCGGACTTAAGATCCGCCGCCCCTCCCCCGGGGGAGGGTAGTGGGATTGGAATTGAGGGAAACGGTATGCATGGGCTGATCAGGGAACACCTGGAGGAAGGGATCCTGGGCGTTCCCGGCAAGAAGGCTTCCGATGAGGTCGAGCAGCATCTGCGCAGTTGCGAAGCGTGCCGGGAAGAGGTGAGCGGGATGCGGGTACAGATCGAGGTCCTGCGGACGCTCAGCGCTCCGGAGCAACTGGACCCGGCGCCGGGCTTCTATGCGCGGGTGCTGGAACGCATCGAAGCGCAGCGGATGTCCTCGATCTGGAACGTGTTCCTGGATCCGGTTTTCGGCCGGCGCCTGGTCGCTACGTCCTTGGCGCTGGTGTTCCTGCTGGGAGGCTACCTGGCATTCACCGAGGCCAACGTGGCGCCTCCCACGACCGCCGAGGCGATCATGGCGGTCCAGGATCATCCCCCTGGACTGGGACAGGACCGGCAGCGAGACCGCGACACGATGCTGGTCACGTTGGCCACCTATCACGAATAAGCGGCGATGACTTCTGCACAGACGGCCTCCTGGTGGAACCCGCGCGTTCTGCTTCCGCTTTTCATGCTCTTCGCCTGCGGCTTGATTGCCGGCGCGCTCGGCGCCCACCGCCTGATGCACCACTCCGCGCCGCAGCCATCCTGGAAAGAGAGCGGCAAGGAGATTACTCTCCAGCGGCTCAAGAAGGAACTGAATCTCACGGCGGCGCAGAGCGAACAACTGGAGCTGATCCTGGACGACTTCTTCACTTACTACCACACGCTTCAGGCGCAATTGGACGATGTGCGAGCCAGCGGCAGGCAGCGGATCTTGCGCATGCTGAACGACGAGCAGAAGCGCAAGTTCGAGAAGCTCATAAGCGAGCACGAGGAAAGACGACTGCGTTGACAGCCTGGCATTGTGTTCCCGCCGGGTTGGTGATATCCTGAGATCGAACGTGGATTGATTTAGGGCCTCTCGGGGCCCGGCTAATTGCAACCACGCAAAAAAAAGTGCTAAAGGCGGATCGGTCTGACGGAAAGCGACCCTGCGGCCTTTGGCCCAGGGTTTTTTGTTTTGGGGCCGACTAGCCTGCGCGAGTGCACTGGAGGAACTATGAGCGTCTGGCCCGAATGCGGCACACCGAGTCCCGCGTTGCGCGGGACCGAAGGCGAGTTGGTTTCCCTGAGGATCTCGGTCGAGCCCCGCTTGCTCGAGCAAGCGCTGGAAGTGCTGGCCCGGCTGGGATTCCCCATTAACCCTCAGATCTATCACGATGCCGTCACCACCGTGATCGAGTTCCCGGCGTGGGCGGGCAGGCTGAGCGAGGTCCGGGATGCGCTGCGGCGGAACGGCTTCGACCCGGGGGCATTGGCGGTCCGCGGCATGCTGGAAGACATCCGCGCGGTTGCCTGACACAGGCGGATTGCCTGCGCCACCGGAGTGTGGTTGGCTCTACAATAGCAGGCAAGGAGAGTGCCCCATGCAGGCGGCCGTCTCTCACCTCTCGCCCTATAGCGGTTCCTGGTATCCGGAGGACCCCTCCGAGCTGGAGCGGCTCCTGGAGAACCTGTTCGAGAACTCGGAACAGCGGACGGGCCCGTACCTGGCCCCGAATGCGGCTGGCTTCGTCGTCCCACACGCCGGCCTGATTTACTCGGGCACGGTCGCGGCAGCCGCCTACCGGCATTTGCGCGCTGCCCCACCCGCGCGCATTGTGCTGCTCGGGTTCGCGCACCGGGGCGCGCCGCCGGGCGTGTGGATCCCGGAACTTGACGCGTACCGGACGCCGCTGGGGGAGGTCGCGGTGGACCGCGAAGCGCTGCGCGCGCTGCTGGATGGAGGCGAATACCGTTCGCTGCCCGAGGCGGTTCTCTGCGATCATTCCGTGGAGATCCAGTTGCCGCTGATACAGAGAGCGGCGCCAGGGGCCAGGATCGTACCAGTCTATGTCAGCCACCTCGAGGCCCAGGCCCGCGCGGCCGCGGCGCGCCGGCTCGCGGCCTTGATCCGGCCGGGCACAATACTCGCGGCGAGTTCGGATCTGACGCACTATGGCCGCGCCTTCGGCTACCAGCCGTTCCCGGCCCACGAGTGGGTGGCTGAGCGGCTCCGGGACCTCGATGAATCGGTGATCGAAGCGGCCGGCAGCCTGTCGCCCGATCTGTTCCTGGCGACGCTCCAGACCACCGGCTCGACCGTCTGCGGGTACGACCCCATCGCCCTGCTGCTGGAGACGCTGCGGTCGCTGGAGGGCGATGAAATATTCCAGGAAACGCTCGACTACCAGACCTCGGGCGACATCACCGGGGATTTCAAGCACTCGGTCAGTTACGGAGCGCTGGGGTACTTTCCGTCGCAGTCGTTCCACCTGGGCCCGGAAGAGCAGGCGCTGCTGCTGGCGAGCGCCCGGCAGACACTGGAGTATTACGTGAGCACCGGAGAGCGCAAGCCCATCCCGCCGGAACGCATCACGCCCGGGCTGGAGCGGCGGGCGGGGGCGTTCGTCACCCTCCACGGCAAGGGCGATTTGCGCGGCTGCGTCGGGCGGCGCTCCTCGACGGAACCGCTGTGGCAAACAGTGCCCGCACTCACGCTGGCGGCAGCGCTGGAAGATTCGCGGTTCCGGCCCGTGAGAAAGGGCGAGGCCGGGCTCGAAGTGGAGATCTCCGTGCTCTCGCCGTTCAAGCGCCTCGCGGACCTCGGCGACTTTCGCGTGAACCAGCACGGGGCCCTGCTGGAGGCCGGGCTGCACCACGGTCTGCTGTTGCCCCAGGTGGCGACCGAGCGGAACTGGACCGCGCAGCAGTTCCTGGACGCTCTGGCGCACAAGACGGGCGTGAGCCGCGACGTGTACCGCGACCCCTCCACGCGCGTGTCCGTGTTCAGAGCGCAGATTATCCAGTAGCTTGTGGCCTGTGGCTTGTGGCCGGTGGGTCCGAATGGGCGTTCACCCGCTTCGCCCCGGGTGCGACAGCCGGTGCCCCGCTGCGGGATCTACAGGCCACAGGCCCGCCACGAGCTATACTTACCCCTGAATGCTCGTACTTACCGGTCCCCCAGGGTCCGGGAAGAGCCACCAGATCCTGGAGTCTGTGCGCGCGGGGTTGCGCCGCGGCGCGAGCGATTTCTGCTTGCTGGTCCCTACCGCCACGATGGCCGAGCACCTGCGGCATCGGATGGCGCGGGAGGGGTTCCTTCTGCGCCCCGGACTGATCCTGACGCTCTCCAGGTTCATCGCGCCGTGGGTCCAGGACTGCCCGGAAGCTTCTCCCGCTTCCCTGGAACTGCTGGTGGACCGCGTATTGGCGGCCAGGACGCCGGAGCCTTTCGCGCGTGTCGCTCACCTGCCGGGGTTTCGGGCCAGCCTGGCGGAGCGGATCGAGGAGTTTTCCTCGGCCGGCTGCGATAGCTGGCGGCTGGCGCAACTGGTGGAGGCGGGACTGCCCGAGGCCCCGCTGGCCGCGGCCTTCCTGTCGGTCTACCAGGATGTCGAGCGAGAGCTGCTGCGTTGCGGACGGGCTCCCCGCGCGGCTCGCCTGAGGTGCGCCGCCGAGGAGATCCGGGCACGCGGGCCAGGCCCCATCCGCCAGGTCTTTCTGGACGGGTTCTTTACCCTCGGCGACCCCGAGTTGAACCTGTTGGATGCAATTCACTCCCATGCCGACGTGACCGTCGCTCTGCCATTCTGGGAAGGTTCCGAGGACGCGCGGGCTGCGCTGGCGGGGTTGGGATTCATCGAGCGCGGTTTGGACCGCCCGGCCCGGCGCACGCCCCGCGCAACCCTGGTCACCGCCTCCAGCATGGACCGCGAGGTGGAAGAAATCGCCCGGCGCATCTTGGAACAGGCGGCGGCAGGACGGCAGTTCCGGGAGATCGGGATCGTCCTGCGCAGCCGGATCCCTTACGTCCCGGTGCTGCGAACGGTGCTGGAGCGCTTCGGAATCCCGGCGCACTTCTATTTCTCCGAGCCGCTGGCCGGCCACTCGATCGTGCGGTACTTGACCGGGACGGTGGAGGCGATGCTGGGTGGTTGGGATCACCAGGCCACGCTCGAGGCGTTGAAGATGGCGGCCTCCGGGTTCGGAACGACGCCTGCATGCGACCGTCTCGAGTTCGCGGTGCTGGAGCGGTTGCCGGGCCGGGGGCTGAAAGCTTTCCGCGAGCTCTCGGACGATCCCCGGCTGCACGCGTTGCTGGACCGTTTCGCCGCGCTGGCGCCGTGGACGGCCCTACGCCAGTGGCCGGCGCAGTGGGCCGCGGCAGCCAAGACGCTGCGCGGCCTGGTGCGGGCGCCGGCCGTGAGCGACGCCGTCCCGCACGAGACGGCGGCGATGTGGCGGGGCCAGGCCGCGGCGCTCGAGGCCTTCGAAGCGGCGGTCGCGGAGGCTGCCGGCACCCTGCCTCGCGACGAGCCTGTCTCGTTCGCCGAGTTCTGGCGGGCGGCGATCCTGATGCTCGGCGGCACCCAGTTTCGCGTGACCGACGGGCGGCGCAACGTCGTGCACGTGATGGACGTGTACGAGGCGCGGCAGTGGGAATTGCCGGTGGTGTTTGTGTGCGGGCTGCTGGAGAAGCAGTTCCCGGTCTACCACGCGTCGGAGCCGGTCTTTTCGGATGCCGCGCGCCACGCCTTGAACGATGCCGGGTTGAGCCTGGAGACGACGGCCACCCGGCAGCGCGAGGAGGAGTTCCTGTTCCAGGTCGCCACCACTCGGGCGACTTCCGAGTTGGTGCTCAGCTATCCCGAGTACAACGCGAAGGGCGAGCCGAACCTACCCTCGTTCTTTCTGGAAAAGCTCGCGGCGGCGCCCGTGAAGGCGCGCGGCGCCATCCCCGCCTGCCCTCGAGAGGCCGGAAGGCCCGTCTCGCGGTATCTCGAGGATCAGGCTCTCATCGAGATCCTCCGGGTGCAACACGAGACGCTGCGTCCCAGCGCCATCGAGAGCTTTCTGCAATGCCCGTTCCAGTTCTTTGTGACGCACACGCTGGGGCTGGAGGAGCCGCCGCCGCGGCCGGGCGACCGGCTCGGCTTCCAGCTTCAGGGGCAGATCGTCCACCAGACGCTATCGGACTTCGAACGCACGAAGGAATCGCTGGATGCGGTTTTTCAGCGTGTTTTCGAAGAGGCGTGCAAGCGGGAGAGGGTACCTGCCGGCTGCCGCACCGAACTGGCGCGGCTGAATATGTTGCGAGACCTGCGCCGCTACCTGGCCGAGGCATTGCGCCTCGAGGGGTGGAAGGTCTCCACCGAGGAGACCATCCGGTTCCCCTTGGGCGACGGCGTGGGGATCAGCGGGCGTATCGACCGGTTCGAGGTGAGCGGCGACCGCCGGGCGGTCGTGTTCGACTTCAAGTACAGCCGGGCGCACGGCATCCGCGACCGGATCCAGGGATACGGGGAAGGAAGGCACGTACAGGGGGCGCTGTATCTGCTCGGCCTGAATCGGGTGTACGGATACACGCCCGCGGGCATGTTCTACTGCGGGCTGCGCGGCGAAGTGAACCTGGATGGCTGGCACATCGGCCTGCCCGGGTTTGAGGGCAAGGGTACGGCCTGCACCCCCCAGGTGCTGTGGGAACATCTCGAATCGGCGCGCGCCACCGCCTTGCGGGCCGCGGAGGAGATCCGGCGGGGACGGGTCGAGGCCGCGCCCAAGGATATCGAACGCTGCGGCTACTGTGCCTTTCGGGACGTGTGCCGCGCGATCGCGGAGGCGGCGCCGGCCGTGGCGGAGGGGGCTGCGGAATGAGGCTCACCAGGGAGCAGCGGGCTGCCGTCGAGCGGCGCGGGCAAGACGTTTGCGTGGTGGCCGGACCGGGCTCGGGCAAGACGCGGGTATTGGTGGAGCGCTTCCGGTGGCGGGTGGAGCAGGGCGTCTCGCCGCTGCGCCTCCTGGCGGTGACCTTCACCGAGAAGGCCGCGAACGAGCTGAAGCAGCGGCTGGCGCACGACTTTGCCGGGCGCCGGGAACTGCGCCTCGAGATCGAGCGCGCCCCGGTGTACACCATCCATTCGTTTTGCGCGCACCTTTTGCGGGAGCATTCCATCGAGGCCGGAATCGATCCGCGGTTTGAGGTGTTGGATGCGACTGGCGCCTGCGCGGAACTGTCCGCCGCGGCGGAGGAGGCGCTGGATGGCATGTTCGAGGAGAACCCGGACGCCCTGCGCGCGCTGCTCGCGGCGCTGGATCTCGACGACCCGGTGCGCAGGCTGATGGACGTCTACCAGGCGATGCGCGTCACGGCGCTGGATGTGCGGCAGGGCGCGTTTCAGAGAACGGCCGCCAGCGCCGCCGCCTTTCCGAACCTGCTGCGCTCGGTCCGCGGGATGGTCTCGGAAAGGCCGCGCGACTGGAGCCACAGCCAGAAGCGGGCGCTGGCCCAAATCCAGGAGTGGGGCGTGCGGCTGCTGGCGCTCGAGGATGCGCCGGTTGGGCCGCAGCACTTCCGCGTGCTGGCGGAGTTCGACTGCGACCTGACTACGCTCAGGAGGAACAACCCGGTCTACGAGGCCCTCAAAGAGCTGAAGCGGAGCCACGTGCCGGCGGCCAGGCAGGCGCTCATCGCGGAATACTACGCCCCCCAGCGGGCGCTCCTGTTCGAGGCTCTCGAGAGGCTGGACCGGGCCTACCGGGGGCGCAAGCAGGTCTTGAACACGCTCGATTTCGCCGACCTCGAGGAGTGCGCCATCCGGCTGCTGCGCGACGACGCGGCCCTGCGCGCGCGCGTCCGCGACAGCTTCGACGAAGTCCTGATGGACGAGTTGCAGGACACCAACCCGCTGCAAGCCATGCTGATCGCCCTGGTCCGGCGACCGAACCGTTTCTTCGCGGTCGGCGACATCAACCAGTCGATCTATGGCTTCCGGCACGCCGACCCCGAGGTCTTCAAGAAGTATCGGGACGGTGTTCGGGCGCAAGGCTGGGCCGTGGACGAACTGCGGCAGAACCATCGGAGTCAAGACGCCATTCTCTATGCGGCGGAAACGGTTTTGCGGGGGGCCGAGGGAATCGAACCGCTGGAGTTGGAAGCCGCGCGGCAATTCGCCGCGAAGGAACCGCCCTCGGTAGAGGTGATCGCCGCACTGGCCCAGAGCGCCGAGGCAGCCGCGGAGCTGGAAGCGCGGCTGATCGCCCGGCGCATCCGCGAACTCGAAGGCAGGCTGATGCTGGAGGATCGTGCGCGCGAGGTGGCGCGGCCGGCACGCCTCGCCGACATGACCGTTCTGGTACGCAACATCAACGCGCTGCCGCCGCTGGAACAGGCGCTGCACGAGGTGGGGATTCCGTACCTGATCGGACGGGGGAAACGCTTCTACGAATCGCAAGAGGTCACCGACCTGGTTCACCTGCTGAGAGTGATCCGGAATCCGCGGGACGAGATCAGCGCGGCAGCGGTGCTGCGCTCGCCGCTGGCCGGCGTGCGGAACGAGACCCTGTTCCGCCTGAGGCAGCTCGGCAACCTGGGCGTGGCCCTGGACTGGCTGGACCGCGAGGACGCGGAGGCCTTCGACGCCGGGGATCTGGAGCGGCTGCGCTCGTTCCGGGACCGGCTTCGCGCCATGCGCGCCGAGACCGATGACGTCGCGCCGGACCGCCTGCTGCTGCGGGCCATCGACGCGGCGGGATACGAGAACGCACTCAGCCCGCGTGGCCGCGCCAACCTGAAGAAGCTGCTGGGGCGGGTGCGGGAGTGGTTCGACGGCCATCCGCGGCCGCTCGGCCGGCTGGTCGAGGAGCTCGAGTTCCTGCGGAAGTCGGACCCGGACGAACCCAGCGCGCCGCCGGAGGGCTCCTCGAACGCGCTGCGCCTGATGACCATCCACAGCGCCAAGGGCCTCGAGTTCCCGGTGGTGTTCCTGGCGGCATTGCACAAGGGCGTGGCCAACGACTCGCCGCCGCTGGCGTTTTCACCTTCGGCGGGCGTGGTGGCGCGGTGGCGGGATCCGGTCTCGGGCGAGCCGGTGAAGGATCTCCCGTACACGGTCTTCTCGGACCAACAGCGGCGCAAGTCGCGCGAGGAGGAGAACCGGCTGCTGTACGTGGCGATGACGCGGGCCGAAGAGCACTTGGTGCTTTCCTTCGCCGTGACCCAGCGGGGGCCGAGGAACTGGGCCGACAAGGTCGCGTCGGGACTGACGCTGAACCTGGAGGCGGCCGACAACCGGCCCTTCGTCCACGAGGCGGGGGCGGCGAGCGGGGAGCGGCGGTTCCAGGTGCGCGTGCTGTGTGCGGACCAGGCCGGCGAGGCGGTCCACGTCGCGGCGGCGGCCGTCGAGGAGGGCGAAGAAGAGCTGGCGCGGCCCGCCGTGACCGGCCAGCACGATGCGAAGGCGTCGGTGACCTCGATGGCGCTGTTCCACGCCTGCCCGCGCCGCTACTACCTGGGCCGGTACCTGGGCTGGCAGGCTGCGCCGCGCGGCGAGGTCTCGCGCGTCCGGGAGGTGGAGGACGAGCCGGTCGATGCGAGCGAGCTGGGGCGGCAAGTGCACGATCTGCTGGCCGCCGTTCCGGTGGCCAACGCCACGGATCAGGCCTGCGAGCTTGCCGGCCGGTTCCAGAGAAGCAGTCTGGCGCAGCGAGCCCGGGCGGCGGCGCGCGTCGAGCGCGAGTTCGATTTCCTGCTGGCCGTCCAGGATGTCGTGGTGGAAGGACGCATCGATCTGTGGTTCGAGGAGGCCGGCTGGCTGGTGCTGGTGGACTACAAGACCGACGACGTGGATGCGGGCGGGGCAGCCGAGCGTGCGCGGGACTACGCGCCCCAGTTGCACCTGTATGCGCTGGCGCTGGAGCGCCTCACCGGCCGGCTGCCGGATCAGGCGCTGCTATACTTCCTGCGCCCCGACGTGGTCGTTCCCGTGGACCTGGGGGCCGAGCAGATGGCCGCGGCGCGGGCGTTGATCCGGGCGTTCCAGCAGGCCCAGTCGGAGATGCGCTTCCCGCCCCAGGCCGGCGAACACTGCCGGCGCTGTCCCTTCTACCGCGGCCTCTGCCCGGCGCTGTAGGAGCCGTGAAAAAATCCGGGGACACTCCGTCGATTCGTGGAATCAGTCCATTACCGAAGCCGGCAGGGGTGTCCCCAGGCCTTTTTCACGGCTTCGTAGGAGCCTGACGTGATACTCTGTGGGTTCGTTCATCCCCAGTAGACCGTTTACGAAAGGAGTTCGACACCATGCCTCTCGCCGATGCACTCATCGCGGAACTCGAGCAGGAAGTCAAGACCACCCGGACTTTGCTCGGGCGCGTCCCCGACGATAAGCTCTCGTGGAAGCCGCACGCCAAGTCCATGACCCTGGGCCAACTCGCCAACCACATTGCCACCATACCCGGCGGCGTGGCCGGGTTCGCAGCGCGTGACAGCGTCGATTATGGGACCTTCTCCCCACCGCCCCAGGCGGCGACCGCGGCGGCCATCCTGGCCGTGTTCGAGGAAAGCGCAGCCCGGGCGAAGGCCATCCTGGGCGAAATGGATGACGCCGCCTTGATGAAGGAGTGGTCTCTCCTCAAGGGCGGCCAAACCCTCACGACCATGCCCCGGGTCGGCATCTTCCGCTACGTTCTCCTGAACCATCTCTACCACCACCGCGGCCAGCTCAGCGTCTATTTGCGTCTCCTGGACGTCCCGGTGCCGGCCATTTACGGCCCCAGCGCCGACGAGAACCCGTTCGGCTGAGCGGACAGGTGTGCAATGCGAACATTGACAAGTACGGTCGCGGTCGGCCTGGCGCTGCTGTGCGGCTCCCACGCGGCCCTGGCACAGACCGCCAGAGAGAAGAAGATCCATCCGTGGTGGAACGACCGTTTTGCGGGAGAACCGCTCAACAGCCCGAACGCCAGGAACCTGCCGTTGATCTCAGTCCGGGGGAACCGGTTCGTCGACCCGCAAGGGAAGCCGGTGCTGTTCCGCGGGCTGGCCATCTCGGATCCCGACAAGATCGAGAGCCAGGGGCACTGGAACAAGGAGCATTTCATCAAGGTCAAACAGACGGGCGCGCGCCTGGTCCGCATTCCCGTGCATCCCATCGCCTGGCGGGAGAGGACCCCCCAGGGATACCTCGCGCTCCTCGATCAAGCTATCGAGTGGTGCACGGACCTGGGGATGTACATCCTGCTGGACTGGCATTCGATCGGCAACATGAAGACGGGGCTCTATCAGGACCCCATGTACGTCACGTCGATGGAGGAGACCTTCTCTTTCTGGCGCACCATCGCCAGGCACTTCGCCGGGAACAACACCGTGGCGTTCTATGAGCTGTTCAACGAACCGACGCTGTATTCGGACCAGCTTGGGAGGATGTCCTGGGACGAGTGGAAGCGAATCAACGAGGACCTCATCGCCCTCATCCGGGCCTACGATCGGGAGACCATTCCCCTGGTGGCGGGTTTCGATTGGGCCTACGATCTCTCGCCGTTGCGCATCAACCCGGTCGAAGCGGAGCGTATCGGCTATGTCACCCATCCTTATCCGCACAAGCGGTCCAAGCCGTGGGAACCGAAGTGGGAGGAGAATTTCGGCTTCGCCGCGGATCGCTTCCCCGTCCTGGCGACCGAGTTCGGGTTCACGCTGGGCAAGGAGGGCATGGCCGACAACGGCGAGTACGGGAAGGCGATCATCAAGTATCTCGAAGGCCGGGGCATCGGGTGGGTTGCCTGGGTGTTCGATCCCGAATGGGGGCCGTCCATGCTCCGCTCCTGGGATACGTACGCTCTTACCGAAAGCGGCGAGTTCTTCCAACAGGCGATGCAGGGGAAGGTTCAGTAACGGCTTCCGTGTGAGCGCAGTTCACTCGCCCTTAGCAGCCGGGCGCGACCACGGCGGCACGATGCCGTTCACCCGCGCGTAGGCCACCGACTGCCCCATGTGCTCGTTCACGTGCACCAGGAGGCGCAGATACACCCCCCGCGCCGTCGTTTCCCTGCCGAAGAAGTCCGCGCGCTTGTCCAGGTCGGCGGCGCTGGCCCTCTCGAAAGCCTCGCGCGCCGCGGCCAGCGATCGCTCGAGCAGGGCGACGACGCGCTGCTTCTCGGTTACAGTCTTCTCCAGCTCCGCGTTCCGCTTCACCAGCGCCATCATCCGTTCCCGTCCGCTCGCTTCCACCTTTCCGTACAGATCCTCCGGCGCCTTCTGCCCGATGAGGTCGAGAAGGAGAAAGCTCCCGGCCGCGATGTGCATGTAGACTTCGCTTACCGAGCGCACTCCGACGCCCGGACGCCAGCCGTACTTCTCCGCCGGCATGGCCTGGGCCAGAGCGATCACATTCTTGCTGGTGTACTCCAACTCCCCGAGGTACTCACGCTTGTATGCCGCCGGGTCCTGCGCTCCCAGCGGCCACGTCATGGCCATCAGTCCCAAGCCGATCGTCAACCTGTGCAACACACCTCACCTCCGCCGCCTCATTCTCGCACGGGGGCAGGCCGCGGGGGCCCGCCCCACGAACTAGCGGCGGCGGTATCCGTGATCGTAACGGTCGTGCCGGTATCCGTGATCGTAGTGGCCATAGGTGCGAGGCCCCACGCGGTACCCACCGACGTTTGGGCGCAGCGTCCAGTAGCCGGCATGCCACAAGGAACGCGGCCCCACGCGATCCAAGTAGCCGGGAACCCAGAAGTAGCCGGGTCCCGGGCAGGGCGGAGCATAGGCAACCACGGGCGGTCGCGCCGCATAGTAGCCGTGCCCGCCCACGCCAATTCCGACCACCACCCGCGTAGCCGCGAACATCGCGCTTCCGGCCAGTAACAGAAGGACCAGCAATCTCGTTTTCATGTTCTTTGCTCCTTCCATTGAATTTCCATCACCGGACTATAAGAAGGCATTCCTCGTGCCAAAGCGTAACATTCTGATCGCTCGCGACTTACTGCCTCGATCGGGGCGTCGCGGCTGGCCCAAAACCACCACCAGGAACCAATTCGGCCAAACCGCCGGTTACTGGAGATCGTTCTTCAGCACGATGCGATAGCGCGCCTTGCCCGCCGCCAGGTGCGCCAGAGCTTCGTTGGCCTGGCTCATCGGGAACTCCTCGGTCACCGGGCTGATGCCATGCCGTGCGCAGAACTCCAGCATGGTGGCCACCGTGGCGGGCGCTCCCGTTGGCGTTCCGCCGACCGAGCGCTGGCCCACGATCAGCGTGAACGCGGGAATCGGAAGCGGCGCGGGGACCACTCCCACCAGATGGAGATGCCCTCTGGGGGCCAGGGCCGCCAGATACGCATTCCAGTCCAGATCCACGTTCACCGTGGACAGAATGAAGTCGAAGCTGCCGGCCGCCTTCGCCAACTGCTCCTTGGAATAGGTATCGATCACATGATGCGCGCCCATTCTCCTGGCTTCGTCCGCTTTTCCAGCCGTGGAGGTGAATGCCGTCACGTCGCATCCCCATTTGTTCAGAAACTGGAGCGCCAGGTGCCCCAGACCGCCGATTCCGATCACGCCCACCCGGTCGGTCGGCAGCACGCCGAACTGAACCAGGGGGTTGAACACCGTGATCCCGCCGCACAGAAGCGGCCCGGCCTTGGTCCTGTCGAGGGCCTCGGGAATCGGCGTGGCCCAGCTCCAATGGCACCGGACTTTGGCCGCGAACGCTCCGTGTCTTCCCACCAGCGTCTGCTCGAGGTTCTGGCACAGGTTATGATTGCCGGTCAGACACTGGCGGCAATGCAGGCAGCTTGCGGCATTCCAGCCCAGCCCCACCGTCTGCCCGGCGCGGACCAGCTTCGCCCCGCGGCCCACGGCGGCGATCGTTCCGATGGCGTCGTGTCCAGGCACAAGCGGGTATTGCGTGATCTGCCAATCGTTGTTCAACATCGAGAGGTCCGAGTGACAAATCCCGCAATACTCGACGTCGATTTCGACCTGCTCGTCTCCCAGCGGGCCGGGATCGAAAGAGAATGGCTCCAGTTTCCCATGCGCCATCAGGGCAGCCAACGCACGAATCTCACTCATAGGGATTGCAGTCTCCTTATCGCATCACGATTTTGTCTACCGCTTTGGCAAGCTTCTCGAACTCCATGTGAGCGACCGAGTTGGGTGCGTACTCGCAGACCGTGAGGCCGCTCATCGCCGCCTCGGCCACCACGACTCGCTGGCCGATCGCGGGCAGCACCTTCTTTCCCATCTCCTCCAGAGACGAGGAAAGACCGCGCCCCAGGTTGGTGGTCATCAGCACCCTGGAAGGGACCAGCCGGATGCGCGGCCGCTTCGAGCGCCTTTCGGCGCGCGCCTTCAGGGCCAGGTTCAGCGCGCCCTTCAGGGAAAACAGATCCAACGGAGAAGGGCCGCACGGCAGCAGCGCCAGATCGGCAACCAGCGCGGCCTGGTAGGTCGTTTCGGACATCCCCGGGGGCGTGTCGATCAGAACGATGTCGGCGGCCTGCTCGGCCGCGCGCGCCTTGGCCCGCAACGTTTCCGCAGCGCCGCCTTTCACTCTCTCGACACAACGCGAAAGCATTCCGTCGCCTTGGGCCGCCCAAGCCGCCAGGCTGTGCTGCGGGTCGGCGTCCAGCACGATGACGCTCCGGCCCATGGCCGCGAACTCGGCCGCCAGGTTCCCCGCGATTGTCGATTTTCCAATCCCGCCTTTTCGCCCCGCCACCGCGATGATCGCCATAGAACGTACTATAGAGGAAATCCGCGAAACCCGGGGCGGGTCATCCGATGGTGGACATCACCGTATCCGCGAGCTGGCTGGAAGAGTACGGCTTCTGAATGAAACCAGCCACCCGCTGGCCCTGGAATGCTCTCTTGGCCTCGGCCTCGCCATTGCCGCTGGAGACGATCACCTTGACCTTGGACCGGATCTTCCGAAGCTCCGGAAGGATCTCTTCCCCGCTCATGCCGGGCATGCCCAGCTCTAGGATGACCAGCGAGACGCGACGGGGCTCTTGCTTAAACAAGTCGATGGCAGCCAATCCGCTGTCTGCCAGCAGGACTTTGAATCCAAGTTGTTCCAGCGATCGCTTCGCCATCTCCCGCACTAGCTCTTCATCATCCACCACCAGCACCGTCCTGCTCCCACGGGGAACCTTCCGTCCTCGGGCCGGGACTGGCGAGGGGGACGGCGCAACCTCCGCCGCCGGGAACAGCGCCACAAAGCAACTGCCCTTCCCGGGCTCGCTGGTCACCTCGATCGCGCCCTTGTGGGCGCGCAGGATGCCGGCGACCGCCGCCAGCCCCAGCCCGCGTCCCGTGAACTTCGTGGTGAAGAACGGATCGAAGATCCTCGCCTTGGTGGCCTCATCCATGCCGCAACCGGTGTCGCGCACTTCGAGAAAAACGTAGTTGCCCGGGCGCAGCTCCCCGCCTTCCGGATCGTACCGGAGGTGAAACTCGTCCACTGCCTGGACGCCCGTCCTGGCGGTGATCAGGCCCTTGTCGCCGCCGATCGCTTCCCCCGCGTTGAGCAGCAGGTTCATAACCACCTGCTGGACTTGGCTGCGGTCCGCTTCCACCGGCGGCAGGTCCCGTGCCAAATCGAGGTGCAAGGCGACTTTCTTGGGAATCGAGGGCTGAACGAGTCCGCTCGTCTCGGCGACCACGTCGGAGAGGTGCACGCGTTCCACCAGGAACTGGCCCCTGCCCGAATAGGCCAGCATCTGCCTGGTCAGATGCGCCGCGTGTTCCCCGGCCTTGGCGATCCGCTGCAACAACTCGGCGACGGGATGGTCGCGTGGCAGCATGTCCAGTGCCAGGCTGGTGTTGCCCACCACGCCGATCAGCAAATTGTTGAAATCGTGCGCAATGCCGCCGGCCAGCAGACCGATGCTTTCCAGTTTCTGCGCCTGGCGCAGTTGCTCTTCCACGCGTTTCCGTTCGGTGACATCCAGCGCCAGCGCCATGGCGGCCACCACCTGCCCGGCCGGGTCGTGGAGCGGCACGTACTGCGTCCAGAGCGACCGGCCATGGAATTCGGTCTCGTAACTCGCTCCTTGACCGCCCAGCGCCGAGCGAAATCGCTGCTCCGCGAGCTGGCGGCGTTCCTCCTCGTCGAACGCTTCCGCGAGCGTGTGTCCCTCCAGCCGCTCCCGCCCCATGCCGATCCGGGCCGCCAGGACGCCTTCCGCCACGAGGATGCGCAGGTCCGAATCGACCACCCACACGGCCCCGTCGGGGATGCTCCGGGCGATGGCGCGGTACAGCGCCTCGCTCCGCCGGAGGCTCTCTTCGGCCCGCTTGCGCGCGGTGATGTCGCGGAGGATGACCTGCACGGCGGGCTTGCCCTGCCAGCCGACCAAGACGCCCATGACTTCCATGCGCACTTCCTCCCCGTTCGGCCGCCGGTACCGGAATTCGCGCAACGGGATCGTGCCGCCCTCCAGCACACACCGAATCCGCGTCTGCACCGCCTCCAACTCATCCGGATTAACTATCTCCAGGATGCCCCTGCCCAGCAGTTGCTCGATGGTCTCTGCGCTGTAGAGCCTCACCGCGGCGGCGTTGCAGTATACGATCCGCCCGTCCTGATGCACCAGCACCGCGTCGGGCGCCAGGTCCACCAGGCCCCGATACCGGGCTTCGCTCTCCCGTAGCGCCTCCTCCGCCCGCTTCCGTTCGGTGATGTCGCGGATGACCGACATGACCACCGGGCGGCCCTGGTGCTGGATGAACCGCCCGTGGATTTCCACGGGAATCCGCCGGCCATCCTTAGCCAGGAGGGTCTTCTCGTGCCGCAATACGTCGTCGCGGAGAATCACCTCGCCGTACTGCGCAATGGCCTGATGCTCTTCCGGCGCCACAATGTCCAGCACCCTCAGGGCGCGCATCTCCTGCGGCGTGTAACCCAGCAGGTCGCAGATGGCCGGATTGGCCTGGATACACTCGCCGCGGGCCGGTCCGGTGACGAGTTCGTGGACCAGGATGCCATCGGCTGCCGATTCGAACAGCTCGTCGAATCGCTGCCGCGCCTCGCTCAGAACCACTTCCAGCGGGATCCCCCATTCGCGGGACTCGCGCGCGGACGCGATCGCCGCCACCAGCATGAACGCACCGCCAAGGCACACCGTCACGCGGCCCGTCCAGCTCAGCAGGCTGCCGAAGGCCGGCTGGAGCATGACGCCAAACAGACCGGCGGCGGTCAGTGCCAGGGCCAGGCTGTACCAGTACGCGAACGCGGATGGCGATCTGCGGTTCGCCAGCCCCAGGAGGGTCGCAGTGAGGACAAACATGACGATAGCTGAGCCCAGCACGAGCTGCCGCACCGGCGTGCCTCCCCGGCCTTGGACGAAGAAGGCCGGCATCCAGCCTGCGAGTGTCGCGAGCGCGACCAATGCCACGGCGCCCAGGGTGACCGTGTAGGCTGCCGCGAGCCACAGGCCCGCCGTGCGCATGGCGCGCCTCGGCCGGAGCGAGAGGCTGACGCCCGCCAGGTGGCACAAAGCCGACAGCCACATGCAGGCGCTGCGGATGGTCGCGGTGGTGTTGGGGTCGCCGTGGCCGGCCGCGGCCCCCACGAAGCCGGAGGCGCCCCAGATCAGCACTCCGCAGCCCAGCATGAGCAGCCCCGGCGTGCCGCGAACCAGGAAGCTCCGGCCGGCCAGGTAGGCGATGAATATGGACACCAGCGTGCCGAAGACGAGGTTCAGGGCCAGCAGCAGGAAGGGCGACTCGTAGGAGGTTCGCAGGTCCGCGGCCCACAGCGCGGCCATGATTGCCACGAGCAGGAGGACGAGCACCCAGACCGGTAACCTGGTCCAGCCGGCGCTCCTGCCGGCCGTTGGATCGCCCAGCGTCGGGAGATACGCGTTTGCTCCGCTGCGCTTCATCAGCGCCCCTCCCACCCGGACTTGCAGCCTCACAATTCTACATCATTATTAGCCCCCGCAACCCCAACCCTGTTCACTTTGACTCCTGGGTGGGGCGGTCCTCAGCCCGCACAGGCCTTAAGCCTGTGCGGGCATTCTTTCACACCTTCTGACACCATGAACTGCCGCCCCGTTTTGCCCGAACTGAAGTGCGGAGTGAGCCAAGGCATCGTGGGGCAGGCCATCGTTTTTTGTGGCCTGCCGTCCGCCCGGCGTGAGGGCAGGCGACATGAACCGATCGCCTGCCCTGCATCCTCTGCCTTCTTGGGTGACCACGATGTCCTTTGAATTGTGCGCGGATGCATAACCGGGTCACTGAACCCCTGCTTCCCGCGGCCGCGGCGGCGCCGGCGTCTACCAGGCCAACTCCACGCCCACGCTTTGCAGAACGTTCCTGATGTCGACGGCTGCGCAGGACCGCGTCCATTGATCTGTGACGGCCAGCATCCGCAGCTCCGTCGCTCGTGACCCGCCGATCCGAAAGACGTACAGCCTTTTCGAACCGTAGATCCGTACGCCAATCTCCCACGCCGGCGGCGATCCCCCGCACCGGCCCAAGTGCGCCCAATCAACGAGCTGTTTCGGCGTCATCCATCTTCAGCCACTCGTAGATGAACCCACCCCTGGTCAGAGCCATAGGCCGCTCGCGGATCGCACGATCTCCCGCCACCCGGTACCTGGCGATGGCCGGCCCGCTCAGTATGTCGGCGTCGCCCAATGAGCCCTGGTACCAGAACGTCACCACGTCACCCCGCACCCAGGGGGCGACGTTCTGGCTTGCCTCGCGGTCCCGCGCATAGAGCCGCCGCGCCAGGACGTTCTCGAGCCAGAGACCCTTCAGACGGTCTATGCGTATCCGCTTGCCATTCCAGACCGATGTGCAGTTCGAGGCCACCCAGTCGCTGGCCACGAGCCGCTCGCCGGAAGCGTCCTTCTCCCCCGCATCCGCTGGCGGTTCATTTCAACTCGCTGTTCCTGGTGTACTGCGCCGTCTGGGGCCTCAGCTTCTACCTGCTGGCAACGAGCATTCCCGCGCTGCCCATTGCGGAAATCGCGAGCGCTTACGGCCCGCGCGCCCCGGTGACGCTGACGGCCATCATGTTCCTGTGGATCGTGGTTTCCGCCGGCGCTCACTGGCTGACGGAGAGCGTTCCCGCCGTGCTCTCCGGCGGCGTGCCCAAGAGCGTCGTGGATCAGGGACTCCTCACCGATCCGGTCGCGGTCCTGGACCTGTCGCTCCTGCTGCCGGGCCTGGTCATAACCGCGATCCTGCTCTTGCGCCGCAGACCACTGGCCTTCGTCCTCAGCCCCATCTTACTGGCCTTCGCCGTACTGATTGCCCTGATGATCTCGACCATGATGGTGGCCGGCAACTTGCTAGGCTTTCCGCTCGCCTACGCTCCTTTCCTGATCAATGTCGCATCAGCGGCGGCATGCGCGGTGCTGCTGGCGTTGTTTCTGCGGCCGAGAACATAACAGCGATCCCACTCCTACCGCAACTCCATCTCCCCCCCTCAACCACCTACCCCATTCCTGACCTCGCCACCCGCCAGGCCCATGTTAAGCCTGGCCTAGGAGGTGGGCTTCCAGCCCCGCCCCAGCTTCCGGATGCGGTCACCCCCCCACAGCCGCGTGCAGAATCCGCCACAACGAGTGCAGTCTTTGCTCTGCCAGCCCAGTCGTCATACCGGCAGTCCACGGCAACCTTCGCCAGATCCTTACCTCTTGCCTGCGTCGCTGTTTTTGCCTGTTCGGTACCGCGCGTGCTCTGACATCTCCGACGCTACATACGATTCCGTTGAAAACGGTAGCCCCTGAAAGGACATCATGAGGACATTTTCAACTACAGCAATTGCCGCAGCCGTCGTGACCACCCTCCTCTGCGCCTTCTCCGCCTTCGCGCGCGACCATAGCGCCCTGAACGGCGCCTGGACGCTGGTGCCCGCCAAGAGCGACTTTGCCGGCCAGCCCGTCGTTCAAACCGGCACCGTGACCATCGACGATCGGCAGGGCAACATCTTCATCTCTCGCAGTTTCGTGTATGAAGGCGCCACCGAGACCTTCTTCTATCGCGACGCCACCGACGGCCAGAAAAACACCACGATTCACACCGGCAAAGACCTCAAGAGCAAGACCATCTGGGATCACGATGTCCTGAAGGTGACGACCACGCAATCCGGCGCGACTACCGTCGAAAGCTACACCCTTGCCGCGGATGGCGCGATGCTGGTCACCGTCGTCAGGCCGGCTCACAAGCCGATCACGCTCGTGTTCCAGCGCAAATAGACAATGAAAGAGAGGATGTTTGTGAAAACACATCGGTTGTTGGCGGCCACTGCCGTCGCGATTCTGGCCTTCGCCGGCAGCGCCGCTTTTGCACAAAACCAGCCAGGTCATACCCAGTTTGACGACCACGACCAACAGGTGACGCGCGACTGGTACAACCAGAACCAGGCCCATCCGCCGGTAGGACTGAGGCACCAAGACCGGCTGTCTGCCGCCGAGGAATCGCGCCTGCACGAGGGCGCGGTGCTGGACAAGGGTATGCGAAAGAAGGTGCACCCGGCGCCTCCCGATCTGTCGCGCCGCCTGCCTCCTCCTCCCAGCGACCACCGCTACGTCTTAATCGGCGGCCATGTCGGCCTGATGGATAACAACTTCCAGGTCAAAGCCGTCATCCACCTCCACGACTGAGGCCGGCAAAACAAAGCTGGCCTTTACGGGTCGCCGCGCCTGGCAAGATCGCATGGCGCGAACCTTGTGCTATAGAACTGCGCGGGCTCCTGTTGCCCGCCTGGAGACTGACGATGCCGTGTTTCCTTCTGCTTGTCATTCTGGCGTTTCCGCGCATCGCGCTCGTGTTGATGTGGGTCTTCTCGACCTACCTGCAGCGCGCCTTCCACGGTGGCTTGGTGCTGCCGGTAATCGGCTTCATATTCCTGCCGCTCACCACGATCGTATACGCGTGGGAACTCAACAGCGGCATGCCGACGACGGGAATCAATCTTCTGTGGCTGCTGCTCGCGGTGGTCGTCGATCTGGGCGGACTGGGTGGCGGCGCGCATCGCCAATCGCGGCGCTGAGTCCCAGTTTTCGAGCCAGCGCCACGAAAAACGGGCTCAGACCACGGTAATCCACCGTCACTCTGAGAGCCTGTCATGAAACTCGGGCGAGTCGCGCCTGATCGGGCGCCCTTGTGTTCAGCCATTCCGAATGGTCATTTCCATATCGCGGTCGCGTCACCGCGAAACCCGAAACTGACTCGCTACCCATGGGACGAATCGGTAGGCTCGGAAGCCACCCGCAGCGCTTCCGGCAAGGCCTCCTGCGGAAAGCCGTGATCGGTCGACTCGCCGATCTCCGCGAGGGCCAGGCCGCCCGCGACTCATTTTCATCCCCAGGGGCGGCGGACTGCGCCATGACGCGGACTGTCACCGCATTTTGCGAGGCGCTTAGACCAACCGGCCGAGGTTCGTGGCGGACGCTCCCACGCTTCCCCCGAATTCATCTCCGATCCCCTCAACCAGTCGCCCCGGCCGTGCCCTTCGCACCCGCCCCAGGCGCCCGGCATCAAGTCGCGCTGGCTGCAACGGTGATGCCGTGCGGCCGGCTGCGAGCCAACGCGGCATCGCGTCGGCTCGCCGTGATCACGCACAATATGCTGACGGCGCTCAAGCCGTTGGCGCTGCCGGAGAACTGGCTGACCGCGCGACCGAAGCGGGTCACGCCTCATACCGCTGCATCTCTTACGGTTGAATAGTCGCCTTCAGGACTTCCGGCCCACTTGGATCTTTCGTTCTAGCATCCTGCTCGGCGGTAACAAACACATCGAAACTCTTCAACGGAGTGACGGTTTCGAAGGTCGCCTTCAGGTTCTTATCCAGTTTCAGTTGGCCCTGATTCTCGGAGTTTCCGCCCCGTTCCTGCAACCAGACCACATACGCGGCTGCGCGTGGCGTCAGGTTTTCAAGATTGGCGAGATGCTGAACGGTCATCTTCATTCTCGTGTTGCCGTTCTTGTCCTTGCTGATCTCAACATTGGCCCGAGCGCCGGGAACGATAGACGCTGCAGTCATCGGGTACTTCTTGGCTGCATACCCGACAGTACAGAGGAGCGCGAACATCAAACCGATTGTGTAGAGCTTTCGCATCGGACACCTCATGCTCATGTTCGCACAAACTGGACGCCGGTGATATCGCTACTCATTCCAACTCAAAATCGAAGCCAATCTTCCCAACGCCGAGCTCAGATTTGGAGACGTCTTTCCACCCCCGATACCGTTCACCTTGTCTCTGTGGGGCGGACCTGCGGTCCGCGGGCCGACGTCCACGTCGGCCCTCCCAGGCTCCGGGCAGAGGCCGGACCAAAGTGTCCGGCGCGCTCCAAGTGGACCGCCCTACAAATCCATGGCAGTGGCAGCCTTTGGGGTGAGTGAAAGGCACTGTTTCCACCCCCGATTCCCGGCTGCATCGCCGGGGAGTCCAAACCCCGCCAGCACGCTGGCGAGGCGGCCACAGCAGATCTGGCAACAGAGTGTCTCCCGCTCGGCATACCTGTGACGGATTGTCCGCTCAATCCGGGCGAACCCAAGCCACGCCGACATTCTTTTGCGTCCGCAGTCGGTCCGCCAGTTGCCCGGTGTGATGCTGGACATGGCGAATGTTGTAGAACTGCAGTTCCATCTTGTTGAACGGCAGCCAATGGAAGCCCGACGCTGCCCCGAGATCGAGCGCCGGCGCCCTGGCTTCCACCTCGGCGCAGCAGATCTCGTGGTACTCCAATACCTCGGCCTTGGTGTACCGCGTTTCGATCTTCCGCGTCTCCTGAGCCGCCCACGGCCGCGGGCCGAGATACTGACAGTCCTGTTTGTGCTTCGCCCAGGGACGAAAATCCGCTTCGGTAGGCTGAAGGTACAGGTGCGTGTAGAACACCGCGTGGTAGGCAATGTGCCAAAACTTGTTCGGATACTCCGCCGCTATCCAGAGAGATTCGGGACAGAGCTCAATAGCTTGGCCCAGCATCGCGAGCGACGCCCGGTACTGCCTCGCAACGCTACGCAGAATGTTCACGTCCGCCATGAACTCCAGCGTAGCCTTTTCTTGATACCCGCGTGCCCCGAATCGCCACCTTCACGGTTCTTGTGTGGGGCGGAGTTTCAGTCCGCGCGGGACTTCAGTCCCGCCAACCGAAACCTGTTGAGAATCAGTGCCCCGTTTCCGAGCCGCGACCGCCAGGGAGCGGTCCGTTGTCGGGAACGGAACGGGACACGACAGTAGAATGCCGTCGCGAATGACGGCATGGCAGGCCGGACACCTGCTCCACGCCGGGAAGTGCCCGGATCTGGGAAAACTAAGTGGCATTGCGCTGGGAGCGTGCGCCACAGGGAGCGGGGAACTGTAATAATCGGGCCTGAAAGCCGTCATCGGTATGGAGACGCTATGCAAACTAACAAACTCGGACTGCCCATGTTCTGGCTCAACCTTCTTTTGGCAGCCCTGCTCGCCGTGACCGCTTGCGGGGGACTCTTCTGGTCCGCCACCTATGCCAGGGAAACGCGCACCTACGCCGCCGAGGGTATGGGCGGCGATGCGTTCAACCTGGCCGTCGTCCTGCCCGTTCTCATTATCAGCGCCGTACTCGCCCGGCGCGGCGCGATGGCCGCGCGGCTGGTGTGGATGGGAGCCCTCGCCTTCCTCGTGTACGATTTCGTCTTCTACACGCTGGCGGTTCATTTCAACTCGCTGTTCCTGGCGTACTGCGCCGTCTGGAGCCTCAGCTTCTACCTCCTGGCAGTGAGCATTCCGGCGCTGCCCGTTGCGGAAATCGCGAGCGCTTACGGCCCGCGCGCCCCGGTGACGCTGACGGCCATCATGTTCCTGTGGATCGTGGTTTCCGCCGGCGGTCACTGGCTGACGGAGAGCGTTCCCGCCGTGCTCTCCGGAGGCGTGCCCAAGAGCGTCGTGGATCAGGGACTCCTCACGGATCCCGCCGCGGTCCTGGACCTGTCGCTTCTGCTGCCGGGCTTGGTCATAACCGCGATCCTGCTCTTGCGCCGGAGACCGCTGGCTTTCGTCCTCGGCCCCATCTTCCTGGCCCTCGCCGTACTGGTCTCCCTGATGATCTCGGCCATGATGGTGATCGGCAGCTTGCGGGGCTTTCCGCTCGCCTACGCTCCCTTCCTGATCAATGTCGCATCCGCGGCGGCATGCGCGGTGCTGCTGGCACTGTCTCTGCGGGCGAGAACATAACAGCCGCCCGAGCAAGGCGGCCGGGTGGTGAGGGCCACCAGCTCCATCACTCCTGTCACACGCCGTTCCGTCGAACTGGCCCTCCGGCCGCCGGCGCAGGCCACCTGGCCGCGCCGTCTGCGCACCCGATGCTGGAGATGGCGAATGTTGTAGAACTGCAATTCCATCTCGTTGAACGGCAGCCAATGAAAGCCCGACGCCGCGCCGAGATCCAGCGCCGGCACCCTGGCTTCCACCTCAGCGCAGCAGATCCCGTGGTACTCCAATACCTCCGCCTTGGTGTACGGCGTTTCACCATCGAACCGAGAACGATCTCTATTGCGCTGGCCCACTCATGTGGGCGAACCAATGGGAGCTCTTGAAGTGTGTCGGCGATTCCCGGAAACTCCTCCTCAGCGCCTCGCAGTCAGGTGGGGGCAGTCGGTTCTCTATGGAACGAACCTTCTCTCTGAACTGGCTGAAGATGCCGGCTCCCAGGTGGTCCGCCACCATGCAGTACAGCACCGAAGCAAACGTCATGTCGGGCGTCGGGATTCTGGTGGTGACCCCACACTCGCTAGAACGTACTGATGAATCCAGTTCGAAGTCGAAGCCCGCACTTTGGAGGTCGACGTCCGGAATCACTTCATCGTCCAACTGCACGTGGAAGAACGGGTGATCTTCCTGGCCTCCCTCCACAAAATCGTAGTGCAGCGCCTGCGCCAGGCACGCCGTAAACCTCGACACGACGAAGTAGTTCAAAGACACGGTCGACTCTGTGAGCTTCCAGGAAGGTTTCGTGCTGAATTTCTCACGCGCCTTGATGACTACGTGCAGGTGCCTGTCCCGCCGTAGCCGTCTGCACGGCCAGTCCTTCAAATAGAGATAGGCCTCAAATGCCACAGCCTCGTTGCCTTCGGCCCGCGTAAAACAACTCCCTAATGGCCGCATGACGACCGGCGGGTTCGTATTTGCATCCTCGGCGGCCGTTCGAACTGCCTCGAGCAACGCCTCGTAGGCACCTGTTACCGAATACGGAGGTGTGACAGTCTGCCTACCCATATTGGCCTCAGGCACCGAACCAAGGGGCGTACTCCTCGAACTTCGGCTTACCGATTCTCGTGAGGTCCGCCCCGCGAGGAAACCAGCTCAGGCCACCCTTAGAATTCTCAAGACTCACGGGCAGGCGTGAGATGATGCAATAGTAGCCAGCTTGCTTGGATGCGTCGACATAGCACTGGCTGCACCTGATCGTCGGGTCCACCGTCTTCCGAACAAGCTCTAGACCGTCGGCGCAGTCCTCGCGCGAGACGATGTCATCCAGCATGCCCCGCCACCACTGGGGCTTCTTCGGATCGGCAAATGGGCCGCTGTAAAGAGCCTCAGCGAAAACGGCCCGGACCTCCGGCTGACGAAAGCCAGCGGTCTCGAGATTCAGATGGCTGGCCGCGGCGACTTCGTTCGCCAACAAGCCGGGGTACCGCAGCAACGAGTCCCAAAGCCAGTACCCCAAGAAGCGTGTCATCCTCTCGACCCGCAGTTCCAGTTGCCTGCCATGGGCCAAAGCCTCCAGAAGTCGATTCTGGTCGCCAACGCTGTAAAGCGCGATCTTTTCAGAATACTCTGGCTTGGAAAGCAGGGCGGCTAGCATCTTGGCTGGTGAGTCGTTAGCCTTCTGCGCTAGGACCTCAGGCAATTCCGCAGCAAGCTCGGCAAAGCCACAGGCAGCGAGAGCGGCCCGCCGAGCAAGTTCGTCTTCGCCCTCAGAAAAGCTCAGGACGATGTGTTCTTCCTCCCACCGCCCACGCCACTCGTAATCGTCTTGCTCCGGCTCCCGGGCGTAGGAGGCAATCGGCAAAGCGAGCCTCTTCGCCGCCGCCGTGACTGCATTCACCGACAGTCCTGCGAAATTCCGGCTCTTGGAAAGATCGCGGTCGGCCACAAGCAGGGTTGCACCCTCATACGGCATCGCGTTGAGAATGCTCGCCAGACGATCCTCGTACATGCGGTCTCGTTCCGAACTCGGCCCGCTGAACTGATCGCTGTCGAATGCAATGACCGAACCCCGCGGTTCTAGGTGCGTCCTGAGGGCTGCGAGAATGTCGGAGCGCGTTTGCGCTGTGTCTTCGAACAATACAACCTTGACGCTGCTTGCCATGATCTACTCCATCGGAAAAACGACCCGGAAGCAGGTCCGAAAACCCGGCGGCGCGCTGTCAGCAAGTACAATCTTCCCACCGGTATCTTCGACAACCTGCTTAACCAACGTTAAGCCGAGACCCATGCCGGAGCCCAGGGGGTTTCCGTCATCTGAAGTCGTTGTGTAAAGCGGCTCCCAAATCCGCTTCCGGAGCTCAGGAGGGATCCCAATACCGTTGTCGGAGACCTCCAAACAGTGCGATCCAGGTTCGTTCCAGGCCCGAATCGCAACCTTGGCATCACGGATGCTGGACGCGGCCGCGAGCACGGCCTTCAGGGCATTCGTGTACAAATTGAGAAGCACGCCGCTGTAAACGGCAGGCGGAAGGGCGGGGGTCAGGACCTCAGCAGGACACTCGTGTACCACCTTGATTCCGCGGTCCACCGCGAAGCCTTCAAACCGCTTCAGAACGTGCCTAATCTGCCCGGCAGCAGACATCCGAACGGCTTCGCTCTTCCGCACACCGCTGAGGAACATCTGCGCGTACTGGAGCTGTCCCTTGAATGTGCCCAACCGCTTCCGGAGTTCGAGAGCAACGTCCCCAAGGCCGGGATGCTCCTTTGCCAGTGAACCCACCATTTCCGCCGCCTTCTCCATTTCAAAGACCAGGCTCTTAGTCTCGTGAGTCATGAAACCGGCGACGACCCCGAGCAGGCTCATAGCCATTAGACTCTGCCGCGCCCGCACGTTGTATTCCTCGACTTCCTCAATACGGTCGGCAAGCTCCCGGTAAGTCTTGATGATGCGAGCCTTGTCAGCCGGGGTCAGGGTAGGGCTGCGTTTGATGTGCTCGATCGCCTTGCGGACGTCCTCTCTCGCCTGGTTGGCGGCTTCCCGTGCCTCCTTTGCGAGTATCCTGTCCAGCTCGCGCTTGTCCTGGGCAGCCAGAAACTCAATCCCCCCACGAACAAAGTCGACCAGGTCGTCGAAGGCCTTGTTCTTGAGAAAGCCCTCCCGATCCATCGAAGGAATGAGATCTGCCGCGGCCGGTGGGCGAGACGGGGGAGTCGACGTCACAAAGACAGCACCCACCAATTGATAATTGTAGGGAAGGTAAAGCGCCGGGTTGTGCGCCGGGCGGGTCCTGACGGCAGCAGGAATCGGGAAGTTCTTCCTGGCAACCTCCGAACGCCAGTCGCGCTCGCTGTGTGCCTTATCCAGGTCGACGTGAAGCCAATCGTCGTACTTGTAGCCGTACGGCACGATCCTGAACCCATGATCGATAACAGCGACCCCAGAATTGTGGCGAACCCACCGCCATGCCTCTCGGCCGTCGATCCCCTTGCCCCGGAAGACTCCTTTCCGCCGTGGGAAGTACCGAATGTCCGCGATGAAGCCAGCAGATATCGCAGTCGAGACCTTAACCTCATAAGTTCTGGGCCCACGGGACGATGAGAACCAAACCCTAAAGGCAAGTTGACTGCCAGTTAGTTCGATCTGGAGCCTCGCCCAGTAGTTCCTGAGTACCAGGTCGGCAAGGTCGACCTCGCCGTGCTCCTCTTGCTTATCCCCTGGCAGAAGAACGCGAAAGCCGGGATCTTGTGTCGAACCCTGGTGTGCTGCCTTGAACCTTCCCGCCTCCAAGGCTGGGAGCGGAGTAACGATCCGCAGAACATCTGCACGCAAGGGTGATCCGCCAGTGAAGTCCGTGGAGGTCTTGAGCACTCGAACCTCCAAAGTCGTCCCTGTCGGGGCGTCCGCCGCCGCCCGCTCCAACGTGTAATCAACCTTGGCGTCGCGGAGATCATTGAGTCGGTCGATGTCGGGCCAGTCAAATTGCGCAGTGAGCTTCGTTTTGAACCGTCGTGTTGGGTCGTAAGCGACTGTCACAAGCGTCAAATTGTCGCCAAGGCAGCGCACAGCGAAGCGTCCAATTCCCTTGGCGCCCGTAAGTCGGCGCTTGTAGACGCGCGAGATACGCTCGTCGACCTTGCCCAAGGTAGCAATACGCATCCACCTGCTCTCGAACTCGGCGAATGTCATGCCGTGTCCCCGGTCACCAATCACTAGAGTCTTGCCGCCTTCCTCCAGTCGCACCTCGCATGATGGCGAGTCAGCGTCATAGGCGTTCTTGATCAGCTCCACCAACGCCACCTCGGGACTGGCCACCAATCGCTCCCCGAGTTCTTGGAGCAATCGGCCCTCGGCCTGGAACGGAATTGCGCCCCTATCGAGAATCCTCTCCGGCATTCTTGCGCTCCCGCTCGACGAAGGCACTGAGCACGGCATTGAGCTGTCTGACTTCAACCTTCTTCAGTGTGTTGGCGTGGGCAACAACCTGCTCCTCGAAATTGACTCCCAGCAAGTAGGTCTGCAAACGGCGAAGTGGGACCCTCTGGTTTGCGTGGATCCCCCAGACCGAACCAACCGCGTGTGCGCCGACAGAGTTTACCAGCACCTTGGGGCCGAACTTGGTAAAGCCGGAACCGAACAACATCCGGGGCACCGGATGCGGCAGGTACTTGAACCACGGCGTCTGATTGCGGCACGTGTGGGTCTGGCGGTTTTCCGCTGGCACCGCCTCCAAATAGGCGTCGAGCCTGCTGCTCCGCCTGGCCTCATGGGAGCGTATCAGCCAGCACTTCTGACCACCGCGCACGAAGTGCTTTTGAAACGCGGACGACGAGAGCGTCTGCACGTTGCGCGGCACGTTCCGCAATGTGGTCACGCAAGGGACTACGTCCCGTTTGGTTAAACCGGCACGTATGCGCTCGCCCTCGGTCAGAGCGAAGACCCGCTGTGACCCTGGGCTGAGGCCGCGAAGAGCCCAGATCTCTCCACGCTCTGCGTAGTCGAGCACCCCCTGCTCGCCGTCCGTAATGCCCCGCCGCATCACCACTCGATGATCGGGGGTGATGTCATAGTATTTCCAGCAACCATCGCGGCGGGCCTTGTCCACGATGCTAACGGATGCGGTTGTCATGACGCCTTCAAAGATTGGCATCTGGAAACGGTAAACCGCAACGTTCCAGCGCTGCCTCCGGATGTACTCGCGTATTGCTTTGGCTGAGGGGCGAGAGACCCACTCGTAGGGTATGAGCAGCGCCACCAAGCCCTCCTGCGACGTCTTCAGCAGTCCAAGGCAGAAGAAGTAGAGGTAAAGGTTGCAGTGTTTGTTCAACGAGACAGCCAGCTCCCGCTCCAGCCGGGCAACGGTCCGCGCCTTCCACGGGCTCCGGATGTCGTGGTGACGAGCGTAGGGAGGGTTGCCAATACACGCGTCGTAGTCATCCCCCTCGTGCCGAAACACACATCCCTGGATGATCGTGCCGTTCGCCGGGGGCTTGGCAACGGCGACACGCTTCCTGTCCATTTCGACACCAACGTATCGGTCGAAGGAACCTCCCCTGGCGAAGCGGCAGTCACCTGCTCCCACGTCAAGCACCGACCCCAGGTGTTCCCGATACCGCTTGGTCAACTGCCAGAAAAGCGAGACGATCGGCTCCGGAGTAGTTACCTGCGACTCGCTCAGTTCATAGGCCGTTCGTGAGTGTGTCATTCTCGCTCAACGCTGCCAGAGCACTTGTACCCCGATTCCCGGCCCACACGGCATACATCAACCTCCACGCGGCAACGCCGCACGTGGAACGGTCCCTAGGCCCGGGCCTCTGCTGCCACCTTCTACCATCCCGCGACGCAGCCCTCGCCGCGTCGCTGCCATTTCAGGTCTATTCTACTCTGATTGCCACTCCCCCGCTCCCGGCCCTGCATCGATCCCACCAATCCCCCAAACTCCATCTCCAACCCCCTCAACCACCTACCCCATTCTCGACCTCGGCGCCCGCCGAGCCCATGTTAAGCCGGGCGTAGGAGGTCGGTTTCCGACCCGCCCGAGGTGTCTCATGTCATCCGAATTGAAAATCGAAGCCAATCGCCGTAACGCCCAGCTCTCCACAGGCCCCAAAACCCCCGAGGGCAAAGCCAAAGTAGCCACAAACTCCTGCACCCACGGACTCTGCTCCCGCAACGCCATCCTCCCCGAGGAAGACCCCGCCGAATTCCACGCCCTGCTGGCCGGTCTCCTCTCGGAGTTCCAGCCCGCCAGCGCCTGTGAGGAGTCGCACGTCCGTGAGTTGGCCTCCGCCGCATCGTCCGCCTGGAGACTGGCATCTTCGTCTCCGCCATGGAAAAGGTGCGGGAATACGAGAGGTGCCGCAACACCACTCCACTGCCCGACCGCACCCCCGAGGAGCAGCGCTACGACCAGAACACCCGCCTGCTCGGTCTGGCCTTCCGCCAGCATTCCGGCGGCGAGGCCTTCACCAAGCTCAACCGCTATGAGAACTCCATCCGCCGCGCCTACTACAAAGCCCTCAAGGAGCTCAAGTCACCCCCGCCCCCGCGCAACACAAAAATGACGAAGCAAAGCCAAACTCCGGAGCCGCCTGACCCGGAACCCCCCGCAACCGAGGGACTGCCTAGGCCGTCCGCAGTTGGGACGGCTCGGGCTGTCCCCGGTTGCCCCCCGGTTCCCCCCCGAAGCGCTTCTCCCCATTCAACCCCCAAACCGCCGTGCCAGATCCGCAAATCCTGCAATTCAGGCCCGGATGGCTTCTCCGCCCCCACTTTCCGGGTATCATTATATAGCTCAGGTAGCGGCTGCCCTTCCAATGAGTATCAACATCGGTCTCGATATCGGCGCCATCAGCCTCAAGCTGGCGGCTCTGGGCAAGCCCGAGGATCGCGCCGTGCTTGAGGCCCTCTGCGCCGCCAAGCCTGCGTTCCGGCTCATGGATTGGGACGCCCCCGGCGGCCGGCGGCTCCCCCTGGCGCTCTCCGAGTATTGCCGCATTGCCGGCAGCCCCATCCAGTCCACCTTCGACCTGCTGCAAGAGTTCCACGAGGTGGTCCCGGAGATTCGGGTCGAGGGCATGCGCGTCACCGGCTCCGGCAGCCGCACCATTGCGAAAATCCTCGGCATCTACTTCGAGAACGAGTTCAAAGCGATCGCCAAGATGGTCGGCCTGTTCTACCCCCAGGTGCGCACCGTCTTCGAGATCGGCGGCGAAAGCTCGAAGTACATCCGCCTGGAGAAGCAGCCCGATACCGCGCACTCGAGCATCGTCGACTACGACCGCAGCGGCGAGTGCGCCGCGGGCACCGGCTCGTTCCTCGATCAGCAGGCGCTGCGCATGGGTTACTCGGTCGAGGAGATCGGCGGCCTGGTCTCGTCGGCGGGGTGCGCGGCGCGCATTGCGGGCCGCTGCTCGGTGTTCGCCAAGAGCGACATGATCCACGCTCAGCAGAAGGGCTACATGCCGGCCGAGATCCTGCGCGGGTTGTGCGACGCGGTGGCGCGCAACTTCAAAGCCAGCATCGTCAAGAGCCGGCCGGTGGTGGCCCCGGTGGCCCTGATCGGCGCGGTGTCGCAGAACAGCGGCGTGACCGCGGCCCTGCGCGAGGCCTTCGCCCTCGGCGGCGGTGACCTGTTTGTCCCCGGCCTGTACGCCTGGTGCGGCGCCATCGGCACCGCCATCCTCGAGGCCGAGGAACGGCGGAAACGCAGCCTGCGGGAGATCCACCGGCTGAGCCAGCACGAGGCCGAAGAGCGCGTCGAGGACACTAGACCCCTCTCCATGGAAAACGTGGTCCTGCTGCGCCACCGCGTGGCGCCCTACGTCCCGCCCCCGGGCGACGGCCCGATTCCCGCCTACCTCGGCATCGACGTCGGCTCGGTTTCCACCAACGTCGTCGCCATGGACCCCAGCGGCGCGCTGATCCAGGACATTTACCTGCGCACCGCCGGCCGGCCCATCGAGGCCGTCGAGCAGGGGCTGAGCGAGGTCCAGCGCGATTGGGGCCGCCGCCTTCAGATTCTGGGCGTGGGCACCACCGGCTCGGGCCGCGAGCTGATCGCGGAGCTGGTGGGAGCCGACGTGGTCAACGACGAGATCACGGCGCACAAGACCGGCGCGCTGCACGTCTCGAGCACCCTGGGTGGCGAACCCGTCGACACCATCTTCGAGATCGGCGGCCAGGATTCCAAGTTCATCTCGATCGAGAACGGCGTGGTGGTGGATTTCGCCATGAACGAGGCTTGCGCGGCGGGCACCGGCTCGTTCCTCGAGGAGCAAGCCGACAAGCTCGGCATCGCCATCAAGGGAGAGTTCGCGCGACTGGCGCTCTCCGCGCCCGCCCCCACGCGCCTGGGCGAGCGCTGCACGGTGTTCATGGAGCGCGACGTCACAGGCTGGCTGCACAAGGGCGAGTCGGCGCCCAACATCGTGGCCGGCCTGGCCTACTCCATCGTGCTCAACTACCTGAACCGCGTGGTGCGTGGCCGCCACATCGGCAAGGTGGTGTACTTCCAGGGCGGCACCGCCTACAACGACTCGGTGGCCGCGGCCTTCGCCGGCCTGCTCGGGAAGAAGATCACCGTGCCCCCGTACAACGGGGTCATCGGCGCCATCGGCATGGCCCTCATCGCGCGGCAGTGGCACGAGGCCACGCACGGCGCCAGCCGGTTCCGCGGCTACGACCTGTCGCGGCTCTCCATGGCCAGCCGCGATTTCGTCTGCAAGGCCTGCTCCAACCTCTGCGACATCAAGGAATTCACCATCCAGGGCCAGAAGAGCTACTGGGGCGACAAGTGCTCGGACAAGTTCCGCAAGCCCTCGCCCACCGGCCGCAAGCCCGTGATCGAGGACCTGTTCGCCTTCCGCGAGCGGCTGATCGAGGGGCTGCCCGGCCACGCAGTCGCCGGCCCGAAGTTCAAGCGCACCCCCGGCAAGCTCTGCGTCGGGATTCCGCGCACCATGACGATGTGGGACCTGTACCCGTTCTGGAGCCGCTACTTCAAGGAGATCGGCGTCGAGGTGCTGCTCTCGCCGGCCACCGATCCCAAGATCGCCGCCGAGGGCATCGAGATGGCCCTCGCTCAGCCCTGCTACCCGGTTCAGGTGGCCCACGGCCACGTCAAGGCCCTCATCGAGGCGGGGGTGGACTACATCCTGATCCCCAACATTCTGGACGCCGAGGCGGAGGACGGCAGCCGTGTCGCGCACTTCTGCCCCTGGAACCAGACCCTGCCTTACGTCATCGAATCGGCGCCCGGACTCGAGGAGCACCGCCACAAGTTCCTGGTGCCCCGCCTGCACTTCCAGCTTGGCCGCAACCACGTTGCGAGCGGCTTGCTGGAGGCCATGCGGCGGCTGGGCGTCAGTCGCAACGCCAACGACCGGGCCGTCGACGCCGCTTACGCCGCTCAGCGCGCGTTCCAGAGCCGGCTGCTTGAGGCCGGCCGCCACGCGCTCGAGGTGCTCGAGGAGACCGGCGAGCCCGGCATCCTGCTGGTGGGCCGCAGCTACAACATCTACGATCGCAACGTCAACTGCGATATCCCGCGCAAGCTGCGCCATCGCTACGGCGCCAACGTCATCCCCATCGATTTCGTGGTCACCGGCCGCGAGCCGGTCGCCGACCTGCATCCCAACATGTACTGGACCTCCGGCCGCAAGATCCTGGCGGCGTCGCGGCTGGCCAGCTCGCGGCCCAACCTGCACGTCATCTACATCTCCAACTTCAAGTGCGGTCCCGACTCCTACATCAAGCACTTCACCCGCGAGGCCGCGGGCGCGCCCCTGCTGGTGCTCCAGTTCGATGGCCACGGCAACGACGCCGGCTACATGACGCGCTGCGAAGCGTACCTGGACAGCAAAGGAATTCTGCGATGCTACAAGGCGGGGACGGAAGCCGCGCTGGCGGCAACCACAGTCCACTGAGCGGAAAGCGCGTCTACATCCCGCCGATGGCTTACGGCAGCGGCCGCGCCTTCGCCGCGGCCTTCCGCGCGCTGGGCCTCCAGGCCGACATCACGCCGCCTTCCGACCACCGCACGCGCGAGCTCGGCGCGCGTTACACCTCCGGGGATGAGTGCTACCCCGCCAAGGTCACCGTCGGCGATTTCATGAAAGTGCTCGAGTTGCCTGGTGTCGATCCCGCGCGCGTGGCCTTCTTCATGCCCACCGCCGACGGCCCCTGCCGCTTCGGCCAGTACGCGCCCTACCTGCGCAGCATTCTGGATCGCAACGGCTACCCGCACACCGCCGTGCTGTCGCCCTCCAGCCGGGATGGCTACGGCGATTTCGGCGATCTGGCGCGTCCCTTCGTGCGCACCGGCTGGCGGGCCCTGGTGGCGGCCGACATCTTGCAGAAGATGCTGCTCAAAACCCGGCCCCACGAAGTCGAGAAGGGCTCCACCGACGCGGCCTACGAGGAGTGCCTCGGCGACCTCTGCTCGACCATCGAGCGCGCGCCGCTCGCTCCGCCCGTTCAGTTGAAGGCCATGCGCGAGGCCATGGTGCGCTGCCGCGACCGCCTTCGCCGCATCCCCGTGCGCCGCGAGCGCTCCACGCCCTTGATCGGCGTCGTCGGCGAAATCTTTTGCCGCCTGAATTCCTTCTCCAACGAGGACCTGGTGCGGCGGCTGGAGGAGTACGAGGCCGAGGCCTGGATCTCCGACCTCACCGAATGGGTCTGGTACACCATCGCCGAGCAGTTCCGCAAACTCAAGCTGAAGGGCCGGCGGATCTCGCTCGAGGCGGCCGGCGCCTGGCTCCGCAAGCGCGTGCAGAAGCGCGACGAGCACGTGCTGCTCGAGCCGTTCCGCGAGGATTTCCGGGGCTACGAGGAGCCCGACGTCCACGAGGTGCTGGAGGCCGCCCGCCCCTACCTGCCCTGTGACGGCGCCTTCGGCGAAATGGTGCTCAACGTCGGCAAAGCCATCTGCCTGGCCCGCCGCGGCGCCGACGGCATCATCGACATCAGCCCCTTCACCTGCATGAACGGCATCATCTGCGAAGCCGTCTACCCCCGCATCACCCGCGACCTCGGCGGCATCCCCATCCGCAACTTCTATTTCGACGGCACCCAGTCCGACCTCGACCGCGACCTCGGCGTCTACCTCGAGCTCGCCCGCACCTACCAGCGCCGCAAGAAGTACCAGAGGGAGTTTCCGAAGACGGCGTGAGGCGCGGACATCACTCGGCGGCAGCGGCCTCGGCTCTGGCTCGCTGTGCCCGATCATTCAGGCCGATCACCTCAAAGATGTGCGCAGCCTGATCGAAGGCATGGCGAGCCTGGTCCAGGTTGCCCGTTTGGCGCCACAAACTCCCTTGCCAGTTCAGGCAGTTGGCCTCCCCCAGCCGGTGCCCGATTTGGCGATAAATGGGCAGGGCTTCCTGATACAGCTCTTCCGCCTCTGCGTAGTGAACCAGCATGCGCGCCGCCTCCCCCAGGCTCGCCAGCGCATTCGCTTCCCCCAGCCGGTCCCCGATTTGGCGGCAAATGAGCAGGGCTTCCTGATACAGCCTCTCCGCCTCGCCATAGCGATCCTGCATGCGCGCTGCGTGCCCCAAACCCTTGAGCACGTTGGCCTGCCCCAGCCGGTCCCCGATCTGGCGATAAGTGGCCAAGGCTTCCTGATACAGCCTCTCCGCCTCCGCGTGGCGAGCCTGCATGCGCGCCGCGTCCCCCAGACCCGCCAGGGTGTTGGCCTCCCCCAGCCGGTTCCCGATCTGGCGGAAAACGGCCAGGGCTTGCTGATAAAGCTTCTCCGCCTCCCTGTGGCGATCCTGCGTGCTCGCCACATCCCCGAGCCTCCCCAGGGCGTTGGCTTCCCCGAGCCGGTCCCCGATCTGGCGATAAACGGGCAGGGCCTCCTGATAAAGCTTCTCCGCCTCCCCGTACCGATCCTGCATGCGAGCCGTGTCCCCCAAACCGGCCAGGGCGATGGCCTCGCCCAGCCGGTCCCCGATCTGGCGACAAATGGCCAAGGCCTCCTGATACAGCTTCTCCGCCTCCCCATAGCAAGCCTCTGCGCCCGCCGCGGCCCCCAGACTGGTGAGCGCGCTGGCCTCGCCCAGCCGGTCCCCGATCTGGCGAAAAATGAGCAGGGCTTCCCGATACAGCTTCTCCGCCTCCCCGTAACGATCCTGCATGCGCGCCGCGTCCCCCAGACCAGAGAGCGCGCTGGCTTCCCCCAGCCGGGCCCCGATCTGGCGATAGATGGGCAGCGCTTCTTGATACAGCTTCTCCGCTTCCCCGTAGCGAGCCTGAGCCATCGCCGCGTCCCCAAGACTCCTGAGGGCGTTGGCCTCCCCCAGCCGGTCCCCGATCTGGCGATAAAGGGGCAGCGCTTCCTGATACAGCTTCTCCGCCTCCCCGTAACGAGCTTGCATGCGCGCCGCGTCCCCCAGACTCTTGAGGGCGTTGGCCTCCCCCAGCCGGGCCCCGACCTGGCGATAGATGGGCAACGCTTCTTGATACAGCTTCTCCGCCTCCCCGTAGCGAGCCTGAGCCACCGCCGCGTCCCCCAGACTGCGGAGCGCGCTGGCTTCCCCCCGCCGGTCCCCGTTCTGGCGATAGATGGGCAGCGCTTCTTGATACAGCTTCTCCGCCTCCCCATAGCGAGCCTGCATGCTCGCCGCGTCGCCAAGATCGATGAGCGCGTTGGCTTCTCCCAGCCGGTCCCCGATCCGGCGATAAATCGCCAATGCGCGGTTCAGCTTGCTCTCGGCGTCTGCCCAGTCGCTCTCGAAAGCCGCGCCCCGTGCGAGGAGCATCAACGTCCGCGCCAGGGCTGCGGGGTCCGGCTGAGCCGACCTTTCCAGTTCGGCCAGCACGCCGCGCAGGATCTCGCGCCGCTCAAGCTTCTCGCGGCGCTGAAGCGACCAATCGTAGTCGGATTCCAGTTCCGCGACCGTGGCGCGCGCCTCCTCTTCCTCGCCACGGAACCGGTACACGCCCGAGCGCCCCGACCAGAAGTCGATCGCCTGGCGCTGGAAGCCACGTACGGCGAACTCCGGGACCCAGAAGACCACGGGCCAGGGGAACCTGCGCACGACATAGTCGCGATTGAAGTTGAGCATGGCAATGGCATCGCTGACCGGTTCCCGAAGGTCGAACATGGATTCCAGGCCGTAGACAAACATCCCGCCCGGCCGCCGCTCGCCCACCGCCTCGTCAAGCTGGGCCGCTACGCCGGTTCCGTCACTGGTCCTCAGCGTGATTTCCAGAATCTCCAGGTCCGGCAACTGCCGGCGGATCTCGTCGACCAGCCGCCGGCGCAGGGACGGGTGATGCACGCGGGCAAAGGCGAGCGTGAAGCCGCCCGCCAGCCGCAGCATGTTCAGCAGTCGCCGAAGCTCGACCTGGTTGTCGACCGATAGCGCCGGGCTGGAGACCCCAGTGCTCAACTGGCGCCTCCCTCCTCGATCAGGCCAAGTAGGGGGTTCCAGTCATGGTAAGCACCTTGCTGGTCGCGGTAGGTGAGGACGTACATGTCGCCGAGAAGCCCGCTGAACAGCTCCTTTTCCCTTTCCTCTCCCGGAGCCGTGTGAGATTGGTGGACTTGCCGCAACAGCGTCCACTGCGCCTGATTCAGGGGCTCCGCCAGGTCCGCGGCCCACGCGCGCGCGGTCTGGAGCACAGCTTCGGGCCCGATGGGGAGATCCCCGCACAGTTCAATTGTGGAGCGCACCAGATTACACAGAGTCCGAACATGACCGCCCGAGAACCGGCACAGCGTTTCCAGGGAAGACATCTCGGCGAAGACTTGCTCGACGCCCATTCCCGCCCGCTCCGCCCGGTTCCGCACAATCTGCCTCAGTTTCTCACAGCCCGGCTCGTTCTCCTGACCCGTGCGGTCAATGACTGGAATTGCGGGCAACGAGAGTGCCCGGCCATAGAGATTCTGTAAGCGCGGGCGTACGTGGCTGTGAACCAGTTCGACGGGCGCAGTGTACAGCACGTGGCAGTTTAGCGCCCGCAGGATGCCGGAGGAGTCCACGTAGAGGCTCTCGTGGTTGGTGAGGCCCCGGCCGTTGATGACCTTTCGCGGAATTCGGTCGAGCTGATCCACAATCACGAGTATCCCCTCGCAACCACGCTCCGCCTTCAGCCACTCGCGCGCCCGGACCAACACCTCCTGGTTGATCAGATCGTACAACCTGGGCAAGCGGCCCTCGAGCAGCTTGCGCAAGAGCGGGCGAGCGCTTGGCACTTGTTTGACGGTCAGGCCGAACTTGAGGGGATCGGCCCCCACGGAGATGCTCTGCAGCTCCACCTCGGCATTCAACAGATCGTGGAATTCCTTGAAGAACTGCGTGAATTTCTCCCATCCGAACCCCAGGCCAGCGTCCTTCAGGTCGACCACGAGTTGAAGGGCCATCTGGAAGATGATCTCGGATGCGCTGACGTCCTGGAGGTCGACCCACTTCTCGGCCTGGAGCAGCGACACGAACCATTTCTGGCCCGGCCCACCCTGTTCGAGTTTGCGCTTCACGCGCATCAGTTCGGTGGTCTTGCCGGTGCCACGGTGGCCGGTGAACAATTTGACGACCGGCACCTGAGAGCTGAGCGCGATGCCGTTGATCAAAAGGGTCTTGACATCCTCAGGAGCCAGATCCTTCTGCCAATCCACGTACAGAGCATCCCCTTCCGCGTCCGCGTCAAGAGGCCGCAGAGGGTCGAACTGCTGGTAGAGAGCCTTTGCGTCAGACATCACCCCGATTATACTCGCAGCCCGCACCTACCAGCGCCGCAAGAAGTACCAGCGCCCGAAACTCACCCGCGCAGTTGCTGCGACATAGCCACCGCCCAGGCTCGCTGCTCCGGCGTGTCTGGCACGGCACAGCCGCGCGCTTCCGCCACCTGCTCGAAAGCCTCTTCCGCTGGAATCCCGTGAGCGGCCAGCACCAGTGCCGCAACCAGGGCGGATCGCCCGATGCCCCCCCGGCAGTGAATCACCACGGAGTTGCCCTGGGCAGCGCGCTGGTGTAGTGCCAGCGCGAAGCGGCTCGCGTCCTGGGCGCTGGACGGCACGCTGCGATCCTCAACCGGAAACGACAGGAACTCGAGGCCTGCGGCCCGGCACAGCGCCGGCTCCTGCTCCAGGCGCAGTTCTTCGACCTCGTCCGCCGTCAGCAACGACGCCACCACATCCACGCCTTGCTCACGCAGCGACCGGACCTCGTCCTCAAGCCAGTCGCCGCCGCGCGGCCGGGGCATGATGCCCAGCCGGAGATGGGCTGCCGTCCCGACCCAATACACTGTGCACGTCACAACGCCTCCTCAGAACCGCAGCCCCAGCAGGAACTCGGCCTGGTTGGGGTTGAAGCGGAGAGGACCTGAGGGGCCGGCGATGTTGGCCGTCCAGCGGGTGTAGCGGAATTCCGGCAGCCAGCGCAGCTTTCCGTGGCCCAGTTCGATTCCCGCGGCCGCCGCCAGGCCGGGATAGAAGCGCTTCCGAAGATCCGAGGGCTCGGTGGTGTCGATTGGCGTTCGAACGGCCCCTTGAGTGCGCTCCCCCAGGGCCCTGATCGGACCGATGTAACGCAGCGTGGGCCCGCCCGCCACGTAGGGCCGAACGCGCCCGCCGAACCGGTATTTCACGAGCAGCGGGAACTCCCAGGAGTCGCCTTTGGAGTCGTAAGCGATTCTCTCGGTCGCGCTCTCGATAATCCCGACGTAGCCCATCCGCTTGTACATCGCATCCAGCTCCAGCCCGAGCGAGCCGCTGAACTGCCATTCGAGCGAAACCCCGACGGTGTACCTGCGCGTGGCCGCCGAGTACTCGGCGGATCCGTTCGAGACTTGCGCCCGCCCGGTGTCGAAGTAGATAGTGAGGGGGACGCCGACCCTAACACCGGGATAGAGTCCCTGCCCCCACGCCGCCGCGCTCACCACCACCAGCGGCAGCATCCGCATCTCACTGCCCTGCGGCCTTCGAGGCGACCCGGGCGGCGAATCGGGCGACGTTCACCAGGGCCCGCTCGTGCGTGCCCTCGGCGATCTTCTCACGCTCGTCGTAGGCTTCCACCCGGCAGGTGACGCGCCGGTCCTCGACCGAAATCACCTCGGCGCACAGCCGCACCGCCATCCCAACCGGCGTGGCGGCCAGGTGTTTGAGGTCGACGTGCGTGCCCACCGAATCCCATCCGGGCTCCAGCCGCTCCTTAATCAGGTTGCGCACGGTCATCTCCAGATAGCCGATCAGGTGCGGTGTCGAGAGCACCCGGGCGTCCTCCATCCCCAGGAAATCGATCGCCACCTCGCCCGTGACCAGCAGCCGCTCCTCCCGCTTCGCGCCTACAGGGATGTTCGCCATTCCCCTATCTTATCAGGCAGATGCAGACCCCCGGCAGGGCCAGTAACAACTCTGTTGATCTGGGCGTCCATTATTGTGGTACAGTGATGTTTCCGAGGTCCGAGTCCAAGTGAGAGGTATCTGCACGTTGGCGGCGGTGTTGACTCTGCCCGCTCTAGGGGCGGTAGAGCCCTCTGTGGTTCCTGCCTCCGACAGCCCCACCGCAGGTATTGTCGAGCGTTACGTCACCGCGATCCAGGGCCAGCAACTCCATCCCAAGGCAGTCTCGATGGAAGTCGACATGGACGCCCAGCTCCCCGGGCTGAAAAAGCATGGCCGGTTTCACGCGCTGAGATTCATCACCAAGGTGGGGCAGATCTTCTACAACCGCTCACGCTATGAGGGCGACAGCACGGTCAAGAAAGAAGTGATCGCGCGGTACCTGGAGGCGGAAGCTCAGGCCCGGGAGGGGTACGCCAACTCCATCGCGATCACTCCCGCCAATTACAGGTTCAAGTTCAAGGGATTCGCGGACTACGGGGGCCGCCCCGCTTACGTCCTTCAGGTCACTCCTTTCAAGAAGCGAGTCGGCCTGTTCAAGGGCGAGTTGTGGATCGACCAGCAGACCTACCTGCCCCTGCGCGAGTGGGGCGAACTGGTCAAGAATCCTTCCGTTTTCCTGAAGAACGTCTATTTCGTTCGCGACTACTACATCTACGACGGAATCTCGATCCCCCGGCGGTTGATTAGCGAGGTCAGGACCCGGCTGGTCGGAAGGGCCCAGCTCACGATCTGGTTCGACAACTACAAGCTGGGGGAGGGGGGCAAGTCGTCTGTCGCCGCCCTGCCAAGCCAAAGCGCCCCGCAGCCGGTTCCGACCGATATCGCCCAGCACTGATGGTTCGCCGCTCGATTCCTGGGGCAGAGGCATGGAATGAGAACCCTGTTTTTGAACCCTCCGTCATTTGAGCGGTTTGACGGCGGCGCCAGTTCGCGCTGGCCCGCCACCCGCGAAATCGAATCCTACTGGTACCCGGTCTGGCTCTGCTACCCTGCCGGCATGCTGGCGGACAGCAAGGTGGTGGACGCCCCGCCTCACGGGATCTCGATCGAGCGGACCGTGGCCATGGCCAGCGACTTCGAGCTGCTGGTCCTGTTCACCTCGACGCCCGGATTCCAGGTGGACGTGAAGATCGCCGAGAGGATGAAGGACACCAACCCGAAGCTCAAGGTGGCCTTCGTCGGACCGCCTGTCACAATCAACCCGGAGGGGACGCTGCGGGCCTCCAAGGCCATCGACTTCCTGGTGCGCCGGGAATTCGACCGCCAGATCGTGGACTACGCCAACGGCCGGCCGATTGACGAGCTTCCCGGCGTCAGCTTCCGCGTGAACGGCAGCTTCCGGCACACTCCCGACGGCGGCTTCGTCGAGAACCTGGACGCGCTGCCCTGGGTCACCAAGGTCTACAAACGCGACCTGGACATCACGCGCTACAACGTCCCGTTCCTGCTGAACCCGTACCTCGCGTTTTACACTTCGCGCGGCTGCCCCGCCATGTGCACCTTCTGCCTGTGGCCGCAGACTCACTCCGGGCACCGCTGGCGCCTGCGCTCCTCCGGCGACGTCGCGGCGGAATTCCGTTACGCCATCGAGACCTTCCCGAACCTCAAGGAGATCTTCTTCGACGACGACACCTTCAACTACCAGCGGGCGCGCACCATCGAGCTGTGCGGCAAGCTCAAGCCGCTGAAGTTCACCTGGTCCTGCACGTCGCGGGTTACCACCGACTACGAAACGCTCAAGGCCATGAAGGAGGCGGGCTGCCGTTTGCTCATTGTGGGTTTCGAGTCCGGCGATCCGCAGATCCTCAAGAACGTCAAGAAGGGCGCCACCATCGATATGGCGCAGCGCTTCACGGCCAACTGCAAGAAGCTGGGCCTGCTGGTGCACGGCGATTTCATCGTGGGCTTGCCCGGCGAGTCGCGCGAGAGCCTGCGCCGCACCATCGATTTCGCCAAGCGCCTGGATTGCGAGACCGTCCAGGTCTCGATCGCCCACCCCTATCCCGGCACCGAATTCTACGACTACGCCTCGCGCAACGGCCTCATCACCATCGACTCGATGACCGACGAGACCGGCCACCAGATGCCCAACGTCGTCTATCCCGGCCTGGACCGCGCCGAACTGGTGGATTGGGTGGAGCGGTTCTACGGCGAATACTACTTCCGCCCGCGGGTGGTCTGGCGCGTGGTGCGCAAGGCGCTCTTCGATGGCGCCGAGCGGCGCCGGCTGTATAAGGAGGCCCGGGAGTACCTGGCGTTGCGCGCCAAGCGCAAGAAGTTCGTCGCCGAGCACAAGGGGGCTGGCGCCTGCGCCGGGGCGGCCGAGTGAGCGAGCACCTTCGGCTGAAGACGCGGGTCTTCATCGTGATTGTCGTCCTCGCCAACGTCTTCGGGAATTTCTTCATGAGCTGGGGCGTGAAGCGGCGCGGCTCCCTGGTGGGCCTCTCCCTCCTGGAATACGTCCGCGTCATCCTGGATCCCTGGGTGGCCCTCGGCATTTCCCTTCTCATCCTCTGGATGCTCTCGCGCATGGCGCTGCTGAGCTGGGCCGACCTCAGCTACGTGGTGCCCGTCACTGCCATCGGCTACGTGCTCACCGCCGTGCTCGGCCGCGCTTTTCTTGGCGAGCAGATCAGCGGCTCCCGCTGGGCTGGCACCCTGTTTATCGTGGCCGGCATCGCCCTGGTGGGCTCCACCTCCATCCGCACCACCAGGCCGGAGGCGCATCTCCAATGAAGTGGTCCCTGGTCGCGCTCGTAGTCTTCTGCACCGCGCTCGCCGATTACCTGCAAACCACCGGGATGAAGCGCCACGGCGAGATCCACGACTTCCGCCCCGGCGCGCTCGGCCGCGCTGCCGCCCTGCTCGCGCGCAACTGGTACATCCCCGCCGCCGTCGCCACCATGGCGGTCTCCTTCTACGCCTTCATCACGCTGCTGTCGATCGCCGACCTCAGCTTCGCGGTTCCCGCGACCGCCGCGAGCTACGTCGCCGAGACCCTCGTCGCCAGGTACCTCCTCAAAGAGCAGGTCAACTGGAAGCGGTGGATGGGGGCCGGACTGGTTGCCTGCGGCGTCGCGCTCCTGGCCCTGTGATCACCCTCCTTCTTGCGATCGGCGCCGCGGCAGGCATCTATCAACTGCTGGCGCTGGCCGCCGCGCTCTATCGCCTTTGCGTCCGCGACCCCGCCGCCACCCGCCTGCCGCCCATCTCGATCCTGAAGCCCGTGCACGGCCTCGATCCGGACTTCTACGCCGGCATCCGCTCGCACGCGCTCCAGGATTATCCGGAGTTCGAGATCCTGTTCGGCGCGAGCGACTCCGCCGATCCCGCCGTCGCCGAGATTGAGCGGCTGAAGGCCGAGTTCCCCGTGCTCCCGATCCGCCTGCTGGTGATTTCTCCCAAAACCGCCAACGCCAAGGTCGGCGTCCTGGAGGAACTCGCGGCCGCGGCCAACCACTCGATTCTGCTGGTCAACGACAGCGACGTCCGGGTCTCGCCCGATTACCTCCGCCGGGTGGTGGCCCCGCTCGAAGATCCCGGCGTGGGGATGGTGACCTGCCTCTATCGCGCGCGCCCCTCGAGTTGGCCCGGACGCTTGGAGGCCATCGGCATCGCCACCGATTTCGCCCCCAGCGCGCTGGTGAGCCGGCTGGTCGGCGTCTCGGAATTCGCGTTCGGCTCGACCATGCTGTTCCGCGCCGAAGACCTGGCGCGCATCGGCGGGTTCGCGGCGCTAGCCGACTACATCGCCGACGATTACCAGCTCGGCCGCCGCATCCACGACCTCGGCAAGCGCGTGGTGATCGCGCGTTCGGTGGTCGAGACCTCGCTCGCCGACCGCACCTGGGGCGACGTCTGGCGCCACCAGTTGCGCTGGGCCCGGACCATCCGCGTCTCGCGCGGCGGCGGGTACGCCGGCCTGCCGCTCTCGAACGCCACGCTGTGGTCCGTGCTGTTGGCGGCCGTGGGCGCCTGGTGGGCGGCCGTGCCGCTGTTGCTCCTGCGCCTGGTCATGGCCCTCGTTGTCGGCCGGCTGCTCCTCGAAGACCGCCGCGTCCTTGCCGGCCTCTTCCTGGTCCCCCTCCGCGACCTCGCTGGCATCGTCCTCTGGGCCGCCGGCCTGTTCGGCTCGACCGTGGATTGGCGCGGCACGCGGCTGCGACTGAATCGGGACGGGAAGATCGTACGCGCGTGATTTCCATCTCGCGATAAGCTGAATCACCAAACTGGCGCACTTGACTGGGCAGCCTGTTGTCCCCCAGGGAGCCGATCTGTATGAGGGCAGCCAGGAGCTGCTCGACCAGATGCAGGCCGAGTGGGAGACAGACTGGTCGGAACTTTCACCCGCAGACTCGACGGACAGGTGTTGGCGAGGCCATCTGTGATAAATTGGGTTCTGGGTATTCTCCGAGTCCCGTGCGCCTGTAGCTCAGTTGGATAGAGCGTCTGGCTACGAACCAGAAGGCCGGGTGTTCGAATCACCCCAGGCGCACCACCTTACTGCAACTCCCTCAGTTCATTGCGAGCCTTGTCGTTGAATCGGGCGTAGTCGGCAGTGTGCCCGGAATTGTGTCCACCGCGAGCACTCCGCGCCGCGTGAACCGCTTCAACAGTCCGGTGCCTTGAGAATCTGGGGTGGCCGCCGGCGGAGAATGTCAGTGCATCTTCAGGGCCTCGGTTCGCATGACCTGCGCGTTGCGCCAGGCCTGCTGCGCGTACGGGGTGTTCATCGCCGCGGCCCGGTCGCTGAATTTTGCGGCTTCGAGCACGCGTGGCTTATTGTTCGTCAGCCTTCCCAACTCGTAATTCACCACGCCAAGATGAAACAGCACGCCGGCCAGCATGCTTTCGTCACCCTCGATGAGGGGTAGCGCCGCGCGGAACGCGTGATCGGCGGCGATGTACTTGTTTTGTTCGCTCTGTACGAGACCAGTGATCCAGTACCCGCGGGCCAAGCCGGCCTTCCGCTTCCGCTGCCAGTCGGCTGCGGGGATGCCTTCCGGCTTCGGGTGCTTGCCGATCGCGGCGATCAACTGAGTGGCGTAGTGGAGTGCTCGATCATTCTGCTTTCGATTCAGCGCCGTGTCGGCCAGCACCAGCAGAAGGTCTTCATTGTCGGGGAATTGCGCAATGGCCTTTTCGGCGACGGCAGGAATCTTCGCCGACGCGCCGGTCTGGTTCAGCGCGAGGAAATAGGGGGCGTACGCCTGCTCCAGGTACTTGCTCTTGGGGTTCTGCTCCTCGAGGGCCGAGAGCAGCTCCACGGTGATCGCCGGCGGACCCTGAACGGCGGTGGAATACAATGCATACTCGGCGTTCAGTTCAATGCCGCGCGCGTAGGCGACCCGCTTGGTCCAGGCTTCCTTGTCGCTCTCGCTCTCCGGAGCGGGCGCCGCAATCTCCTTCCGCGCGAGGGCGCAGGTCTGCGCCGCCAGTTTCTTGACGAGAGCAGCATCTTTTTTGGATTGTGCCTCTTCGAGGCTTCGGAATGCGTCCTCTAGCTCGTCGGGCGCCGGGAGAGCGGGTCCGACGAAAAGGAGGACCGTGGCAATAATCGCGGCAAGCCGCATGAGACCCTCCTAACCGCGGCTAGTATTATACCGCCGATAAATGGGAAAAGAGCCCTGAGAATCTCAGGAGTCGGAACCCATTTCGGCGATCTGCCGGAGGGTGCATCCGCACTACTGTCTTCGTGCGTGTGAAGCAAGAGGTTCCAGGGATTCAGTCAGGCGAATGCTTGATCTTGCTCCCGACCATCACCCGCCTCGGCTACGATGCGGCGCCGGTGCTATCCCCGGCCGCGGCCTGGGCATGTTGCTTCCACGCGCGCTTCTGCCACACCAGGTTGCGAATCACGATTGCATCCGCCGCTTCGCCACCGTACTTGTCCAGGACCTCTGTTCCGACGCGGCTCAGAATCGCCAGGAATCTTCCGATGTCCGGCTGGACTGCTTTCAGGTACTCCCGTGCGCGAGCATCGAAGACCCGCTCTGCTGCGTCGATCCTGCCCTGTTGGTAATAGTAGCGGGCCTCCTGCCACCCGAACCGCGCCGAGGCTGGCTCGAAATCGAGATCCCCGGCCGATCCTCGATAGGCCTCCGCTACCGAGTTGTTGCCTTCGGCCCGATAGATCTTGAGAATCGCTTCTGCCGCCGTCTCCGCGGCCTTGATGCGGGCCTGTGCGTCTGGTGGTAGGTCTGGAAGGTCTGCCATTGCTCCCTCTGCAATTTCCTGAGTGCTGCTGCCGCCAACCGGTCAGGGTCCCCGGCTTGTCGCGCCGCGAAGGCCTGGCGGCATCCTAAGTTTACAACTCTTAGTGGTTCTGTTTTGCCTGCCGAATCCAGCACCTTCGCGCTGTGGCCCGGCCAGTGCCCATGGCCGCGCAATGTAAACTTTCAACCCCGAAGGCTCCGGAAAGGCCGAGTTCTTGTATACTCAGGCCAAAGGGGGGCAAATTGGAAAGCTGGGTTTGTGTTTCGATTCCGGGCCGGGAGGGGCATCGATCTGGGCAGACCTTCAGGAGTTCGATCGCCATCCGGCTGTCTCTCGCGGCATTGCTGATTGCGGCCCCGGCATGTTTCGCGCAAGGGCGGGTCAGCGAGTTTCTCGGCGTGCAGAACTGGCACGGCACCGTGAAGATTACGGGGACCGGTTCGGGTTCCACCTCAGGCGGCATCTATTCCGACGTGTGGGACTACGGAATCACCACTCCACGGTGAGCGCCAAAGACGTCGCCAGTTACTCCGGCTGCAAGCAGACCTCCACACAGACTTTCCAGGGGTCGATCGGCGGCGCGAGCGGCTTCACGATGATTCTCCGGGGCGCCAACCAGTACGCGTTCTATCCCATGGTCTACGAGTGGCCGGGCGCGACCAGCAGCACCGGCTACGACTGTGTGCCGGGCACCGTGGGCGGTTCGGGGCCCGTGACCTTTTCGCCGGTGCTCTCCGACAAGATCCAGACTCTGCCCGCCACGGGGTTCAACCTCACCGGCTCCCAGACGGTGACGATGGACTCGCCCGTGCAGCCGATGTCGCTCATCTTCGGTGGCCAGCCGGCCCAGATCCAGGTGACCATCACGTGGGACATCGAGCCGGGCCTCCTGGAGCCGGCGGAAGTAATAGTGCAGAACACTTCCGAGTTCCAGAACTGGCGGCCCACCGCGGGCGCCAGAGGAGCGCGCGGAAACCCCTTGAACCTGACCGCCAAGCTGCAAGCCAAGGGAGGCGGACCCACCAACGAACGGGTGGCGTATTTCATTTGGGAGCTCACGCAGTGCTCCAAGGAGCCCGGGTACGCCATGAATGCGCCGCTCGACGACCCCAGAAGGGATTTCGATCTCAAGATCGAAAGCGGAACGCCCACCCTCATTCCGCTCGACACTCTCGGCCAGAAAGCCCAGACCCAGCCCGGGCAGCTCACCGAGTCCAGCGTGGTCATCGCACCCTATGACTGGGGCGCGTTCGGCACCATCAAGGTGACCGCCGTGATGCCCGACAACAGCCAGATCGTCGGCTACCTGGAAGGCGACCCCGCGCAGACCGAGGTGCGCCTCCCCATGCGTACGGCCTCAAGTTCCATCGCCGACTCCTGGAAGAAAGCCATCGGCGTCAACGGAGTTGCCGACAACGCCGACAACGAGACCGACCCGAAAGGCGACGGCAATGCCGGCGACGGCCTCACGCTGTATGAGGAATACCGGGGGTTCATCGTCGACGGCCAGCACATAGAAGGCGACCCGAAGAAGAAGGACTTCTTCATCGTCAACACCGTGGGTTGGTCCCATCTGTCCGGCATCAAGCTGTTCGAGCGTCTCAGCGGCCTGGCGGTCCATTACCGGTTGAAGCAGACCGAAATGCCGCTGAGCCACGTGATCAATCCGAATCACGACGCGGGCCCGCATCTCGTGGACCAGCACGGCGTGGTCATCGTGCCCATCCCCTTCAACGCGCCCGCCGCGAGGGCGGTGGGTGGGCCCGGAACGCCGAAATCCATCCAGGAGGTACGCATTCAGGCGCTGCTTCCCTCCGCCAGCAACTACTGGATCGCTTACGTAGGGTCCTCGCTCGCCCACGAGCTGTTTCACTGCGTCAACGTCTATCACCACGGACAAAAGGACTACCCCACGTTGACCTGGAAGCGAAACGACGCTACGGGTCAAGTCTTCGAAAACGGAACCACGCCGGTCGTCATTCTGGACGAAACGGGCGCCGACGCCTCCTGGCTGCTGCCCGTCGTCACGAGCCAGCAGGTCTCGCTCGGCCTGGACAACGATCAGCACTCCGGCGACGACAACTGCGTCATGCGCTACGACGACGCCCGGGGGTACTACCCCAAAGCCGGCCCTTCCGACGCGCGCTACTTCATCGTGGGGAGCGAAGGGGCCGGGTTTGGCCTGTGCACCAAAAGCGAGGGCGCGGGTGTGAACGAGCCCGGCCGCGATCCTCAGCCGCGTTATGGAGATACGGCCGCGGGCCGCGGTAACTGCCAAGGCCAGATCCTGGTCAACGACAATGTCCCGGCCCCGAGGAGGTAAGCCATGAACCGCGCTGCGCTCAGCTTGATTCTGTTGTGCTCCGCCGCGTTGCTGCGCGCGCAGAACGCGCCCACTCCGGAACTGGCACTCGACGTCAACGCCCAGACCGACGCCGTGGTATCGAGCGGCTGGCCCTTGCTGATCCGCGCCGCCGTGGTGTCCTCCGACGGACGGCCGGTGAAGATCGGCGTGAACGGCGGCGCCTGGACACAGGCCCTCCACCTTTCCATCGCCGATGCGGGCGGCGCCGCTCTGAACTGGCCCACGCAACTGGTCGCTCCGGCATCCAGCACACTTTCGCTCAGCGGAATCACCAGCGCCGACGCGGTTTGGCTGGTGGCGCCCGCCGATACGGCCAACATCGCGCCCGGCCTTTACAACCTCACGGTCACCCTGGACACCACGGCCAACGCTGCCGCCGGAACCTGGAGCGGCTCAGTCTCTGGCAACGGCTCCACCGTGCAACTCCAGGCCGAGCCCGCCACCCTCTCGCCGGATGAGGAGGCCTCCAAGTACCTCGCCTTCGCTGCCTATTCACAGCTTCGCGGCGATACGGCCGGCGCCCAAACCGCGCTTGACACCCTCATCAGCCACCAGCCCGGTATTCTCGCGGGCTACACCGAGAAGGCCGATCTGCTCTCTTCGTTGGGCGATTACGAGGGCGCACTCAACCTCGCCCAACAGGCGCTCGCCAAGTTCAACGCCCAGGATCCGAATCCCGAGGAGCCGCCCAGCATTATCATGCACCGGATCGGCGACCTGGCCTTGAAACTCGCCAATAAGCAGGCGGCAGGCAGTGGCCTCGTCGTCACCAGCGTCGCGCCCGGGAGCACCGCAACCATCCTGGCCCCCGATTCGATCGCCTCCGGCTATGGCTCGCGATTGGCAACCACTGCGGTCGACAACTCCGGCACCCTCGACACCACGCTCGGCGGCACCACCGTCACCATCAAAGACTCAAGAGGCCAGTCGGTTCCCGCTCCGCTGTTCTACGTATCCCCGGGCCAGGTGAACTACGCCGTGCCGGCCTCGGTTGCTCTGGGCACCGCCACCGTCACCATCAAAGCGGGGGACGGTATGACCAGCACCGGCTTGGTCAGCATCGCCCCGGTCCAGCCCGGCCTGTTCACCTTCAACACCGACGGCCTGATTGCCGGCAACATCCTCCGCTTTCCCACGGGCGGCGGCGATCCGGCTTTCGAGGAAATCTTCACCCTGGACAGCGCGGGCAACATTTCCGCGCGTCCGGTCGACCTTTCGACCGGACAGGTCTTCCTGGTCCTCTACGGGACAGGAATTCGCGGCGCGCCCGCCGGCCGGGTCTCGGTTTCCATCGGCGGCGTGAGCGCAACCGTCACCTACGCCGGCGCACAGGGAACCGACGTCGGTCTGGACCAGGTCAACGTGCTGCTGCCGCCCTCGCTGGCCGGTCGCGGTGACGTGCCCCTGGTGCTCACCGCGGCCGGGAAGCGGTCCAACGCGGCTCGCATCACGTTCCGGTAGGAGCCGCAGGTTCGAGATCAGCGTAAGTTATTGATGCCTTGGGGTGTAAGGACAACCCCATTGCGGGTGGAGGAGGCCACTTTCGCCTGTTTTCGCCTCTTCGATGTTCCCGTATTGTTCCCATGATTCGGGGCTGATATGGTATAACTGTCATACCACCCTGCGATGCGATTCCGGTTCAGCAAGGCCAAGAGCGAGTCGCTGAGGCGCAACCCGAAGCGAGGCGTCGGCTTCGAGGAGGCGCAAGAGGTCTTCAGGCGCCCGTACTACCAAGACCAGCGCTCGGACGACCCGGAACAGCACCGCGCGATCGGATGGGTCCAGGATCGCCTGTTCACGGTGATCTTTGAGATCAGGAAAGACAACCTCGGCGAATACTGCCACTTCGTGACACTGTGGCGCTCGACGCGAGAGGAGCGGGATCTCTATGAAGCAAACTCGTGAAAGCCAGAAGGCCCCTTCGGCCGAATCCATCGCCCGAATGGCCGACCGAGGCAAAGACGTGTCGCGCTTCTTCACGAACCGCGGCAAGATGATGCACCCCATTCAGCGAGTGAACGTGGATTTCACCGCCTCGATGCTCCAAGAGCTCGACCAGGCGGCGGCGGAACTGAATGTGAGCCGCCAGGCCGTGATCAAGGCTTTCGTCCGCCAGGCGCTGGACCAGCACCACCTGGCGCAGGGCGCCCGGAAGGCGAGTTGAGTTGCTGACCACCCAGGCGGCAAGGATGGGGTTCAGCCGTGGCAACCACAGCATGGGCTGAGCCGTGGACACGAAAGGACGGTGTTATGCCGACAGGCGTCTGCGAACTCTGTCTGAAGACCAAGCTTCTACCGCACCGCCATCTCGTGCCTCCAGCAATGCACACGTATCTGCGCGACCCGACCAAGAAGAACCCGAACCCGGTGCTGGTAGGGTAGAGAGTCACCAAGGCGACTTCGCAGCAGGTGAAGGATTACCTGCTCTGTGCGTCGTGTGAGGACCTCTTCAATAGGAACGGTGAAAACTGGATGCTCAAGCAAGTCTGGAACGGCCCCCCCAACTTCCCGCGGAACTATCCCGGCTCTCGTCCGTATATAGCTTCAGAGCGGAAAGAACCAGGGAACTATCATGGCGAACGGAAACAACGGCAGGAAGAACGGGCGCCGGCGGAGGCGCTGGATCTGGCTGGTTAGCGTCCTGGTGGTGCTGGGCGGGGCATTCTTCGGACTGAAGGCCGCCTTCCGGCCCAACAATCAGATCGATCCCTCGAAGCTCGCCGGCGTCGAGCGCGGCGACATCGCCCGCTCGGTGGTGGCCACCGGGAAAATCGAACCTCTGGCGAAGGTCGAGGTGAAATCCAAGGCCAGCGGCATCGTCAAGCAGATCTTTGTTCACTATAGCGACTGGGTGAAGCAGGGCCAGATCCTCGTCGAGCTCGACAAGGAGGACTTGCAGGCGCACGTGCGGGAAACCCGCGCGGCGTTGCTGGCCGCACAGGCCGCCGAAGAAGC
>JBEKWU010000004.1:0-87303 GCA_049512775.1 Bryobacteraceae bacterium
CCCGGACTCTGACCCGAAAACTTCGCCGCCTGCTGCGGGAATGCGCAAAGGCCGGAATCGATGCCAGAGATCTTCTCTCCCAAACCGCTTCAGCCGCATCCTGAGGGGATTTTCGAGGGTGCCGACTCGGCAGGCTGAAGCCCGCGCCACGTGGTGAGCATTGCGTCACTCAATTCTGCGGGCTCCAGTAGTCGCGAAGAATTCACTTCGAGTGCGAGCGCTTGCGTCGAACCGTGGGGCGGTGCCGCTGGAATTCCGGGGCTCGCTGTCACCTCTCCGGGCGAAATGCATCCAGGAAGAGAGAGGCAATGAGGAAAACGTCAGCACTCCTGATTTTCTTGTGGGCGCCGGTCTGGGCACAAGCCCCACTGTCGTTGAAAGACGCCGTGCATATGGCGATCGACGGAAACAAGTCCATCGAGGCGTCCACCGCCGGGCGGAAGGCCGCGGAAGCTCGCATCGCGGAGGCGCGGGGCGGCAACTTGCCGAAGGTCAACTACTCCGAGTCGTGGGCCCGTAGCGACAATCCGGTCTTTGTATTCTCCTCCTTGCTGACACAGCATCAATTCGGGGAGCAGAACTTCCAGGTTGGGCCGCTGAACCGGCCCGATTTCCTCAACAACTTCCAATCGCAAGTCACGGCGGATCAACCGCTCTACGACGCGGGTCAGACGAGGCGCGCCGTGCGCTCGGCCGAGTTGACCAGAGACTTCACCAGCGAGGAAGGCCGGCGCACCCAAATGGAAGTGATCGCAGGCGCGATCCGGTCCTATTACGACGCCCTCTTGAGCGCGGAGCAACTCAATGTGGCCGTCCAAGCCATCCGCTCGGCTGAGGCTGACCTCAAGCGTGCCGAGGCCGTCCGGTCCGCGGGAATGTCCACCGATATCGACGTGCTCTCGATCCGCGTTCACCTGGCCGGGGTCCGCGAGCAACAAATCCGGCGCGCGGCTGATCTCGACGTGGCCCGCGCGGCGCTGAACGATGTTCTCGGCCTGCCGCTGGACGCGCAGCACACTCTGAGCACGCCGCTTGCGCCCCTGAATCTATCCCAGGGACCGCTGGCGGATTATGAAAGGAACGCTCTCGCCGACAGACCCGAGGCTCGCGAGGTGAAGCTGGCCACCGGCCTGGCCAAGAACCAGGCGGTCGCGGCGCGCAGCAACTTTCTGCCGCAGATAGGCGTTCACGCCGCTTTCGAGGTGGATCGGCGGCGCTTCTACGACCAGGGGGGCGCCAACTGGCTGGTTTCGATCGGACTGCGCTGGAACCTGTTCAACGGCTTCAGCGACAAGGCGCGCCTCGAGGAGAGCAGATTCGCGCTGCGCCGGAGCGAGGCCGAGCAGGAGCGCGCCGGCTCCGCCATCCGGCTCCAGGTCCGCCGGGCGTACGCCGATCTCGGTGCCGCCGAGCAGCGCATCGAGGCGGCGAAAGCGTCCGTGGCAGAGGCGGAAGAGAGTCTTCGCATCACGCAGAACCGCTACCAAAACGGGATGAGCAACGTCACCGACCTGCTCCGCACCGAGATGGCCGTGCTCGAGGCGCGGACCCGGCACCTGGGAGCCATCCACGATCAACGCATCGCGGCCGCGATGCTCGAACTGGCGGCAGGGAGGCTGACGGTGGACTCAGAGGTTCTGAACGAGGGGTCTCGATGACGAAGATTTTCCTGTTATTGATTCCACCAGCGATCTGGCTCGCGGGGTGCGGCGAAGCGCCGAGGGAGAAGCCCGTCGCCTCTTCGCTGCCCATTGCCGTATCCACGGTGGCGGCGGCCATCGAGAGATGGCCTTCGATCTACGAGGCGACGGGGACGGTGCGCGCTCGCACGTCGGCCGTGATCTCCGCGAAGCTAATGGGTTACGTGCACGACGTGAAGGTGCAGGCCGGCGATCGCGTCCGCGAAGGCCAGAGCCTGGTGACGCTCGATCCACGCGAACTGGACGCCGGTTCGCGCCGCGCCGAAGCCGCCCGGGAGGAAGTTCGTACTGCCGTGCCCGAGGCCGACAGCGCCGTCGCGGCGGCCAAGGCCAATCTCGATCTGGCGCAAGTGACATTTGGCCGCATGCAGGACCTGTTTCAAAAGAAGTCGATTTCGAACCAGGAGTCCGATGAGGCGTCGGCCAAACTCAAAGTGGCGCAAGCGGCTTACGAGATGGCACGAGCGCGGCGCGTCCAACTGAACTCGAAGCTGGCGCAAGTGGAACAGGAAGTGCGCTCCGCCGAGGTCGCGCGCAGCTACGCCGATGTTCTGGCGCCCTTCGCCGGCGTGGTCACCGCCAAATCGGTCGATCCCGGCAGTCTCGCGCTCCCCGGCACGCCCCTGCTGATCATCGAACGCGAGGGCGCCTACCGGCTGGAAGCGCCGGTTGAAGAGTCCCGGCTGGCGGCGATTCGGGTGGGCCAGCCGGTGTCGGTCACCTTGGACAGCGCCGATCGCACGATCGAAGCGCGGGTCTCGGAAATCGTGCCCGCGGTGGATGCCGCCTCGCGGACTTACACCGTCAAGATCGATCTACCCGCCCTTCCCTCGCTTCGCTCGGGCGTCTTCGGGCGCGCGGCGTTCCCACTCGGAGGCCGGCCGGTGCTGTCGATTCCGGCGGCGTCCGTGGCCGAGCGCGGCCAGTTGCAGTCGGTTCTGGTAGCGGACCAAGGCGTCGCCCGCACCCGGCTGATCACGGCCGGGCAGAAGGTCAAGGACCGGGTTGAGGTGCTCTCCGGCCTCACGGCCGGTGAAAAGGTGATCTTCCCGGTTCCGCAGGGCCTTTCGGATGGAGCCAGGGTGGAGGTCCGGCCGTGAAGGCGGAACGAACGCTGGGTCCGGCGGGGAAGTTCGCCCAGGCTTGGATTGGGTCGAAGCTGACGCCACTGGTGATCGCCGGCTCCCTGCTGCTGGGCGCCTTCGCGGTGTGGAAGCTGCCGCGCGAGGAAGAGCCGCAGATCATCGTGCCGATGGTTGACGTTTTCGTCCAGATGCCGGGCGCGTCGGCCCGTGAAGTGGAGGAGCGCGTCACCAAACCGATGGAGAAGCTGCTCTGGGAGATCCCGGGCGTGGAGTACATCTACTCGACGTCCAGCCCCGGCATGTCCACGGCGATCGTACGCTTCCTGGTCGGGCAGGACGAAGAGAAGAGCATTGTGCGGCTGAACCAGAAGCTGAACGCGAATCTGGACCTGATCCCGCCCGGCGCATCGCTTCCGTTGGTCAAGCCCCGCTCCATCGACGACGTACCAATCCTGGGGCTCACGTTCTGGAGCAAGCGGTACGGCGACTTCGAGCTGCGGCGCATCGCGGCGCAAGTAGACGACGCCATCAAGCAGACGCCGAACGTCTCGGCGGTGACTCTGATCGGCGGCCAGCGCCGCGAGATTCGCATCGCGCTCGATCCATCCCGCCTGGATGCTTACAACCTCTCACCGTTGCAGGTGGTGGGGGCGTTGGGCCTTTCCAACCGCCGGATTCGGTCGGGCGAATTTGCGAGCGGCAACCAGCAGTATCTCGTGGAAACCGGTCAGTTCCTGCGCACCTCCGAGGACGTTCGCAACGTGGTGGCGGGCGTCACCAACGACAAGCCGGTCTTCGTGCACGACGTCGCCCAAGTCACCGATGGCGGCGAGGAGCCCTCGCAATACGTGCGCTTCTCCGATGGGAAGGGTTTCTACCCGGCGGTAACGATCGCCGTCTCCAAGCGGAAGGGCACCAACGCCGTGACCGTGGGGGAGGACGTCCTGCATCGCCTGGAACCGCTGCGGGGCACTGTCATCCCATCCGACGTCGAGATGACCATCACCCGGAATTACGGCGACACGGCGAAGGAGAAATCGAACGAGCTGCTGTGGCACATGCTGATTGCCGTGATTTCGGTGAGTCTCCTCATTGCGATCACGCTGGGCCTGCGCGAATCGCTGATTGTATTCACTGCCATTCCGGTGACGCTGGCGCTGACGCTGACCGTGTTTTATCTTTACGGCTACACGCTGAATCGGATCACGCTCTTTGCACTGATCTTCTCCATCGGCATCCTGGTGGACGACGCTATTGTGGTGGTGGAGAACATCGCGCGCCACTGGCGGATGCCGGCCAATCGCGACAGGCCGTCGTTCGATGTCGCCGTCGAGGCGGTGAACGAGGTCGGGAATCCCACCATATTAGCCACGCTGGCAGTGGTCGCCGCCATCCTGCCGATGGCGTTCGTCGGTGGCCTGATGGGACCGTACATGCGCCCCATCCCGATCGGCGCCAGCGCCGCGATGCTCTTCTCGCTGATGGTGGCCTTCATAGTGACGCCGTGGGCCGCGGTGCGGATCCTCAAGCCGGGCGGGCATCACGAGGGCGAACGGGAGCACTTCGCGACGCGGCTTTACCGGCGGTTCATGGGCAGCCTCCTGCACCGGGCCGTCCTGCGGTGGAGCTTCGTCGGCGGCGTGGTGGTCCTGCTGCTGGCCTCCGTCTCGCTGTTGTATTTCGGCTTCGTCAGGGTCAAGATGCTGCCGTTCGACAATAAGAGCGAGTTCCAGGTGATCGTCGATATGCCCAACGGCACGACGCTCGAGGAAACGGCGCGGGTGACGCAACTGCTCGCCGAAGAGACGCAGAAGCAGCCCGAGGTGGTGAACGTCCAGACGTATGTGGGAACGGCGTCGCCCTACAACTTCAATGGACTGGTGCGCCACTACTACCTGCGGCGCGGCCCCAATGTGGCGGACATTCAGGTGAATCTGCTGCCGAAGGGTGCGCGCGATCTTCAAAGCCACGATATCGCCAAGCAGGTGCGCCAGCGCATCGAGCCCATCGCCAAGCGCTATGGAGCGCGGATCAAGGTGGCCGAAGTGCCGCCCGGTCCTCCGGTGCTCGAAACGCTGGTCGCGGAGGTGTACGGCCCCGGCATGAATGGGAGGATCGCCCTGGCGCGGCGCATCCGCGATCTGTTCCAGCGGACCGAGGGCGTCGTCGACGTCGACTGGTACGTGGAAGACGATCAGCCGAAGTACAGTTTGTCCGTCGACGAGGAAAAGGCCGCCATCAACGGGATTTCCGAGGACGACGTCGCGCGCGCCATGCAAGTGGCTCTCGCCGGTTACCCGGCCGGCCTCCTGCATCAGGACGCGGAGAAGGAAGACGTCGCCCTCACCGTGCGTCTGGACCGCGCCACGCGGTCCGATCTCCAGCGCATCCGGAGCCTGAAGATCGCCGGGCGCAACGGACGTCAGGTGGCGCTCGGGGAACTGGTGCGCTTCCAAAAACTGGTCGAGGACAAGAGCATCTACCACAAGAACCTGATGCCGGTGACGTACGTGACCGCCGACATCGCCGGCAAGATCGAGAGTCCGGTTTACCCGATCCTCAAACTCGGCCCGGAGATCGACAAACTCCAAATCCCGGAAGGCTATCGGATCGAGCAGCACATGGCGGCGCTGCCCTCCGATCCCGGGCGTTACTCGATGAAGTGGGACGGCGAGTGGCATATCACGTACGAGGTTTTTCGCGATCTCGGCATCGCCTTCGCCGCCGTGCTGATCCTGATCTATGGGCTGGTCGTCGGATGGTTCCAGTCGTTCCTGACGCCGCTGATCATCATGGCCGCGATCCCGTTCTCGCTCGTCGGCATCCTGCCCGCACACGGTCTGATGCATGCCTTCTTCACGGCCACCTCGATGATCGGCTTCATCGCCGGCGCCGGCATCGTGGTGAGGAACTCGATCATCCTGGTGGACTTCATCGAACTGCGTTTGGCCGAGGGCATGCCACTCGACCAAGCCGTGATCGATGCCGGAGCGGTTCGCTTCCGTCCGATGATGCTCACTGCCGCTGCGGTGGTGGTCGGCTCGTCGGTGATTCTTTTCGATCCCATTTTCCAGGGCCTGGCCATTGCGCTGATGGCGGGCGAGGTCGCGTCGCTGCTGCTCTCGCGCATGACCGTCCCGGTTTTGTTCTATCTGTTCAACAAGGGAAGGAGGAAGCTCGCATGACCATGGATCGTTACCTGCGTATGATCGCCGGCGCGTTTGTACTGTTGAGCCTCGCGCTGGGTTATTGGGTGAGCCCGTACTGGTATCTGTTCACCGCGTTCGTCGGACTCAATCTGTTTCAGTCCGCTTTCACGAACTGGTGCCCGATGATGACCATTTTGAGAAAGCTTGGGGTTGGGAGTCCTCCATAACAGCCGGTTCGGAAGTAGGTGAAAGGCCGGGCCGGTCCAGGGCCGCGCCAGGCTGATTGAGACCGGTTTCCGGTTCCTCTTCGAGGCGGGATCCTATTTTCGCATTCCGAACAGTTTTCTTGATTTCTGTTTGTCTGATGGTGGACCTGTACCCGGAATTCCCAGACGACCGCGACACGATCCTGCTTACAGAGCATGCCAAGTTCAACCCGCAGATCGTGGACAAGATCTGGAAGCACCTGAACGGCAATAAAACCGTGGTGATCACCACCGGGCTGCTCAAGGCGCTGCAGGGCAAAGGTATCGAAAAGGTCGTCGAGGTCGAGTATACCGGCCGCAATGTCATCGCGAATAAATTCACGTTCCGGCGAATCATGGACGAGGAGCCGGCCAACCACTACTCCCAGAGCGACATCGTCCTTCCGCAGCTAGCGTACGGATCGGTGGACTCCGAAAAGATCATCCAGTCGATTTACAAAGACGATAGCCGCTATCCGGTTTTGCTGCGCGTGAGGGGGCTGGACAAGGGCAAGTTCTATATCCTGACCTACCAGAGAACGCCAGCGATCTTTATCAGTTTCCGCAGGAAGTCCTGTCGCAAATCCGGCGGGACCTGATGCAGGAGATTCCGGTGTACCTGGACAGCCCCGCCAAGATCTGCCTGTTCGTGTACGACGACAACACGTTTGTCACCCGGTCCTATCAGCCGACCCCGACGCGGTACAAGATCGTCGTCAAGAAGGCATCCGCCAGGCTGTTCGACCTGCGGACCGACGTCGAGCTGCGCGGATATGTGGACGGCGACACGACGGTCTTCGAAGTTCTTCAGCCGCCGCGCACCTACAGCGTGTATCGGTTCGAGTAGCCGCGGAGCCGCGGAATGGGCCTGAGTCTGCACCAGGACGCTGCGAGCCACGGCTCCGGCGTATCCTCGACGGTGATCTGCTCGCCGGGGAACAGCCCCCACCGGCTATCGACACGATAGCGGCGCGACCGGTCGCGGAAGAGGACGAGGTCTACATCGCGCCATGAGCCCTCTGTTGTACACGCTGTCGACGATACTGGCGAGTTCAGAATTCGCAGACGGCGTCTGAGAACTTGCCCAGTTGCGCCTGCCCAACAGCAACGATGATGCCAAATGGATTTGTCGTGAACGCCACGTCCGCTCAATGAGGTGCGGCTGGCTGAGAATCCACCACGGACACCAATACGTTCTAAGTGATTGAAGATAAATGACTGACGTAGAGAGAGGGATTCGAACCCGCGATAGGCCAACAAAATCTGCAACTTGCAGATTGCTCGTTGCCGGGCTTGCCAGGATTGCCAGCGCTGCTGTCGCGCATGGCACGCTACTGCACGCTGGGTGGCCAGACGCGATCAAGCGCGTACGCGGAAGCGGCTCGATTCCTGAAGATGCAACTCGTTGTTCGTGCCGGTGATCGCGACCGCACCGTCCTTCCGGATGTCGTTGCGCGCGACCGCCGTGCCCAGTTCGTTCTCGATCGCGAGCACCGCGGATTGCACCGCCGCGATGAAGCCCGCGACCATGTTGGCCTTCACCGTCACGCCATTCCGGTGGCTCGCGGCCATCGTGCGGGACACCCCTCGCTGGCACCCGGTGAACTGTGTGACAGCCCGCGCGGCCAGCGGGTTTACAGCTACTTACCTCCCCGGCCGTCACCGGGACCGAAGCGGCCTCGGTGACGTTGGGGATTGGAGTCGTCCGGAGTTAGTGCATCCGGCCAGACAAGCCAACAAAACACTGTCCAGTTGCCGGCTCCCGAAAGTCCAAATAGAAATGCAAGTCTGCCCCTGCTGGAATGTAGAGTTTGCCTGGCAGCGCTGCGCTCCACCAGGTTGTGGTTGCATCCCCGACTGTCTCTGCAATCGTAACAAATGGGAACCTGGGCTGGTCGCCGGCATGGGAATCCATCCAGATGATCGCCTTGGTAACTTTGGCCCCGGCGTTCGAGTAACAATGGAACGTCACCATGTCGGCTTCGACTGCGTTCACAAAGTTGCCCATGGGAATGCTGACGGTATAGGCGCCGGGAAAATTGTAATCCCATGAGCGGACGATGAAGGTTCCACCGAGGTTCACCGTGTTTCCCGTGCCGCTCAAGGCCACCTGGGGCGTGCCGCTGAGGGCCACTGTGCCGGTGACGGGCATCTGTCCGCCCGAGGGGGCGACGGTAACCGTTCCCTGCTGGGCCACCGGCAGGGTCCCGCTCATCGTCACCGGCAACGGGGAGGCGGCTGTCACATTGACGGCCGAATTGACCACTTGCACCGCCATCCTGCCGCCCGCCGGAGTGACGTACAACGGGGCGGTCTCCCCTGCCGCAACAGGCAGCGGCGTGTTGGTGACCCTGAGCGGGGACGAGTAGACGGTCTGGCTCCAGGCCCCGCATGCGAACACCAGCAACAGTATGCCTGCGACGGCCAGGCCCAGGGCGGGCAGCAGGGCGCTACCGGGCTCGGGCACACCACGTTACTCATTACGGCGGGGGAGGTGTATTCGGACCAAACCGGGCGGGGTTTTCTTGTGGGGCGCGGAACCGCCCCTGGCGCCCGCGCGGCCTCCCCGGCCGTCACCGGGACCGAAGCGGCCTCGGTGACGTTGGGGATGGGAGTCGTCTAGAAGGCGCCGGCCCGGCCGGCGATGGAAACCCAACATGTTGCATCTGAAATATGGGGCGTCCGAATGATGTAGACCCTTATATATGAGTCGTCAGGGATGTAGACCTTGCCTGGCACCGCTCCGCTCCAATAGTCCGCGTTGAAATCCGGGGATGACCCTTGGAACGTCATCGGAATCGGGAAGCTCACCTCCAGGCCGTCGGGGTGGGGGGGATAATCCACCAGGAAGATTGCGGATACCGGTTTTTGCCCGACCGCGAAGGTACACCTCACCGTCACGGTTTCGGCTTCCACCGCTTGTGTCGGGTATGGCAGCAGAAACCAGTTGGTGGCATAGCCCCCGATAAGATCCACTTGCCATTGGTGCTGGTATGGGGTCCCAGCGAGTTTTACCGTGTTCCCCGTGGTGCTCAAGGTCACCTCGGGGGTTCCGCTCAAGGTCACCTGGGGTGTGCCGCTGAGGGCCACGGTGGGCGTGCCATGGATGGCCACGGTGCCCGTGACGGGCATCTCTCCGCCCGAGGGGGTGACGGTAACCGTTCCCTGCTGGGCGACCGGCAGGGTCCCGCTCATCGTCACCGGCAGCGGGGAGGGGGCCGTCACGGCCAGCGGGGAGGGGGCTGTCACGTTGACCGTATTGCCCACTTGCACCGACATCTTGCCGCCCGCCGGGGCGACGTACAACGGGGCGTCACTCGCCGCCGCAACAGGCAGCGGCGTGTTGGTGACCCTGACCGGGGACGAGTAGACGGTCTGGCTCCAGGCCCCGCATGCGAACACCAGCAACAGTATGCCCGCGACGGCCAGCCGGGACGCCGCGCGAAAAGAATCCGCTCTCAGTTTGTTCATGACATCGCTCCTTGTAATTGGGGGCATCACGCCCGCCGTCTGAGTACGAGAATGGCGACCAGGCCCAGGGCGAACAGCAGGGCGCTACCGGGCTCGGGCACGTTGCCGGGGCCTCCGCTGAGATCCTCGGCAAACGTCAGGCCGGTCGGGCCGGACGAAAGCGAAAACGTCGAGATGGGGGCGGACGAATTGAAGTTCACGAGTCGCGGCGCGAGGGTTTGGTTATCGATGGCCAGGGCCCACCAGGAGTCCGCGACCGGATCGTGGGCCAAGCCGCCGGCAGCGGGGAAAAAGACGCTGCGGAACATGCCTCCGAGCTCGATGGCCGTAACCATCGGGGGATAGGAATACACGCCCCAGTGCGCGCCGTCGCTGCCGATCACGTAGAGCCCCCCCGCGTAGGCCAGGCCGCCGTCGTAGGAGAGGCTGCCGTCCTCCAGGTCCTCGATGAGGGTTGCCGATCCGCCGCCGGCGAGGCTGATGGAGTACAGGCTGCGCTGGACGCCGTTCGCATCGCCGCCGATGGCGTAGAACGTGCCCGGAGCGCCGGCGTACGCCAGCCCGCCGAAGAAACCGTATCCGAGAGAGAAGAGCGGTGTGACCTCACCGGTCCAGGAAATGGAGTTGAGGGTCGAGGCGGCATTCTCGTCGCTGGAAACGGCGTAGAACAGGTTGGATGAGGGATCGAAGGCGAGGCCGCCCGTGAAGCCTGCGCCGAGGGGGAACAGCATGTTGAGTTGTCCCGCCGGGCTGATGCTCGACAACGAGAAGTCGCCTCCGTCGAGGCTGGTGATGGAGTAGAGCATCGGGCCGGCCGCTGCCACGGCTGTGCCGGCCAGTAGGGCCAAAAACACACGACGAAGGCGATGAATCATCATTCTCCTCCCGGATGTGGAGCGTCGCGGTCCGCAATCGCACCACGTTACTCATTACGGCGGGGGAGGGGTATTCGGACCAAACCGGGCGGGATTTTTGTTGGGCGAGTTAGGGCCGTCCGAGGATGACGAAACCGGACCAGAAGACGGGGTGTTCGGGCAAGACGGTGTCGCCCAGGGGAGTGGACACGCGGACCCGCCCCTGGCGCAGAGCGGTCAGCAGTTCGAGTTGAGCCTCGCGCAGGGCTTCGCTCTTGGTCCGGCCTCCGGAGAGGTGGCGATAGAAGCTGGTGACCAACAGGCGGGCGGGCTCGTCGGCGACATCCCACAGCGTGGCCAGCAGGCTGCTCGCTCCGGCGTAGAAGAAGGCGCGGGTCAGGCCCACAATACCGTCGCCGGTGATGGGACCATCCGCGGTCCGGCAGGCGCTGAGGACGACGAGGTCGGCGTTGAGATGGAGGTCGTAGATCTCGCGCACGGTGAGGCGGCCGTCCTCCGGCCCAGCGGCGGAGCGGCCGCCCAGGGCGAGGAAGGAATCGAACGGCCGATCGTCGATCAGCACGCCATGCGTGGCGAAGTGGATCACGCGGTGCAGGGGCATCTGTTCCCGAACCGCGGGCTCCGCCGCCGCGGGTCCGCCGAGCATCGTGACGCGCTGTCCTTCGAGGATCGCGGCGACGGAGGCCGACTCCCGCTTCGCGCCCGGAAGAGCAGGCAGCGGGCGGCCATCCGGGCCGGGCGGCATCCCGCGCGGGTCCGAAACCAGGAGGTAGCCTGGCGGGAAGGGCAGCGGGGGCGTCGAAGCGCCGCCGGCGGAAGAGAGAAGAGAGACCGCGGGAGCGTAGCTCAAGACGTGGTCTTCGAGCAGGTAGCGGTTGCTCGCGTCCTTCAAGGAAGCGAACGACAGGCGGTGCAGTGGACCGTGCGGCACGATCAAAAGCGCGGTGTGAGGCGCGGCGCGGAGGCAACTCGCCACAGGCTGCACCAGGAGACGGTGGAGTTCCCGGAGCACATCGGCGTCCTCCCCAATGGCCGGCCGTGCGGGGCCGCGGCGTGGAGCATCCGGGAAGTGGCCCGCGGCCCGGCGAACGAGTTCCTCGATGCGGCCGGGCGCGACCGGGACCCGGGCGGCCTTGATTTCGCCGCGCGGCGGGATGGCCCAGATGAAGGTCGCCCGCCTGCCGACCCAGTAGGTGAGGACGGTGGTTTGCATGGCTTCCGCGGTCTGACGAATGGAAGCCACGGAGGGCTGCGGAGCGGCGGCGAGGCTGGCGATGTGCGGCTCTTCGGTTCCCGGCTGGGCGGAGCCGGGCGGAGGGCCCGGCGCGGTGGCCTGCTGGGCCTGGTCCTGCAAGGAGCGGCTGGCGAGCAGGTCGAGAAAGGCCCGGGCGCGGGCTTGTTCGGCGGTGGCGAGCGCCTCTTCGGGCAATCCCTGCCGGAAGTACAAATCGATGGCGAAGTCGAACAGGCTGCCGCCGGACTCGGCGTAGCCGCGCTTCAGATAGTCGGTGGGGACGATACGGGCACGGAGCTTCTCGTGAGCGGCCAGGGCCTGGCGAACATCGGAGACTGCCTCGGCGCCCTGGCCGGATGCGTCCAAAGCCCGGGCGCGTGAGTAACGGGCGTCGCGGGTTACGTCCGCGGCGCCCAGTTTGGTCGAAATCTCCAGGGCCTTCTCGGCGGACTGGATGGCCTCCTCAGGCTGTCGCAGCCCGAGGTAGGCATTTGCCAGCGAGACAAGTCTCGCGCCCGCCGCGTCGGGATACAACTGGAGCGATTCCTGAAGGAGCCCGCGAGCGGCTTCGTATTCCTGCTTCGCCAGGTGAAGCGTGGCGAGGTTGGCCAGCGCGCCGGAAAGCAGGTTCCGCGAGCCGGTCTGCCGGGCCACCTGGGCGGCTTCCTGGGCCAGCCGCAGTGCTTCCAAGGGATGGCCGAGACGGCGGTGCGCAGCCGAGAGACTGCCGAGGGCGTAGGCCACCGCCTGCTGGTCGCCCAGCTCGCGGTGGATCGCCAAGGCTTGCTCATAGAATCCGAGGGCGGCTTCCGGACGCTGGTGTGTGGCGTACAGCCGTCCCAGGCTGATCAGGACCCTGGCCCGGTCTCCGCGGTCGGCCGGTGTGACCAGCCTGGCCAGCGACCGGTCGAGCTTGTCCACGGCGCCGCGCAAATCGCCGAGAAAGTAGAGCGTATCTCCCCACAGGTGGTAGCTCTTGCCGGACAGATGGGCATCCTGGAGTTCCTCGGCGGCCTGGATGGCCGAGGCGATCCGGGCCTGGCGCTGTCCGTCGGCGGGTGAAGCCAGCAAGGCGAGGTTGTACAGGGTCTTGGCCCTCTCCGTCCGCTCTCCGGCGGCCTCGAAGCCCGCCAGAGCCTCCTCATAGAGCTTACCTGCTACCGGGCGATTGCCGGTGGCCCACTCGGTGTAAGCCAGATCGTTGCGCGCGCGGGCCGCGCTCAGCGTATCCAGGGGCTGGCGCAGGTGGAGTTCGAGTGCGCGGCTCAACGCCTGCCGCGCCTCCCGGAAGTTGCCCCGCGCGTTGTGGATCATCCCGAGCCCGCGCAAGGCCTCCGCTTCCCCCCACGTGTGGCGGGCTGAGACAGCCAGATCCAGACTCTTCCGGAAAGTGGGTTCGGCGCGGGCGTATTCCTTGCGGTGCAAGGAGGCGAAGCCCTCATCGAGGAGACCACGCAGGGTTTTGTCCAGGGCGGCGTCCTGATCCTGACAGAGCAGCGGGAGAGCAAAGGCGAGCAGAGCCAGGCGGAGCATCCGCTATCTCTGAGGCGAGGCGAAGGCGGGCGAGGCCAACTGGCGGAGCGCGAGGCAGGCGGAGGCAGAGTGCAGGGCGCCGCCGGAGCACAACTGCTCCAGGTGCGGGCGAGCCTGCCGTACCGTTCCGGCCCGCAAGTGGGCCAGCGAAAGATACCAGGAGGCCTCCTCACGCTGGGCCGGGTCGCCGAGGGTTCTGGCCTGCGCGAGTGGAGCCACGGCATCCTCGGGACGCCCGGTCAACAGCAGGCACACGCCGCGGTAGAACGCCACCTCGAAGATCTCAGGATAGCGACTGGCGAGGGGAGCGAGCCGATCTGCGGCTTCCCGGAAGTCCCCCTTCTCGTAAGGAGCCAAGGCGGCGGCAATCTCCCGGGTGGATGCGGGCGGAGAGGGCTGCCCCGAGCCGCGCCAGAGCAGGAGTCCGTCGAGCGGCAGACGGAGCGGGGGTTTCTCGACCGCCGCGATGGCCCACAGGTCATAGGCCGGGGAGGCGATGGAGGCCATCCGCGGTCGCGGTGGCGCGACGGTGGAGGAAAGTACCGGGAGGAGGTTGACGGTGAGCAACAGCGACATCGCCGCCGCCGCAGCCACCGGCAGCCACGTCCTGTAAGTCCAGGTCCGCCACGGCGCCCACCTCCGGTGCTGCTTGGGCAACTGCTGTTGCAGGCGCCGCCAGAGCGTGTCCACGTCCCGTGGCTCGGGAGCGGGGCCCGGCCACTGGGCCAGGTCCTGAACCAGGCGGCGGCAAGCGGCGCACCCGGTCAGGTGGAGGTCCATCGCCTGTTTCTGCTCCTCGGGCAGGGCGCCGGCGGAGAACGCCTGGAGGCGCGCGGGGGAAGGGCACACAGCCGGCGGGCGCTCCGTGCGAGGAGCGGAGCCGGCGAGTTCGTCCAGGAACCCGATTTCGTCGGGGTCGAGGTCGTGAATTCGACCGCTCATCCCTGTGCCTCCCCCCGGCGCTCGGCCAAGGTCTTGCGAAGCAACTCCAATCCGTATCGCAAGTAGCCTTTCACCTGGGTTTCCCGCAGGCCCGTAAATGTCGCGATCTCCTCCCGGCTCATACCGTGAACATAGCGGAGGGTCAGGCAGATCCGGTGGGCGGCGTTCAAGTCCCTGCTCTCCAGAAGTCCCCAGTCGGCGGAGAGTTCCGCCGGTTGGAAGACGTCCCGCTGGCGCTCGGCGAACTCGGTCTCCAGCTTGTGATGCCGCCAATAGTCGATGGCTCGGTTCTTGACCACGGCATAGAGCCAGGAGGGAAGTTGCTGCTCGTCGATTCTTTCGACATTCCGGAAGAGTTCCAGGAAGGCCTGGCTGGCGATCTCTTCCGCGACGTCGGGCCGGCCGACGCAGCGCCGGGCGTAGCCGAGGACCGCAGCGCCATGCCTCCGATATGCACCTTCGAACTCCTCTATCTCCATTACGGACGGGCACTCCGATTCGGAACAAAACCGAAATGGTCCTTCTTGGGCGGCCCGGAGGGGGCCCTGCCGTGCTCGCCGCGAATACCCAATTGTACTGGAACTGCGGCCGGGGATGCTTGGTGCACTGCGCGCGCGGGGCAAAGACCAGACCGGCCACCAGGCTGGTAGTGTGGTGCGCCGGAGAGCGTGCCCCCTCCTTGACGGTTGGGGCTCGCGGTCGGGCGGTCCTCCGTTCGACCGCCGGTGGCCGAAATCGGTTCGTGGCCTGATAGCTCTGGCCGGCGCCGGAGCGCGCAACGGCTAAATGCCAATCCACCCGGGGAACAGAAGCTTGAAGAAGAAGGTGAAACATGAAACTCGAGTCGGTTCTGAAAGTGGCTGCACTTGCCGTTGCCGGTGTGGTTTCGGCGGAATCGCCGCTGTGCCCGTATATCGCGCGATAGACCGCGAGACGGATCCGGTCGTCGTTCGGCGACAGCGGCAGCACACCGCAACATGCCAGCGCACTGCGCTGCGGAGCCAAGTTCCCGATGGGGTTTCGTCGACTGGGGGGAACTGCGGAGAGAGACATCGAGCTTGGCCCGATTGCACGCGCGAGCCCAGGCCTGTTCCGTAAGTTATTGATTTTAAGTAGCGGAGAGAGAGAGATTCGAACCCTGAAGCGGCATTGAAAACACGCAACCTATTCAATTTGGGTTCCGTTGAATCCTCCCAATCCTCCAGATCCTCTGCATCCTTGGACCTGATTGCACACAGTGCCGACGCCAGCGCCCCCGGGGTCGACCGACCGGAAGAGGACAACGCACGTCGGAGATCTTCGCGTCCTGGACTTCCGCGCAGGCGGCAGCGATGGTCTTGCGGAGAGGCTCGCCGAAGTCGGTGTATTCGATGCTTGGCCGCCAACGGTCCGGAGATTCTGTTTCGATCAATTCGCCGACGACCCGCCGCAGCCCTGGCCCCGGCCGGAACCCAGCCGCTTCCCAGCCGGCTGCCATGGCCCCAGCCTCGTCCCAAGTCACTTGGCCCGCCGTCGCGGATTACCCAGAATTGCCCAGAAGACCGCAAGCGAAGCGGTCCGAGCTTCCACCACGGCTTCGTCCGGATTGCGAAAGCCAAGGAACGCTGCTGGGCCGCTCAACTCAGCCACGGCGCACTGGGATCCCGAGCCCGGAGGCCCTGGCCAGCGGATCTGGCCGATGCTCCCAGCGCCGTGCTCCGCGTCTCCCAAGCATTAAGGAGGGCTACATCCGGGAACGGGGCCGCCACCGGCGGATGCCGGGCTGCCAGGGCTCTCGAGTTGGCCCTGGCCTTGCACCGGGAAGCGGAAAGGTGTATAAGAACTCTTGTCCAGCATTCGAAGACGGAAAGGGGCGCGCGCGAACCATGTCGATCATCACCATTTCCAGGGGGACCTTCAGCGGCGGCAAAATGCTCGCCGAATGCTTGAGCCGTAGACTCGGCTACCGGTGCATCGACCGGGATGTACTCGTCGAGAGAGCCGCGGCACAGCGCGTATCCCAGCAGGAACTCCGCACGGCCCTGGAAGAGCCCCCCACCGTTCCGGGCCGGTTCAACCATAAGAGGTACATCTACCTGGCCCTGATTCAGGCGGCCCTCATGGAAGAGGTCCGCACGGGACAAGCGATCTATCACGGGCTCGCCGGCCACCTGTTGCTGCGGGGAGCACCTGGGCTGCTCCGCTTGCGGATCATCGCGCCTATGGACTTCCGCATCCGCATGGCCCAGGATCGGTTGAAGCTGGGCCGTACGGAGGCCGTCGCGCACATCGAGAAAATGGATCGGGACCGCCGCCAGTGGACGCAGTTCCTTTATGGGGTGGACTGGGGAGATCCCTCGCTCTACCACCTCGTCATAAACCTGGAGGATATCAGCATCGACCAGACCTGCCTGGTCGTCATCTCAATGCTCGAACAGCGCGGCGGCTTCGAATTCTCGCCGGAATGCCAGGCGGCGATGAATGACCTCGCGCTCGCCAGTCGTGTGCGGGCCGAGTTGGCGCTGAATCCGTTTACCTCGAATCTCGAAGTCGAGGTAGTAGCCAGCGGCGGGTCGGTTTCGATTCGGGGAGAGCTTTTCGAGCAGTTGGAGGAGGTCCAAAGGGTGGTCTGTGCGGTTCCGGGGGTGATGGGGCTCGCTATCGACGAGCCTGCCCCGGCCGACCACGCCTGACCCCGACCCGGTTCCTCACATGGCTGCGGTGGCCGGGAGTGGGCGGGCGAGCGGATCACAGCACGCCCTGCCACCCAGACCGCCCGCGCTCGAGCCGCGACGGTCTGGACTCACTCCCGCAGCACGCGATTGCTGCGTGCGGCAGCCGCCGAGAGCGCAAGTGGTCACGCTATAGTATCCTCATGAGCTACATGGTCAACCTGGTCCTGGAAGGGAGACTGGCCGTGGTAGTTGGCGGTGGCGCGGTCGCGAGCCGAAAGGTCGATGATCTCCTGGCGGCCAAGGCAAGCGTGACCGTGATCGCTCCTCGCGCCCATGATCGGATCGTGGCGCTGGCTGAGGAGAAGCGAATCCTGGGACTATGGAGACCCTATAGGACGGAGGACCTCTACGGAGCGTTTCTGACAATCGCGGCGACCGACGACGAAGCTCTCAACGCTCGCGTTGCCAAAGATGCCGTGTCGCTGAACGTGCTGGTCAACGTGGTCGACCGGCCGGCCTTGTGCACCTTCACGGTGCCGGCTACGTTGCGCCGCGGCGACCTGACGCTTGCGGTGGCGACGGAGGGGCGCTGTCCCGCCCTGGCCGGAGTGCTCCGCGAGGAACTTGAACATCGATACGGGCCGGAATATGCCGAGCTAGTCAACCTGTTCGGCGAATTGCGAAAAGAGATGATCGCGCTGGCCTGGGACGGCCGCCGCATCCGGAAAACCCTGTCCGAAATGTATCGGGACGGAGTAATGGAACCGATCGAGGTCGGAGATCGCAGGCTGTTGAATGATTTTCTCCGCTCCCGCCTCGGATCGGCATTTCCCTTGCCGCGGTGAAGCGTCGGTCCCGCGATCAAGGGTTCCAGCCCCAGTAGGTCTCGTATCCTCCGGACAGGTTACGGACCTGAAACCCGTGTTGCAGGAGCAGCCGCTGGGCGTAGTAGGACCGCTGGCCGACGGCGCAGTTCACCCAGATTTCCCGGTCGCGTGGGAGTTCGCGCAACCGCTCCCGCAACTGATTCAAGGGCACATTGATGGCGCCCTCGATGTGACCCGCGGCGTACTCGTCCGGATCGCGCACGTCCAGGATGATCGCCTGGGTTCCACTGAGTTGCTCCCACGACGCCACAGGCATGTCGCCCCGCAGGACGTTCGCCGCGACCATTCCCGCCATGTTCACCGGATCCTTGGCGGAGCCGAACTGCGGCGCATAGCACAACTCGCACTCCTCGAGATCGAAGACGGTGGCCTGCTTCTGGATTGCCATCGCCAGGACATCGATCCTCTTGTCCACGCCATCCTCCCCTACCGCCTGCGCGCCGAGGATGCGGTTATCCTTGGCGGCGAAGACCAGCTTCATGTGGATGGGCTTGGCGCCAGGGTAATATCCGGCATGGCTGGCGGGATGGACGTAAATCGCTTGGTAGCCGCAAATGCCAGCGCGGCGCAGGGCCTTCTCGGAGGCGCCGGTGAGGGCCACCGTCAACCCGAACACGCCGCAAACGACGGTCGACTGGACTCCGCGAAACCTGGCGGGCCGGCCGCAGATCGAATCGGCCGCCACGCGGCCCTGGCGGTTGGCGGGACCTGCCATGGGAACCACGCACCACTCGCCGGTCACGACGTCGCGGACCTCCACCGCGTCCCCAACGGCCCAAATGCTCGGGTCGCTGGTGCGCATCGAGCTATCCACACGGATGCCGCCCTTCTTCCCGATTTCCAAGCCGGCAGCCGCGGCGAGCGTGGTTTCGGGCCGGACACCCAGTGCCAGCACGACGACATCCGCCGGATGGGGCACTCCGGACGCCGTCCACACCTGGATCCCGCCACCGGAGCGTGACTCGAACCCGGCCACGCCGTCGCCAAGGTGAAGCGTGACGCGATTGCTTTCCAGGTGCCGGCTGACAGGCTCCGCCATTTCCGCATCGAGCAGCGGGAGCAATTGCGGCAGCGCCTCGATGATGGTCACGGCCAAGCCGCGGCGGACGAGGTTCTCCGCCATCTCGAGCCCGATGAGGCCGCCGCCGACGATCACGGCGCGCGCCGGATGGCGGGTCTCGATCCACGCCTTCAGGCAGTGGGTGTCCGCCAGCGTCCGCAGCGTGAAGATGCCTGGCAGGTCGATGCCGGGCAAGGGCGGCCGGAGTGGAGCGGCGCCGGGGGAAAGGACGAGCGCATCGTACGGTTCGCGGCGCGTCTGCCCCTTTCGGAGATCGCGGACTGCGATCTCGCCACGCGCGCGGTCGATTGCCACAACCTCGTGCTCGGTGCGGACCTCAACCCTGAAGCGCTCCTGCAACAGTTCGGGCGAGGCGACGAACAACCTGCTCTCATCCGGGATCACGTTTCCGACCGAATACGGCAACCCGCAACTGCCGATCGAGACGTAGGGCGCGCGTTCGAAGACGACGATGTCCGCATGTTCGTCCAGGCGCCGCAGCCTGGCGGCGCAACTCGCACCGCCGGCCATTCCGCCGACGATAAGGACCCGCTTGCGCCGATGCGTCATCGGAACAAGAACTGGCCGATGTAGCCGAACGCCAGGCCGGTGACCAGCACGCCGAGGACCAGGCGAATCCAGCGCTCGGGCAGGAACTTCTGTATGCGCGCGCCGAGGTAGGTGCCGAAGAGGCCGCCGATGCCGAACAGCGCGCCCAGCGCCCAGTCGGGGCGGACGGCCGCGCCAGCGCCGAGCGAAGTGAAGCCCAGCAGCTCGAAGAACGCAACGCCGGCTATCGAGGTGACGAAGGTGGCAAGCAGGCACGCGCCGGCGACGGTGTACAAAGGAAGGCCCACGACCACCACCAGAAACGGTGCGATGAGGGCGCCGCCGCCGATGCCGTAGATGCCCCCGATGAGCCCAACCACAAGCCCCAGAAGCAAGAGGGTTTTCGGATTGAAAGAGAACGATTCCTTCCAGAATTCGTACTCGACCCGGCGGATCGAAACGCATTTCATCGTGACGACGGCGCGCGGCGCCCCACGCGCGAGGGACTGCCGCCAGGCCTCGCTGGCGGGACGGGCGGCCTGGTGGAGCAGGCGCACTCCGAGGTACCAGAGCACGCAGCCGGCGAATGCCTTGAATGAGCGTGCATCGGGCAGGAAGCGGATGCGGATGACCGCTCCGACAAAGACCCCGGGCAGCGTACCGAGGAGGATCGCCCAGGCGAGCGGCCAGGCCATCCGGCCTTCCCTCAGGTAGCGGTAGACGCCGCCGGGAGTGGCGACGATGTTGAAGATGAGGTTGGTGGGGCTGACGGCTGGACTCGCAAAACCAAGCACGCTGACTTGAAAGGGCAAGAGCAGAAACGCGCCGGAGACACCTGCCGACGCGGTCAGCGCGGAGATGACAAATGCCACCACCGGCGGAATCAATAGCGAACAGTCAACGCCGGATATCGGGAAGTGCACTGGTAGAGGCATCGTGGGACGTCGGGATCATCGCACGCGGTCACTACTCGCCGCCCGGTTCGCCGGCAGCACGGCCACGCCAGTCGGCGCCGCATGACGCTCCAGGGAGACCGAGCCCACGACTTGGGCTTGCCGATCACGCGCCGCCGGCGCGATCGTCCGAAGCAGGTCCTCCTCAATATCGGCGACAAAGAGGCGGTTATCGGTCGCCGCGATGCCGGATAGCTGCCGCCCGACAGCGGCGCTGCCTGTGACCGCATCGCTGCCCACGTCAATCGTGTGAAGCCACCCGCGCACGTCGGTTACGTACAGATGAGACGCCCCGACGAGCGCTGCCCATCGCAACCCGCTCCGGCCGGCGGACACCACCTTTTTCAACTCCAGCGTGGGCACGCGCAGAACGTGCAGATTCCCGGGCGGCGTAACGCCCCCGCTGTCGTCGTTTTCCAGCGCAGATCCACCCAGGAGGACGTACAGCTTTGTCCCAAACGGCGAGAATATGACGTGCCTGACCCTCGACCCGATGGCCCGCACGCTAATGAACGCGGGAGGGAAGACCGCGGTGTCGTACAGCAGCACATGTCCCGTTCTCGTACCCACGGCAAGTAGGGCGCCGAAGGTCGCCACCGCGAACGCCGAACCCGCACCGTGGGCGCTGATGTCGATGGAACCCAGAACGGAGTTCTTGCGGCCCTGAGAACACTTGGCGATGTCAACGATGGTCACGTGCGGCGGCGCTACACTGTCGTTGGCGACGTACAGTCGCGTGTCCGCATTCCCGACGGCCATTTTGGCCGGAGAAGACGGAGTCGGGATCAGAGCCACGACGGAGTCATCCGAGGTCCGAAGAACGGAGACGCCGTCCCGGTTAGGCTCAGACACATAAAGATACTGGCCGTCCCCGGAAAACACGAGATCCAGCGGATTGCCCGGCAGCGGGATCGACTTGACCAGTCTGTCGGGTGTCAGCCGATATAGCTTCTTTGCGGCGAATCCCGCCACATAGACGTCCTGAGCCGCGCCAATGCCGCTCGCAAGCACGCAGCAGATGGCGAGTTGATTCAGCACCCTTGATGCCATGTCACACCCCCGAGCCATCGGTTTCGGCTCTTCCATGCCTAGCTCACATTGCGAGCGGCGCTGCCAGCTTGAAGCGGCGTCAATTACGGGCGCGGCGCGCCGAGGATTTCGCGGATTTTCGCTAGCAGTTGTTCGCGGTCGGGCGGCTTATCGAAGTAGCCCGCCGGCGGGTGCACCTGGCTGCGGGTCTCGATAAACCGCTTGAAATCGTGGGACACGCCGGTCAGGATCACCACCGGGATGCCGGCGGTCTCGGCGTCCTCCTGCAAATTGCGGAACATGCGCACGCCGGATTCCTCCGGCATCGTGATGTCGAGAGTGATCAGGTCGGGATGCTCCGCCTTGGCCTTCTCGAAGCCCTCCTTGCCGTCCGTGGCGAAACTGACGGAGAAACCACTGTCTGCGAAAAACGCCCCCAGGTAGGCCAGCACGTCCGATTCGTCATCGACGATCAGGATTTTCTTGGCTGTTCGTTCCTCCATGCCAATCCTCCTACTTCTTCTTCATGGCGTCTAGCGCCCGCTGCAAGGTGTCGCGGTCGGCCGAGAACACCGCCCGAGACAACTCGCGCCGCAGGTCTTCCGGCTCGGGCTCCGGCGCTTCGGGGATTTCGGCTCCCAGCAACCTGCGGACCGCCGCGACATACGTTGCCGGGCGCACCGGTTTTTCCAGGTAGACGCCCGGGCCGGACATGGTCATCTCGTCAAAATCGGCTTTGCCCATCTCGTCGCGTGCGTGGCCGGTGACGATCAGGACGGGTATCTTGGACAATCGCTTGTCCTTCTGGAGCTCGCGATAGAATCTCGCGCCGGAATGGCGGGGCATCACCAGGTCAAGAGAGATCAGATCCGGCGGGCTGCGTCTGACGGCTTCGAGCGCCTGCAAGCCATCCGCAGCCGTGTCCACCAAAAAGCCGGCGTCTTCAAGAGCGATCCTCAGGTAATCGCGGACGTCCGCCTCGTCGTCCACAACCAGAACGCGTTTCTCCATTCCATCGGTCATGATCTCACCTCCGGCGCGCCTTTCGCCGCGCTTGCCGCCGCCGCGAGCGTCAAAAGGCGCTTGCGCGGCAGGCGGATCCGGAAAACCGAGCCCTGGCCGGGCGTGGACTCCACCTCGATGCGGCCGCCGTGCTCGTGCACGATCTTGCGCGTGGTCAGGAGCCCGAGGCCCGTGCCTTTGCCGCCTTTGGTGGTGAAGAAGGTCGTGAACACCTTGCCTTTGACTTCCCAATCCATCCCACAGCCGTTATCGATCACCTCGAAGACGAGGTCGTCCGACTCGTCCCTAGTCCGCAGGAGGACTTTCCCGCCGCCCTCTTCGCGCATCGCCGCGGCGTCGATGGCGTTGGAGATCAGGTTGGTCAGGCTCGTCTCCATACCCTTGCAATCCAGCGGAGCTTCACGCACGTCCGCGCCCGCATCCAGCACGACTTCGACACCCTGCAATCTAGCGGTGTCGCGATACAGGTCGACGATTCCACCCGCGATCGCGTTCGGGGCGACCGTTCGCAACTCCGGCAACCGGCCCTTGGCAAAGCCGAGGAAATCCTTTACGAGGGTGGTGGTCTTCTGCAGGTTGCGCTGAAGGACTTCCCAGCCATCGGCGATCCGCTTGGCGTCGTTGCGGTGGAAGCCGCTGTCCACCATGTACATTCCGCCTTCCAGTCCCATCAAGAGGTTCTTGATCGTATGGGCGAGTCCGGCCACCGTCTGCCCGACGGCGGCCAAGCGCTCGGCTTCCAGTTTCTCCTGCTCGAGCCGCTTGATTTCCCGGAGATCCTCCATGAACGCGGCGCGCCCAATGCGCCTGCCGCGGCTGCTCAACTCCACCGCGGAGAACCTGACCGGGACCTCGGGCGCATCGGGAGGCCGGAGCAGGGCTTCGGCCAGGTTGAGCGGCGCCCCGCCCTCGATCCCGAAGAACTCCGGAGGCAGCGTGCGTTTCAGCCAATCAGCCGCCGGCAGTTGCTTCGCCTTCCAGCTCAACAGCGCCCTTGCAGCGGGATTCACTACTCTTGGGTCGCCCGCCGCGTCGACGGCCAGGATGCCGGAGGTGGAGTTGCGGACGAGACTCTCATAGAAATCCTGGGCCTTTTGCAACTCCCGTTCCAACTTTCGTACGCCGGTGATATCGGTGGCCATTTCGATCACGTGCGCCACTCCGCCCTCGCCGCGCGACAACGGCGTCGCAGTCACGATGTAATGCGCAGGCGAACCGTCCTGACGGACGCCGCTCTCGGTGGAGACGTGATCGGCCCCATCCGCGAATGTTAACGCGGCGGGGCAGTTTACGCAGGGTTCCTCGCGGCGCTTGCAGAGCTCATAGCAAAACTTGCCCGCGGTCTCGCCGAAGGCCCGCCGGAAGGTCTCGTTGGCCCGGATCACGTGGTAGTCGCGGTCCACGACGAGCACATAGCACGGCACCCGCTCGAAAAGCAGGTTGTACTCGCGCTGCCAGCGCCGAGTCTCGGTCAGGTCGGAGGTCATTTCGACGACGTACTTCACCTGGCCGTCTTCATCCCCCAGGGGCGCGAGATGAACGACGTAGTGGCAGGTGCGCCCGTGACGATCGACTCCGGTTTCATCGGAGACGCGCGCGCGCCGGTCCGCAAAGGTCGCCTGCGCCTGGCAGTGTTCACAGCGCTCGGCCGAACCCTTGTACACTTCGTGGCACCGCCGGCCGCGCCAGTCGCCGAAGTATTCCTCAAAGCTCCCGTTCGCGGCGACCACGTTGAAATCGCGGTCGATCACCGCCACGTTGAAGGGAACCTGCTCGAACAGCCCTCTGCCGAGCAGGGCGTCCAGCTCGTGATGGGGCAGATCGCTCATGGCCTGGGGACCGGAGGCAACATGACCTGCTTGCCCACCGGCCCGCTCCCGTAAAAGGCAAGATTGCCGACATCCACGGCATCCCGTCTCTCTTTATGGCACATTGCGCAACGCGCCAGGTCCGGTTTGTTTTGCTCTTTCGCCGCCTTCGCATGGCACCCGACGCACAGCTCGTGCATCGCCTGCACGTAGGATACGGCGCGGTACTGCTTCACCTTGATCGTGGCCCCCGCGGGCACGAGGTCTTTGTGGCACCGATCGCAGGGCTTGGCCGTGGCCGCGCTGCGCGGCTCTCCCCGGCGGTGACACTCGGAACAGCCCAGCCGGGCGCCCGTGGGCGATGCGTGCCAGTCGTGCTGGAAGGCATCGGCCGGCTGATACATGTCGCGGTGGCACCGGCTGCATCCGGAATTCCGGTCGCGCGGCAAGTTCATGTGGTGACACATAACGCAGGGAGCCTTGACACCGTTGCGCTGCCCGTGGTCCTCGTGCTTGAACGCCACCCCGTAGCCGTCGAGGTTCCCGTCAATCCACAGTGTCTCTCCGCCGCGGGCATGGTGGACTGGCGCCGGATCGACGCCGCGGCTCGCCGCCGCGCCGGGCGCGAGGAACGCAAATCCGGCGGAGGCGGCAACAATGAACGCAAGCGAGTATATCGTGCGCGCGGCCACTGCGGGAACGCCCAGCCAGGTAGTCCCCACGCTGTCGAACTCGGGCAGCTTGAGCGGATCGGCCTCGGGATCGGCGGGGCGGTGTTCCCAAACCTTGAAGCGCTCCACCATGAACAGGAACGCCAGCACCGCCGCGGCGAGGATGCCCAACGTGATCGCGATTTCCGTCCAGGCGGGCACGTAGAAATCCTCGCTTCGCCGCGTGTGCGCCAGCCCGCCGACATCGATGCGGTTCAGCACGACCCCGAGCACTCCCAGCACCGCCACCGTCCGCTGGCCCGCCTGTGCGTATCTGACCCGCGGGATGAACAGCAGGGCGGCGGGAACGATCGCCATGGCCGCCAGCTCGAGCCAGAACAGTTCCACTTGCCATCCGGCTGCCCAGAGCCGGTGGAGCTGGCCGCGCGCGGCAAGATCGCCGAACCTCAGGGCGAGATAGAGAACCAGGACCCACCGCGCCGCGCCGCCCAGTTCGGCCAGCAATTCCGTCTCGGGTTTGCGGCGGTAAATATAGGCGGTGAGATGGCTCTCGAAGAGCACCATCATCATGCCCAGGCCGATCGCGGACACGAAGAACAGCACCGGGAGCGCCGGCGAATACCAGAGCGGATGCAGCCTGTACGGCATGATGAGGAACAACGAACCCAGCGAGGACTGGTGCAGCGTCGAGAGCCCGATCCCCACAATCACCAGCGGCAGACGCACCTTGATCAGAGCCCGCCGGATTCTCGCCAGCGCGCTGAACTCTTCGGCCGGAACCGGGAAGAACTCCAGGGCCAGAACCGCAAGGTACAGCATGACGCACCAGCCGACCTCGAACAGCGGCGAATGGGGGTTCCAGAAAACGAGCATGTGCCAGATATTCCAGGGCAGGCCGAGGTCGAACAGCAAGCTCACCGCCACGGCCACATAGCCGAGAAAGGCCGTCAGGACCGCCGGGCGCACGATGGAACGAAACCGCTCCAGCTTGAAAATGTAGACCGTAGCCGTGACGATGAAACCGCCCGCCGCGAGCGCGACGCCGCTCATCACGTCGAAGCCGATCCAGATCCCCCAGGGGGTGGCGTCGGATAGATTGGTAGTCGGCCCGAGTCCGAACAGAAACCGCGCGACGGCGGCGGCGGCCGCCAGCCCGGTCACCATCCAGAGCGCGAACTTCAGCTTGCGGGCTCTATCCATCCGACTTCTCTTTCTGCCTCTTCATCCGCCTGCCGATGATCCAGTTGATTCCCGTCATCACCGCCAGCGCTCCGGTGAAAGCGAACGGGACCGCGTTCATCGCGTCGGCCGTCCTGAGCGGAACGGGCGTGTCGCCCAGGCCGCGGCCCTGCGTCAGGAACGAGAGGTCGACGTTGGAAACGTATAGGACCGAGGTCCCTCCGATCTCGTGCTCTCCCCACACCCGGTTCACGTAGACGCCCGGAGCCTCGCGGATGCGGCGGTGAGCTTCGGCCAGCAGGCTGTCGCGGTCTCCGAAAATCGTGGCTTTGACCGGACACACCTGGGTGCAGGCGGGCTGGGAGCCGGCGCGCAGCCGCTCGTAGCAGAGGATGCACTTGCGGACGTAAGGGACCGCCAGCTCCCAGTCGTAGCGCGGGATGCCGTAGGGGCAGGCCATCATGCAGTAGCGGCAGCCCATGCACTTGCCGCTGTCGTAGACCACCGCGCCCATTTCCGTCTTGTGCAGCGCGCCCACCGGACAGGCGGAAACGCACGCCGGCTCGAGGCAGTGGCGGCACTGCTTGCGCACGAACGCGTGCTTCGGCCCCTCGACAATGGAAGTCCAGTTCCGGGCGGACAGGCCGTCGTCGACGTCCCACCGCCGCGGGAGGTCCGGAGCAAGGTGGTTCACCTTCTTGCAGGCGACCGCGCATTCGTTGCAGCCGATGCACTTGGTGGTATCGGTGAGAATGGCCGCTTTCATTTCGTGCGAGCCTCCTTTTCGGCGGGCGCGGGCGCCGCGGGCGCACCGTTTAACCGCGCCCTCTGCGCCCAGGAGGGCCGGTCCGCATAGCCCAGGGTGGCGGCCACGCGGTCGCCGGCCCCCGCGGGGAACTTCCAGGCAATGCCCGTCACCAACTGCGAGAGCGGCGCCAGCACGCAGTGGGCGATCTTGGTGAACGGGATCGTCGCCATCACCAGGTCGGCCGAGTAGACGTGGAACAGCATTACGGTCCGATAGGCCTTGGGGCCGATGGCGGCGTTCGAGCAGATGTACCCGGTGGCGAACGGCAGCGCGAGCAGCAGCAGCCAGGCATAATCCTGGAACCGGCTCAGCGCGCGTGCGCCGGCGTCCGCCGCGCGTCCGAGGAAGAGGCCCAGCGCCGTGGCAATCACGAGCAGCGTCAGCCAGTCGGCCGCCGGCTGAGGGAGGGCAGGCCAGGCGAAACCCACGGAACGCTTCCACAACAGGACGTGCGCGGCCAGGAAAGGCGGAACCAGCAACAGGCCGGCGTGGAAAAGGACCGAAATCGCGCTGTAGACCGGCCGCTTGCTCCACAGTTTGCCCAACGGAGCCAACCACCCCAGGGTCCGCTTCACAATCTCCTTCCACGGCACGATCTTGTCCGGGTTGCGCCGGTAGCTTTCCGCAACCCCGATGAAGGTGAGCAGGAAGATCCGCAGCAGGCCGAGAACCATCAGGGAGAAGCTCAGCCGGAACAACGGCCCGCGGCCGAACTCAAGCCACGCGTCCACTTGGCTCACCTCCCGGGCGGTCGAAGACAATGGCCTTGTACAGCAGGTCGTGCAGCCCCACGATCTGGCAATCGATCCCCTGGTCCTCCATCAGCTCGCGGAGCTGCTTCTTGCAGTTGGCGCAGGGCGCGACACAGTATTTGGCTCCGGTCGCTCGAATCTGATCGGCCTTGACACGGCCCCCGATCAGGGTCCGGTAGGGACGAATCTCGTCGATCGAGACAGTACCCCCGCCTCCGCCGCAGCAGATGTTGTCGCGCCGGTTGGGGGTCATCTCGACGTAGTTCCTGCAAAACGCCTTCAGCAGCTCGCGCGGCTGCTCGACGATCCAGCCGGGACGAGCGATATTGCACGGATCGTGGTACGTGACTTTCTCGGTGACGACGTTTGGGTCGAGCTTGAGGCGCCCCTCCTTCCAGGCCTGGTGCGTGTACTCCATGATGTTGAGGACGGGAAGCGCGTTCTTCCCCCCGCAGTAGGTGGGGTAGAAGAATTTGGCCGAGCGGGACGCGTGGCCGCACTCGCCGATAAGAATCTTCTTCACCTTGAGCCGCTCGGCCTCCGCCTGGATCTTCCGCAACACGTGCTCCAGAACGTGGTCGCTGTAGAACAGGCCGTAATTGATGCCGTCGAAGTAGCCCGTGCCGATAGTCCAACTGTCGCCGGTGGCCCGGAACACGGCGGCGTTGCCCATGAGCGTGTCGGCTTCCATCAGGAAGTCCGAGACGGCGGGGATGAACAGATACTCCGCGCCCTCCTGGTCGATCGGGAAGGGGATATCGATGCCCTTCTCCTCCCCCATGTCCTCGCTGAGAAACTCGAGGCTGTCGAGCAGGGCGGGAACGGGAATCGCGGAGGTGTTGCCGCTGGCGCCGAGCAGTTGCTCCCGGACGCTGACCGCCAGGGCCCGCGGCACGATACCGATTTCAGACAGAATGTAGCGCCCGAGGTGGGTGATGAGCGCGTGATCGATGCCCATGGGGCATTCGAAGTGGCAGCGGCGGCAGGCGGTGCAGTTGTAGAAGGATTCCGCCATCTCCTGGACCTTGTCGTCGGTCAGGCCCGGGTCGCCCAGGATGCGCCCGCGCAAAACGCCCGAAATCGTGAAATGGCGGCGATAGACGGACAGCAGCAGCTCGGAGCGGTAGCAAGGGATGTCTTTCGCGTCGCCGGTCGCGAGATAGACCTGGCAGTTGGTGGTGCAGCGGGAGCACTTCGCGCCCACGCGGACATAGTGATCCAGGGCCACCCGGTAATTCGTGTGCTTGAGGATGGCGGCGAACGCTTCGAGGAACCGGCGCGGGCGCTCTTGCACGTCGAAGTCCTCGACGTGATAGCGGACGGCGAGGCGCTGCTTGCGGATCGCTTCCGGCTTCCTCGCGCTGGCCAGCGCTCTTTTTCTCTCTTCGGCGTTCAGTGGTTGCATCGGCGCTCCGTGCGGCTGCGCATGGCCGGCCCGGGCCGGCTCGCGTGCCGGGGGCCGCCGCGCGCAGTTGTGCGAGTCTGGGCTGCATTACATCGACGAGTTCCTTCACGGCGGCAGCGCTCTTGCGAAATGCCGCGCTTTCCTCCTCGGCCAGCTTGGCTGTGCTTTCATCCCGCGAGGCTCTCCCGTACCGAAAGAGTGATCCTGTAAAAGACCGTGATCATCAGAATGCCAACCGCCCAGATGCCCGCGGTGATCGAGATCTCCGGCAGCGTGGGCGCGTACTCCGTGACCGCTCCCAGCGGCGAGGGAATGAAGCCGGAGACCACCAGGCACATCCCTTTGTCGATCCAGAGCGAAAGAAAGACGGCCGCGCAGGCCGACGCCAGCAGGCGCTCGTCGTGGCGAAACCGCGGCACGATCAGCAGCACCAGCGATGCCGCCGCCAGCAGCACCGAGGTCCACATCCACGGTACCAGTACGCCGCGGCCGTTCAGACCGAAGAACAAGTATTCGAAGTGGCGCAGGTGATCCGGAATCCCGCTGTAGAACGCCGTGAAGATCTCCATCAGGACAAAGAACACGTTGACGATCATGGCGTAGGTAACGATCAGCGCGAGCTTCTGAATGGGTTCGCGGCCCGGGTCGAAGCGCGTCAGCCTGCGAATCAGCATGCAGAGCAGGATGAGCAGCGCCGGCCCGGCGGAGAATGCCGAAGCGAGGAAGCGCGGAGCCAAAATCGCGGTGAGCCAGAAGGAGCGTCCGGGCAGACCGCTGTAGAGGAACGCGGTCACGGTATGGATGCTGATCGCCCACGGGATCGAGAGCAGAATCACCGGCCTGATCCAGCCCGGCGGCGCAACCGAGTTCCGCTCGGAGCGCAGCGTGACCAGCGCGATGACAGCGTTGAGCAGCAGGTAACCGCCGAGGGAGACCATGTCCCAGAACATGAGCGACCGGGGTGTCGGGTAGAGCAGCACGTTCAGCACGCGCGCCGGCTGGCCCATGTCCACGAACACAAACAGCATGCACATGACCACGGAGGAAACCGCCAGGAACTCGCCCAGGATGGTGATCTTGCCGAACGCCTTCCAGTCGTGCAGGTAGTAGGGCAGCACCACCATGACGGCGGAGGCGGCCACTCCGACCAGGAACGTGAACTGAGCGATGTAGAGGCCCCAGGAGACGTCGCGGCTCATGCCGGTGATCGCCAGGCCCTCGCTCAGTTGGCGCATATAGAAGAGAAAGCCGAGGCCGATGACCGCGAACAGAGAGAGAATCCAGATCCAGTACCGCCGGCCGCCGACCAACGCTTTTTCAAACATGAACATAGCGGCGCCTCATACGATATAGAAGATGGACGGCCTGGTGCCGAGCTCGGACTTGCGCCGGGTGGCGTATCGCGACCGCAACAACTCGCGCACGGGCGAGCCGGCGTCGTTCAGGTCGCCGAAGACCAGCGCTTTCTCCGGGCATGCCTCGACGCAGGCGGGCGGACGGCCGCTGGCGAGCCGCTCTTCGCAGAAATTGCACTTCTCGACCACGCCCGTGGTGCGGGTCGGGAAATCGGGGTTCAGTTCGGCAATGTGCGGCCGCGGATCGCTCCAGTTGAAGCTGCGCGAGCCGTACGGGCAGGCGGCGATGCAGTAGCGGCAGCCGATGCAGCGGTGCCAATCCATCATCACGATTCCGTCTTCGCGCTTCCAGGTGGCCTGAGTAGGGCAGACCCGCGTGCAAGGGGGATCGTCGCAATGATTGCACAGCACCGGGATGGGTTGGCCCCTGAGGGCGCCGGGAGTGTAGCCGCCTTCCGAGCCCAACACGTTCTCGAATTGGGCCTTCCAGATCCAGACGATCTCGCGCCGGCGGTCTTGGAACACGGGGATGTTGTGGGCCTTGTTGCAGGCGGCAATGCACTTGATGCAGCCCTCCTTCTGGAGGCACTTGCCGATATCGACTACCATGGCCCAGCGGCGTGCCTTCCTCGCCGGCGCTACCCTCTCCCCGATCGCCCCCAGGAAGCGCCTCGCCGTAACCGCGACCAGCGAGAAGCCCGTGATGCGCAGGAATCCTTTCCGAGTGATGTTCATGGCCGGCTCCTCGCCACCAGCTTGGGATCGATATGGCAGTCCATGCAGTATGGCCCCTTGACGCCCACGTAGTTGTGGCAGCGGTCGCAGAAATCGGCCTTGTTTGTGTGGCAGCCGGAGAGGCAGGTGCCGGTGAGGCTCATGTTGTATGTTTTGCCGTTGAACGCGGTGAAGCTGCGCACGTTGCGGCGAACCACTTCCTCGCGCCAGTTCACGAGCAGAGCCATGTGCGACGTCTTCATGTAATCGACCGGCGCCACGCACTGCTTCTCCTGGGCGGGCAGCCGGACCTCGGGCGGCTTCGCGGTCTTCCCTGCGGCCGCGTTGTACCAGGCGGGGAACGTCAGCAAGCCGAGAAACGCAGCCAGGCCCGCGTAGATGACGCCTTGGTCACGCATGGGCCGCCTCCGCCTGCGGGAGCGGCTCGCCGCGCAGATCCGTGGTCCGCTCCTTCTCGTCCTTCATGACGAGCGCGTTGCCGACCAGTTCGTGCACCCCGGCCACGTCGACGCCGGGCACCCAGTACTCGAGCAGGGTGGGCAGGGTTGCCTTATCGATGGCGCACATGCACGTCAGCATGTTCACGCCGTACCTCTCCTTGACGTACTTGACCGCGTTCGCGCGAGGCAGGCCGCCACGGAGCCGCATCTCGAGGTTCTCGTCCGTGCCCAGACCCGCGCCGCTGCCGCAGCAAAAGCTCTGCTCGCGAATCGTGTTTTCGGGCATCTCGTGGAACCGGCGGCAGACGCTGCGCAGGATGTACCGCGGCTCCTCGAGCAGGCCCATCCCCCGCGCAATGTTGCAGGAGTCGTGATAGGTGACGGTCAGGCGGTCGTTGCGCATCGGGTCGAGCTTCAGCTTCCCGTTCGCGATCAGGTCGGCGGTGAACTCGGCGATGTGCACCATCTTGGTCGCGCGCGCGTTTTCAAACCGCGTACCGGTGATGGGCGAAACCGGCTCCTCCAGAAAATCGGCCGGGCCGTTCATCGTGTCCATATACTGATTCAGTACCCGCCACATGTGGCCGCACTCGCCGCCCAGAATCCACTTCACCCCCAAACGCTTCGCCTCGGCGTAGATCTTCGCGTTCAGCCGCTTCATCATTTCGTGCGAGGCGAACAGGCCGAAGTTGCCGCCCTCGGAGGCGAACGCGCTGAAGGTGAAGTCCAGGCCGATCTCGTGGAACAGCACCAGGTAGCCGAGCAGCGTGAAATAGTGCGGCGAGGCGAAGTAGTCGGCCGACGGCACGACAAACAGAATCTCCGCGCCTTTCCTGTTGATCGGCGCCTCGACGCGCGCGCCGGTGAGCTCTTCGATCTCGTCCACCGCGAAATCGATGCTGTCCTTAAACCCGTGCGGCTGGATTCCGAGATGGTTGCCCGTGCGGTAGCAGTTGGCCGCCGGCTCGATGACCCAGTTGATGTTGCAGCCCACCAGGTTGAGCAGCTCGCGGCCGATCATGGTGATCTCCGCCGTGTCGATGCCGTAAGGACAGAACACCGAGCAGCGCCGGCACTCCGTGCACTGGTAGAAGTAGTAGAACCACTCCTTGACGACATCCTCGGTAAGGTCGCGTGCGCCGGCGAGTCCGCCAAAGAGCCGGCCGGTCAGCGTGAAGTAGCGGCGGTAGACCGAGCGGATCAGCTCGGCGCGCAACACCGGCATGTTCTTGGGATCGCCCGAGCCCAGGTAGAAGTGGCACTTGTCGGCGCAAGCGCCGCAGCGCACGCAAATGTCCATGAACAGCCGGAACGAGCGGTACTTGTCAAGCCGCTCTTTCATGCCCTCGAGCAGAATCCGCTTCCAGTCCGGCGGCAGCTTCCAATCCTTGTCGAAGGGCTGCCACTCGCGCGGATTTGGCATGTCCAGGTACTTGAGATTCTTCGCGGCGGCGCTGTAGCAGAAGACTCCTTTGCGGAATTCGACCGCCGGGTCTCTCCAGTCCCTCTCAGGCGGCTGGTAGTCGACCTGGACGAGTTGCTCGGGCCGCGGCGTTGGATCAGCCATGTCTACTCCTTCTCGAGCGGCAGCCCGGCCGCCTTGATCTTCTCCCGGAACTCCTCTTCCCATTCCGCGTAGGTGTGCACCTTCACCGGATAATTCCAGGGATTGACGTGTCTCCGCATGCGGTTGTTGTTGGCCAGGTTTCTCGTGGGGCTCAGGAAGACCCCGCCCATGTGCATCAGCTTGCTGAAGGGGAAGTAGGCGAGCAGCGCGGCGAGCAGCGTCAGGTGCACGAAGAAGAGCGGACCCAGGCCGGCCGGGACCACCGGCGAGAACGTCACCAGGCCCATGGCGAGTTGTTTGACCGCGAGCAGGTCCACGCGCGTGAAGTAGCGCATGAGCACACCCGAGAGCGCCAGGCCGATCAGCAGGAACAGCGCAAAATAGTCCGTGAACAGCGAGACGTACCGCACTCGCGGGTTCCTGACCCTGCGCCCGAGCAGGTAGGCCAGCGCCGCCAGGATCACGACATCCGTCGCATAAAGCTCCGGCGTGCCGACCTGGAAGAAACCATCAACCGCCTGGAGCGCCAGCACGAACCCGGGAATCGGCTCCAGGAAAAAGCGCAGGTGCCTCAGGAAAATGACGAGGAACGACCAGTGAAACGCCAGCGCACCCAGCCAGAGCAGCTTGTCCTCGCCGTAGACCAGCCGCGGGCCCTCGCGCAGCTCGGCCCTCGAGTTGCGGAATAGCGAGCGGAAGAGCAGGATCTCGAGCGCCATCCGCCCTGCGACCCCAAGCGTCGTGGTGGGGCTTTCGAGCCGGGCGGCCTTGATCCACGACAGTGATCTCTGCTGGCCACAGGTCGTCGGAATGCGGAATGGCACCGGCGTACGCGCCCACCGGCTCACTCGGTACGCGACGCCTGCCAGGAAGACCGCCATCGCCGCGTACGGCACCCCTACCCCGAACAGCACGCGCGCGCCGGCGATCTCGCCCGCCGACAGGCCGAGCGCCGCCAGCGCCAGGACCGCCACAAGCGAGTAGAGAGCGGTCATCGCGCTTCACCGTCCGATCGGGGGTACCCAATCCTGTCGAGCACGTATGTACCGCGCCGCGCCTCGCCGGCCTTGATCTCGTCCATCTTCTCCCGGCACCTCACGTACAGATCGAACGCGGTCAGCGCCATCTGGTCGATCCGCTGCTCCAGTGCCGGCGTCAGGCCGCCCGGCTCCTCGTGGCGCAGCACGTCCTTCAAGACAAAAATGAAGCCCACCGCCTGGCTAGCTGTGAAGTCCTGCACCGCCCGGATCTTGACAACCTGGTCGAGCACGGGCGTGAGACGCGCGAGATTCATCTCGCCCAGCAGTTCCTCCAGGAGCACGGGCAGAGCTTCGCGGAGCGCGTGGCCGACCGGATTCCGGAAGCGATCCTTCTCCTCCGCCAAGAAGCGCGAGGTGAGGAACGGATACGCCCCCAGCGTGCGGGCCAGCCAATGCCGCGCAACCGCATCCCGATCGTAGGGAACCACGTCGTCGTTCACACTTATACGCAGCCCGTCGGCTTGGGCAAGCCGGCGAGCTTGCACGCCCCCTTGGCCGGTCCGGACGGGAACATCTGATAGATCTCGTTCAGCTTGAAGCCCGTCTCCTTGCAAAGCTTGCGGATCATCGGGGCGATGCCGAACTCCAGGTAGTAGTTCCTCAGATAGTGGATCACCTTCCAATGGTTCTCGGTCAGCTCCGTGACGCCCTCGGTGCTGGCGAAGTCCGTGGCGACTTGCTGGTTCCAGACGGCCGGGTCTTCTAGGAAGCCGTCTTCGTCTACGTTGTACTGCTTTCCCTCAGCCTCAAAAATCGGCACGTATTACCTCCTCTCGGATACTCTTGTCGGGCTACTGCAGGTCGATGTAGCCGCAGGGGCACTCCTCGGCGCATTTCTTGCAGCCGTTACAGAGCTCCAGCTTCACTCGGTAGTGTTCCCCCTTCGGCAGCTTGACGAAACAACTGTTCGTGCAATACATCCAGCAGGTCTCGCAGTCCATGCACATTCCGCAGGACATGCAGCGTTTGGCCTCGGCCAGCGCGTCCTCCTCCGCGAGGCCCCGCTCGATTTCCGCGTCGAGCGTCCGCCCGGCGACCGCAATCTGCGGCCGCTCGTGCCGGGCCGACTCCTTGTACCAGCCGAGCTTCATGCGTTCCGGCGCGATCGGCGGGGCGGCCAACGGCTTCTCGGGCGTGCGGCCGCGGAAGCGCGCGTCGATCGCCTCCGCCGCGAAGCGGCCCTGGGCGATGGCAATACTCACCAGGCCCAGCTCGACATCGTCACCGCCGGCATAGACGCCGTCGGTTTTTGTCGAGCCCCAGTCATCGGCCTTGATCCAATCCTTGCCCTCGTGCAGACCCGAGAGTCCGTCAAACCCGGGCTCCTGGCTGATGGCGGCGATGATCGCGCTGGCTTCGATTTCGAACTCCGTGCCGGGCTTGGGCACGGGCCTCGGCCGGCCGGAAGCATCCGGCGCGCCCAATTCCATGCGGATCGCGTGCATGCCCACCGCGAGGCCGTTCCGCCGCACGATCTCGACCGGCGCGGCGAGGAACTCGATCTTCACTCCTTCTTCCAGCGCGCCCTCGATCTCCGGCTTAATGGCGGGCATCTCGGCGCGGGTGCGGCGGTACAGAATCGTGACGTCGGCCCCCAGGCGCTTGCCGACGCGGGCCGCATCGATGGCCGTGTCGCCCCCGCCGATCACGATCACCTTATTGCCGAGCGCCACCGGCTCGCCCTGGTTCGCCCGGTTGAGGAACTCGGTCCCCGTTAGAACGTTCGGAGCGTCTTCACCGGGAATCCCCAGCTTCAGGCCCTTGTGCGCGCCGATGCCGACGAATACGGCCTGGTAGTCGCGGCGGAGGTCCTCCAGCGAAACGTCTCTGCCGGCCACGACATTGCACTTCAGCTCGACGCCGAGATCGACAATCCGGTCGATTTCGGCGTCCAGCACCCCGCGGGGCAGCCGGTAGGCGGGAATGCCGTAGCGCAACATGCCGCCCGGCTTGCCGAATGCCTCGAACACCGTCACCGGATACCCGCGCCGCGAAAGCTGATAGGCGCAGGAGAGGCCCGCTGGTCCGGAGCCGATCACCGCGATCCGCTCCGGATAGGTCTCGGAGGTCAGTTTGGCGAGTTTCAGATTCTTGGAAATGCCGAAGTCGCCGATGAATCGCTCCAGCGCATTGATCGCGACCGGCCCCTCCTTGGCGTTCCGGTTGCACGCCTCCTCGCAGGGATGAGGACAAACCCGCCCGCAAACCGCCGGGAACGGATTCCGATCGACGATCATGTGCCAGGCGATCTCGTAGGCCTGCTCGTTGGTCCGGCCGTAGGCCTCCGCCTGCGCTATGGTCGTCAGCCAGCCACGGATGTCGGTTCCGCTAGGGCAGTGCCCGATGCACGGCGGCGCTTTCTGCGCGTAATACGGGCGCAACGCGCTGATGGCGCCGCCCGCCGTCGCGCTCGCCTTGATGGTCGGTTTCTTTGGCTGCTTAAAGATGCCCATGCTTCACCGCTAGAATCGCAGGTGAGTGGAGCGGGCGTAGGTCAGTCCGGCATGCTTGAAATCGTCGATGTGGTACCGGGTGAACTCGATGCCGGTCCGCTCGAAGAACCGCGGCCAGCCGATGCGCTCGATCCACTCGCCCAGCCGCTCGTGCTTCCGTGCGTTTTCCGCGTACACGTTTACGATGTTGACGACGGCGTTCACCACCTCGGGCCAGCGCGGCGGGTTGTTCGGCACAAAAGGGATGGCCAGCTTGGTGAACTTCGGCGCGCTGCGCGCGTTGCTGACCTTGCCGCCCACCCAGATCGAGATGCCGTCGTTCTCGGGATCGTTCATCGGCATGGCGGGGCACACCGTATAGCAGTTGCCACAGAACATGCACTGCTCTTCGACCACCTCGACCGACTGCTTGCCATCCACCGTCGCCGGCCGGATCGCGCCGGTCGGACAGGAGGCGATCAGCGTCGGCACCTCGCACACCTTCGCCAGTATGTCGTGGCGTATCTTCGGCGGCTTGCGATGGATGCCGAGGATCGCGATGTCCGAGCAGTGCACGGCGCCGCACATATTCAGGCAACAGGCGACCGCGATGCGCAGCTTGGCCGGCAGGTCCTGGGAGGTGAAGTGGTGGCAGAGCGCATCCATGACGCTCTTCACCAGGCCCGAAGCGTCCGTGGCCGAGGAGTGGCAGTGCACCCATCCCTGCGTGTGGACGATGTTGCTGATGGCATTATTGGTCCCGCCCACCGGGAAGCCGGCGTCCGCGAGATCCTTCTTGAGCGGCTCGATCTTGCCCGCGTCGTCGAGCAGGAACTCGACATTGTTGCGGCTGGTGAAGCGCAGGTAGCCGCCGCAGTACTTGTCGGCCAAGTCGGCGAAGAACCGGATGGTCTGGATGCTCAGCAGGCGTGGCGAGCCGGCGCGCACCGTGTAGAGCCGGTCGCCCGAGTGAGCCACGTGGCAGAGCACGCCGGGCGCGAGCGTTTCGTGGTACTTCCACTGCCCGTAGTTCTTCTTGATCAGCGGATGGAGAAATTTCTCGTAATGGGGCGGTCCGATATCGGTGATTCTTTTGGTTGGTGCGGTTGCCATGATCTCATCTCCTCTCGATCACTTCTCATCTTCGGGCTGGAAGTAGATATACGGGTTGTCGCGCGGCGCCGCGATCATCTCGGGAGCCGGCTCCAGACCGATCGCATCGAGGAAGTTGGCCATCCCGACGCGCTGGATCAGCTCGCCGACGCGCTCGCGGTTCTTGCCGTACTCATCCCAGAACTCCCACACGCGAGAGACCAGTTCCTTGACGGTATCGAGCAATTCATCCTCCGGCACAAACGGCACCAGCACGGAGGAAAGCAGCGCGCCCTGCATGATCGGCGCCTTGGAGCCGATCAGCAGCGTGGCGCCTTTCTCCTTGCCCGGAGCGAGCGCTTTCGGCATTACGTTGATGCAGTGCATGCAGCGGACGCACTCGCGGTTCTCGATTGCGAGCTTCTGCCCGTCCCAATCCATGCACTGGGTCGGGCACAGGTCGCAGACCTCTTTCTGGATGTCCAGGCCGCCGGCGGCGTATTCGGCCACCGCGGCGTCGTCCTGCTGGATATCGTCCTTCCAGGTCCCGATGATCGAGAGGTCGGAGCGCGCGATCGAAGCGACGCAGTCGTTGGGGCATCCGGAGCACTTGAACTTGAACTTATAGGGGAACGGCGGCCGGTGCATCTCGTCCTGGTAGGCGCGAGTGAGGTTGTCGCACAGCTTGAGGGTGTCGTAGCACGCCCACTCGCAGCGCGCCCGGCCCACGCAGGCGGACGGCGTCCGCACACAGGACCCCGAACCGCCCAGGTCGAAGCCGGCTTCGGTCAGCTCCTTGAAGGTGGGCTCCAGCTCGGCGGTCTTGGTCCCGAGGAAGATGATGTCGCCGGTGGAGCCGTGCATGTTGGTGAGGCCCGAGCCGTGGCGCTCCCAGATATCGCAGAGCGTCCGCAAAGCCTCGCTGGTGTAGAACCAGCCGGAGGGCTGATTGACGCGCAGCGTGTGGAAGTGCGCCACCTTCGGGAACTGCTCGGGAACGTCGCTGTAACGGCCGATCACGCCGCCGCCGTAACCGAGCACGCCGACGATTCCGCCGTGCTTCCAGTGCCCCTTCTTCTCTTTGTACGACAGCTCGAGCTGGCCGAGCAGGTCGTTGCACATCGGGTTGGTTTCGCCGGCTCTCTTGATCTCCCTGACGAAACTCGGCCAGGGACCCTTTTCCAACTCGTCCAGCAGTTCAGTTTTCGGTTTGTCGTTGTCGGCCATGTGACCTCCCGCCGGGCCTCTCGCCCGGCCGCTATGATTTTCTGCCCACCGCTGCCATCGCGACTGTCCGGTAGACGAAGTGCGCAAACTTCGAGTAAGGCGCGTACAGGAACAGGGCGAAGATCAGCACCAAGTGTACAAAATACACCACATACATTGTGCCCGCCGCCCGGGCCAAGCGCAGCAACTCGGAGCCGATTCCGGTCACCACCACGCCCACCAGGGTCAGCAGGAAAAACCAATCGAAATACGTGCTCGCGGTCCGCTCGACCGGATCCCGAGTTCTTTCGGCGAGCAGCGTGATGCTGCCCGCCAGAATCGCCACGGCGCAAAGGTTCGCGAAGATTTTCAGGGGGTTGGTTAAGGCGAGCGGCGTATGCACGATGCCGGCCATCGTACCGATGCCGACCACCGTCCCCATGAGCGCGAGGCCGGCGAACCCCCACAGCGTGAGCAGGTGGCCCAGGCGCCGGTTGCCGCCGCGGTCGCACTTGGAGAAGCGGCTGTGGGCCAGAATTTCCTTGAGCGCGGGCGCCAGGCCCGCGAGAATAGGCGCGCTAGCCCCGGAGGCGCGCAGCGCGCGCACAAACCGCGCGATGCCGGTCGCGAAAGCCAGTGCGACCAGGCCGGCCACGATGAAAAAGAGCGGCTCCAGTACGCCGATGGGAAACACGCTCGCGAACTTGAGCGGGTCCAGTTCGGTTTTCGGCGCCCACAGCGCAATGCCGGCAAAGATGAGCGCCGGCACGAGCAGCAGAAGCACAAGCATCTTCGGGCTGGCGACCGCTTTCGCCAGCGCCTGCGGGACGGCGAAATGCTTGATCGCCGCCTGCCTCAGCGCGCCCAGCGTATCGCTCGGGCGGGCGCCGCGCGGGCACTGGACGGTGCAGTCGCCGCAATCGTGGCAGAGCCACAGCGCGGGATCGCCGACCACCCTTTCCTTCAAGCCCCACTGCGCCGCGATAATCTGCCGCCGCGGAAAGGGCGAGTCCTCGGGCGAGAGATTGCACACGGCCGAGCAGGCGGCGCACTGGAAGCATTTCTTGAGACCGGCGCCACCCGAGCTCATGACTTCCTCGATGAACGCTGTATCCGGCTCAATCCAGACGCTCGCAGTCATGGCTACATTCCCTTGTAGGGGTTCGGCCCCATTGCGCGGATGCGCTCCATGAATCCGTTAATCAGCGCGGGCAGTTTCTCGCACTCGTCGATCGAGATCTCGGTGGTTTCCAGGCGCTCGGGTTCGAGCTGCAGCCGCTGGAGCGTTTCTTTGACGTTCTCCAGGCGGCGCGCGGCCAACTCGCTGCCCCGAATGAAGTGGCACTGGTAGTCGTCGCCGTACTTGCACCCGATGAACATCACCCCGTCGATGCCGCGCGACAGCGCGTCGGCGATCCAGACGATGTTCAGCGACCCCAGGCAGCGCAGCGGGATCACCCGCACGCCCGGGTCGTAGCGGAGGCGGCGGAAACCGGCGACATCGAGCGCCGGATAGGCGTCGTTCTCGCACATGAACACGACGACGCGCGGCTTCTCCTCGTCCTCCTCGGGCACTTCGATCGCCTTGATCATCGAGGCGATCATGTCCACCGAGTAATTCTTGAACGAGATGATGCGCTCCGGGCACGCGCCCAGGCAGATGCCGCAACGTCGGCAACGGTACGGGTTCGGCTTCGGCGTGCCTTTCTCGTCCTCGTCGATGCTGCCGAACGGGCACTCCTCGGTACAACGCTTACATTGCGTGCAGCGCTGGAGCAAAAAGCTGGGAAACGAGAGATCGCCGGCCCTGGGATGAACGGCCTGGCCCCGCGCAGCCATTTCGACCGCCTGAATGGCCTTCATCGCCGCGCCCAAGGCATCCTCTTGCGCCTGGGCCGAATCCATCGGCGCGCGCACGGCCCCGGCCGCGTAGATTCCCGTGCGCCGGGTTTCGTACGGGAAGCAGATGAAATGCGAATCGGGGAAGCCGTGCCGCAGAACCGGCAGATCCGGCCCCTGCCGATAGGTCAAGTTCAGGATCTCGGTTCCCTTATGCGACTTCAGCTCGCCGGCGCGACGCGCGGCATCGGCACGCTGGCTTTCGGTCTCTCCCTTGGCCGCCCTCGACTCGGCATCCTCGAGCGCTCGGATCGCTTCGCCGTCGGCGGAGTTGGGCACCATGCCGGTAGCGAGCACGACCAGATCCACGTGAACGACAACCTCCTCGCCAAGGAGCGTGTCCTTCAACGTCACTGCGAGTTCCCCGGAAGGCAGTTCTTGGACGGAAGCCACCTCGCCCTTGGTGAGGAAATTGAACGGATGGTCCTGGGCGGCGCGGTAGAAGCGCTCGTACTGCCCCGGCGTCCGCATGTCCTTGTAGACGATGTAGACCTTGGCCCGGGCGTTCTGCTCGTGGATGTACCCGGCGTGTTTGAGCGTGGCCATGCAGCACACGGCTGAGCAGTAGGGCAGGTGGTTTGGATCGCGAGAACCCGCGCACTGCGCGAACAAGACGCTGCCGGCTGGCCGGCCATCGGACGGCCGCGCGATCGGCCCGCCCGCCGCCATGCGCTCCAACTCGACGTTGGTGATCACGTTTGGCAGCCCGTAGCCCAGGTGCGCCAGCCGCGTAGCGTCGTACGGTTTCCAGCCCGTGGCCAGCACGATCGCCCCGGCGCGCACCGTGGAAACCACTCCTTCGCGCTCCACCGTGACATCGAACATCCCGGGCTGGCCTTCCGTTTTGACGATCCGCGCGGACGTGAATACCTGGATCTTGGGGTGGTAACTGGCCTCCTGGATCCTTCGCGCGATGCCGTCGACCGCCGGCGCGGTGTAGGGAGGCGCACTCGGGAAGCGGCTCTTCAGCGGCGCGACGAAACCGCCCAGCCGGGCCTCTTTCTCGACCAGCACGACTTCGTAACCGGCCGCCGCCGCCTCCAGCGCCGATGTGACGCCGGCGATGCCGCCGCCGACCACCAGCAGCTTCTTTGACACCGTTTCCGAGAGCGGCTCCGGCGGCTCCGACTTCTGCGCCTTGACGACGCCCATGCGGAGGTAGTCCTCCGCGAGCATCTGCGTATCCTCGTCCCGCGGCGCGTGGCACCAGGCCACGTGCTCGCGCAGGTTGACGCGCTCGAGCACCACCTTCGAGTCGAATGCGAACGCATCCGTTTTGGCGCGCGGAGAGCAGGCCGCGACCACTACCGTGTCTACCGCGCCGCCCTCGACGTCCTTGCGGATCAGCTCGCGGCCCTCCGGCCCGCACAGGAACGGGTGGACCTGGCACACCGGGGCTTTGCACTCGCGCCGGGCCACTTTGGCGAGCTGCTCCGTGTCGATCGCTTCGCCGATCCCGCAGCCGCCGCAGATGTAGACGCCGGGCTTCTTAGGCATTGTGAGCGCTCCTCACAACGCACTGGAGGGCTTTTAGCGCCGCGCCAGTCGAGTCCTGAACCGTTGCCGAGACCTCGGCCGGGCGCCGCGCACAACCAGTCCCGTAGAGCCCGGTTTTGCCGGCCCCGTTCGCGATGAACCGGAACTCGTCCAGGACGAAGCCGGGCGGCAGATCTTCGGTCTGCGGAACGATGCCGGTGGCAAGCACCAGCAGTGCCACGCGCAGGGTGCTCTTCACGCCGCGGGCCACGTTTTCCGCAATCACCAACAGATCGCCCGTCGCGGCATCTTCTTCGACTTTGCCGACCTTGCCCTTGACCAATTGCAGCTTGTCGTCGGCGCTGACGCGCGCATAGAACTCCTCGAGCAGTCCGGGCGTGCGGATGTCGATGTAGAAGATGGTCACCGCCGCATCGGGATACAGCGTGCGGATATAGGTGGACTGCTTGAGCGAGGCCGCGCAACAGACCGCCGAGCAGTACGGCAGGTGGTTTTCGTCGCGCGAGCCGGCGCACTGAACGAAGGCGACCGAGCGTGGCTCCTGGCCGTCCGACGGGCGCAGAATCCGGCCACCCGTGGGGCCGTCACGGGCGGCCATCCGCTCGAGCATCACGTTGGTCACGACGTTCCGGTACTTGCCGAACCCGAGATTCTCGATCTTCGCGGCGTCGTACGGCGCCCACCCCGTGGCGGCAATCACTGCGGCCGCCCGGAAGGTCCTGCACCCGGCCTGCTGCTGGAGGTCGATCGCGCCGTACTTGCAGGCGTCGGCGCAAGCGTGGCAGCCCTCCGGGCACGCGGCACGGTCGATTGCGTAACGCATCGGGAACGCCAGCGTGTGTGGCAAGTAAGCCGCTTTCGAATTCGAGAGACCGTAGTTGAACTCATCGGGGCGCTCGGCCGGGCACGCTTCGGCGCATGCTCCGCAAGCCGTGCACGCCTCGGTCACGTAGCGCGGCGCCACTGCGACGGTTACCTCGTAATCGCCCGGCCCGCCGGTGACGTTTTCGACCCGCGCCTGCGTCAGTACGGTGATTCGCGGGTTGCTCTTGATGCGCTTGAAGTTGATCTCGAGGCCGCATCCCGGCGGGCAGAGTTTTGGGAAGTACTGGTTCATCCGCGCAACGCGGCCGCCCAGCGTGGGCGACTTCTCGACGATGATGGCCTCGCAGCCGGCTTCAGCCGCCTCTACCGCGGCGGTCACCCCGGCGATTCCGCCGCCGATTATGAGGACCGGTTTGCCGCTCCCGTTCATCTCACCTCGACTGCGCTCCGGGCCGCCGCGCGCTGCTTCGTCTGCTCCGGCGCCGAGCGCCTCATCTTCATCGTTCGTTGCCGCAACAGGCTGAACCGGAGCCACTGGATGGCGAACTCCAGCAGTTCCTCGTCGTCCGTGCGCATGGCCTCGACCCGGGTCTCATCCACGTCGAACAGTTCGAGAAACCGAGTCTCGAACACGAAGCTGCGGAAGCGGTCCAGGTCGTAGCAGGCCATGTGGTACATGTCCATTTGCTGGGGCATCAGGGGCTGGCCTTGGTCCCAGCCCTCGTCGAGCATCAGCGCTTTGAAGGAGGCATTGGCGGCGTCGTATTCCTCCAGGCCCTGGCTGGCGATCCACTCGCGCACCGAGGTCCCGCAGCCCTGGCCGTGCCCGTGGCAAAGATCCTCGTGGACCAGGAAGTGGAACGGATGATCGGTTGGAGTCGCATTGCGCGGTTCGGCCACCCCGAGCGGGTACATGCGGCAGGCCCAAGGGCGGTCGGCATAGATGCTGCACCCCGCGGGCGTGACGAACGGGCATGCGCCGGCCTGCGGGTCCATCTTGAGGAGCACGGCGGGAATCTTCTGGTCCTTGCTGAAGGGCGAGATCGTGTACCGGCGCAAGAACTCCGAGGAATCGACGCCCAGCGCGCGTTTCGTGCGCAGCACATCGTAGGGCGCCAGCACGATCGCCACATCGGCACAGCAGCACGTGAAGCAGTCCAGGTGTTTGCCGCACTCGAAGGCGAAACGGTCGTCGGGGCCCATCCTCGGGCAGTCGCGCAGGATCGCCTCCTGAGTCAGTTCGCTATCCGGCATGAGTTGGCTCCCCGGCGAGGATGCCGCTTTTCAACGCATCGTTGGACCAGACCGGCAGCGGCCCACACTCGCCCGTCGTGGGATCGATTCGGCAACGATAGGATGCCGTTACATTGTAGTGCTCGCGCATCCACACCCAGCCGCGCACAAAGTAGGGGCAGTCGTCGCTGAAACAAACGTACTGGAATTCCCCGCTCCAGGTGCTGGCCTGCGGGTTGGCCCACGCGGCCATGGGGTTGCCGCAATGCGGGCACGTCGTTTGGATCTGCCTGGCCATAGTCAGATTGGGGAGATCCCCGTCGCCGGGGATCTCCCCGCGAGCCACCTATACAGGGGCCCCCGCGGTCTGCTGCTCGAAGATATGCCGGATCGGGCGGGCCAGCGTCTGCCAACTGTTCGTATTCGGGTCGTACTTGCAGTTGGCGAACACGTGCCACTTCTGCTCATCGATGCTGGGCTTATCAGCGCGGAAGTAGTAGCCGGGCCATCGGGTCTCTTCGCGGAACAGAACGGTCCGGACGTGCGCCTCCGCCTGCCACATGCGGTGGACGTTCTCCCAACAACGCATGAGTTCGTGCAGGTTCTCTGCCGCCAGTTTCTCCGAGTCCTCCTTGAGGAAGGCCAGGAGCTCCAGCGCTCGCTCGAGCAGAGCCTGGTTCGTGATGAATTGAGCCGTGATGCCGCCGGCGTACTCGTCCATGATCTTCTGAAGGCGGAACATGAACATCCGGGGTTTGATGTAGTTCGGGTTGATATCGGGGTCGGTGGTTGCTTTCTGGTGCTGCTCGTAGGTGTCCAGCGGCCGCAGGATCTCGGCCTTGAGTGCTTCGATCGCGGCCGGCGAGAGGTCCGGCATGGAATTGTTCTCGACGATGTACTTGATGGCCGCCTTGGCGGCAATGCGGCCTTCCGCGTGCGAGCCCGAGGAGAACTTGTGGCTCGAGGCGCCCGAGGCGTCGCCGGCGCAGAACAGACCGCTCACCGTCGACATGTTGGCGTAACCCCAGAAGTACTCGTCGCGGGTCGAAGCCGTCTGCAAGTCTTCCGGACCGCTGATCCAGGCGCCGGAAGCGCCGGAGTGCGAGCCGATGAAGTACGGCTCGGCGGCCGCGATTTCGGAGCTGCGCTCCTCGGGCTGGACGTTGGTCGCCGCCCAGAGGATCGCCTGGGAGATGGTCATGTCGAGGAAGTCTTCCCAGGCTTCCGACTCGAGCTCCTTCATCTTCTTCTTGTGAGCTTTCGGGTCGTCCTTGTACTTCTCCGCGATCTTCTGGAGGGCTTCTTCGGTCCGCATATAGATCGGGCCCTTGCCGTCCATCACATCCAGCATCCCCATGTAGTTGCGCAGGTTGGCGGGAATCGGTTTCACCCGGCCGTAGGGGGCCCATTTCTCCAGTTCCGGCCTGCGCTCCACCATGTAGTCGCCGCCGAAGGAATTCGTCGCGCGCGACTTGAACAGCAGGAACCACGCGCCGACCGGGCCGTAGGCGTCCTTGAAGCGCACCGGGATGAAACGCACTTCCTGGCAGGTCATCTCGGCGCCGGCTTTCAGGGTGAAGTAGGCCGAGGAGCCCGAGTTCCATGGCGGATACCAGGCGCGCCCCATGCCTTCGCCAGAGCTCCTGGGCTTGAACACGTGCACCGCGCCGCCCATCGCCACCAGCGTGGCCTTCGACTTGAATACGTAGAACTTGTTCTCGCGCACTGAGAAGCCCACCGCGCCGGCGCAGCGGTCGCCGTCCAGCAGGGGTCCCACAATGAACACCCGCTCGAAGATCTGGCCGACGCCGTCCTCGAGCAGGGCGTTCTTGGCCGCCTCGGCGACCACCACCTTGTAGGACTCGCCGTTGATCATCAACTGCCACCGGCCCTCATGCACATAGGCGCCGTTCTCGTCCTTCCAGATAGGCAGGCCCCACTGCTCGAACAGGTGCACCGTGGAGTCCACGTGGCGCGCGATGTTAGCGACCAGGTCCTCCCGTGTGATTCCCATCAGGTCATTGCGGACGTAATCGACGTAGTCCTTGACGGAATTGGCGCCGTCCCTCAGCCCGACGTACTGGTTGATTGCGGAGAGACCCATCGCCACCGCGCCCGAACGGTCCACGGCCGCCTTGTCCACCAGCGTCACTTTCAGCCCGTTCTTCCGGGCCCAGTAGGCCGCCTCGACCGCCGCGCCGCACGCCGCCATGCCGCCACCGAGGATAAGGAGGTCGGTCTCAACCACTACAGTTTCGAAGTTTGCCATGATGATCCTCTCTTTCTAGCCCTTCAGGGTGAAGACCTCGGGCAGCCCCAACGAGGCTGGCTCGGTGAACAGCGCCGGGCTGTTGAGGTCGTCGCCGGCCGGAAAGCCTCCATCGGGGACCGCGGCTCCTTCCGGGGTTGTGCGAATGGGGAATTTGAACCGCTTGATCATTCCATTGCGGAACTTCACGGTCCAGAGGATGGAATCTGTGGAACGCATGGGTGTGGCAGAGGCACCCATGGGGACGAAATCGGCATAACCGCGAACCTCGACGGCCTGTGTGGGACAGATCTTCACGCAGTTGTAACACTCCCAGCACATCGAAACGTCGCGGTTGTACGCCTTCATCGTTGCCTTGTCCAGCACCATCAGGTCATTAGGGCAAATATACTGGCAAGCCGTCTTATCGAGCGCCTTGCAGCCATCGCACTTGTCAGGATTCACGTAGCTTGGCATTCGACCACCTTTCTCTCCCGGTTACGTCACTGCTCCAGCCTCAAACCATCCGTGGAGACACACTCCCCACTCGTCACTTGGCTCCTCTGGTGTTCTCGATCCTAAACTCTTATGTCACGCAAAGGTCACGCGAACCTCATGCCGGCGGCTTGGGACGAACAATCGGGTGTTGGCATCCCAGGTAGAAGCAGGTGCGCCGCCCGAATTCTCCAAACCGGCAATTGTTGCGAAAGTAGATCTCGCACTGAAGGCAGACTTCGTCTAGCTTCTCCCGCTCACTGGCGATGCCGGCTGCCAGCCGGTCCAGGAGCACGGACGCATGCTGCACTTCCTCCGGCGAGAACTGCTCGAAGATCTTGACGGCCTTCTGATTTCGGGCCGCCTCGTAGGCTTCGAGCAGCCGGCGACTGGCTTCGGTCAAGCTAATAGCGCTGGTGCGCCGGTCGCCCTGAATGTCATTCCGCCGGAGCAGGCGCCGGCGTACCAGTTTTTCCACCGCCTTGCTGGCGGCCGGACTGCTCACCCCAAGAAAGGTCGCCGCATCGCCAATCGTCACTTCATCGGTCTGCGCCACCAGGTACAGCAGCTTGAGTTGGGCAAAAGTCAATTTGTCACCGACCACCTCGCGCAGAACCGCCGCTTCGCAGACGTCGCGGACGGCCTTGGCGAAGACTCGAGCGCTAGCCAGGAATTGGTGCGTGAGGTCGGGGGTGATCGTGTTCTCCACGTCCTGCCTTCCTGCCCGGCCCGGGACCGCCACGCCGGGCCAATAGGTAACCACCTCAACTGTAAACCAGATTAACGTTTAGATCAAGACCCCTTTCACGGTTTTAAGATCTTCGTACCGACTTTAATCTTTCCGAGTCTTCTGCTCCTTATATGTGATTGACAACACTGACGATCATCGGTAGGGTGAGATCACCCAGTCAACTGACAGGCCGCGTCGGGGTTCGCCCTCAGGGTCTCAGACTCGCCGGGGCCGCGAAAAAACCTCTTGCTCTGCGGACCAAACAAACATACAATTGACCCCGGATGGTCTGTGGCGGCCCAGCATCGGCCGAAGTGGGGTGAAGGCATGTCCATCATCACGATTTCGCGGGGATCCTTCAGCGGCGGCAAAATGCTGGCCGAGTGCCTGGCGTGCAGTCTGGGCTACCGGTGCATTGATCGCGACGTCATCGTCGAGCGGGCGGCTGCCTCCGGAGTGTCGCAGGAAGACCTGAGAGACGCGTTGGAAAAACCTCCGGGGTTTCTGGACCGCTTCAATCACAAGAAGTACGTGTATCTGGCACTGATCCAAGCCGCGCTTGCCGAGGAGGTCCGCACCGGTGGGGCGATCTATCACGGCTTGGCGGGTCACCTGCTGCTCCGGGAAGGGCCGCGCGTTCTGCGCACTCGAATCATCGCGCCGATGGAGTTCCGCATCCGCATGGCGCGGGCGCGACTGAAGCTGGAGCGCGGCGACGCCATCGCCTATATCCAGAAGATGGACCAGCACCGCCGGAAGTGGACCCAGTTCCTTTACGGAGTGGATTGGGGCGATCCGTCGCTGTACGACATCGTGCTGAACCTGGACCGCGTCGAAATCGAAGAGGCTTGCCATGTGATCGCCACCATGGCCCGCCAGCGGTGCTTCGAGTTCACCCCCGAGTGCCAGGCGGCGATGGACGACTTGGCGCTCGCCAGCCGCATTCGAGCCAACTTGGCCCTCAATGAGCCGACCTCCAACCTGGAAGTCGAGGTAGTTGCACGCCGGGGATCGGTCTCCATCAAGGGAAAACTCGTTACCATGGACCAGTATGAGGAAGTGGAACGGGTTGCGCGGGCGGTGCCCGGCGTGACCGAACTGAACCTGGACGAACTGGCGCCGAACGTCCAGGCCTAGCGTGACCTCCGGAGGCCGGGACGTGAGCGAAGAGCACGCGCGGGAGGGCAAGGGATCATAGGGCCTGGTTGTCTGTATGCCGATCTTTCTGCCCATAGCCGGAATCAGCACCAACCTGGTTCCGTTGCTGGCCGCGGGCTTCCTGGTGGGCTTTCTCTCGGGGCTCACGGGCGTCGGCGGGGGGTTTCTCCTCACGCCCATGCTGATGATGATCGGGGTTCCGCCTACCCTGGCTGCGGCTTCCGGATGCAATTCGATCGTGGCTACATCGTCGTGCGCTGTCGGCGCTCATTTCAGGCTGGGGAACGTGGATGTCAAGCTGGGCGCCGTTCTCCTGATAGGTGGTTTGCTCGGGTCCGCCATCGGCGTCGAGATCATCAAGGTCCTGGCCACGTTGGGCGAAGCCAACTTCCTCATCAAAGTCACCTATGTGGTACTGCTCGGCGGGATCGGCGGTTACATGTTTGCCGATGGCTTCCGAGCGCTTCGCGGCAGACCGCCGGCGCCGGATTCGCCCGGCGCCGGCAAGCTCCAGACCTGGCTCGAGAAACTGCCCTGGCAGGTCAGTTTTTCGCGTTCGGGCGTCCGGCATTCGGTCCTGGTCCCCCTGCTGCTCTGCTCGCTGGTAGGAATCCTGAGCGCCATCATGGGGATCGGCGGCGGCTTCCTGATCGTGCCCATGATGATCTACCTGCTGCGCATCCCGTTGCGCATGGCGGTCGGCACAAGCCTCTTCCAGATCCTGTTCACGTGTATTGGCGTGACGTACATGCAGGCTGTCACGAACCGCACTGTGGATCTCGAACTGGCGCTCCTGGTGGGGGCGGGCTCCACCGTGGGCGCTCAACTCGGCGTGCAGCTCAACCGGCATCTGCGTGGCGAGCACCTGAAGGTTCTGCTGGCCAGTCTGGCCCTGCTTGTGTCGGTGAAGATGGCGATCGGACTGGTGCTGACTCCTGCCAGCCTGCTCTCTCATGTAATGGTCCAAACTCCATGAGACCTCCAGGGCTTGCGGTGATCGGTTTGACCTTGTCCGCGCTCGCGCTGGCAGACTCTTCCGGTGAGGACCCCCGCCCGCCGGGCGAGCGGCAGGCGTCCCCGGCGCCGGATCCAAGCGATTCCCGATGGCCCAGAATACCTGCCGAACGTCTTCCCGACTGGCTGAAATTGGGGATCGAACTCCGCGGCCGCTTGGATACCGAGACGGGGTTCAAGTTCAATCCCGGCCCGGATGACACCTACTATCTGCACCGGCTTCGTTTGGACGTCGGCATCGAGCCGAACTCGTGGCTGCGTTTCTTCATCCAGGGGCAGGATGCACGGGTTGGCGGCTACAACCGTCCGCTGCCGGCCAACGTGTCTAACTCGATGGACCTTCGGCAGGGCTACGTGGAATTCGGCCGGCCGGACGAGAAGTCCTGGGGGCTGCGCGCCGGGCGGCAGGAACTGCGGTTCGGGGAGGCGCGCCTGGTGGGTTCGTCCAACTGGAGCAACGTGGCGCGAAGTTATGACGCCCTGCGCCTCGCTTACAAAACGACCGGAGCGCGTCTGGATTGGTTTGCGGCGGCCATCGTACAGACTGTAGACGGCCGGTTCGACCGGCCGATGCTCCGCAACGGCTTTTACGGATTCTATTCTTCGTTCGACAAGCTGATCCGCAAGTCGGTCGTCGAGCCGTACGTCTTCTGGAAGACAAACTCGAGGGTGCGCGGCGAATCGGGGCGGATTGGCGACCAGGACGTCTACACCCCCGGGTTTCGGATGGCGGGCGATCTGCCCGGACGGTTCGATTACAGTGTCGAAGTGGCCTTTGAGTCCGGCCATTTCGCGCAGGATCGGATCCGCGCGTGGGCGGGACACGGGCTGCTGGGCTGGAAGCTGCCCGTTGCGGCCTGGAAGCTGCGCCTGGTGTCCGAGTACAACCACGCCTCGGGGGACGGGAATCCCCGGGACGGCCGCCACGGTACTTTCGACCCGCTATATCCGACCAATCACGCCCAGGACGGCGCCGCCGACCGGATCACCTGGCGGAACATTCATGACCTGATGGGCGGGATCGAGGCAAAGCCAACGAAAAGATGGCGCTGCGAGCTTGACTACCACGCTTTTTGGCTGGCCACCCGCCAGGACGGCTTGTACACGGCCTCCGGCGCCCTATGGGTGCTCAACCGGACGGCCACCAGCAGCTTCGTAGGTCCGGAAATCGACTTGGAGGTTCTGTATCGGCATTCAGACCGGCTTCAACTGGGATTCGGCTGCGGGCACTTGTTCGCCGGGCCGTACCTCAGGCAGTCCATCCCAGAACGGGGAGCGACTTACCCGTATGTGATGTGGAGTTACCGATTGTAGACTTGCCCGCCACTCGCGGCGGCGGAAAGATCATATGCCCATTTTCTTGCCGGTAGCCGGGATCAGCATCAACATGTTCCTGCTGATCGGCGCCGGCGCACTGATCGGCTTCCTGTCGGGCCTGCTCGGTGTCGGTGGCGGCTTCCTGCTGACGCCCATCCTGATGATGATCGGCGTCCCTCCGACCATAGCTGCCGCTTCCGACAACAATGCCATTGTCGCGACCTCTTCTTCGGGCGTGGCCGCGCATTTCCGGATCGGCAACGTGGATATCAAGATGGGAACGGTCTTGCTGCTGGGCGGCCTCGTCGGCGCCGCCATTGGCGTCGAGATCATCAAGATCCTGCGAACAATGGGGAACGCCGGCGTTCTGATTGAGCTGACCTACATCGTGGTGCTGGGCGGGACCGGCGGATTCATGTTCTTGCAGAGCTTGGCAACCATGCGGCGCGGCACGATCATCCTCAAGACGCGCCAGCCCGTCAGACCGAGCCATTTCTTGAGCCGGCTGCCTTTTCAAATGCGGTTCCCCCACTCCCGTGTGCAGCACTCGGTGTCCGTTCCGTTCCTGCTGGGCGCACTCGTGGGCATTCTGTCGGCGATCATGGGCGTGGGCGGAGGCTTCATCATGGTGCCGATGATGGTCTACCTGCTGCGCATGCCTCCCCATATCGCGGTCGGCACCAGTCTGTTCCAGATTCTGTTCACGTGCGCCGGAGTGACTTACATGCAGGCGGCGACGAACCACAGCGTCGACCTGGTCCTGGCGTTGTTGCTGGCGGCCGGATCGACGATTGGAGCGCAGATCGGCGCCCGCGTCAGCCGGGTGCTGCGCGGCGAGCAGTTGATGATCCTGCTGGCGACGCTGGCGCTTCTGGTGGTAGGGAAGATGACGGTGAGCTTGGTGGTCACGCCGTCGAACCTGCTGGACGTCGGCCATTCCGCGGAGTCGAAGCCGGCGCCGCGACCTGCCGGGCACGCGGGGTTTCAGGGCCCTCCTCGAGTGGCGTTCCCCAGTTCGGCCAGCGTACCCCTGTGGGGCGAGGGTCCGCGCCCGCCCGCCCCTGCGCTGCCGATGCGTTCGCAAGCCGCCCGCGGCAATGCGCCTCGGGAGGTGTTCCGGGGAGGGCCGTCATGATCGGGCTTCGGATCGGGCTGACGATCGGAATCGCGGCTTGGCTGCAACCGGCGCCCCCTCCCCCGCGGGCGGAAGGGCTCTCCGTGAAGCTGACGCCCGAAGTCATCCGGATGGGGGCGTTTTACAGCGGCGAGTGGATGCGAATCTCCGGCACAGTCGCGCGCAACTCGAAAGTGATTGTAGTCATCCGCGGTCCAAACACCGAGGAGCTGTTCAACCGAAAAGCGCGAGTCGGCCCGATCTGGATCAACTCCGGCAAGGTGCACATCTCCGGAGTGCCCTCCCTGTTCCTCTGCTACAGCTCCGAGCCCGTTGGCAGCCTTCTCCGGCGCGACGAGATTGAACGAAGGCAGCTCGACGAACTGGCGATCAAACGGCAGATGATCGTCGCGCCGAAGGAAATGGACCAGGAGATCATCCGGGCACACTACGTGGCGCTGAAGACCGAGGAAAGGGTCTACCGGGTTGTCAGCGACGGCCTCAAAATGGGCGCCCCGGGAGAAACCGGCGTTCCGTTTTCGGTGGACTTTCATTGGCCCAGGAAGGCTTCGCCGGCCCACTATGAGGTCCGTGTCTACGAGTGCCGCGATGGCGCCGTCGTCGGAAGGGTAGCGGCTCCGCTCGACGTAGTCAAAACCGGCTTCCCCGCCGCAATAGCGGATCTGGCCAGGGAACACGATTCCGCTTACGGAGTGGTCGCGGTACTGGTTGCCGTGTTGGTGGGGTTTGGGATCGATTTTCTGGCCGCCGGCCTCCGCAGGAAACTGCGAGGCGCCTCGGCCGCCGCCAGCGAGCGGCGCGCTCCAGAGGAGGAACCGGAGCGGCTTGGCAAAGGCATGGGCAAGCCCTGAAGCAGTCAGGAGGTGTCATGAACAAGATGTTGCGGAGTAAGTGGCTGCAGGCGATCCTGTTCGGCTTGGCGCTCCTTCCCACCCGGTTGCTCGCGGTGGAGGGGAGCGGCCAGGCGATCGTGATCGTGGCCGACAGCCGCAGGTACACCGGCTGGCAGGCTTGGTGGACCAATCTGTACAACGAGAGCCACGCGGGCTTCGCTCTCGTCACGGTTCTCGTCATCCCCACGATCGGCCTGATCCTCGGCAAGCTGACTGGCTGGTTGCTGGCTCGCACCGGGATCAACCTCAAGTCAAGAGAGCTCGCCGAGCGCTAAGGAGGTCGCGCCATGGAATGGCTCTATACGCTGATGCCCATCGCGGGCGTCCAGATCTTCTGGCCGGGATTGGTGATCCTCGGCTTTGGTGTCGGCATGATGGGCGGTTTTTTTGGCATGGGCGGCGGCTGGATGGTGACTCCAGGCCTCAACTTCCTTGGCTTCCCGATGGCATTCGCGATCGGGACGGACATCACCCAGATGGCCGGGCCCTCGCTCATCTCGACCATTCGGCACGGGAGGTTCGGCAACGTCGATTACAAACTGGGCGCCATTATGATCGGCGGCACGGTGGTCGGCTTCGAGCTGGGCGCGCAGATGATCATGTGGCTGGAACGGATCGGCAAGGTGGACGTGTATGTGCGCTCCGGCTACCTCGTTGTCCTGACCTTGATCGCGTGGCTGGTATTCGCGGACGCCTCGAAGCGCCGAAAGAAGGAGCGGGAGGCAAGGGCCGCCGGGAAGGCGCTCGACGCTCTGGCCACCGGAATCGAGTGGCACAAGACTCTGCACAAGATCAACATCCCGCCAGTGATTCACTTCAAGCGGGCCGGCATCCGCTGCTCGGCCTGGCTGCCAATTTCCGTGGGTGTTTTAACCGGCTGGATGGCGGGCGTTCTGGGGATCGGCGGCGGCCTGATCCGCATGCCCGCCCTGATCTACCTCATCGGGTGCCCGACTCACATCGCGGTCGGCACCGACCTCTTCGGGATCGCAGTCTCCGCACTCTACGGAGCGGGCTCATACAGCTACAAGGGGAGGACGGAGTTGCTGGCCGCGGTCATTATGCTGGCCGGGGCTTGCATCGGCGCTCAGATCGGCTCGGTGGCCACAAAGTACGTGAAGGGCTATGGCATCCGGATTTTTTTTGGCATCGCGGTCATCGGTTGCGGTGTTTCAATCCTCTTGAAGCTGATCGGCGCGGCAAGCCCGGCCTTTAGAGCCGTCCTGGACGGCGCGGCGACCGTCTTGATCCTGGGACTCGTGACCGCGCTTTCGCTGTACATCCTCATACGGTTCATCGGTGGCGTTCGCGAGGAACTGGCGGCGAAGAGAGAAGCCGTGCAAACGGCTCGGTGAGGAGCAGCCAATGGCGCGCAATCATTCTTCCATGACTGTCGAGACTGTTGCCGTTCTCGCCTGTACTCTTGTTGCGGGCGGATGCGGCGGCTTCGGCCAGGTGAACCAGGGTCGCGTCATACAATACGACCGGGAAAAGGGGCTGGTCACCTTCATCCAGGATTCCAATTACCGCGAGCCTGGCAAACCGCGATTCGACGTGCTGCCGCCGGTCACTGTGAAGATCCCCGCCGACCCGAACGAGATGGGGCCGGCGCCCGATGCCGGCGTGCTGCTGGCCGTGGATTCGGAGCGCACGCAGCTCGTCACCTACGACGCCGGAGCCCAGCGGTTCAGGACCGTTCCGTACACGCCGCTCGAGGAGCATCGCAACGTGTACCGCGACGATCCGCGCCTCCGAGGGCGCCTGCCGCGCATCGATCGCGAAAAGAAGACGATCACGCTGTACGATCCGCGGCAGCGGCTCCTGTTGACCTTTTCCGTGAGCGATGAAAACTTCCGCCTGCCGGAGGACACCTGGAAGGCCGGCGACGACATCCGCTACTACTACAAGCAGCCGGGCCAGGCGCTGCGGATGATGAACGTCACCAGGACGGACATCGGCAAAGCTGGGAAGTAGCCCGGGATGTCCCGTGCTATAGTGGCGTCAACCAATGGCTGCGTGGTGGCGGAAAGAAAAGCAACGCGAGGCGCCCGGTTCCGCCGAGCAGCGGATTCGCCTGAAGTACCACAGCTTCCGCGAGTTGCTCTCCCTGAATAACGAGTGCCTGGAGCTGATGGCCGGGCTCCAGGAAGACCTCCAGTTCGTTCCTCCCCGCCGCGATGTGATCGAGGATCGCATTGCGGCCATCTACGAGAAAGCCGCAGCGATCGTGGGCACGCTGGAAAAGCTCACGGGCATTCGCTATGCGCAGCTTGGCGATGCGGTGGAAGCACAACGCGGCGAGGTCGAGCGCTACATCGCGGCGTGCCAGGAACTGGTGACGCCCCGGCTTGCCGCGCGCCTCTCCGAGGTGAGCGCCGCGCACGCCGGCGAAGTGGGAGGCAAAGCGGCCGCGCTCGGCGAGGTCAAGAACAAGCTCGGGCTGCCGGTTCCGGATGGTTACGTGCTCACCACGGAGGCCTACCGCCAGTTCTGCGGAATCCCGTTGTGGAAAGAGATTCGCGATTCCATGCGCGGTTTGGATCTCAACGACCTGGAAACACTGGAAGGAGTCTCGCGGAAGCTTGTGGACGCGGCGATGGCCCGCCAGGTCCCGCGCGCCGCAGAAATCGCGATTACGGAGAGGGCCAAAACGCTGGACGCGCGCGGGCTCGGCCTGGCCGTCCGGTCGAGCGCGGTGGGCGAAGGCGGGGAGAGGACGTTTGCAGGCCAGTTCGTGAGCCTGCTCAACGTCCCGCCCGAGCAGCTTGTCGACGCCTACAAGCGCGTCGTCGCGGGACGGTTCAGCGACCGCGCGCTCTTCTACCGGCTGTCGACCGGCTTGCTCGAAGTCGACAGCCCAATGGCCGTGCTCTTCCTTCCCGTCATCCGAGCCAGGGCCTCCGGCATCATGTATACTCGGGACCCCAGCGATCCCAAGAGCAAGACGCTGTGGATCACGGCCACGTGCGGGCTGGGTCTCGATATTGCCAGCGGCCGCATGCCCGCCGATCTGTTCGTGGTCTCCCGCACCCCTCCGCACGCCATCCTCGAGCGGACCATTGTGCACAAGGAAGCTGCGATCGTCGCGGAAGCGGGCGGCGGAATCGCACGCGCCCCGCTCGACCAAGCCGATGCCGACGCGCCCAGCCTCGCGCCGGCGGACCTCCAAACGCTCAGCGCCTGGGGCGTCCGCGTCGAGGAGCATTTCCGGACCCCGCAGGATATAGAGTGGGTGCTGGGCGAAGACGGCCGAGCGTGGATTGTGCAAGCCCGGCCACTCGTTCTCGCCGCCATAGGCCGCGGCAAATCGCGAGCACGCGGCGAGCCGCTGTTCTCGGGCGGGCGCACGATCTATCCCGGACGGGTATCCGGCGGCGCGTACCTGATCGAAGACTTGAGTGCGCTGAGCCGCACTCCCGCGGGCGCGGTCGTCTTCATGCGCCGCGCCAGCCCGGAGATCGTCGAGGTGTTCCCGCGCATCGCCGGCCTGGTGGCGGAGTGGGGGAACCTGGCGGGCCACGTGGCGGCCCTGCTTCGGGAATTCAAGGTCCCCTCGGTGTTTCAAATGCCGGGCGCCTTCGAGCGCTTGCACAACGGGGATCCGGTGAGCCTGGATGCGGTACAGCCGCGAGTTTACGCGGGAATGTTGTGGCCGCCTCGCAGGATCGAGGAAGTAGTCGCGGACGGCCCGGCGGAACGGGCGGGCGATCCGATCAGCCGCCGCCTGCTGACATTGCACTTGTTGGATCCTTCTGGGTCGAACTTCCGGCCCGCCGGCTGCAAGTCCACTCACGACGTGCTGCGCTACTGCCACGAGAAGGCGATCGAGGCCATGTTCGCCGTCAACGACCTCGAGCGCGAGCGCGGGCCGCGCTGCACGAAGCGGCTCGAAACCAGCTTGCCGATAAACCTGCAGGTCCTCGATTTGGGCCGTGGCCTCGCGCTAACTGAACCGCAGTGCTCTACCGTAACCCCTGAGCAGATAGTCTCCCGGCCGTTTCAGGCTCTCTGGAAGGGAGTGAGTCATCCCGCGGTCACCTGGACGCGCCAAATGCCCGCGAGCTTCAGCGACCTGGCCTCGGTGATGGCGGGCGCCCTCTCTTCGCACGCCGGAGCGATGCGGGCGCTTGGGGAGGAGAGCTACCTGCTGGTGGCCGACGAGTACATGAATCTTAACTCGCGCCTGGCCTACCATTTCAGCCTCGTCGACGCCTGCCTTTCCGACCGCCCGAGCAATAATTACATTGCCTTTCGCTTCGAAGGCGGCGGCGCGACGAGGTTTCGTAGAGACCTTCGGGCCTGTTTCATCGAAGCCTGCCTCGCTCACTACGGCCTCCGCGTGGACCGGCGCGGGGACTTGGTGAACGCCTGGCTGAAGAAAGCCTCGGCGGAGGAGACCCAAGAGAAGCTGGATATCCTGGGCCGCCTGATGGCCTGTTCCAGCCAACTGGATATGTACATGACCAGCTCGGAGGTCATGAAGTGGTACGTCCGCCAGTTTCTCGCGGGTAACTATAGTTTTCAGGCAACCGGCAAGGAAGACAGGGTGACCGGGGAGCAACAGGTCTAGGCCAATTCTGGGCTTGCATCGTAGGTGCAGTTGATGTACATTTATATAAGGGACTGCAACGGTGGTTTCTGGGATGAGCGCCTCTACCTCCTATCGCAAACGCACGCCTCAAAGAGCTTGGCTTTGGATTGTTCTGTTTCTTTTCATCACTTTACTAGCATCTTTCGCATTGATAAGAGCAGTCTCTCCGGTCGCTGATCTGGCTATTGCATATTTCAGCACTGGCGACCAGACCTTCACCGGCGTCATCACCGATACCCGCCGCATTGGGGGCCCCGGGGAAGCCGGGGAATCCGACCACGATGCCAGGTATTTCCTCTTCGATGGTCGCGCCCTGTATGTGCTGAGCGATCAACGGACACCGGAGCGATTCGTCGCTCGCAAGGTCCGCGTACGAGGCTCGCTGCGCGGGAACGGCCACATTCTGGACGTCAAGGCCATCGACCCAGCCTGAGTACGGCAACAACTCCATACATTCCCCACGTTCGGTTTTGCTTGACCTTTGTCCGTACCCGCCATAAAATAGAATCTCGGGTCTGAAGTATCTCTTCGCGGAACGGGACGTTGGGAGTTTATCTCCCGCGCCAAATAGTAGCCGGACCTTTGTCTGGGCCAGGGAGGTAAGCTTATGGCGAAAGTTCCCGTTGAAACACTCGCCGAAGAGATGTACCAAATGGTGGCTGAATACGCCGGCAAGAAGAACCTGAAGGCCGGCGATCTCACCAAGGCCATGATCTCCAAGCACGGCGAGGATGCGTGCGACAAGGATGACTGCAAGCACGCGATCCGGTTGCTGATAGATTCCGCCCGCTGCGTCTACAGCTATTTCGGCGGATCCTACATCACCATTCCGCACAAGGAAGGCGCCGCGCCCGAAGTCTGAGCTTCGACCGCCTGAGGCCGCCGTGACCACCCATGGATCACCGCGGCTGGTGGTGGCCGGGGCTTCCGGAGACTCAGGCAAGACGCTGGTCTCGCTCGCGCTACTGCTGGCCGCTTCCTATCGAGGGCTAGCCGTTCGGGCCTTCAAGAAGGGGCCGGACTATATCGACGCGGCATGGCTCGCCTGGGCGTCCGGCCACAGGGCGCGCAACCTGGATACCTTTCTGATGGGATTCGACCGGGCCGTTTCCTCGTTTGCGCTCCACGCGGTGCCGAACGGCCTCAACCTAGTCGAAGGTAACCGTGGCCTGTACGACGGCGTTGACTCGCGGGGTACCCACAGCACTGCGGAGCTCGCCAAAGCCATTGCCGCACCAGTATTGCTGGTTCTGAACGCGACCAAGGTCACGAGAACGGCCGCAGCCTGGGTTCTGGGCTGCCAGAGGCTCGACCCGGAAGTGCGGTTTGCGGGCGTGATCTTGAACCAGGTGAGCACCGCTCGCCATGAGCGCACATTGCGGGAAGCCATCCTGTCCGCCTGCGGAATTCCAGTCCTCGGGGTCGTGCCCAGGATCGCTCGTGCCGACCTGCTGCCCGAACGGCACCTTGGCCTGGTCACGCCCGAGGAACATCCCTGTCCCGGCAAGCTCCGGCAGGAACTGCTCCGGCTCACTACGGCCGTCGATATCGAGAGAATCCTCGCGATCGCTTTCGCGGCGCCCGCGCTCGTCTCTCAGGACAGCCCGATCGTGGACCTGCCCGACGGGCACGGTCTGACGATCGGCTATCTGAAGGATTCGGCTTTCACGTTCTACTACTCCGAGAACCTGGAGGCGCTCGAATTCTCGGGCGCCACTCTGGTGCCGATTCCGGCGCTCTCGCAGTCCGCGTTGCCCGAGGCGCTCGACGCCCTCTACATCGGCGGCGGCTTTCCGGAGACCCACGCCGCGAAGCTCTCGGCCAATCGGACGTTCCTGGAATCGCTGCGGGCGGCGGTTCAGCTCGGCTTGCCCGTCTACGCCGAGTGTGGCGGGCTGATGCTTCTTTCGCGGGCTATCCTCTGGCAAGAAAGGAGATACCCGATGGCCGGCGTGTTGCCCTTCGAGGTCGAGGTTTGCCCGGGGCCACAAGGACACGGCTACACCGAGCTGGTGGTCGATCGGCCCAATCCATTCTTCTCCAAAGGCCTCATACTGCGAGGCCACGAATTCCACTACTCACGAGTTTTGCTCGGAGGGTCCGTGCCCCAAACGGCCTGCTCGGTCGTGCGTGGCACGGGTTGCTGCGAGCACCGGGATGGAATCGTGGCCGGCAACGTCTGGGCCAGTTATACACATCTGAACGCGCTGGCTACCCCCGAGTGGGCGGCCGGCATGCTGAATGTTGCCCGGCAGTTCGCACGCGGACGGCCGGTCAACCAACTTTCGCACTGATAGGAGGTCATTCCATGAGCAAACTGGTACCCCCGCATGGGAGTCCGGAACTGAAACCTCTCCTTTTGGCAGGGCAGCAAAGGGAGGAAGAATTGCAGCGCGCCGCGGGGCTGAAGAGAGTCCCGATGACCAGCCGCGAAACCAGCGACCTGATCATGATGGGCATCGGCGCTTTCACCCCGCTTGACGGCTTCATGGGCCAGGCGGACTGGCAGGGCTGCTGCGATACGTACAGCATGCCCAGCCAGGGCGGACTGTTCTGGCCGATTCCGATCACGCTCTCCGCGAAGGAGGATCTCGCCGGCTCGATCGCGATTGGTGAGGAAGTGGCGCTGTGGGACCTCGAGACCGAGGCCATCATGGGCACCATGAAAGTCACCGGGAAGTACGGCATCGACAAGGAACACGAGTGCAAGGAAGTCTTCCGCACGACGGACCCGGCGCACCCCGGCGTGCAGAAGGTGCTCGAGCAGGACCCCGTGAACCTCGCCGGTCCGGTCAAGGTCCTGTCGGAATCCTACTATCCGGAGATGTTTAGTGGCATCTATCAGCGCCCGGTCGAATCGCGCAGGCTGTTCGAGGAGCGCGGGTGGAGCACGGTGGCGGCGCTGCAACTCCGCAACCCGATGCACGGCTCGCACGCCTACCTGGCCTGGGTGGCGATCGAGGTCTGCGACGGAGTGTACATCCATCAGCTTGTGGGCAAGCTGAAGCCGGGCGATATTCCCGCCGAGGTGCGCGTGCGCGCCATCGACGCGCTCGTGAACAAGTACTTCCGGAAGGACCGCGTCATCCAGGGCGGATACCCGATGGAGATGCGGTACGCCGGCCCCCGCGAGGCGCTGCTGCACGCGGTGTTCCGCCAGAACTACGGCTGCTCCCACCTGATTGTCGGCCGCGACCATGCCGGCGTGGGCGACTACTACGGCCCGTTTGATGCGCAGAAGATCTTCAACGAGATCCCATCGAACGCGCTGATCTTGCGTCCGCTGTGCATGGACTGGACATTCTACTGCTACGAGTGCGGCACCATGGCCTCGATGAAGACCTGCCCGCACGAGAGCAAGGCGGTCATCGATGAGAACGGGAACTACAAGGGAGGCGCCCGGCTGCTGCTTTCCGGCACGCTGCTCAGAAAGCTCATGAGCGAAGGCAAGCCCGTGCCAGCCGAGTTCTCCAAGCCCGAGGTGATCGCGATTCTCAAGGAGTACTATGACAGCCTCGAAGAGAAGGTCGAGGTGAAGTTGCACGGATTCGCCACCGGGACGAAGACCTGACCGGCCGATGACGCGCGGCGCGCCGCCGGCACGCAAGGTGGCGCGTCGCGCGCGGTCCCGCCGGATAGCGGTAAGAGGGGGACGTGAAGAGGCCTCTCGGTCTCGAGAACCGGCTCGAGACGTTACTGCGGGAGATCGGGGCATGAGCGCGAAGAGAATCCTCGTGATCGATGACGAGCAGGCGGCGTGCCTGTATCTCGCCCGGCTGTTTCAAGAACGCGGCTACTCGGTCGCCTGCGCGAACGACGGATACGAGGCCGCTGGCAGAGTGAAGCAGGCAAGGCCGGATCTGATCACGCTGGACCTGTCGATGCCCAACAAATCCGGCGTGAAGTTTTATCGCGAGATGAAATCGACGCCCGAGCTGAGCCGCGTCCCGATCGTTTTAGTCGCCGCGGTGCCGGGGTTTGGCGGGAAGCTGCGCGACGCGGAGCGCTACTACGTATCCAAACACCAGGTGCCACCGCCCGACGCCTTCGTGGCCAAACCAATCGATCCGGACGAAATGATCGGGGTGGTGGAGCGGCTGGTGTCCGAGCGACACCCGACGCCGCCGCAATAAGGAACCGGCTATGACGAGCCTTCTTTACGGAATCATTTACGCTTGTGCGTTGGTGTTCGCTGCGGGATGCATCCTGCGCGCCCTCCGGTACGCCAGGATGCCGCTGCACTTGCGCTGGGAGCTCTACCCCGTGCCCCACGAGGCTCCGGAGCGCGCCGCCCATGGCGGCTCCTACTTCGAGCAACTCGACTGGTGGACCCAGCCGCGCGACTCCAACTTCCTCGGCGAAATCGTGGCGATGCTCGCCGAGATCGTCCTGCTCAAGGGAGTCTGGGCGCATAACCGGAAGCTGTGGTTTCGCTCGTTTCCATTCCATTTCGGCTTATACCTGCTGGCGGCTACCGCCGGGCTGCTGGCGCTGAGCGCCCTGCTGAACCTCGTGGCGCCCACCGCCATGCCGGGAAGCTTTGGTGTCGGGTTGCATTACCTGTACGCATTCACGGGCGTGCTCGGAGTCGTGCTGGCGATCGCCGGCGCGGCCGGCTTGCTGTTCCGCCGCCTCACCGATTCCGAGGTCAAGGTCTATACAACCCCGGGCGATGTGTTCAACCTGCTTGCCTTCGTGGTTACCTTGGGGCTGCTCGGCGCCGGATATCTGCTTCGTCCGAGTACCCTCAGCCTGCGCGGGATCGCCGAGGGAATCCTGAGGTTCGACACGGCACTCGAGATCCCCGGCCTGCTCGCGGCCGGGCTCGTCATGGCGGCTCTGCTGGCGGCCTACATCCCGATGACCCAGATGTCGCACTTCATTGGCAAGTACTTCACCTATCATTCCGTGCGCTGGGATGACAGGCCGAACCTGCGCGACGGAGCGCTGGAGAGGAAGGTGGCCGAATGTGTGCGTTACCGGCCCACCTGGTCGGCCGCGCATATCGGCGCGGACGGCTCGAAAACTTGGGCCGACATTGCCACCACAAACCCGGCGCAACAGGTGAAGAAATGAAGGATCAACCGAAGTTGAGCGACATGTCCCGGCGGGACCGGGCGCCGCTGGTTCACCTGCGGAATGAGGACTTAATGCCGCTTCCTCCGCCGCTCGACGATCCGGCGAAGGATCGGGAATGGAAGCCGCTGTCCGCGGACGCCAGGCAGAAGTACGAGTGCTCGCTCGACGACACCTGCGCGGTGAACATTCCTCAGCCCAAGACGCCGGAAGAGGAAGACGCGCTGGTGGGCAAGTTCCTGGCCGGCCTGGACAAGCTCTTTACGAAGGAGAACAACTGGACTTTCCTGCAACCGTTACTGCTGACGATGGAGTATTGCGCGCGGTGCAACACCTGTTCCGACGCCTGCCACATCTTCGAGGCCAGCGGCCGTAACGAGTTGTACCGGCCGGCGTTCCGGTCGGAGATCCTGCGCCGGCTCTATTTCAAGTTTGTCCGGCGCGGAGGAGTGGTTTCGGCGTGGCAGCACGGCGACATCGATCTCAACTGGCCGCTCGTGGCGCGGCTGATCGAACTCGCCTACCGCTGCAACATCTGCCGCCGGTGCGCGCAGACCTGTCCCATCGGCGCCGACAACGGTCTGGTCGCGCACGAATTGAGAAAGCTCTTCAGCCAGGAGATGGGCATCGCGGCGAAAGAGCTCCACGACAGCGGCTCGATGCTCCAGCTCAAGGTCGGCTCCTCGACTGGCATGAACGCTGTGGTCGTCAAGGACAATATCGAGTTCATCGACGAGGACACGACCGAGAAGACCGGCATCCAGGTCCAGACGCCCTGGGATGTAGAGGGCGCCGATGTGCTGCTGATCCACAACGCCGGAGAGATACTCGCCTGGCCAGAGAACCCCGGCGCCTTCGCGCTGATTCTGACGGCCGCGGGCATTAAGTGGACGCTCTCTTCCGAACTGGCCGGGTACGACTCGATCAACTACGGCCTCTGGTACGACGACGCACAGCTCGCCCGCGTCGCGGTGAAGCACGCCGAAGCGGCCAGGAAGCTCAAGGTGAAGAAGATCGTGCTGGGCGAGTGCGGCCACGCGCACAAGGCGCTTTCGGTGATTGCCGACCGCGTGCTCAGCGGGGATCTGAACATTCCGCGCGAGAGTTCGATGACGTTGCTCCGTGACATCGTCATGAGTGGCCGCATCCAGCTCGATCCCAGCCGCAACGATTTCCCGGTGACTCTGCACGACCCCTGCAACATGGTGCGGCTGATGGGGGTGGTTGAGCCCCAGCGCGAGATTGTCCGAAAGATCTGCCCGCGCTTCCGGGAGATGGAGCCGCACGGGGTCGACAACTACTGTTGCGGCGGAGGCAGCGGCTTCGCGATCATGAGCGGCAACAATTTTCCCGATTGGCGATTCCACGTCTCGGGCCGAAAGAAGCTCGAGCAGATCCTGAACGCGTTCTCCGATTGCCTGGACCCTTCGATCCCGAAGTACATCTGCGCTCCTTGCAGCAACTGCAAGGGACAATTTCGGGACCTGTTGGCCTATTACGGACTCTGGGAAAACCACCGCATCCTGTACGGTGGGCTTGTGGAACTGATTGTGAATGCCATGGTCAACGTGAAACCGGGCTTCATCGAATGGGAGTGGCGGTGACAAAGCAGCAAACTGGAAGGGTATACCTCGTCGGCGCCGGACCGGGCGACCCGAAGCTGTTGACGCTCCGGGCGGTGGAACTGCTCGAGGCCGCCGACGTCGTCGTATACGACCGGCTTATTCAGGATGGGGTCCTCGCCTATGCCAACCCCCGCGCCGAACGGATCTACATGGGCAAGCCTCTGGGCAAGCACGAGTCGCGGCAGGACGAAATCAACGAGCTGCTTGTCCGCAAGGCATGTGAAGGCAAGATGGTGGTGCGGCTGAAAGGCGGCGACCCGTTCGTGTTCGCGCGCGGCGGCGAGGAAGCCGAATACCTCGCGGACCGCGACGTGCCGTTCGAGGTCATACCAGGAATTTCGTCGGCGCTCGCCGCACCTTTGTTCGCTGGAATCCCCGTGACCCATCGGGACGCGGCGTCGAGCCTGGGCATCATCACGGGTCACGAATGCAAAGAGGACCAAAGCCGCCTGGACTGGGCGGCGATCAGCAAGCTCCAGACGCTCGTGTTCGTCATGTGCGTGAGCAACGTCGGCAGAATTGCCGGCAAGCTCATCGAGAACGGCCGGAGCGCCGACACACCCGCGGCGCTGATTCAGATGGCGTATTGGCCCGGGCAGCGCGTCCTCACCGGAACCCTGGGGACGATAGCCGAGGAGGCCATCCGCGTCGCCATTCAGCCCCCGGCAACGCTTGTGGTCGGGGAGGTAGTACGCATGCACGAGAAGCTCAACGGTCTCGTTGGTGGGGTGTAAAGCCGGGCATGCTCCCGTTCAAGCTCGTTTACCATCCGAAGTACGATCTGAACCTCGGCGAGCACATCTTCCCTGCCCAGAAATACCGCATGATTCACGACCGCCTGCTGCTGGACCGGTTCGCCGAGCACAGGGACTTCATCGAGCCGGAGCCAGCGCCGGATGAGGACGTCCTATTGGTCCACACCAAGGATTGGGTCGAGCGGCTGAAGAACTGCACGCTGAGGCTGTATGACATCCTGAGACTCGAGATTCCGTATTCGCGGCAGATGGTGGGGGCGTTCTGGCTGGCGGCTAGCGGCACGACGCTGGCGGCGCGGCTGGCGTTGCGCGATGGCGTGGGTTTCAACCTCGGCGGAGGGTTTCACCACGCGTTTCCGGGCCACGGAGAGGGCTTCTGTGCGGTCCACGACCTGGCGGTGGCCATCCGGCGCTTGCAGCGCGAGAGCCTGATCGAACGCGCCATGGTGGTGGACTGCGACGTGCACCAGGGCAACGGCACCGCGGCCATTTTCGCCGGCGACCGGAGGGTATTCACGTTGTCCATTCACCAGCTCAACAACTACCCGGCCGAAAAGACGCCATCGGACATCGACATTGACCTCGAAGACGAGACCGGCGACGAGGAGTACCTGGAGCGCTTGAAGCACGCGTACGCGCCCGCGCTGGCGGAGTTCCGGCCGCAACTGCTGTTCTATGTTGCCGGGGCCGATCCGTACTGCCGCGATCAGTTGGGCGGGCTGTCGCTGACCATGGAAGGTCTGAAAGCGCGCGATCGGATCGTGCTGGCCGCCGCGTTGACGGAAAAAGTGCCGGTGGTGGTGACGCTGGCCGGCGGCTACGCGGTCAACGTGGATGACACGGTGGCGATTCACGCGAACACCGCGAGAGCGGCCAGGGAGGTGCTCGCGCGGGTGGGGTGGACGCCCAGCCGGATAAGCTGTGGCCTGTCCGGTAGCCGCCCCCGGAGCGTACAGTGACTGTGCCCATCGGAAACCCCGATCCGTAAGTGCCTCGACTCTTCCGGACCCGGAAGGTCCAGTGCCAGAAGCTCCAGCGTTCCACGCGAAGTCCGGGATCTGATCCCCCGGATGAGCCGAGAGAACCCGCATCAGGGGTTGCCGCGGGTCCACGGTGAACTGCTGAAGCTGGGCATCGAGAAGACCGGCGAGACCAGCGGTGGCAAGCACGGGCTTCGCTACCGGCGCCCGCTATCGCAGACATGCCGTCCCGCCGGGATGGAGCTGACCACGCCACCAGCGCCTTCAGTAGACGCGGCCCCCCGGCACGCCGGCAGACTACGCCGGCGGCCTGCCGGACGGTGCAAACACGGCCAACACCGGGCACGGGGCGTGGCGCAGCATTCGGATCGTGGTTGCCCCGATCACGGTCGCGTCGAAGAACCGCCGGTGGCGCGCTCCCAGGACTACTAAGTCGGCGTTGATCTCGGAAGCGCGCGCAATCACCGCTTGCGCCACGTCCCCCTCGGCCGTGATCTCGCGGATTGCACAGCCCGCGCGCTCCGAATCCGGGATCCAGGAGCAGAGGTCCTCGATCGAATCCGTCGCTCCCGCTTCCCGGACGTGCAGCACCGTTACCGCCGCTCCGAAGCACCTGACGAGTCCGGCTGCTGTCCGCAGAGCCTGCAACGCAATCGGGGAATCGTTCACCGGGCAAAGGATGTGTTTGACTTCCACGGACTGAGTATCACCGCGGACGGCCAGCACCGGAACCGAGGCCTCGCGAAGTACCCGCTCGGTGACCGAGCCGAGCATCAGCCGGTTGATCCCGCTGCGTCCATGCGTGCCCATGACGATGAGATCGAACGGCGAGCCTGCGGCGGCGCGCCGGATTGCGTCGGCAGGGAGGCCTTCTTCGACACGGACGTCTACGTCGTCGCTGTCGCCGAGAGTCGCTCTGACGAACTTCCGGAGATAGGCTTCCGCCTGACGCCTCGAGTCTTGCAGTTGCCTGCGGAGTTCCTCCAGGCCGCTTTCGGTGAAGTAAGGAGGCGGGAGGAATGGATCGGCGTACATGGCGGTGAGGCGCCCGCCCGAGCACTTGGCCAGCTTGGCGGCGTATCGCAGTGCCAGCGCGGAGAGCTCGCTGAAATCGACAGGGCAGAGAATCTGTTGAAAACCCATGAGAACCACCCCATCTCTATGATGCATTTGAACGCGGGCGGTTACAGCGGGTCGGATCGGACCGCCGCGAGCTACGGCTGCGTCGGGCCAAGCCGGGTTAGCCGCACACTCACCGATCCGGGTCTGACCTGTTCCGCTATAATGCCCAGGGGCAAGTCCAGGGCGGCTCGGCCCACGTGCAACGTTTTCATGCCCTCTCGGGCGTCCTTCAGCGAGAAGTGCGCCACCAGATTTGCAAGGTTGACGGAGTCCATGATCCAAGCCCGTCCGCGGAGTTGGACCTCCAACGTGGTGACGGACTGCCGGGATATGCCCCACCCCGCTGGAACGTCGTCGAATTCAATGGGCACGCTCACCGTTCGGACGGTGATTCCCGCCACCAGGAAGGAGATCCCCCAGATCAGGGTCGCCAGCGCCAACGCGGAAAGCCTCAGGCCCGGTTGAGAAAGGAACACGCCCCGCAATCTCGCCGCCAGACGCGGTGCTGGGGGTGTTTCACGCTCGTGCAGGAACTGCGCCAGCTCTTCCGGGTCCTTCATGGGGCGAATCCGGCGGCCTTCCATCAGCGTGACTTCCCCGCGCTCTTCCGAAACCGCGAGGACCAGTGCGTCGCAGCGCTCGGCAAGGCCCATCGCCGCGCGGTGCCGTGTTCCGTAAGGATCGGGAACGTCTTCTCGTTGGGTTAGGGGCAGCACGACATTGGCGCGAGTGATCCGGCCGCCCTCGATCAGAATGGCGCCATCGTGCAGCGGGGATGCCTTCTGGAAGATGGCTTCCAGTATCCCCGGTGCGATTTCCGCTCCCAGGCTTACGCCGGAGCTCACCAGCTCCTCCACCGAGTCCCGGCGCAAGACCACAATCAGCGCACCCGTGTGGCCTCTCGCCAGGGTAAAAGCGGCCTGACTCAGAACCCGATTGGCTTGCCAGAGCGCGTTTCCGTGTCGTGGCCAAAGACGCAGCGCACTTTCCAAGCGCGTGACAGCGCGCCTGAGTTCGGACTGAAAGACGACCACCAGGAGCACGGCGATAATGACGGCTGCGCCGTCCAGCAACCAACTGGTGACGATCAGGTCGAAATGGCGGGCCAGCAACGCTCCCAGGTGGAGCGCGACGATGGCCAGCGCAAACCGCAGAGCCCGGGCTTGTTTGGCCCAGCGCAGCAACACATACAGAGCCGCCGCAAGCATGAGAAAATCGACCGCGCCCCTCCACTGCGTCAGTGGCCACATTCCGAACTCCTTCCTGCACTCGGAGGTCCACAAGACTGGCGGCGAAACACTGGCCTACCCGTGTCCCATGCCGCCGCTCAGACTGTAGATCAGCACTCCCAGAACAATCAGCGACACCACAACGTACGTGCGATCGCGCTCGGCGAGGAAGGCAAAAACCGAAAAGGCGACGCGTGCCACCGGCGTAGCGATCAGGAGCAGCAGCCCGAACTGAATGTAACTGCGGCAGTGCAGCGGGCCGAGCCCTTTCAGGATGCCGGATATGCTCCGAAACTCGGACGGTTCGCCGCGGAACACCCGATAGTCCGGGGTGGCGGCGCCGAACCGGACCAGGTACCAGATGCCTGCGGCCAGGACGATCCCGGCGGACAGCAGGACGCCGCTCCGCAGCAGCTTTCCGATCAACACTTCGACGCGCTCGTCCGTCCAACCGCGCCCTGGCACGCTCACGCTCACAACCTCCCGGTCAGGCCTTTGTAGATCATTTCAATCGACAGGACGATAATCACCACGCTGAACAGGCGTCTGAGGACGCGTGTCTTCGTGCCGGCCAGCAACCGCGCCCCTAACACCGACCCCGTGAGCACTCCCAGCATCACCGGCATGGCCAGTGCAGGGTCGATGTAGCCCCTGTTGAGATACACGCCGGCGCTCGCCGCGGCGGTGACCCCGATCATGAAGTTGCTCGTAGTGGTCGATACCTTGAACGGGATGCGCATCGCCTGATCCATTGCGATCACCTTGAACGCCCCTGAGCCGATCCCCAGCAATCCCGACAGCGCACCAGCCCCGAACATGAGACCGAACCCGGACTTCACGCGCTGGACTTGGTACGCTCGCGGGCCCTCCGGAGTCGGATAACTCGAGTTCATTCTGAGGCGCTCGGCAAGCCGGTCAGGCGCGCCAGCGCGATCGGAGTCCGGCTTGCTCCGGCTCGACTGATATGCCGAGTAGAGCAGCACACCACCGAAGATCACCCCGAGAGCCGGCGTGGGGACTTTCGACGCCAGGAACGCGCCCGTAATCGCCCCCAAGGTGGTCGCGATTTCCAGGAACATCCCGATGCGGATATTCGAGTAACCCTCTCTCACATAGGCCGCGGCGGCTCCCGACGAGGTGGCGATGACCGCAACCAAAGTCGCGCCGATCGCGTACCGGATGTCCACTCCAAAAAGCAGCGTGAGCACGGGCGTGATGATGATGCCGCCGCCCAGGCCGGTCAACGACCCCAGGAAACCCGCACCCGCGGAAATCATCCAAGCCAACAACGTGAACTCGAGGACGTTCAAGACAGCGCTCCAACCCCGACGTCACTCATTTCAACACAAAACCGATCGAGACGGGCGCCGGGATCCCCCCGAGTCCGCTCGCGGCTTTGAAAACACAGTGGCGGAGAGAGCGATTCGAACCCTGAAGCCACGTTGAAAACACGCAAGTTATTCAATCTGCGTTCAATCCTCCCAATGCTCCAGATCCTCTACATCCTTGCACCTGACTGCACCTGAGTTCACCTTCCTCCGTTCGGTTTATTACAACTCGTGTTATAATCGCCTTGAGATTCAGATCGTGGCCCCGGTCGAACTGAGACGCGCCCGCGAAGCTCGCGGTCAGACGCAGCAGCAGGTTGCCGACACGCTGGGCGTGTCGCAGGCTTACTGGGCTCTTCTGGAAAGCGGCAAGCGAGAGCTCACCGCTCGATTGGCCGAGAGGGTTGTCATGTTGCTGGACCTTCCCCCAACCGAGTTGCCTGTCAACCGCGATGCTCTGTCGGCAGCTAGCTCCCCGTCCCTCGTTGGGCAACTAGGGGCGCTCGGTTATCCCGGCTTCGCCTATGTGCGGCATCGAAGGAAGCGGAACCCCGCCGCAGTGCTGGTCTCGGCGCTCCTTTCCAATAGCCTTGAGGCCCGCGTAGTAGAGGCGCTGCCCTGGCTCGTGCTGCAGTACTCCGACCTCGATTGGGGGTGGGTGCTCACCGAGGTGAAACTCCGTGACCTGCAGAACCGTTTTGGTTTTGTCGTGGGCTTGGCTCACGAGCTTGCGGTGACGAAGGAAAACGCCGGGGAGACAGGGGCCGTATTGAGCCGGGTCGCTGCCCGGCTGGAGCGTGCCAGACTGGCAAGAGAGGACACCCTGTGCCAGGAGAACCTCTCGGCCGCTGAAAGGGAGTGGCTACGGAAAACGCGGTCCCAAGCGGCTGCCCACTGGAATCTCCTTAGCGACCTGAGGCCGGAGGCTCTGCCCTATGCGGCGTAATTTCCCTCCCGCGCCCTGGCAGAGGTTTCTGTCTGAAATAGACCAGCGACTGACCGATCCCGTCGAACTCCACTGCATCGGTGGATTCGTGGTCTCCTTGCTTTACAGCATGCCTCGCCCAACCGCCGATGTGGACTTCCTGACGGTCGTACCTCACGCGGAAATGAGACACCTTATCGAGCTTGCCGGCCAGGGCTCCGCGCTTCACAAAAAGTTTGGGCTCTATCTGCAACATGTTGGCGTTGCCAGTCTCCCGGAAGCGTACGAAGCAAGGCTGATCCCCATGTTTCCAGGCGCGGATCGGAACTTGAGGCTCTTGGGAGCCGAAGCGTACGATCTCGCGCTCTCGAAGCTGGAACGGAATCTGGCGCGCGATCGGGATATAGTGGACCCCAGATTTCAGACCAGGCAATAAGTCAATATTTGGCGGAGTCGTGGACGCAGGGAGAGGCGATGACGACGACGCGAAAGCAGTACAGCCCGAGGTTCAAGGCCCAGGTAGCGCTGGAGGCGATCCGCGACGAGCGGACCCTGAACCAGTTGGCTTCCCAGTTCCACGTGCACCTGGTGCAGATCGGCCATTGGCGCAAGACGGCACTGGAGCAGATGGCGGAGCTATTTGCCGATGGCCGCAAGCAGATACGCTCGGATGGCGACGTAAGAGGGACGCACTCTACGAAGAGATCGGCCGGCTGAAGGTGGAGCTGAACTGGCTGAAAAAAAAGTTGGTCTGCTCGAGTGAGCAACGGCGCCTGCTGGTGGAGCCGGCGCACCTGGAGATCAGTGTGCGGCGGCAGTGCGAGCTGCTGGGCGTGAACCGGTCGGGGCTGTACTACCAGCCGGTGGGCGAGAGTGAAGAGAACCTGGCGCTGATGCGGCTGATCGACGAGGAGTATACAAGACGGCCGTTCTACGGGAGCCGGCGCATGACCGTATGGCTGCGCGAGCAGGGGCAGGAGGTGAACCGGAAGCGGGTGGCGCGACTGATGGGAGTGATGGGCCTGGAGGCCGTCTACCCCAAGCCGAAGCTGAGCCAGCCGGGGGAAGGGCACAAGATCTACCCGTACCTGCTGGAGGGCGTGGAAGCGACACACGTCAACCAGGTGTGGAGCACGGACATCACCTACATCCGGATGGCGGGAGGATTCGCCTACCTGGTGGCGGTGATGGACTGGTTCAGCCGGTTTGTGCTGAGCTGGGCGCCGTCGGTGACGATGGAGCCGGGGTTCTGCCTGGAGGCGCTGAAGCGGGCCCTCCGCTGGGGGCGGCCGGAGATCTTCAACAGCGACCAGGGCGCGCAGTTCACCAGCGAGAAGTTCACCGGCGAGTTGGAGGCTCGGGGGATCGCGGTGAGCATGGACGGGCGCGGGCGCTGTCTGGACAACATTTTCATCGAGCGGGTGTGGCGCTCGCTGAAGTACGAAGAGGTCTATCTGCGGGACTACGCACGGGTGCCGGAGGCGCGGGCCGGGATCGGCAACTGGTTCCGGTTCTGCAACCACGAGCGGCCGCGTCAGAGCTTGAAGTACCGGACGCCGGCGAAGCTGTATCTCGGATGAGGCGGGATGAACGGGCAGGCGAAACGACGCTGGTGGCGCCTGGCAGGAGACCGACAAGGCAACCCCGCTCAGAGCTCACCAACAGGATGGGTGGGTTTCGGGCACCCTATCCGGGGTGGAGGGAACTCGCCGACCGGTTCACCGAGTCGGAGCAGCACGCGACGAGCGCGGGCTTCGTCCGGTTTCGTCGAGCGTTTCTGCTGGCTAACCTGCTCTGCCGAAGAGTTCGATGCCGGCGTACACCGGCACGGGCGGCAGAAGAAGACTGGTGCCGCCGTTTTCGGGGACCATTTCGATCGGCGAGGGGCCCTCGGAGCCCAGACTCCACAGGCGCGCCGAAGCGCATTTCCCGGGAACCCACGCAGTCGCCAAGTCGTTGGGGAACCGGATGGCGAAACTGACGATCTGTACCAACTCCTGCGTCCGGTCGGACGAGGCGGTGCAGTGCGAAAGAAACGCCGAGAGGTTGAAGAACCGCGCCACGTCGTAGGTCCGGCCGAGCAGCATGTGAACGTCCCGCGCGATCATGAAGGGGTCCGGGGGACTGGTCTTGCAGATGGCGAGCCGGCCCTTGCCCAGCCGGCGGACATCCACTCGCGGGTGATCCATGCCGGTGGGCGTAGCATCCGGCTGCTTCCATGCTGCGCCTACCACGAGCAGCCCGCCCTGATTCGCAAAGGCCAGCAGCCTGCGGCGCAACAGCGGTGCGGGGGCGCCCTCATCCACGTAGACCAACGCTTTGAACCCGTCCAGGGAGGCAGTTGCGGCCGCGGATTTTTCGAGGATGCGGTAAGCCAGGCTGCGGCGGCCCATCAGGTTCAAGATCTCCTGGCTGGTGGTTTCATTCGGTCCAGCGAAATCCGAAACGACCCCGACTACGCCCCGCGGTTCCAAGGCGCTCCACCCGCGGCGCTGCTCGAAGAACGCAACCGCCGCGGCAATCGCCTTCCAGGATGCCAGCGCCTTCGAATCGCCGCGCGCCAGGCCGCCTCGCAGGTCGGAGTCGAGAGAGACCACCCACTTGCCGCCCCAGGTACCGGTGTCGGCGATGGCTCGCAGGTAGGATTCGAGCAGCACAACCCGAGGCGCGCCGGGCGGTTCGAACATCAGCCAGACGGTCTTCTGCGGCGAACGCACCTTGGCAAGCCGCAGAAGCCAGCCGTTGGAATCGATCCACGGATTGGCCGTGGGACCGGACTCGGCCCCGTCCGCCTGGCTGGCGATCCCCGGCCAGACGGAATCCGAGGCGATCAGCAAGGACTCGGGCGGCGGCGCCAGGCCGGCGCCGGCGGCCGCCGAGCGTGCCGCTTCGTTCCCGATAGCCACCAGGGAAAGACCGGCCGCGCGGGCTTTGGCGGCGACGGGAGCCAGCGCGGCGCTCCATTCCATTGCCAGGCAGTTGAATGGGGTGCCTTCCAGCAACCTCAGAAGCGCGGGGTCGACCCAGGTGGACGGCCAGCGCAAAGGAATCCAACTCGCAGGTGTGGGCATTGGCGATCTTCAGTTCTGGGGTCTTGGGCGGCGTCGATAGGGGCGGTCACCCAGTGCCCGCCGCTTTTCGCGAAGCGCACGAAAATCGAACATCACTTCCCGAATGGACGGTCCGGCCACTTCGATGCGGCTCGGGTCGGCCGAGCCTACGCCGAGTTGCTCGGCCAGCAGCAGCTTGTTGTCCGAGTGTTCGAAGGGCACGGCGCCCTTCGGCGCCCGCGGATCGTAGTTCATGACGGCTACCGCCACGGCGGACGTGTTCACCACGTTGGTTCCGGCCATCAAGACGCCCGGTTCCACAGGCGTGCACCAAGGGTCGGGCGTCTGGCCGCCGGCCATGGTTTTAACACCGTCAATGATGGCCAGGTGCACCGGCCGGGCGGCGGTCAGATCGGCGACGATGCGGGGCACGCGGTAGCCATCGTCGCGTGGCGACGCAGGATCGATCTCTGGCGGCGCGTCCATGGCAGGCCGGCGTGTTCCGCGGTGTAGGATCTGGATACGATCGTTGCCATATACCAGGTCGTTGTCCACCCACTTGCCGGCACCGTTGCCATAGACTGTCAGGGGAGTTATGCCGAACAGGTTCTTCATCACCGTGCTGACGCCGGTGGTGGGGTGATCCTTGCATTTCGCGATGCTGACGAAGACGTCGCAATCCGCGTAGGAGTGGTTCACGTCGTAGGCGGGAAACAGGAGCCCGCCGTGCGGCACGGAAAGACGCGTGAACTTTTTAGCGGCGTTGGCATAGTTGGTGTTTTCGAACTCCACGCGAGGCGCGGCGCGGAGGAACTGCCGGGGGTCCCAGTTGGCGTCCAGCATGTGTTCTTCGAGGGGATCCGTGAGTGGCGCCGCCACCCCCTCTACCAGGCGGACACGATGCACGCCGGCCCGCGCCATCAGGTGCATGGTGGCCGCGAGCAGGTTTGGGTGGGGCCAGTGAGTGTCTCCCAGCGGCAGATGTCCGAGCCGGACGGTCGGCCCGCCGTTGAAGTTCAGTTTGATGGCGACGGTCTTGCCTTGGACCAGGCGTCCCAGGCCCCCCAACTTGTCGAACATGCCGTCGAGAATCGGCACCAGTTCCGAGGGTTCATATGTCTTGCAGCGCGCGATAGCCACCGGCGCGACGGGCGCGGGCGTTGTGAAGGCCGATGCGGCTCTCGGAAGGAGCAGACCGGATGCCCCGAGGCTGGCGAGTATTTCACGGCGCGAGATCGCGCCAGGCATGGCGAAAGCTCCCTGAATTCTCAAGTTCAATTATTATGTCACAGCCAAAGCCTATTCTCATCCAAGGATGAGCCTGGGGGAGGGAGCGAAGCGACCCGCCGCCGCGAGCAGTTCACCCGGTCGGCGGCGCCCGCCGGCAAGCGGGTGTTCCTCGAAACGGCGGACGTTCGCGACTACGCCAGCGTTAAACTGAACGGGAAAGAGCCAAGTTGAACAAATTACCTGTTTTCAGTGTATTGAGAACCAAACTCAGCGCCAAGCTCCTGCCAGAGATCGATAAATGAGTCCGTAGGGGATCTTAGGTTTCGGATGTTCGCTCGGCTGCTCGGGCCTGTGCGGGAAAGCCTGAGCCGTTGTCAGATCTCTTGCAGGTCAACATCGCTTTCAGTTCTCCGCCGGCCCCCGCAGCAAGTGTTGCGGCATAAAGATCACCAAACCGTCGACTATCTTGGCCGGCTTAGCGACGATCTCGATTTGAGCGGACTTCAAACCGGAACGGCTGGCCGTGACTGTAATTGTGCCGGCCCAAAGGGTTGAACGGACTGAAACACGGTTTATCCCGCATTCGGTATTCAGGTAGAGATTGTCTGTCGAATTGATCTTGCCGTTGTTGCAGCCGCCGCGCCAGATCCCGGGTCCGCGGACGGTAAAGTCGACTCCGTCGTCGGTTGGTAAGCGCTGGCCTTTGGCATCGACGACTTCCACGTCAATGCGGTCCCGAGGTGCATTCTTCCCTTCGGGAGCCGGTCTTCGGCTCCACCAAGCGCCACCTCTGCCCCTGCCGCGAAAGACCAAAACCCGCAAACTTTGCCTTTCCAGTACGTTCCATGGACACCTCTCCGCCCTCACCGCCTGGTCGCTTGATTCTCGCTGCACCACCGCCTCCGTCTACCCCGTTGGCACCGGCAACACAGCAATCCTTCGCCCCATCACCGCAAACAGCCGTCGCGTCAGATGACTCTCTACCAGCAGCAGCCAGTAGTACTGCGCGTGCTTGATCAGCCTGCTGTCATCGATCATCTGAAAACGTCGTTTCCTGAACTTCAGCCGGGGACAGCGACATCATCTGCGCCAGCAGGCGCCAATCATCCGTCTGATCGTCTGCGATCCGGTGTATCGTGATCAGGTGCCGTGCCAAATCGAGACGGTGAAGTCGGCTACCTCGGAAATTTCTCTCCGACCGCGCCGCTGTCGTGCCCGCGGCTGTGGTGCCCTGTCTTGGGTGTGCAGCCATTGCGACCGTGGGCAGCGGTACTGCAGCCAACGCTGCCGGTTGGAGACTCGGCGGCAGCAACGGCGTGCGGCCAACCGCCGGTATCAGCGCACGGAGCCAGGCAGACGGGCCCACCGGCATCGTCAAAGAGCCTATCGCCAGCGGCATGCCGGATCTCGCCTGACGGATCATAGTTCCCGTTCGATCACGCTGACGGGCACTGGAAGCCAACCCGGTCCTCGGAAGTGCGCCGTTTGTGGCCGGCATAGCCGCTGGATCGATCCATTTGCCGCGTTTCGGACTCGGCGGGCGAGAAGGAGGCTCGGCCAGAGGTCCAAAAATCTACGTTCTTAGATGATCGCTAACAGTTGCTTGCCGGTAAGATTCTCTTTGCGCTTGAGCACGCACCAGCGCGACTTCTTCAGCACTGGCTCGTGGCCGTCGCGCGACATCCTGCGCGATTCGGCGGCGAGGACCTCATCCAGCGCCTGGTTCATCTTGGCGACGATATGGAAGCGGTCGAGGAGGTAAAGCGCGTGGGAGCATTTCTGGCGGATCGCGTGCCGGTAGGGCTGCCACATATCCGAGCAGACGAACTCGATCTGAAAAGCGAGTTTCTCTTCGATGAGAGTGAAAGAAGCCCTGGAAGGATTCGGCGGTGCGTTCCTTGCCGGCTGAGGTTCATCACCGGCAGCAAACCGTTTCGGTAGCCCGGCCCGAGCCGTTTTGCCATGTGAAACGGACGCGGCTCTCCCGGCCGTACTCCGCCATCGTCGCTAAACGCGGGATCTCATGTGGATGTGAGCACTTACATGGAATCCGCGAGGTGGTTGGAGAATCGGTCACCGAGATTTTGTTGACTGTATCGCCCTCTCGCCGTATACTCCGAAGCACAGTCCGAGGTATGGGGTTTTAGCCCAAGGTGAGGCTCTCGGACTTGTTGGGGGTTCCACGAAATACCTTGCGTCGCCTGAAGGAGTTGTGTTGTCTTCTGGTCGGAAAGGAGGTAAGTATGTCCGTTTGGTCATGTCGTCGATGGTGTCTGTTGGTGCTGGTGGGGTGTCTGCCGGCAATCGCCCAGGAATTTCGGGCCGGAGTCAGCGGGATTGTGCGAGACGTGCAGGGCGGTGTGGTCCCGAAGGTCTCGATCGAAGCTGCCAATCTGGCCACCAGCGAGGTGAGCCGTGCCCTCACCAATGATGCCGGCTACTATTCTCTGCCGGTGCTGCCGATCGGTACGTACCGGCTCACGGCTACGGCGGCGGGATTCAAAAAGGCGGTTCGCGAGCGCGTGGAATTGCGCGTCGGCGAACATGTCCAGCAGGATTTCCAGTTGGAGGTGGGTGCGCTCGCCGAACAGATCACGGTGACCGCCGAACCCGAACTGCTGCAGACCGTGGCCTCCGATAAGGGCCAGGTGGTGACCGCGGAGAACATCCACGATCTGCCATCCGTCGGGCGCAACCCGTTCCTGATCGCCGCCACCGCTTCGGGCGCCCAGTTCAGCATCGGGGCCAACGCCATGAGCCGTTCGGTGCGGCCGTTCGATTCCGGCAACAACATTGCCGAAACCCTTTCGATCAACGGAGGGCGGCTGGGGGCCAGCGATCTGCTGCTCGATGGTGTGCCCGATACCGGCACCGAGACCACCAACGCAGCCAACATGGCATTCGTCCCGAACCCCGATGCCACCCAGGAGTTCCGCATCCAAACCAGCAACTACGATGCGCAGTACGGGCGCACCGCCGGCGGCACCGTCTCCGTCAGCCTCAAATCCGGAACCAACAAATTCCACGGCGTGGCCTATTGGTATAACCGGAACGACGCGCTGGCCGCCAACACCCTGGATGCCAACCGCATCGCCGCCAAGCGGGCCGCCTTCAAGTGGAACCAGCCGGGCTTCGAACTCGATGGCCCGGTAGTGATTCCGCACGTTTACAACGGGCGGAACAAGACGTTCTTCATGTACTCCTACGAGATCATCCGGGACAAGATCCCCTCGCCGCTCACCACCACCGTGCCCATGCCGGACCAACTGGCCGGCAACTTCAACACCACCCTGCAAAGCAACCTCCAGCCGATCACCATCTACGATCCGCTCAGCACCGTGCAGACCGGCTCCAGCACGTACACCCGCAAGGCATTTTCCAACGACACCATCCCCCCGTCCCAGATGAACGCGGTGGCCGTCAAGATTGCCAGCTACCTTCCCAAGCCGAACACCGGCACGCCGGGAACGCTCTCCTATCAGACCAACAACCTAGTGGTCTCGCCCAACGCGCGCACCGACGCCTACGACGCGCACATCTTCCGCGTGGACCAGGTGCTGAGCGACAAGGAGCGCTTCTTTTCGCGCTTCGTGCGCGGCAACCGCACCGAGCAGAACGCCACCAACGGCTTCGCCGTGGCGGCGGCCTCGCCGCAGTACAACGACGGGCGCTTTAGCCAGGGCGCCAACTTCGACCTGACCTCGTCGCTGTCGCCCTCGCTGGTGCTGACGTCGCGCGTGGCATACCTCCGTCACGACCTGTGGATCAACCTCTATTCGAGCGGCTTCGATTTCACCCAGTTGGGATTTCCCTCTTCGCTGGTGGGCCAAGTGCCGCCCTACTTTCCGAGCATCGCAATGAGCGGTTACTACACCTTCGGCGCCGGGCGCAGCTTTGGCAACCAGCTTTCCTTCAGCAGCAGTTGGGCGTGGTCGGAAATCGTCAACAAGATCATCGGCCGCCATTCGCTGAAATTCGGCGGCGAGCTTCGCTCGATCCTGGACAACATCAACTCGCCCACGTCGAGTTTCGGTCAGTTCGCCTTTACCGCCACGTTCACACAGGCCAATCCGCTGAGCGCCAGCGGCGCCAACGGGAATTCGGTAGCCTCCTTTCTGCTCGGCTATCCCAACAGCGGCAGCGCGCCGGTCAACCCGGCGCTGGCGTACGGCTACCACTACTACGGAGCGTTCGTGCAGGACGACTGGCGCATCGCCCGAAAGGTCACCCTAAGCCTGGGCCTGCGCTGGGACTACGAATCGCCCGTGACCGAGCGCAACAACCAGATGAACGCCGGCTTCGATCCGAGCGCGACGAGCCCCCTGCAGGTGCCCGGATACAACTTGACGGGCGGTCTGCTGTTCACCAGCTCCAAGAACCACATGCCCTACCAGCGCGACCTGAACAACTTCCAGCCGCGCCTTGGGCTGGCCTGGCATCCCACGCCCAAGACCGTGGTGCGCGCCGGTTACGGTCTCAGCTACCTGGCCACGTTCACGCCGGCTTACACCCAGGGATTCGCCACCTCTACGCCTTATGTCGCCACCGCTGGCGGCACTGTCTTTTTGAGCGGCAACAGCCTTTCGAATCCGTATCCCGATGGCATCCTGATGCCCACCGGCAGTTCTCTCGGTTTGTCCACTTTCCTGGGGCAGTCGATCAGCTTCGTCAACCGGGACCGCGTGATCCCCAAGGTGCACCAATTCTCCCTCGGGGTGCAACGGGAAGTGGGTTGGCGCACGGTGGTGGAAGTCTCCTACGTGGGCAGCCGCAGCCACAGCCTGGACGTCTACCAGCAGATCGACGACGTGACCCTGGCCCAGTTGCTCCAATACGGCGCCACGCTGAGCGGCAGCAAAACGAACCCCTTCGCTGGCTTGCTGCCGGGCACCGGCATAAACGGCGCCACCACTACGCTGCAGCAGTTGCTCCGCCCCTTTCCGCAATTCACCGGCATCACCGAGTACAACATCCCCGTCGGCCAGAGCTGGTACAACGCGATGCAGGTGGGGGTCAACAAGCGCCTCGCGCACGGCCTGAACTTCCAGGTGAACTACACCTGGTCCAAGTGGATGGACGGCGTCATTTACCTCAACAACCAGGACCTCATTACGAGCACGCCGCAGCGGACTATGAACGGGCAGGACACGCCCCAGCGCCTGACCGTGGGCGGCAACTGGGAGCTGCCGATGTTCAAGAACGCCCACGGCATTGTGGGCGTTCTGCTGAAGGGCTGGCAGGCCAACGGCCTCTTCGTGCGCGAGTTGGGCTTCCCGCTGGGCGCGCCGAGCGGCTACTATTCGAGCGGCATCAACCCCGCCCTGGCCAACCCTACGAAAACCCGCTACTTCAACACGTGCACTATAACGACCACGGGTGCGCGCCAGAACTGTGCCAGCGCCGACGAGCCGTATGCCTGGATCCAACAGCCGCCTAGCACCATTCGCACCCTCAGCCGGTACCTGTCCACCATCCGGCCGCCGATAATTCCCAGCGTCGACGTTTCCTTATTCAAGGCTTTCGCTCTGCGCGAGAATCTCCACCTGCAGTTCCGCGCTGAGGCGTTTAACGCCACCAATTCGCCGCAACTCGGAAATCCCAGCACGAGCATGACGAGTGCGACCGCCGGCCTGATCAGCCCGTCGCAGTCCAACGATCCCCGGGCAATCCAGTTGGCCCTCAAGCTTTTGTTTTAACGCAACACGGTTAACGAAAACATACATTTATGTTGCGCGCGCGCGGCTGCGCGTGAGCCATTTCGTGGCGTGCTGAACCACGGACTTGAAGCCCGAACCCATGATGTCCAGCGTGAGATCTCTCGGTGTGGGCCGCTTCTTCCTAATCTCTGGACGGCGGTCAACCAGGATAGCGTCGCCGCCAGCGGGCAGCGTCCGTCGCTGTTCATGCGCGCCCGCGAGCGGCAGGTCTATCTATGGTCGCGGTTCGAGTGAAGCGACACCGGAAACCCGCCCCGGCTCCGTTGGCGAGATCAGATGCGAGCACACGTCAATACCCCCGGCCGACTCGCCATCAATGTGGCGATAAACGAAGTGCAGCCAAATACCGGGACATTTCCGATAGGCACACAGCCGCCCAGCGCCGCGGGTGGACCTATCTGTTGACCCTGAACCCGCTGCGGGTGCCCGGCGCGACGGGCGGGCCGGTGAACCTGATCGCGACGTTCTGACGGCCGGCCCTACCCGCGGAGGTAGGGCTTCATGAACTGGTCCCAGGCATCGCGGACGGCCTGCTTGGCGGCTTCGTCGAGCGGGCCTGCCGGGCGGCCGCCTCCGCCGCCTCCGCCCGGCGCTTCTCCAGGGAATCCCGAGCCCCGGCGCGTTTTCGTGTCTTCCTTGAACACGCCGCGCACGACCATGAGATAGCCGTGGGCGCCGGTAATGCTGCTGAACGCCTGGATCCGGCCGAACATGTCGAACGCCTCCCGCCACTTGCCGGCGTGCCAGAGATCGAATGCAGCGGCGAAGAAGTCGGAGAGCTCCGTGGTGGGGCAGTGGCCCGAGAAGCCCAACCGCATCTCGTCGATCATGGTGCGGACGCCGTTTCCGGAAAACACCGCCAGCTTGTCACGGGTGCGCTCGCGGATCTGCGTAATACGGGCCAGGGGGTTGCCGGCCTCGTCCTTGACGCACCGCATGGTGGGGACCTGCTTCGCCATCTCGACGATCAGGTCCACGCTCATATCGCCCTCGGTCTGCACGAACAGGGGCAGGTCCGTGGCCTGGCCGATGGTCTTGTAGTATTCGATCATCGTCTTGTCGTCGGCCTTCTCGGGAGGCAGCGAGACGATGGCGTCGGCGCCGTTCTTGGCGGCGTGCTTGGCATACGCGATCGACCTTTCGATGTTGCCTTCCTTGTTCTGCACCCCGATCACGAGCGCCGTCTGGCCGCCCTTGCCGGCGGAGAGGATGGCTTCGACGCCATCCATCCTCTCCGTTTCGGACAGGGTCGTCCAGCCGCTGGCTTTCTGCGGCCAGGCGAAGCCGTGGACCTTGTAGCGGTTGCAGAATACGACTTGGTTCCGGAGGCATTCCAGATCGAGCTTGTCGGATTCGGTGACGGGCGTCTGGCCGATGGGAAAGACGCCGCGCATGGGTTTCGTCCCGGCGGAGTAGCCCCTGCCCGCCAGCGCCAAACCCAGCGCGCCACCGCCCAGTGCCCCCAGGAATTCCCGTCTGCCGGGAGCTTGCGAGTGATTCTCCATCGAGTCCTCTCCTTCCTTAACGGTCGATCCTCTTCAGGAGTTTGTCGAGCGCATCGCGATCGATCGGATAGCCGAGTCCCGGCTCCGTCGGCGCGAGCACGTACCCATCCTTATCGATCCGGAACTTGTCCTTGTGGTATGGCCGGTCTACCGCGGTGGCGGGATGCGGCATCTCGAACCAGTAAGCGTTGGGCATCGCGAGCTCGAGGTGGAAATGCACGGCCAGATCGGTAGGATTACCCCAGTTGTGCGGCGTGCATTCCAGGTTGAAGGCATCCGCCAGCATGCCGACCCGCATGGAGCCGCTGATGCCGCCCACGTTATCGGCGATCAGCCGCACCACGTCGAGCGCGCCGCGGCGGATGTATTCGGCGAAGTCGGAGATCGAGAACAGAAACTCGCCGATGTGGAGCGGAAGATCGAGAACGCGGTTCAGTTCCACCAGGCCTTCCAGATCGGTGGTGGGGATGGGGTCCTCGAACCACGCGTAACCGAGCTCATCGAGCACGCGGCCCACTTTGATGGCCTCGTAGACGTTATAGCGCTGCACCGGGTCGTGCGACAGAACGAAATCGTCACCCACGGCTTTGCGGATGGTCTTGATCTCCTCGATGTGGCCGACATACGCGGAAATCGCCGATCCGGTTCTCCGCTGCCCGCCACCGGGGTGGATCTTGTATCCCTTATAGCCCTGCTCTTTGGCGCTGAGCACGTCGGCGATGTAGTCCTCGACATTGGGAAGGTGCTGGGAGCTGGCATAGGCCATCACGCGGTCCTTCGTGCCGCCCAGTATCTTGTAGACGGGGCGGTTGACTGCCTTGCCCAGAAGGTCCCACATGCAGATTTCAGCCGCGGCGGTGTAGTAGTTGGGCCATGTGCCGCGGCCGCGGTTGCCGAGGCCGAAGCCCGTGGCGCCGGCTCCAGCCGCGCCGCCAGCGCCCGCTGCACCGCGTCCGCCAGTCCCGCCCGCAGCGCCGGCGCCGCCAGTCGCGCCGCGGCCTCCGCCTCCGCCGAAGCCTCCCGAGCGGCCCCCGCTGAACCCGAACGTTTCCTTCGTGCCCGTAGTGGCCGTGATGGTGGGCAGCAGATCGACGACGTTCTTACCCAGCAGGGCAGGTTTGGCCCATTCCAGCCAGTTCGTCGTCAGCGAGCGGTTCCCGATGGTGTAGTTCCCCTCATGGCCGCTATTGGTCACCACCGAAAGGATTTCGCCGGTCTCGCTGGAGTTCAGGCGGCGAAAGCTGGAAACGTCCACGACGTAGACTTTTACTTCCTTGATCGCCAGGTCGGGAAGATCTCCCCGCTTGACTCCGGCCGACTGCGCCGCGGCGTGCGGCGGGTCGGCGAGCGCCGTGGCCATGGCCGCGGTAACGCCCGCGGAAGCTCCCAAAAACTGCCGACGGGATTGCTTTCGATCGGACATCGTTCGTTCTCCTCCTCTCATTCGGGCAGCGCAAATGCGAGCACCTTCGATGTCGTGAATCTCGCTTGTGGACCGGGTGCGGAGGCGGCGGCTGCGCGAGAGCGCCACCCCGGGGCAGCCATCGGCATCTCATCGTCTTCATCTGCGCGAAACCATTCGTGCCAAACTGTATCGAAACTCAAGCGCGTTCGTCAATCGCCCCGCGTTGAGCGCCCCGCCAGCCACCGGGCTGGATGCCAGTATTGCGGGCGTCACCGGATATGAGACCCGCCGCCGAAAATTGAAAGCCTACTTCGGCAAGAGGGACAACACGCCTTTGCTGGGGCTGGGGATGACGTGCGCCGCGACGAGGCGGCCGAGGCCTTCGACCTTCGCCTTGCCCGCATCGACCGCCGCTCGAACCGCCGCGACATCGCCCTTGATCAACACGGCGATGTATCCGCCGCCCAGCTTTTCCCGGGCCAGCACCTCTACGGAGGCGGTTTTCAACGCGGTGTCGATTGCCTCGAAGACGGCGGTGAAACCCTGGGTTTCGATGAGACCCACGGCAAAACTGGATTGATCGCTCATATCGTTCTCCGGTCTTTGGACGGTTGCCTGTTCGATGAGGGGATTGAATTCCGGCCGGGCCTGGTAGGCGGCGCGCGAAAGCTCGGATGGGCCGGGGATGACGTGCACGAGGATCCGGGTCCGCATGGCGCCGGCCGTTTCCTCGGCGGCGCGCGCAGCGGCCTCGATGTCCCCGAGCCGCCCGTACAGCTTCATGCAGACGCCCGGACTGTCGTTGAGTTCGGTTTCCAGCACCCGCACGCCGGCGCATTTCTCCATGGCGTCGAGCACCACCATGGCAGGCGACCAACCGCCGATCTCGATCAGGGCGAGCGCTTCGATCAGAGGACACCCCGTTGTTCGAGTTCGCGCATGACCGCGAACACCACCTGTTCCACCTTATCGGCGCCAATCTGCTGGATGCGCGGCGGGCACCCGGACGCGGGGCGGTCCACCAGCTCGAAATCGGCCAGAATGCACTGTAGAACGGAAGTGAGGGCGGTGCGGTCGGAGCGCTGGGCGCTGGTTTGAGGCTGCCGCCCGCGGCCGAAACGAAAGCCGCGCAGCTCGGCCGCGGCGCGGAACCCGTCGGGAAACTCGAACGGGTAGAGCATGGCGTCGAACAGCTCGAGGATGCGGTACTGCCATTTCATCGCCTCGCTGTAATTGCCGGCGCGCGTGAGGTCGTATAACCGGCGAGTCACTTCCGGCACCGCGTTACTGGAGGCGTGGGTGCCCCCGTCGCATCCGATCATCAGCATCGGGACCAGCACCGCCTCCCACCCGGTGAGAAACGAAAAATCGGGACGCAGCGGCCGCACCGCCGCGATCGTCCGCATCATGAAGGCCAGGTCGCCGGAGGAATCCTTGATGCCGATGACGCGGGGGAATTCGGCCGCCAGCCGGCGGATGGTGGAGACATCGATGGGGCTGGCGAACATCGGAATGTTGTACAGCGTCACGTCGATGGGCGAGTGGCGCGCGATTTCGGCGAAGTAGGCGTACACCGATTCCGGAGTCAGCCTGTAATAGAACGGCGCCACGATGGCAACGGCCCGGGCCCCCATCCCGGCATATATCTCGCAAGCGGAAAGCGTCTCTTCCACGTTGGCCTCGGCGGCGCCGGCGAGGACGGGAACGCGGCCGCCCGCTTCATCCGCCACCACCGCCACCACCCGCCGCCGCTCCTCCCGCGTCAAGCGGGTGAACTCCCCCGTGGAACCGTTCGGGTAAAGCCCGTGAACACCGCGCTCAATCAACCAGGAAACGAAACGGCGCAGTTCCGGCTCGTTGATTTGGCCCCGCTCATCCAGGGGGACCAGTAGCGGCGTGAAGATACCTTCGAGCTTGGTCAACCCACAAGGATACACGGTGGCGCCCGTGCTTCGCACTAAACCCCCAGTGTGGATGGCGCGAAACGACGGACCACTTCTTCACTTTCGGCGCCGGCGTTCCACGATGCGCTTGACCGCGCACCACCGCGCGGTTTAGGCTGTCGAATACACGCGCATTCCTTTCCGGCTTAGGACAGCGGCACTTTTGGCGATCGCACTCAGGACCTTTGCCGATAGTGCGGTTAACAGGCAACTCCTGAATGAGATCCCCGCGCGTTTCCAGCAGTTGGTGGACGGGAACGAGATCCCGGGGGCCGTTTTGCTGCTAGTGCACCAAGGCGAGCCTGTATTGCTGAGAAGCGTTGGCTACCAGCGCCTCGACACCCGCCAGCCGATGCGCACGGACTCGATCTTTCAGATCATGTCGATGACGAAGCCGGTCACGGCAGCCGCGGTCATGATCCTGGTGGAGCAAGGCAAAGTGGTCCTGACCGACCCGGTGGAAAAATACCTGCCCGAGTTCCGGGACCAGGCCGGCCACATCGTCGAAGTGGTGTCCGGGGAACCCTACGAGAAGTTCGTCGCGGAGCGGATCCTGCTCCCGCTGGGAATGAAGGATAGCTTCTTTTTCCCGGACGAGCGCCGCATCCCACGGATTGCGGCTTTGTACCGCGCGCAAGACGGGTCGTTTGTGAGCCCTGGCGGCAACGTTCTGGGAGGCGACCCCGATAAGTTTCGCAAGGGCGCGAAATACTCGGCGCCGGAGTTCGGCCTGTACTCGACCGCGGCCGATCTGGCCGCGTTCTACCAGATAATGCTGAACGGCGGCACTTACGAGGGCAAGAAACTTCTTTCCAGTTCCAGCGTTGCCGCCATGACCTCCGTGCAAACCGGCAGTATGGAAACCAAAGACCTGGGCTTTGGAACCGGCTTGGGATTCATGGTCGCCAAAGACCCGAATGCCGGCCTCGATCTGCTCTCGCCCGGCAGTTTCGGCCACGCTGGGGCGTTCGGCACCTGGGTGTTCGCCGATAGGAGCAAGGACCTGATCGGAGTCGTCCTGATCCAACTCACCGGTCCGAACAACGTTTTGGCGCAACACGTTTTCACGGCCATGGTGAACGCCGCCATCGTTCGGCCCGATGCCTCCATGCAACACTGAGATTCCCATGCGAATCAGGGCCCAATGACCTAGAGTAAGATCGCGCGCGGGGCTCAGCTCTCGAAGACGTCAGCCATGCGCCGGAAAGCGTCGGATACGTGGTCTCGAGGGGCTGGGCACAGCATTCGCTGGTGCCCGGGACCCATTCCGTGGTCTCCATTCAGTTCCACTCGCGCCTGCTTCGGGTTGCCCCGCCCCGCCTCCAGGACCTATGCCGATTCTTAACCTCCGGAACCGCTTTGCGTCTCCATCGTTCTGCCTGTCAAGTCATTTAACGATGTAACCGAAACCGGTCTTGGTTGGGTCATTTAAGAATGTAACCGTGGGCGGAGGTGTACACCGACCTGAGGTGTATGTTTTTCGGGCCGACCAACGGGAG
>JBEKWU010000005.1:0-86688 GCA_049512775.1 Bryobacteraceae bacterium
TCCGCTACAGGCGCGGGCCTTCGAACTGCTCGGCGTGTAGCCAGAAACTGGAACCTGCCTCCAGGGCCATCACCCGCACCCTCAGTCAGATACTCGCCGCTGCGGGATGGAACTTCGGGCTAGACTATCCCTTGGATACTGCTATGCCAACCCTCTACGTCGAAAATGTTCCGGACGATCTCTACCAGGCTCTGCGCGAACGCGCCCGCGAGCACCGGAAATCGATTTCGGCCGAGGTCCTTGCCCTCCTGGAGGAGAACATTCCCACCTCCGCAGAACTGGCTCGCCGCAAGGAATTCCTTCAGCGCGCGCGACGGGTCCGCGTCAGGCCGTCGCCCGCGCCCGGTCCTTTTCCCAGTTCGGAAGAACTCCAGCGCGAGGACCGCCTCCGTTGACCGCCTGCGTGCTGGACGCCAGCGTCGCTGCCAAGTGGTTTCTGCCAGGTGCGGGTGAGACGCTGGCGGCCGAAGCGGCGCAGGTCCTCGAAGCTTACGCCGCCGGCCGGCTCCGCCTGCTGGTTCCGAACCTGTTCTGGCCGGAGATCGGCAACATTCTCTGGAAGGCAGTCCGCCAGGGACGCCTGTCGCGGGCATCGGCCGAGGAGGCCATCACCGCCTTGCAGGAGAGGAGATTCGCCACCGCGCCCACCGCCCCGCTGCTCGGAGACGCCTTCGCCATCGCTGCGGCGCATGAGCGAACCGTGTACGACTGCATCTACGTTGCCCTCGCCGTTCTTGCGAACATGCCCCTCGTGACGGCCGACGAAAGACTCGCCAACGCACTGGCCGCCCGGTTTCCCATTCGCTGGTTAGGCGCGCTGTAGCGGTCCGCCACGTCTCGGTGGTTGCTACGGCCGGTAGACGGTCAGATCCGTCGCTGCGAAGTCATTGCCCGCCGCCAGCACAGGCTCGCGGCGAGATTCCGCCAGCGCATACACCGCACAATCTCCGAAATTGAGCTGCGCCGGGTGCCCCATCCCTTTTCCGAAGCGCCCAAACGCCGTGATGGCCAGTCTCGCCTGGTTCTCGTCGAACGGGGCCACTTCGCTCACCAGTTCGTCCACCAGTTGGTACAACAACGTGAGCGCGGCCGCGCCCAGTCGGGCCCGAAGGACCATACCCGCTTCGAGGAGCGATATCGACGAGATGATTCGGTCGCCCGCCGCCTCCAGTGCGTCCAGCAGCCGCTGCCGGGATGGCTCCCCGAGGGCAATCGCGATGAGCGCCGACGTGTCGATTACCATCAGCGCGGAATCCCGAATGCGTCGTACCCAAGAATCTCTTCGGGGGTACGAGCGTCGACGACTGGAAGAGCGCCGAACCTGGCGCAGAGAGCATCCACTTTCGCGCGATTCAGGGGCCGTCCCGTCTTCTGGAGCTTCTCTTCCAGAGCGGAAATCACAGCGTCGCTGAGGGTCACGCCCATCCGTTTGCTGACCTGCTCAGCCAAACGATGCGCGGAGGGATTCTTGACATACAGCGTCCGCCGCTTCTTCCCCACTCCCTTTCGCGTCCCCATGATCTCCATTGTAAGGCAATCCCAAGGGATATACCAGGGTCTCCGGCCTGGTGACGAATGATCCGGTATTCGAGCGGGTGGGGGCTTTCGAGACGCTGGTCCTGAACCACCTGCTCTGACCTGCTACGCGGCTCGAAACAGCAGCAGATCCAGACTGAACGTCACTCGCATCGCTTGGGCCGGCTGCGATCGCATCGGCCGGTAGATCGAAAGCAAGACGTCGTGAACGGCGGCAGCATCGAGATCTGCCGCGGTGGTGACGCGGCGCCGATCGACTAGCGTGAAGTCGTGCGCGAATGTCTCGACGGTTCGGGCCACGCGATCGCGGCCCGCTCCGCGCAACTCGACGAGATCCTCGGGGGCGGGAAGGGCGACGAGGAGGCGTCCGTCCTCGCGCAGGACACGCCGGAATTCGCTCGCATTCATCCGTGCCGTGATTGACAGAACGATCGAGAACGAGCGGTCGGCGTACGGCACGAAGCGATCGGCGTTGGCCACGATCCACTCGCATCCGCAATAGCGCCGCGCCGCGGCATCAATGGCCGGAACCGAGATGTCGACTCCATGCGCGCTAAATCCGGTCTGGCGAGCGAGGGTGCCGAGGTAGAAACCGTCACCGCAGCCGGCATCGAGAACGATGTCGCTCGGCGATGCGGCCACGGTCTCTGCGATCGCTTGCGCCAGCATTCCGGTCATGCCGCGATCGTGCAATCGCCGCCGCCCCGCAACAGCGGCAGTCGCGTCGCCCGGCTGCTTGGATCGCCGATCCTGCGGCTGAAGCAGATTGATGTATCCGCTACGCGCGACGTCGAAGGAATGCCCGCGCGCACAGAGCAGTCGCCGCTCCTCCCGCACCAGCGCCACGCGGCAATTGCGGACGGGGCACAGGAGCATGCGTTGAGTGTAGCGGATGCTGGGAAACCGAGTCCTGTGCGCCCGGCCCCGTCATGGCGGCCGGAGCGCCAAAGTGAATCGTCTCCGAGTGGCTGGCACGCCAGAGGCACTCTGCGTGGACTCGGGCGTTTCAGGTATGTGGGTCTCAACGGCCACATCTTCGCATGGCTGGAACGCTCGGACCATCGAGCGGCAACCTCCACGATCACCATGACGGAATTGCTGGTTCAACCCTACCGGGGGTCCGGAGAGCAGCGGGTCGATGAGTTCTACGCGCTGCTTGCCACGTATTCCAATCTCGACTGGATCTCCCCGGACCTCGAGGTCGCGGATATCGCAGCCAGTATCCGCGCCGCACATCGTCTGCGGACCCCGGACGCGCTGCAAGCCGCGACCGCAATCCGTGCGCAGGCAACCGGTCTGGTGACGAATGATCCGGTATTCGAGCGGGTGGGCGGTTTCGAGACCCTGGTGCTGGACCACCTGCTCTGACCTGCCCCGCAGCCCCATCGCCTTCACCGTTCCTCGACCGGCGCTACTCTCCGGAATGCCGACTACGCAGCCAACTGGATTCTCACGCCGTTTCTTCATCTAGCATGGCGATAGCGATCACACTACTCGACGCCAAGCTCATCTCCCGCATCGATCTCAGCAGGTGCAAGCCAATCGCTATCAGGGCGACACACAAGACAAGCACTCTTGTATGCCCAATCAAGGGGCAGGATTGTGCTGCCTATGTAACCCGTTTCTGTGCGCTGAACCGCAAGGGCCACATCGACCGTTGAATCATCGAGGAGACACAACGGAAGAAGAAAGTCGAGTCGCTTTAGCGTCGGGAAGTAGTGCGGTATCGCGGTCTTGAAGTTCCAGCGGGTCCGTTTTCTCGCAAGGTCTATGGCGCGATCAATGTGCATTTTCAGGACATTCTCTGCCTTGACCGGCGGTAGATGTTCGACGAGTTGCACCAGATCGCGAGGTAGACGGTCCCGGTTCTCTGACAAGATATGTGTGTAGTCTGGATGCAGCGCTGCATCCGGGTCATAGAGCAATTCAGAAGCGTGTGAGAAGTAGCGGGCAGGGCCTGGAAGTGGGTTGAAGTACCGCGACAGAAGTTTGCCCGCATCCTCGCCGGCTGTGCAAAAGGCAAGGAACTTCCAATGCTGCTGTCTGCCGGATTCATTCCGGTCGAACAGAGCAAAGACAGATTCGTACCGCTTGTCAACGAGACCCGTGTTGAATGTGGCAAGAGATGCATGGTCCTTCAGGTCCGTATGGATTCTGATCTTGCGATCCTTCGCGGGGGCAGTGCGATCTTCATCGACGAGCTTGGCGAAAGTAAATTGCAGGTAGTTGTACAAGATCTCATGAGGCTTCTTGCTCTTGGAACTGCGGTAATCCCAGTCTTCATCGAGAGTGACAGCTTTTAACCGGCATACCACCTCCTCCTCGTCTCCTAAGTAAGCGAATCTTTGGAGCGGATATCGCCAGTCGATCTCAATATCCACGGCGCGAGCACTCCCCGCGATTCGGGGAACGAGGCGGTAACGAGCGGCATGCCAAGGCCTGGGATTGGTAGTTCGAGCTCCTACGCCACGAGGGCGCGCCAAATCCTGCCCCGAAAAGTGCAAGGGCTCGCCTTCGTCATGCGGAGCGATCAGGCCTTCTGCTCTCCGAGTGGCCGGATCGACATCCCATTGAAGAATGTCGCCCGTCAAATACTCGCCTTCGACTCGGCGCACGTTTCGCGCTTCCTCGCTGTCCCGGTTAGCCACGACATGAAAGGCAACGATCTCACCGTCATACAGCCTGGAGCACTCGCAGTTCTTTGATGAAAGAAGAGATCCGGTCCATCGTCCCTTGAGATGAAACCGAAACCTCTGTCTTCAATGTACCTTCGTACTGCGCCTCGCCGCTCCAGATCGACACCGGGGTTGCTCGGCACCGCTGGTCCTAGCGGCATCGTGTCGTCATTCATCGGCCATGTTTCCTCATTTGTGCATTACAGCACATCTCAGCCCCCGAAATATGGCGGCGGCCACGGCATCGGCCCAACTCAACGTCACCGGGAACTCAACCGGTTTCCGCAGAGGCAAGCTGCCGATTCCCGGATAACGGACCAAGTAGCCCCACATGGCCGAAAAACGCCCATCCTGTCTCCTTGACCTGTCCGCGGCTGGACGGCTGCCGGAGCGACGAACAGCCGGCACCGCGGGTTGCCGAATCGGGGGTGCCATCCCTGCGGGAGACTGTGGGTGACTCGCCTTCCCAGCGTGAACGAGGCGAAGGTTCCGGCAGGCCCCACCCGGAAAGGAGCCAGCCTTTGGCCTCCGGGATCGGGCGGCCAAGTTCCCGGGCCGTTTCCAGCCATTCAGCGATCACGGTCTCGACGTTGGCAAGAGCCTCCTGGCGCGTGGCGACATCGGCAGCGCAACCCGCCAGTTCCGGCACTTCGGCGATGAAAGCTCCGTCCTCGCCGCTCCAGTATGAGGATGATCTCGTACTTTGTCATTCGGCCCTCTCTGCCAGTCTCCCACCCACCCCGCCTCTTATCTCCCGCCCTCTCAATCATCCAGCCGGTTCTTCCCTCTTCCGGCCCCTCGCCCCGGCTTACAATCAGGGCGGCGCCCCGCTCCGGCCGCCCGGCAGCCGGAGGCCCCCGCCGCCAGAAAGTGAAATTGACGAAACAAACCCAAATCCCAACCCCCGGCCCGGTACCACGCCTCCGCTCGCTGCCCGCTGCCGGCCCCCACACAAATTTGACGAAACAAACCCAAATCCGGAAGCCCGCCCCGCCATCCGAGACGCCCGCAAAAGCCCTCGTGCTATATTGGGAATTCCCGCATGCAACTTGAGAAAGTCTATGAGCCCCAACGGTTTGAGCCGCATTGGGCGCAGTGGTGGATCGACTCGGGCGTCTTCCGCGCCTATGCCAAAGGCCCCGGCCGCCCCTTCTCGCTGGTAATCCCCCCGCCCAACGTCACCGGCTCGCTGCACATCGGGCACATGCTCGAGCACACCGAGATCGACGTCACCGTCCGCTGGCACCGCATGCGTGGCGACAACACTCTCTGGCTGCCCGGCACCGACCACGCCGGCATCGCCACCCAGATGCTGGTCGAGCGCCAGCTTGCCGCCGAGGGCCTCGACCGCCGCACGCTGGGCCGCCTCGAGTTCGAGCGCCGCGTCTGGACCTGGAAGGACCGCTACGGCGACACCATCAAGCGCCAGATGGTTCGCCTCGGCGCAAGCTGCGACTGGTCCCGCGAGCGTTTCACCCTGGACCCCGGCCTCTCCCGCGCCGTCCGCGAAATCTTCGTCCGCCTTTTCGAGAAGGGCCTCATTTACCGCGGCGAGTACATGGTCAACTGGTGCCCGCGCTGCCACACCGCGCTCTCGGACCTCGAAGTGCCCCACGACTCGGTGGCCGGCAACCTCTGGCACATCCGCTACCCGGTCGCCGGCTCCTCGCGCTACCTGGTGGTCGCCACCACCCGGCCCGAGACCATGCTCGGCGACACCGCCTGCGCCGTGAATCCCTCCGACGAGCGCTACCGCGATCTCCAGGGCCAGACCGTCCAATTGCCGCTCATGAACCGCGAGATCCCCATCATCCTCGACGAAGTGGCGGATCCGCAGTTTGGCACCGGCGTCGTCAAAGTCACTCCCGCCCACGACCTCAACGACTTCGAGGCCGGCCGCCGCCACAATCTGCCCAAGATCCAGGTCATCGACGACACCGCGCACATGACCGCCGCCGCCGGGCCCTACGCCGGCCTGGACCGCTTCGAGGCCCGCCAGCGCATCGTCGCCGACCTGGACGACCTCGGCCTCATCGAGAAGATCGAGCCTTACCAGGTGAGCCTGGGCAAGTGCCAGCGCTGCAAGACCCCCGTCGAGCCGCTCATCTCCACCCAGTGGTTCGTCAGGACCAAGCCGCTGGCCCAGCCGGCCATCCGCGCCGTCGCGGACGGCCGCATCCAGTTCACGCCCGACAACTCCACCAAGACCTTTTACGAGTGGATGTACAACATCCGCGACTGGTGCATCTCGCGCCAGCTCTGGTGGGGCCACCGCATTCCCGCCTGGCACTGCCAGGATTGCCGCCAGATCCTGGTGGCTCGCGAGGCGCCCGAAACCTGCCCCTGCGGCTCCACCCGTCTCGAGCAGGACCCCGACGTCCTCGACACCTGGTTCAGCTCCGGCCTCTGGCCCTTCTCCACCTTCGGCTGGCCCGACGAAACCGAAGACCTCCGCACCTACTACCCCACCTCCCTGATGATCACCGGGTTCGACATCCTGTTCTTCTGGGTCGCCCGCATGATCATGCTGGGCCTGGAAGCCACCGGCGACGTTCCCTTCCGCGAGGTCTACATCCACGCCCTGGTCCGCGACCCCGAGGGTCAGAAGATGTCCAAGACCCGCGGGAACGTCATCGATCCGCTGGAAGTCACCGAGAAGTACGGCACCGACGCCGTCCGCATGTCCATGCTGCTCGGCGCCGCTCCCGGCACCGACATCGTCCTCACCGAAGAGCGCATGTTGAGCGCCCGCGCCTTCGCCAACAAGATCTGGAACGCCGCCCGCCTCATCTTCCTCAACATGGAGCGCTCCGGCGTCCAGCCCTGGGTGCCGGAAGAGTCCGTCTCCTACCGCCCCGAGCCGGTCAGCTCCGGCATCGAGGGCATCCCGCTCGAAGACCGCTGGATCTTCAGCCGCCTGAACAGTTGCGCCGACCTGGTGAACCGCGCCATCGACCGCTACCGCTACCACGAAGCCGCCCAGTTGCTCTGGCAGTTCTTCTGGCACGAGTTCTGCGACTGGTACCTCGAGATCAAGAAGCTGCGCTTCCGCGAGAACTCCGGGCTGGACCCGCACTGGCGCAACCTCCTCACTGTCTTCGAAACCTCGCTGCGGCTGCTCCACCCGGTGATGCCGTTCCTCACCGAGGAGCTGTGGCAGCGGCTCGCCCAGGGCGCCGCCGCGCGGCCGGTCTCCATCGCGCTCAGCCAGTATCCGCAGTACGACATCCACGTCACCGATCACCCGGCCGAACGCCAGATGCAGCTCCTCCAGGAGATCGTCGCCTCGGCGCGCAACCTCCGCGCCGACATGGGCGTGAATCCCAGGGAGCAGCTCGAGGGCGTCCTGTACTCGCCGACCGCCGCCGCCGAGGTCGCCCGCAAGCAGCTCGACGCCATCCAGAAGCTGGCGAACCTGAAGCTCGAGGTCCGCGCGGAGCCGGCGCCCTCCGACGTCCAGGGCGTCAAGCGTTCCACCACCGAATTCGACCTGGTGCTCCGCATCCCGCTGGCCCAGGTCGAGGTGCAGCGGAAACGCCTCGAGAAGGAGATCGAGCGGCTCGACAAAGTCATCGCCAATTCCCAGCGCCAGCTCGCCGACCAGGAGTTTCTGGCGCGCGCGCCCGAGCACGTGGTCAATTCCATCCGCCAGAAGCTCGCCGAATACCAAGTCCAGCTCGAAAAGAGCCGCAGGGCTCTCGACGGACTGCAATGACCTTCGACGTCCACCACCCCGACATCCTCGACGCAGTGACGCGGGCGCTGGCCGAGGATATCGGAACCGGCGACATCACCTCCGAAGCTTGCGTCCCCGCTGAAATGCGTGCTGCCGGCCGCTTCTTCGCCCGGCAGCCGCTCATCGTCGCTGGCGTCGAACTGCTGCCGCTGATCTACGACGAGACCGATCTCTTGAAACGCAGCGGCGATGAGTGCCAGCCCGGCGAGCCGCTGGCTTCGGTCCGCGGCCCCGCCCGCAAGCTCCTCGAGTGCGAGCGCGTGGCTCTGAACTTCCTCCAGCAGCTCAGCGGAATCGCCACGCTGGCCCGCCGCTATGTCGATGCGGTGGCCGGCACCGGCTGCCGCATCCGCGACACCCGCAAAACCACGCCCGGACTCCGCCGCCTGGAAAAGATGGCCGCGGCAGCCGGAGGCGTCGTCAATCACCGCATGGGCCTCTACGACGCCATTCTCATCAAGAACAACCACATCGTGGCGGCGGGTGGCGTGAGGGCGGCCTTCGAGCGGGCGAAACAGAGAGGCGAGCCTCAGATCGAGGTCCGCACCCACGCCGAGCTCGAAGAGGCGCTGGCCTGCGGCGCCACGCACCTCCTGCTCGACAACCTGACCCCCGAGCAGGCCGCCTCCGAGATCCGCTCTATCGCCGGCCGCGCCACCGTCGAGCTTTCCGGCGGCATCACGCTCGAAAACGTGCGCGCCTACGCCGAAACCGGCGCCGATTTCGTCTCCTGCGGCGCCATCACCCACTCGGCCCCCGCCGTGGACCTCAATTTCCGGCTGGAACTATGATCCTCCGGCTCGACACCTGCGCCTCCACCATGGCTGAGGCGGCCAGACTCGCGCGCGAGGGTTGTCCATCCGGAACCGCGGTCGTCGCCGAGGAGCAGACCGGCGGTTACGGCCGCCACGGCCGCGCCTGGCATTCCGAGCGCGGCACCGGCCTCTACGTCTCCATCGTCCTCCGGCTCGCCCTTCCGGCGGAGAGCTCTCCTGTACTCTCGCTGGCGCTGGGCCTCGCCACGGCGGAAGCCATCGCCAGCTCGACCGGCCTGGCCTGCGACCTGCGCTGGCCCAACGACGTCCTCGTCGGCGAGAAGAAGTGCGCCGGCATCCTGGTTGAGACTGAAGGCCCCGCCTTCATCGCCGGCATCGGCATCAACGTCAACCAATCCGCCTTTCCGGACGACATCGCCGCACTGGCGACTTCCCTGCGCCTGGCCTCCGGCCGCTCCCATTCCCGCGACCAACTCCTCGCCAACGTTCTCGAATCCGTCGGCCGCTTCACCGGAATCCTCGTCGAGCAAGGCCGCGACGCCATCCTGCGGACGTTCTCCCGCGCTTCCAGCTACGTGAACGGCAAGCGCGTCGTCGTAGACACAATGGAAGGAGTGACGGACGGCCTCGACCCTAGCGGCTTCCTCTACCTGCGCCGGCCCGACGGCGCGCGTACACTGATCTTAGCGGGAGGCCTCAGGCCGGCCCGCTAAGGAGCTTAGATGTTACTCGCACTCGACGTCGGCAACACCAACGTCACCATCGGGGTCTTTGAAGCCAGCCGGCTCATCGCCCACTGGCGCCTGCAAACGGTCCACGAGCAGACCGCCGACGAGTGGGGCATCCTGCTGCGCAATCTCTTTGCCTTCTCCTCGCTCGACCTGGTCCGGGTCGATGGCGTCATCATCGCCAGCGTCGTGCCGCCTTTGGACTCCTCGCTGGCCGCGATGGCCCTCCGCTACTTCCACATGGAAGCGCTGTTCGTGACGCCGGAGACCGATTCCGGACTGCGCATCTGTTGCGACAATCCGTGGGAGCTCGGCGCCGACCGCGTGGCCAACGGCGTGGCCGCGTTCCACAAGTACGGCGGTCCGTGCGTGGTGGTCGATCTCGGCACCGCCATCACCTTCGACGTCGTATCCGCGCGCGCCGAATACCTCGGCGGTCTCATCTGCCCGGGCATCGGCATCGCCGTCGAGGCCCTGTTCGCGAAGACCGCGCGGCTGCCCCTGATCGACATCCGGGAACCCGCGCGCCTGATCGGCACGAACACGGTCGGCAACATGCAGTCCGGCATCTACTACGGCACCATCGGCATGATCGACGGCATCCTGGAACGGCTCTTCGAAGCGCTGGGCCCGGATACTCGCGTGGTCGCAACCGGCGGCCAGGCCCACCTCATCGTGCGCGGCTCGCGCTTCCTGAAGCAGGTGGATGAAGACCTCACGCTCGAGGGCCTCGAGCTGATCTGGGAGCGGACCCGGCCGCGATGACCAGCGAACTCTGGCCCGGCAACTACTTCAACTACTTCACCGAGGTCGAGGAGCATTTTCAGAAGGCCCGCGGCACCGGCCTGTTTCTGCTCTCCCCGCTCGACTGGGCGCTCATCGAGTGCTGGAAGGAGGCGGGCCTCCCGTTGGAGGCGGTGTTGCGCGGCATCGACGAGGCCTTCGAGAAGTGGCGCGGCCGCAAGTCCAGGGTCCGCATGATCAACTCGCTGGCCTACTGCGCCCAGGCGGTGATCGAGCAGGCGCAGATCATGGCCGGCACCGCCCCGCCGGCCCAATCCCGCGCCGCCGCGCCGCCCTTCGCCCTCGACGAGCTGCGCTCCTACCTGGCGGCCAACGCCGATCGGCTAAGGAAGGCCTCCTTCGAGGAGATCGCCGCGGTGCTCGACCGGCTGGCCGCCGAGGCCGAAGCGCACTACGGCAATCTCGAGGACCTCGAACGCCGGCTCGCCGCGCTCGAGGACAAGATGATCGCCGCCGCCCGCACCCGCCAGACCGACGACGACCTGCTCGCCGCCCGCCGCGAATTCGACCTCCAGCTCCGCCCCTACCGCGCCAAGATGACCGCCGAGCAGATCGCCATGCTGGAGCGGCAGTTCCTGGACCGCCGCCTGCTCGAATCCGCCGGCCTCCCCCGCCTCAGCCTCTTCTACCTGCGCTGACTCCCCGAGGGGAAATATCCGGGGCAAAAAGCCGAATCTAAATGGATTATGGTCTTTATCTTCTAGAAACATGTTGACACCCGCGATTCGCGGCGATAGTATTGGGAGTGCATTCGTGCCGGAGAGTGGACCGAAATACGGGTGGATGTGAATCGGCACGGAGATAATTGAGGCCCTTCCCCGCTAATCAAGGGTCTGAGTAACGGGATTCCGGCCGCGGGCCGGAAATTCGCTGACAATTTGGAGAGACATGCCATGAGCGGAAGCGCCCAGAGCCGCTGGTGGGTCCGGATCCACGTGTCTTCGCTGGACGATATCCCATCCTTGCGGAAGGACTTTCAAGCTGAGATTCTGCGATCCTCGCTGCGCCGGATCGACGGCCGCAACCTCCTCATCGACGGAATCGTTCCCGACAGCACGCTGAAGCCGCTTCAGGCCGCGCGGCGGGTGCAGGTGCTGGGGGACCTGGAGCAGATGACCCGCGAGGCGGCCCGGCACGTCTCCCGGGTCAATCGGTATCGAAAGCCGTAGGACAGGAGGGCCGGCTATGCCTGTGGTTCCCTATCTGAACGTCGAGGAAATCGAGGCCGCGCTGGAGGCGGCCTCGGTGGCCCACCCTGCGCTGTGCCAGATCGTCACGCTGCCCCATGTGACCTTCGAGGGCCGCACCTCCCACGCGCTGCGCCTCGCCGGCGGCGGCATGACCAACCGGAAAGGCGTCCTGCTGCTGGGCGGCACGCACGCGCGCGAGTGGGGCAGCTCGGATATCCTGGTGGGTTTCCTGGAAAATCTCATCGCCGCCTACGAAAGCGCCGCGGGTTTGACGTTTCAGGGGAAATCCTACACCGCCGCGGAAATCAGCCGGATCGTCGAGACGCTGGAGCTGTTCTTTTTCCCGGACGTCAATCCCGACGGGAAAACCTACTCGCAGTCGGGCCACGACTGGCGCAAGAACCGCCGCCCGGTGCCCGGCGCCATCGGCGTGGATATCAACCGGAACTACGATTTCCTGTGGGACGCCAACTTGTACTTCAACCCGGCGCTGGATTTCAGCTATCTCTACACGTCCACCTCCGAGACCTATCACGGCACCGCGCCCTTTTCGGAAGCCGAATCACAGAACGTGCACTGGCTGCTGGACACCTATCCGCAGATCGCCTGCTTCGCTGACTTCCACTCCTACGGCCAGAAGATCATGTGGCTGTGGGGCGATGACCAGAACCAGGGTTCCGAGGCGGAGATGGCTTTCAACAACGCTGCCTACAACGGCCAGCGCGGCCTGGCCTCGGACGCCTACCGCGAGTTCATGTTCGTCGACGACGACTCCAAGCAGGTGCGCATCGCCCAGCGAATGCGCGACGCCGTCTTTGCCGTGCGGGGGAAGTCCTACAACGTGGGGCAGATCTTCGATCTGGTGGGCGTCTCGGCGGGCGATTCGGCGCCCTATGCCTTCAGCCGGCACGTCACCGACGGCTTGCGGCGCAAGGTGTTTTCCTACGGAGTGGAATGGGGACAGACCTTCCAGCCGGCGCCGGCGGAAATGCTCCACATCATGGACGACATCGGCGCGGCCATCGCCGAGTTGTGCCTGTGCGCGGCCGAGCCGGACCTTTACATCCGGGATTCGCTCTCGGACACCGGCCTGGAACCCTCTGCCGGCAGCCTCTCGACGAGCCCCGACATCATCGTGCGCAAGGATTCGGTGGCCGATCCCGCCACCGCCTTCGCTGATCCGGCCGTCGATCCCGGCTCCGATCCCGTGGAGATCGGCAACGACAACTACATCTACGTGCGGGTCCACAACCGGGGCGGCCAATCCGCCGAGGCCAACGTGCGCGTTTACTTCGCCCCCTTGACCACTTCATGCGCCCCGGCCGCCTGGACCTTCATCGACGAAGTCGTGCTGCCCGCGGTGCCCGCGGGCGGTCTGGCGGTAGCCGGTCCCATCGTCTGGCCCCACGTGCCCGATCCCGGGACCGCCGGCCACTTCTGCCTCATCGGGCTGTGCGGCAACACCCTGGATCCCTTCCCCGACCCCTCGCTGATCGACTCCGCCTCGGACTTCATCCGCTGGATGAGAAACGGGAACAACCAGGCCTACCGCAACCTCGCCTTCGAGGACACGCGGCCCGACGGCTGGGCGATGATTCCCTTCCTGGCCCACGAGTTCGGAGGAAAGGCGGATGTGTTCGAGTTCGAGTTTGACGCCCGGCGCCTGCCGCCGGAGAGCCGTGTCGAAATCCAGGCTTTCCCGGAGCTGATTCGCGCCGCGCGCACGGTCGAGGTGCGAGGCCTGGCCCGCTTGCAGTCCAACCCCCGCGGCACCCACTTTGTAGTCGAGGAGGGAAAGCCGGGGATTCTGGGCAACGTTCGCGTCCCACTGGGCCGCGCGCCCCGATTTGTGATTCATGTCCGGCTGCCTGAGCGGGCCGCGCCCGGCGTGCGCTATCCCCTGGCGGTGGTGCAGAGGGCCGGCGGCCAAAGCGTGGGCCGGATCGACATTCAGGTGAGGAGACCGAAGTGAAGTTCGGAAAGGAGAATGTTGCGATGACGACAAGGAACCCCCAGACGGTCCGGGCCGGGACGATGCTCCTGGTACTGGCCGCGTTGTTTCTGGGCTTGGCGGCCGCGCAGCCCGCCAAGGTGCTGAGCGAGGCCAAGGTTGCCGACTCCGTGCCGGCCCCGGCGGCGATCCAGGGGCTGAGCATGGCGGACGGCGTTCTGTGGAGCATTGATGCACAGAAAGGCGTGTTGACCCGGATCCGGGTCGCGGATAAGAAGGTCGTGGGAACCCTTGCCATCCGCGTGGCGAAACCCCGGGCGCTGGCTTGGGACGGCAAGACGCTGTGGTGCGCGGGTGACGACATCACCAAGGTGCAACAGGTGGATCCCGCCGAGGGCAAGGTGCTTCGCACCATCGAAGTTGCCAAGCCTCGCACCACCAGTCCGATTAGCGTGGAGGCCCTGGCCTGGGACGGGAAGTACTTGTGGGTGGCTTATGCGGCGGGCTGGTCCAGCCAGCTCGTGCGCGTGGATGTGGCCAGCGGCCGCATCGTGCAATCGATGTTCGCCGACGGCCTCCCCCGCGGTCTGGCCAGCGATGGGAAATCGCTGTGGATGGCGACCTACAACGGCGGCAAAGCGCCGTCCTTGCTGGCCCGCTGGACGATTCTTCCGGATGCCACCAAGATGAGCCTGACCCGCACCTTCGTGGCGCGCCTGCCGGGCAAGGACCCGGTGGGGCTGGCATGGGATAGCGGGGCATTCTGGTATGCCGACCGCGAGCTGAAAGTCATCCAGAAGGTCCAGCTCCCGGCGGAGCCGTAGCCGGGCGGATCTGGAACAGGGAGGATCATCATGAGAACGAAATCACTCTTCATCCCCATTTTGATGGTGGCGATCCTGGCAGCCTGCTTGGCGCCCCAGGCCGCGGCGCAGCAGAAGTACGCCGTGCTGATCAGCGCCGGGTGCACCACGGCTGACGACACCATGATTAACTCGGAGTATTGGTACGACTTGTTCTTCATGTACCGCATGCTGATCGACCGGGGCTTCACCCACAACCACATCTTCGTGCTGTACTGCAACGGCACCGACTTCGGTAGCGCCCACGCGAACTACCAGACCGGCACGGTCTTTCCGGGTTTGCCCCAGATCACCGATTTCGCCACGACAAAGGCCAATGTCACCAACATTTTCAACTGGCTGGCCACGGGCGATGCAGCGCACGGCGTGCCCCAGGTGCAGCCCGGGGACTTCCTCTTCTACTGGTGGATGGGTCATGGAAGCTGGGACGGCGACGACGTCTCGGGCAACCATCTCTATCATGCGAACATCTCCAACACCGGCGAGCAGGTGACGGATGCCGAATTCGCCAACCTGTTCAAGCTGCTTCCGGCCTGCGTCATCAAGACGGTCTTCGTGATGACCTGCCACAGCGGGGCGTTGCAGGACGACATCCAGGGCCTGCATATGATGGCCCATACCTCGAGCCGCTACGATCAGAGCTCGTTCTCTGACTTCTATGACGTGGTGCACGCGGACTTCAGCTACTTCATCACCTCCGCGCTGCGGCAACTGACGCCGACCGGCGCGGCGGTGGCTTCCGACGCCAACGGCGACGGCATTCTGACCGTGCAGGAGGCCAATACGTACGCCCACGCCCAAACCACGTCCAGCGAAACGGTGGTGGGCGACTATCGCGGCATCGCGCCCAAGATCGTGCTGGCCAATGCCCAGCCTGCCGACCCGATCCTCACAGAGTTCGTCTACAGCCGCGACTGCGCCGAGGACAACGGCGCCGTCCCGCCCATCTGCGTCTCCACCACTTGGTATGAGGGACCGGACCTGTGGGTGCGCTGGACCAATGACGGCCTCACCGAGCTCCAGAACCCCGAGTTCGGCCAGCCCAACTTCGTCTACGCCCGGGTGCACAACATCGGCTGTACCACGCTCGATGCGACCGCAGCCCTGTCGTGGTCGGAGCCGTCCGCCTGGATGACTCCGGCCGCCTGGCACCCAATCCCCCTCCCACCCCTTCCCCCCACGGTGGCGGTGAACAACCTGGTCCCGGGCGAGAGCCGCGTCATTTCGGCTGAGTGGGACGACGTGCCGCTGCCTGGCAAGTACTGCCTGCACGACACGTTGAACGCCCCGGGCGACCCCGCCAACGCGTCCGGCCAAGCCCGCATGGACAACAACAAAGTGCAGCTCAACGTGACCGTCGAGGACACGGTCTGGGGCTGGGTCAAGAAGTACTACTGGTGGCTGGAGAACGGGAGCAAGGAGAAGACACTCGTCGATCTGGTCGTCACCAAGCCGGTGTTTGCCGTGGCGGCGCAGGCGCCCAAGATCCAGCTCCAGTTGCCGGCGGGACTGACGTTCTCGCGCGTTACCGGCAGCGAGATCGTTCAGTCCAAGCTGGGCCCGGTGTTGGAGATCCCCGCGCAAGCCCGCCGGGTAGTGGTGCAGGGGATTTCGCTCGGCCCGCTGGAGAAGCGCGAGGCCGTGCTTTCGGTGACCCTGCCTCAGACGCTGGGGCGCACCAACTCCGTGACCGTCCAGGTCGCCGAGCAGGTGAAAGGCCAGGAGATGGGCGGGATCGTCTTCCAAACCCGGGCGGCCCCCCAGGGCCAGGTCCTCGCGCACTCCATCCGGCAGTTGCAGAACTTCTCCCGCGTTCTGGGCGAGGCGGCCAAGTCCGAGTCGGCCAACAAGCTGGCCGCCCTGTGCCAGAAGACGCGCGGCACGGCACCCGAGAGCTCGAAGGCGTTCACCGCGTTCATGCAGGACATGGTGAAGCTGGAGCCGGGGCTGCGCGCCGATTTCGGGCGCCTGCTCGGCGCCCAGGACGCCGCCGTGATGAACGCCGCGCTGGATGAGCTGGCGGCGGCCGTCAAGACCGGCAATGTGGGCGGCTTCGTCACCGCTCAGGAAGCCATGTTCCACGCTTCCAAGCCGTTTTTCCGGAAACGGACGTTGAAGTAGACGCGGCTGCAATCTGGCTGCGATTCAGACAGTAGAATGAGCGGCCGGGCGGGCTGACGCCGCCGGCGACGCGGCCTGCCCCGCCTCAGCCTCTTCTACCTGCGCTGAGCGCCTCCGCCCGGTCGGACCACTCGCTGACGCTCGTGGTTCGGTGCTCCCACTCCACCCCCAGCACCGAGCCGCGAGTGTGAACGAGCGGTCCGCACCGCCGCACGGTCAGTGCCGGCCAGCGCCCGGTGCCCGCCCTTCCGGCGGAGCCGGAATGCCGCACGGTCGGTGCCGGCCAGCGCCCGGTGCCCGCCCTTCCGGCGGAGCCGGAATGCCGCACGGCCGGTGCCGGCCAGCGCCCGGTGCCCGCCCTTCCGGCGGAGCCGGAATGCCGCACGGCCAGTGCCGGCCAGCGCCCGGTGCCCGCCCTTCCGGCGGAGCCGGAATGCCGCACGGTCAGTGCCGGCCAGCGCCCGGTGCCCGCCCTTCCGGCGGAGCCGGAATGCCGCACGGTCAGTGCCGCTTGACAGGGCCGGGCGTTCGTGTCATCCTGTGTTTCCGTCGGAGGCGGGTCAGCGTCCGCCCGCACTCATCCCGCCGGCGAATTGACCGAATCGAGGAGGAAGAATCCCGTGGGCAAATCCGTTAAGGCCGTGCTCTCCGCCCTGTACTGGGCTGTGTTGTCGGCGCTCGGGCTGGTCCTGTTAGGCAGCTTCCAGGCGTCGGCTGGCGAGCCGGGCGTAGCAGCGCTGGATGGCATGTACGGCAGGCTGCCGCTCAGCTTCGAGGCCAATATGGGCCAGGCCGATCCATCGGCGGGGTTCGTGGCGCGCGGAAGGGGATACAACCTCCTGCTCACCCGCACCGAGGCTGTGATGATGCTTCAGCGTTCCGGGGCGACGAGGCCGCTCAGGGGGCGGAATCTCTCCCGGCGCACGCTGCGTGCGTTGGCTTCCGAGCGTGAGCAAACCAGCGTGAAGGTGCGGTTGGTGGGCTCCGATCCCGCCGCCCCGCTCAGCGGCGCGCAGTTGCTTCCCGGCAAGGCGAACTACCTTCTGGGCAAGGATCCGGCCAAGTGGCGGATCGGCATCCCTACCTATGCGCGAGTCGAACAGCCGGGGGTATACCCGGGAATCGACCTGGTGTACTACGGCAACCAGCGGGAACTGGAGTACGACTTCGTGGTCGCGCCTGGGGCGGACCCGAACCAGCTCCGGCTGGCCTATGACGGGGTCGAGGGGATGGAGTTGGAGGCCGGCGGCGACCTGGTGTTGCGGACCAAGCTGGGGGAGATCCGCCAGCACAGCCCGGTGGTGTACCAGGAGATCGACGGCTTCATCCGGAAACTGCCGGCGGCCCAGGTGATCACCGGCCACAACGAGGTCGGGTTTCGAGTGAAGGATTACGACCCCAGCCGGCCGCTGGTGATCGATCCCACGGTGACCTATGGGACGCTGCTGGGCGGCACTGGCGGGGAGTTGGGCCTTTCCATCGCCGTGGACTCCTCCGGCAACGCCTATGTGTGCGGCGGCACGGGTTCCTACTTTTCCTTTCCGGTCACTTCCGGTACGGTCCAAACGACCGTGGTGCCGTATTATGAGCACGCCTTCGTCACCAAGCTGAACCCGACCGGGACGGCTCTGGTGTACTCCACCTATCTGGGCGGCAGTGGCGATGACGAGGCGGAAGCCATTGCGGTGGACAGCGCGGGCAATGCCTACGTAGGCGGGATCACCTGGTCGACGGATTTCCCGACGACACCGGGCTCGTTCCAGTCCACGAGCGCGGACACCTGCTGCCAGGACAACTTCGTCACGAAGCTCAACCCTACCGGTTCCGCGTTGGTCTACTCCACCTTTTTGGCGGGGACCGACGATGAGGATCTCAACGGGCTGGCCATCGATTCCGCCGGCAACGCTTACGTGACCGGATTCACGTCATCGACCGATTTTCCCGTCACCACGGGCGCCTACCAAACCACCCTGAGCGGCACCAGCGACGCGTACGTGACCAAGCTGAACGCCTCCGGTTCCAGCGCGGTCTACTCGACGTTGCTGGGGGGAACCGGCGATGAGGAGGGCGTGCGGCTCACGGTGGACAGCTCCGGCTACCTTTACGTGACCGGAGTTACCACCTCAACCAGTTTCCCGACCACCACCGGAGCCTACCGCAGCTCCAGCACCGGAGGCGCGGACGCCTTCGTCGTCAAACTCAACCCGGCGGGTTCGGCGCCGAGTTACTCGGCTCTGCTGGCTGGCAACGACGACGAGGTCCCGTTCGGACTCGCAGTGGACGCGCAGGGCAGCGCGTACGTGGCCGGACTGACCTATTCGACCGACTACCCGGTGACGGGGGGCGTGTACCAGTCGGCAAACCGGGGCAATGGCGAGGTCTTCGTGAGCAAGCTCAATCCCGCCGGCTCCGCCCTGTCCTATTCCACGTTCATTGGAGGCACCAGCACGGACATCCCCTATGGCATGGCACTGGATTCCCGCGGCTATGTCTCTGTGACGGGGAACACCAGCTCGACGGACTTCCCCACGACTTCCGGCGCCTTGAGTACCTCTTTGTCGGGCACCAGCGACGGCTTCCTCTGCCAGTTGAACGACACGGGCTCGTCGCTCGCGTATTCGAGTTACCTGGGCGGCAGCGGTGACGACGAGGGCAACGCGGTGGTACTGGACACGAGCGGGAATGCGTACATCCTCGGCGACACCAGTTCGACTAACTTCCCATTCGTTTCGGGCGGCTATCAGAACGCGCTCCGAGGAGCCTCGGACGCCTTCATCCTGAAGATCGGCGGCCTCCTGCCCGCGGCTCGGACCATCACGATCGTTTCGGGCAACAACCAAACCGGCGCGGTGAATACGAACCTGGCGAGCGCGCTGGTGGTCGAGGTCGACGAAGGCAGCACCCCGGTGGCGGGCGTCACCGTGACCTTCTTCCCCACCAACGCGACGGTGACCTCGAGCAGCGTCCTGACCGATGCCGCGGGCCGCGCCCAGACGACGGTCACGTTGGGGAGTACGGTGGGGACGGCGACGGTCTCGGCCAGCGCCACGGGGGTTACCACTCCGGTGGTCTTCACCGCCTCCGTAACGGCCACCCCGTCTCCGGGTGGTTCCATCGTCGTGACCTCGGCAGCCAGCTACGCCGTCCCGCCGGTTGCGCCCGGGATGATCGCTGTCGTCTGGTGGAGCTCGGGCACCGACTTTACGACGGTTACGTTACACGCGCCCTCCCTGCCACTGCCTACCTCCATGGGAAACGTTTCGGTGAAGATCCAGGACAGCGGCGGCACCTCGCGGGACATGGGGCTGTTTGACGTGAGTCCGAGGCAACTCAACGTCCTGATTCCGGACGGGACCCAAGGCGGAAACGCGACCATTACCGTCACCGGATTCGACGGCGGGGTGCACACGGGCACGGTAGTGATCGAGAGTGTCGCTCCCGGGCTGTTCTCGGCCAATTCGCAGGGCACGGGACTCGCGGTCGGGCAGGCGAAAAGGTACAACGCGAGTGGGTCCGAGGTGAGCAGCGCCGACCTTTGCCGCTGGGACAGCACTCAGAACAAGTTCGTCAGTATACCCATCGACATGGGGGCGGCGACCGAAACGACTTTCCTGGTGGTGTACGGCACGGGCATTCGGGGGCGCACGAGCCTGGTGAACGTCAGCGCCCCGGTCGGCGGCCAGACCACCGTGGTGGCTTATGCGGGTGCGCAAGGATACTTTGTAGGTTTGGACCAGCTCAACATCCAGTTGCCGCGCAGCCTGCGGGGCCAGGGAGACGTCTCCATCGTGCTGACCGTGGACGGCAAGACCGCCAACGCGCTGACCGTTACCATGGCGGCCGTCACTCCGGTGCCGGCGATCACCTCGATCTCGCCCACCTCGGGCCAGGTGGGACAGACGATCAACAACTTCACCATTACCGGCACCAATCTGACCGGCGGGCAGGTGGCTTGGGATAACTCGACCGGCCTCACGCTGTCGAGTCTGAACGTTGGGGCGACATCGGTGACCGGCACGCTGGCCATCGCCTCCAATGCTACGCCGGGGTCCCGCTCGGTGTGGGTGGTCACTAGCGGCGGGGAATCGAATCACCTCTCTTTCAGCATTCAGACGCCCCCGACGCCCACGATCACTTCCATCAACCCGACCTCGGCGGACCCGGGGCAGACCATCGGCACCTTCACGGTGAATGGCTCGAACCTGAGCCGCGTGACGGCCATTGAGTTCGTTCCCGCCGACGGCATTACCGTGACCAACCTGAACGCCACCTCGACCACTGTGACGGCGCAGGTGGCCATCGCCAGCAACGCCGCGTCGGGGAGCCGGACGGTGGACGTGGTGTCTCCGGAGGGGAAGTCGGGCACGGTCACCTTCACCATCAACGCGGTGGTCGATCCCAGTTTTGTGATCTCGAACCTGAGAGCCGGTCCGGCCAGCCATGGGTCCTCGGCAGACACAATACCAGTCACGGTCGATTTCGTGGATCCTCAAGGCGCCGTAGCATCCGGGCAGACGGTGCGCCTCAATTTCAACATCGCCAACGGATCAATCACGGGTTGGACGCAGTCGACAGCGATCATCTCGACTCCGGGCACGCTCAGCATGACCATCTCCATTTACGGCATCCGTTTCAACAGTGGGATCGACGTGCCCATTACGGTCTCGCTGGAAGCGCCTGTGGGGGTACGGCGGAGCAATTCCCTGGCCGGGACGTTCCACTCCCCGTAACCAGCCTTCGGTGATAGTCGAGGGCAGGCCAAACGGCCTGCCCTTGTCCGCTTTTGCGCACCTCGGTCCCGGAACCGGACAGGCGGCGCGCGCAAGTCCCTGAGCCGCGCGGGCGGCAATTGGCATTCCGCGTGCTCCCCATTGTGGCCGTGGGAACCCTATTACAGGATGTCCGTTATGGGATCCGGGTGCTACGGAAAGGCCCGGGCTTTACGGCCGTGGCCGTGCTCACGCTGGGGCTCGGTATTGGGGCGGCGAGCGCGGTCTTCACTTGGATCGACGCGGTCCTGCTGCGTCCCTTTCCGGGGGCGGAACATGCCAATGAGCTGCTGGCCCTGGAGACGCTGGCGTCGAACGGGGAATTCCTTACCACTTCCTATGCGGACTACCGCGACTATCGGGACCAGGCCAAGCTGATCGCCGGGCTGGCGGCCGAGCAGCCTGGCCTGCTGAATCTGGGCGATGACCAGCGCGCGGAGCTGACCTGGGCGGAACTGGTCTCGGGGAACTACTTCGCGGTGATGGGAGTGAAGCCGGCGCTGGGGTGCGTCTTCGCTCCGGAAGAATACGGCGACACGCCGGGCGGCTACCCGGTGGCGGTGATCGGCCACGGATTGTGGAAACGGCGGTTCCATTCGGACCCGGCCGTGGTGGGCAGGACCATCCGGCTGAACCGGCGCGAGTTCACCATCGTGGGCGTTGCCGCCAGCGGGTTCCGAGGATCCCGGGCCATCCTGGCCACCGAGGTCTGGGTTCCGCTGGTGATGCAGAACCAGTTGACCGGCGCGGGCGACTGGCCGCTCCAGGACAGGAAAGTGCGCACGCTGCGGGTGATCGCGTGGCTGAAGCCTGGAGTGCGGATGGAGCAGGCCCGCGCGGAAGTGCAGGGGATCGCCCGGGGGCTGGCGCGGGCCTATCCGGGCTCGAACGAGGCGATCGGCGCCACCTTGCTGCCGATGCCCGAGTCGCATTTCGGCGCGCAGCACATCCTGGCCGCCCCGCTGCGGATTCTGATGGCGGTTTGCGGGGTGGTGCTGCTGATCGTGTGCTCGAATGTGGCCAACCTGCTGCTGGCGCGCGCCACCGCGCGGCAGAAGGAGTTCGGCATCCGGCTGGCGCTGGGCGCGGGCCGCCTGCGGCTGCTCCGGCAATTGCTCACCGAGAACGCGCTCGTGGCGGCGGGCGGGGCGGCGCTCGGCCTGGTGCTGGCTCAATGGATGAGCGGCGCGTTGAGGTTGCTGGCGCCGGCGAGCAATTACCCGTTGACGCTGGACATGCGCATGGACGGCTATGTGCTCGCGTTCACCGCGCTGCTGAGTCTCGCCACGGCGATGATCTTCGGCATGGCTCCGGCGCTTCAGTCGCTCCGGCCGAACCTGGATGCGACCCTCAAGGAAGGCGGGCGGGGCGGCGCCGCCGGAGCGAAGTCGCACCGTTTGCGGGGACTGCTGGTGGTTTCCCAGGTCGCGCTCGCCCTGGTCGCCCTGATCGGCGCCGGGTTGTTCGTCAAGAGCTTCCAGAGCGCCAGGAGGATCGACCCGGGCTTCGAGGTGGACCACGTGCTGCTGGCGGGATTCAAACTCGACACCAGCGGATACACGCGCGAGCAGGGCCGGATGTTCTACCGCCGCCTGCGCGAGCGCCTCGAAAGCGTGCCCGGCATCCAGGCGGTGGGATACTCCGACTATGTGCCGCTGGGCTTCGACGCCGGCTCCTGGGAAGACCTTCAAATCGAGGGCTACGTGCCGGGCCTGAGCGAGAACATGAAGATCTACCGCAACGTGGTGGCGCCGGGCTACTTCGACCTGATGAAGATCCCGCTGGTGGTGGGGCGCGACTTCGCCGAGCGGGACGACGAGAAATCGCTGCCCGTGACCATCGTGAGCCAGGCCTTCGCCAGGCGGTTTCTGCCCGGCCGGAACCCGATCGGGTATCGAGTGCGCGGCTGGGGGCGCTGGTTCACCATCGTCGGCGTGGCCAGGGACATCCGGTATCACGGCTTCGCCGAGGGGCCCATGCCCTTCTTCTATGTTCCGTTCCTCCAGATCTACCGGCCCGACGTGCCCATCACCGTGTACATCCGAACCGCGCGCGCTCCCGACAGCGTGCTCGGGATGCTGCGGCGCGAAGCGCGCGCCCTGGATGCGGGGATCGCCATCGCCGGGGTGATGCCGCTCACCGAGCACATCGGGCAATCGCTGTTCGCCCAGAAGATGGCCGCCAGCCTGCTCGGCGCGCTGGGGTCTCTGGCACTGCTGCTGGCAGCGGTGGGCCTCTACAGCCTGATGGCGTACTCGGTCTCCCAGCGGACGCAAGAGATCGGCATCCGCATGGCTTTGGGGGCGCGCCCGGCGGATGTGCGGCGGATGGTGGTGGGGCAGGGGATGGCCCTGACGCTGGCGGGCGTGGTGCTGGGCCTCGGGGCGGCGTTGGCGCTCACCCGCCTGATCGCGCCCATCTTGCTCACGGTAAGCCCCACCGACCCTGCGGTCTTCCTCGGCGCCGCGGCGTTTCTGGCCGCCATCGCGCTCGCCGCCAGCTACCTTCCCGCGCGTCGCGCGACAAAGGTCGATCCGATGATCGCCCTGCGCTGCCAGTGAGGTGAACATGGGGTGTTTGTGGAGCGACGTGCGGTATGGATTCCGGGTGCTGCGGAAGAGCCCGGGGTTCACGGCAGTGGCGATGCTCACGCTGGCCCTGGGCATCGGCGCCAATTCGACGGTGTTCAGTTGGATCGATACCGTGCTGCTGCGCCCCTTGCCCGGCGTTGAAGAACCCAGCCGGTTGGTGGCCCTCGAGACGCTTACCCCCAGCGGCGAGTACATTACCACTTCCTACCCGAATTACCGCGATCTTCGGGACCGGAACCGCCTGCTGGCGGGGCTTGCGGGGGCGCAACTGCGCTCGCTCAATCTCGGCGACGGCGAGCGGACGGAGCGGGTTTGGGCGGAAATGGTTACGGGCAACTACTTCGCCGTCCTGGGGGTGAAACCCGCGCTGGGCCGCGTCTTCGCGCCCGAGGAATACGGTGGCAAGATCGGCGGCTACCCCGTGGCGGTGATCGGCGACGGCTTGTGGAAGCGCAGCTTCCGCGCCGACCCCGGCATCGCCGGCAAGACCATTCGGCTGAGCGGCTGCGATTTCACGGTCATCGGCGTCACGCCGCCCGGATTCCATGGATCCATGGCCGGTCTGGCGTTCGACGTTTGGGTGCCCTTCGTGATGAAGGGCCGGTTGACCGGAGCGGACGACTCGGACTTCGAGCAGCGCAAAGCCCGGCCGCTGCGCGTCATCGCGCGGCTGAAGCCGGAAGCGACCATGCAGCAGGCGGGCGCGGAGATTCAAGCCATCGCCGCAGAACTGGCGCGGGCCTACCCCGCAACCAACCAGGGCGTCGGGGCGGTGCTGCTGCCGCTGTGGGAGGCGCACCTCGGCGCGCAGGCCATTCTCGCGGCGCCGCTCAAGATCCTGATGGCGATTTGCGGCGTAGTGCTGCTGATCGTCTGCTCGAACGTCGCCAATCTCCTGCTGGCGCGCTCGGCGGTGCGGCGGAAGGAGTTCAGCCTGCGGCTGGCGCTGGGGGCCGGCCGCGGGCGGCTGGTGCGGCAACTGCTCACCGAGAGCGCGCTGCTGGCGCTGGGGGGCGCGGCGCTGGGGCTCACCCTCAGCTACTGGATGAGCGATGCGCTGCGGCTTCTGCTGCCGGCCACCAGCCTCCCGGTGGTGCTGGACCTGCGGCTGGACCCGCGGATGCTTGGCTTCACCGCGCTGGTGGCGGGACTCACGGCCCTGGTCTTCGGGATGGCTCCCGCGCTCCAGTCGTTGAAGCCCGATTTGCAGGAAGCTCTCAAGGAAGGCGGGCGCAGCGCCACTGCGGGCGCCGGGTCGCTGCGCTTGCGCGGGCTGTTGGTGATCTCGGAGGTCGCCCTGGCGCTGGTGGCGCTGATCGGCACCGGCCTGTTCGTCAAGAGCTTCGAGCGCGCCCGCAACATCAACCCGGGATTCGATCCGCGCCACGTGATGCTGGCGGAACTCGAGCTTCCCCTCCGAGGGCCGACGCGCGCGCAAGGCCTCGAGTTCTTCCGCCGGCTGCGCGAGCGGCTCGAGGCCGCGCCCGGCATCCGGTCGATCGGCTATGCCGACTACGTTCCGCTGGGATTCGGTCCGGCCCCCTGGCGGGAGGTGCAGGTCGAGGGCTACGTGCCGCGCGCCGGCGAGAGCATGAGGGTCAATCGCAACGTGGTGTCGCCGGGCTACTTCGGCCTGATGAGAATTCCCCTGGTCGAGGGCCGCGACTTCAGCGAGCACGACAACGCGGAGTCGCCGCGGGTGACGATCGTCAATCAGACGTTCGTCAGGCGGTTCCTGCCCCACCGGAATCCGATCGGCCGGAAGGTCCTGGCCGGGGACACCTGGTCCACGATCATAGGGGTGGCGAAGGGCGGCAAGTACATCAGCGTGACGGAGGCCCCGCTGCCGTACATGTACCTGGCGTTCCTCCAACGCTACGATCCCGGCGACGAGGTTACGGCTCACATCCGCACCGTGGGCGCCCCGGGGAACGCGCTCGCCACGCTGCGGCGCGAGGCGCAGTCGCTGGACCCGCGGGTGGCCATCTTCAACGCGATCCCGCTGGCCGATCATATCGAAGGCTCGCTCTACGGCCAGAAAGTGGCGGCGAGCCTGCTAAGCGCGCTGGGGTCGTTGGCGCTGCTGCTGGCGGCGGTGGGCCTTTACAGCCTGATGGCCTACTCCATCGCTCAGCGGACGCATGAGATCGGCATCCGCATGGCGCTGGGGGCGCGCCCGGAGGACGTCCTGCGCATGGTGGTGCGGCAGGGAATGATTCTGACGCTGGCGGGCGTGGTGTTGGGACTCGGGGCGGCGTTGGCGCTCACCCGGCTGATCGCGCCCACCCTGCTCACGGTAAGCCCCACCGACCCGGCGGTCTTCCTCGGCGTCGCGGCGTTTCTGGCCGCCATCGCGCTGGCCGCCAGTTACCTTCCCGCGCGTCGCGCGACGAAGGTGGACCCGATGATTGCCCTGCGGTGCCAGTAAGCCGGCAGCCGCAGCTCGGCTACGATGTCCCGTACTTACGGGCGCTTACCGAGCCGCGCGCGCAAGCAGGCGGTCGGCAGTTACGCGGGCTATGGACCCGGGTCACGGCGCAGCAGATAGTAACCTTTCTCCAGGGCTGCCACAGCCGAATCCGCTCCCTTCCAGACGAGAACATCGCCGAGGGTCACAGTCTCCCCCTGCACATTGAACCTTGGTGCCGGCAGAAGGGCGCCGTCGGCGGAGGCTTTCGGGACGAAGAAGCGGCGGTTGCGGTCGTTCAGCTTCGGCAGTTCCACCAGCACGCCTTCGACGGGCCGTTCGACCCGCCGCAGGGCGATGTGCGCGACCGGTATGTCCTCGTGGGTCCACGGCGTTTCCAGCACACCAAACAGGTATCGACCGCCCCCGGCCAGGGCCTCCGCCCACCGGATGCGCGGCAGCGCGTCCCGCATCGATCCGACCGCCCGCGCCTTCTCCCCGAGCATGGCCTCCTCCCACCCAACGCGCGTCAGATCCTTGCCGTCGAAGAAGTAGAGGCCGGGAAACGACCGGAACCGGGAGGAATAATCGCCCCTTGTCAATGTCTGGTGCGCCCTCACCGAGATCAGTGCGCGTGGCGATCCCGGTTCCAGCAGAACCGCGCTGTCGTAGAACAACTCCGCCACGCCGTCAAAGGCGCCCAGCTCCACGCCAGCCGCCCCGAAAGCGAGCCCGTATGTACCGCCGTGATGGAACAGCACCAGGGGCAGTTCGCCGGTCTTGACCGTCTTTCTGACATCCATCAGCAGGAACCCCGGCTCCGCAAGGATGAGCGGGCCGATTCCCCGGGCGCCCTGGCCGACCAGGGTGCGCACCAGCTCCTCGTAGAATATGCCTTCGGACTTGTCCGGCCACACCCGCCACAGGCCCTTCCTGCTCGGGGTGCCCGAGATCTGTATGACCGCGATCACCGATTCGTCGGGAAGCAGCCGGGCCGGCGGTACACAGGTGAACAAGCAGAACGGGCCCGAGGAGAGGTTCCGGATGCGCAGCCCGCTTCCACCCGGCAGCGCATCGCCTTCTTTCCGTAGCGGCGTGAAGCGCTCTCCGTCGTGAATCACCCAGCCTTCGGCCTCCGGCTTGTTGGCGTCGAAATAGAGCAGCGCATGGCCCGAAGCATTCACGTCCAGCACCGCGGCCTTCTTGATCCGGTACTCGATCCCACCCATCGGCAGGGTGTCTCCCGAGCAGAGCACGCACACAACCCGCTCGCCGTCCCAACCGTACACGTGATCGGGCTCCTGCGACGAAAAGTACAGCATGCGCCTGCCGGCATGAACGCGTGTGCCGAGGTGCGATGGACCCACCGCAACCGCCCGCTGGTCCGGAGTCTTCAATACGCCGGAAGACCCAACGATCTGGGAGACCTTGGTCTCCCGGAGCGAGAACAGTCGCCAGTCGAGTTTCTTGGTGCCGGTGTGGCAGCGCGCCCAGAAGGCCACAAAGCCTTCCGTGACGTAGCTCTCGCCGAACTCCTCGAACTGGCAGCCCCCGCCTGGCGCCTCCGCGCCCCTGACCACCAACGGCTCGAGATGCCAGGTGCCTTCGAGGAGCTCGATTGCGCCCGTGCTGGCGGGCCAAAGGAGGAGGACCGCGAGGACCGCGGCCCGCAGGATACCCATCACGACCTCCCGATCTCTCCCGGATCCCCTATGACCAAACGCATTTCGCGAAGAACCGGAGTCGATCCGACCAGAGGCGATTCTATCACCCCGGAGACGCCGGCATCAGGCCTCCTTAGTGAGTTGTTCCAATCCCCCGGGTGGAGCCAGTTCTCAGGCGTGGCCTTTTTCGCTCCATTCTTTCGCTGAAGCGCCTCGGCTTCCTGGCGTGCAACGGCCAATACGTCAAACGGCTTGGCGGCGTGTGATGCCATCCATCGGTTCGACAGCGAACCAAGGCCGCCATCGACTACGAAATCGCAACCGCGGACTTGGCTGCGCCGATCTGACAGGCGATTTCAGAAATGGCAAGCTGGCTCGCATTGAGGTTCTCCCTGGCAAGATCGACCAAATGCTCGTGATGGGTGAACAACAGCACCTGGGTGTGCCTCGCCAATTCGGCCAGGGCGCGAATGGCCGCTATCGCTCGGGCGTTATCGAATTTGACGAGAATGTCGTCAAGGATGAAGGGAATCGGCTCGTGATCCCTTGCGTAGAGTTCCATGCTGGCGAGGCGCAGGGCGAGGTACAGTTGGTCCCGCGTCCCGTCGCTCATGCCGTCCAGCGCGACGTTTTCGCTCGTGTGGGCGCGGACTCCGACCAGCACGACGTTACCTGCATCACCCCAGTCGAGTTTCAGGCCGGAGAAGGACGCACCGGTCAGGAGAGAGAAGAGTTCGCTCGAGCGTTTGAGCATGTCGCCCTGGGTCTTTTCGCGATACTGGTCCACTGCGCCCTGCAACACGATGCGCGCCAGTTGCAGACGGATGTACTGTTCCACCGCTTCGAGCGCCTCGGCCTTATGGGCTTCGATGTCCGCCGATGCGGAACAGGAGTCTGAGTTGTCCTCCATCCTTTTCAGTTCGTTCTCCAGGGTGATACGCTTTTCTTCGGCCGACTTGAGCCGCGCTTTTGAGTCTTCCATCTGACGGTCGAGCAACTCGAGTTGTCCGGGAATCTGGTCGGGTTCGACTCCGTGCGCCTCCTCCTCCAGTTCCGCGATGGATCGGCCGGCGGCGATGGCGGCGAGTTGCTGCTCCGCCTCCTGGAGCCTCTTCTCCAGGTCTTTTCGACAGGCGGATTCCTCGATCAGCGCGGGCAGGCGCTCGGCATTCTCGCATTTCGCTTCCGCCGCCAGCGCCGCGAGGAGACTCTCTGCCTGCTTCCGGCCCCGTTCGGCCTCATCGAGTGTCTTCCTCTCCCGTTCGAGATCTCGGTTCTTCGTCTCGCGGAGATCCCGCTGCTGCTTTGCCCGGTTCAACCGTTGATGCAGTTCGGCGACTGCATCCAACTCCGGCATCGAGAGAAGCTCCGATGCCACGGATTCAAGCAGGCGGTGCAGTTGCTCTTGAAACCTCCTGGCGTCGCGGTCGATGCCCGCGATCCTGGTCCTGCGGTCGGCCGCAGTCCGGAGATGCGTCTGCAATTCTTCTCTGACCCGGATTGTTTCCTGTGCCGCCGAGGGTTCCATGCCGGCAGGGAGACCCAGGCGGGTCATGACCGCGGCCCACTTTTGCGTCCAGTCGTCCAGACCGGTGTTGGCCTTGCTGACGCGGGCCTCCGCGGTCGCAAGGGCGCTCTCGCTTGCCTCGATTCGATTCCTAAGCTTCTCGCGCTGTTTGGCCAGATCTTCCTGGCTCTGCACGGCTTGCTCGGCGAGGGAGCGCCAGCCCGCCAGGGAGTCTGAAGAAGGCGCTCCGGTCTCCCCCATTTCGGAGAGGCACTGTCGAAGCTGCCGCTTCGCTGTCTCGGCTTCGGCCAGCAGGTCGCTGGCCTGCGTCTCTTTCTCCGCGATAGCGCGGAAACGCGCAAGAATGGATGCTCTCCGCTGGAGCCAAGCCGCCATCTGTCGTGGCGCGCCGGCACTCACCTGGAACGGCGCCCAAAGCTCTTCCCACTCGGCCTGGAATCGCCCGCGTCTTGTTTGTGCCTCCTTCAGCTCGGCTTGACGAGCCCCCGCGTCCTTGCGGGCTCCATCGATAGCAGCCCGCGCCTGCTCCAGCTTGGCGACTTGGTCCGCTTCCGCGCGCAGTCTGTCGGCGGTGTCATCCGTTTTGCCGACGCTGTCTTCGTAAGCCCTGGCCAGCGAAGGGCCGTCCCCTTGCTGTTGCAGGAACTCCCGGGCCTCCGGGCTATCGATGTCGCCTTCGAGCCAGGCGCCGCGCACCGCCTTCCAGCCGAGGTCGCGGCGCTGTCGATCCTGAGCAAGCTGCGACAGGGTCGGCACGGAACGGCCGGCCAGCAGTGCCGCGAGGCGATTCTCCAGTGTTGACACCTCGGTTTGAGCGGTCCGAAGCCGTTCCTCGGCCTGCTCAACATCTCGTTCCACTTTGTCGAGCCGGCCGGTCCACTCGGCCACCAGCAGGTCAGCGGGCAGGGCGCTGTTCTCGAGGGTTTCCACACCGGAGGGCCAAGGCAGCGCCTTCACGTCTTCGCCCATCTTCCGGCTCTCGCCGGCCGCGGCCTTCAGGAGACTGTGGGCCTTCACTTCCGAAGCCTCCGCCAGCACGGCATTCCGAACGGCAGTGCGCAGTGAGGCGACGGATCTCGTCGCAGGGAGTCCATCCAGTTGCTGGCGCGCCGAGTCCTGTTTTCGCTTTTCGTCGGCGAGCGACTCCTGACCGTTTCGAAGTTCGGTATCCAGACTTGCACAGGTGGCAGATAGATCCTGCACCGATCGCTTGTCCGCGGCGCGCACTACGAGGTCCGGAACCCGGTCCAGATCGGACGGTTCGCCCAGGCTGCGCAGGATGTGGGTCATTTCGGACTCGGCTTGACGGAGTTCCGTCTGAAGACGAAGGCGGTCGCTGGCGTCCTTCCTCTGCCTGCCGGTCTCCTGATGAAAACCGAGGATTTCCTGTTCCCGTGCGAGGAGATCGTCGGGCAGCACGATCGCATCGACCTCCTTCCGGAGGTCGTCCACCCGCCGCGTGGCGTCCCGGACCTCGCTGGTCTTGACGATGAGGTCGGAAGCGGCTTTCCGATGATCGGCCGCGAAACCGTCGCGGAGAATCCGGGCGTTTTCAACGCCGCGGAGTTGTTCACGCAAGCCGGTGCGTTTCCGCAGCCAGCCCAGCGACATCTGCATTCGCTTGAACCGTTCCGTTTCGCTTTGCTTGCGGAGAATCTCCGACTCGAGCCTGGAGCTTTCCGCACTGGCGTTCTCGTGCTGTTCCTGGAGCTTGTTCCAGTCGGTGAGTGAGACCTGTGCTTCGCGCAGCCGGTCCTTGCTCTCCTTCAGGCGGTCCAGGATCTTCGCGACTGTCGCGGTACTGGCCCTGGGCTTGAAGAGCTTCTCCGCCTCATCGTTCAGTTTCTCCAGAATGCCGTGAAGGCCTTCGATGCCCGCCGCCGCCGAAAAGAGGAGTTGCCCGAACTGGCTCTGGCCCTTTAGCAACTCCTCGCCGCCTTGCTGAAGCCGCTCGGCGTCGAGTCCGAACATCGTCTGAAAGACGTCGCGGCTCTCGATAGGAACGAACCAGCCCAGGAGTTCTTCGGGAACGACTTCCTCATCGTCGGCGGCCCGCAGCGATTTCGTGTTTGCCTTTCGCCGCACACACTCCAGGCGCCTTCCGTCGCGCTCCACCGAAGCCCGGATCCGCAGACTGCCGTAGGCGTGCACGAAGTTATCGCGCGTCTGTGGGTGGATACCGAACAGGAAATCGCAGATCGCGCGCAGGAGCGAACTCTTGCCGGCTTCATTCGGCCCGTAGACAACTTCCAGCCTATCCATGCCTTCTCTCAGATCGAGGGAGGCGTCCGTGAACGGGCCGTAGGCGGGAAGATGAATGCCTTCGAACCTCATTGGGCGCCTCCCTGGCCGCGGAGGCGCTCCATCAGGAGAGACTCGGCGTCCGCCATCAACCGGAGAAAACGTTCCCCGCCCGGCTCGAGCCAGGCGCTTGCTTCCTGCTTCAGGTCCTCGGGAAGTCTGGCCAGTAGCGGCGCGACCGAATCCGTGACGGAGGCAAGCTCGCTGGGGCGGGCCGCGAGAGACTGCACATATTGGTGCACTTCGTCGAGCGGCCCGGAAAGGGTTGTGGACCGTGCGGGAGGGCAGGTGCGAAGAGCGATCTTCTCGACCCAGACCGACCCTGAACCGACGTCGGCAGCGAGCGCACGCAGATCGTCGCGCCACTGGTTCTCCGCGACGAGACGGTCGTGCAACGGAGTCGCGCCCTCGAGTTCAACGCGCAGCACGAGCGGGCGGTCACCCGCGTCACCCATTAAGGCCTGGATAGCTTCCGAAGCCTGCTCGTGGAGTTCGTCGATGGTAGCCGCACCGGCAAGGTCGACGCTCGCCCGTCCCCAACGGATGATGTCCAGCGCGACATGGTCGCATTCCAGAATCTCGTGCCCGTCGCCCACGGTGACAAGCACGCAGCCTTTCGGTCCGGCCTCGCGGATGTTGCGCCCCTGAATGTTTCCGGAAAACACGACGCGCGGGTGGCGGCAGAGTTCCTGCCATATGTGCACGTGCCCCAGAGCCCAATAGTCGTAGTCCTTGAGACGTAGATCGTCCAGCGTGCAGGGCGCGTAAGGTTCGTGGCCTTCGTAGCCGGAAACCGATGTGTGGAGCAGGCCGATGTTGAAACACCCTGGCCGCTTGGCGGGGTAGTTCGCTGCCAGGTTGTCGGAGACGGATTGGCTCGAAAAACTCTGGCCATGGATTGCCACATCGCCTTCCGGCAGCAGCTTGGTCTCCGGCTGTCTCGCCGAGAAAACGCTCACATTCCGCGGTAGTCGCAAGGATTTCGTCATTCGATTTGCCGCATCGTGGTTGCCGGCGACCAGGAAGACCGGAATGCCTGCTTCCCTGAGCTTCGTCATTCTCGAGGCGAAGAACATTCCGGTGCTTGTATCCTTCCAGTCCCCGTCGTACAGATCTCCGGCAAGCAGTACAAAGCGAACTCTCTCGTCGATGGCGAGCCGCACGAGATCGTCGAAGGCGCGGCGGGTTGCAAGACGGAGGTCGTCGACCGGCATCCCTTCATAACGAGCAATGCCTCGCAGCGGGCTATCAAGGTGTATGTCGGAAGCGTGCAGGAACTTGAACATGAAACTCCTTTTGGCGCAAAAACGGCCAGATTCCTCTCAGAATATTACCTCTGACGGCTCTGCGCAGGAATCTCGAGAAGTGCCTACTGGGCGCGGGTTTGGGCCTTTGGAATTCCCGGGCGTTGCGGAGCCCGCGTCCCGGTCTCGGCCGGGCGGATGATTCGGATTCGACCTCGTGACTGGTTGCGGGCTTGACCGCTACATTCCACGCACGGCATAATATGAACTGGATGGCATGTCTACTGTTCTGGCGTCGAGACGTCGAAACACGGCCACATGCGGGAGTTGCGAGTCCAGCATGGCGGCCGGCCGTATCGTGTCCTGTGCGCATTCGATCCCCGGCGAACCGCGATCCTCCCGATCGGGGGCGACAAGACGGGGGATGACCGATGCAAGGAGAGGCTTAATGGCGCGCAAGTTTAGGGAACTGGAAGCAAGAATGCCGCCCGAGGCAACGAGGGCCGGCGACGCAACGTATCGCCGTCTCAAAGAAGCCATGGCGCTTGAAGAATTACGCGGCGCGTTGCGTATGACACAGCAGGAACTCGCGACGGCTCTCAACGTGGACCAATCCGCCATCTCCAAGCTGGAACACCGGACCGACATGTACGTCAGCACGCTGCAACGATGCATCGCCGCCATGGGAGGACAACTGGAAATCCGCGCGGTCTTTCCCGAGGGAACGGTGTGCATCAGCCAGTTCGAAAGCCTCGCCGCCGACGAATGAGGCCGGGGCCGCGTGTGTTGCAGCCCGCCGTAACATATGGGAATGGAGCTGGAGTACCGCGAGTAGCTGCCGGATCCCAGCGAGTACTTCGCGCTGTTTGAATCCACAGGGTGGAGGCGCCGCCTGGAGCGCCACGCATCTCAAACCCGTCGCCGGCACTTGTTTCCAACTTGGCCTCCGACAGACTATCATGGAACCGAATGGGCGTCGATGAGACTTTGCTGAACGAGGTTGTTCGACGCGTCCTCACTGTGGCGCGTCCGGACAGGATCATTCTGTTTGGATCGGCCGCTGCGGGCCAGATGACCCGAGACAGCGACATCGACCTCCTGGTAGTGGAACCGGAGCCGGCCAATACCCGCGATCGAAGTGTCAAGATCCGGCGGGCGCTGGGCGACGTGCAGTATCCGGTCGACATAATCGTGATGTCCCGCGAGCGCTTCGAAGAGACGAAGAATATCATCGGAGGCATCGCTTACCCGGCCAACAAGTACGGACGCGTGCTCTATGAAGCCGCCTGAGGCCGCGCTCCGCGAGTTGGTCCTGCAATGGCTCGACAAAGCGGCTGCGGACTTCGAGGTAGCGGAGCAGCTTTGTGCCCAAGGCGGCCGCTTTCGGGAAATCATCGCTTTCCATTGCCAGCAGGCCGCGGAGAAGTACGTGAAGGCTCTCCTAGTTCGACACCAGATCGAATTCCCGAAGACTCACGACCTCGCGAAGTTGCTGGACCGGTTGGCTACGGCGAACGCGAGTATAGCCGAGTCGCTGCGGAATGCGGACGTGCTCACGCCGTTCGGCGTGGAAGTCCGGTACCCGAGCGACGCGCCGGAAGTTCTTGCGGGCGGTGAGACCGAGGCAATCGATCTCGCCCGCCAGGTGAAAGACGCGGTCATGATCTCGCTCCGACCGTACCTCGACGGAGGATAGACGTGCTTCAGCAAGGCGGTGACGCGCCACGCGAGGGCCGATTCGCCAGCGTCAGCCGCTCCGAAGTTGGCCGAAAGGGTCCGAGGGGTTCGCCGGAAGCGACCTACACTCGCGCGGATTTCCTCTGGCCCGCGTATCCCTCTCACGGCAAAACCCTCGGCTTCGGGCTCGCTGCTCAGGTTGGAGCGCCAGAGTGCCAAAGTCGGTCACGACGGGGAACCAGGAGTACGGCCTGGCGCCCGAGGATCTGCACGCGGCATCGGGATCTCGATCAGCCCGGGGCAAAGCCTCGTTCTATCGCCGCCTGGGATTCGTCGACCGGCCCGCAGACGCGCCGGGCATGGATTTCAAGGGTTCGCCCGCACAAACCGGCGCCGCGGCATAATTAAGCCATGGGCATGCGCCTGAGGACGGCACAAGGCAAGCTGAAGGTCGAGCACAGCATCATCGATGGGCTGCGCGAAGTGCTGGAACGGCTGCTGGCGCAGAACTCCGGGATACGATCGGTGATCCCGGGGGTCATCCGGCGGGTGCGCGACGCCCGCGGGAAGGTTCGGGTGCACGTTACCGTTCCCACGGCCAACGGTTGGAAAGCGATCGCCTTGAGCGCGGGGGCGCGGCAGGAGTTATTCGTCAGCACCGCGCTGGATCGCGGGCAATTGGAGCGGGCGATCGAGCGCGCGCTGGCGGCGGATTGAGAACCGCCTGGACCGCCGGATGCTGACGGTCACAGAGGGGTTTCCGAGACCGGAGACGATTACGCGATAGCGTGGGCCGTCCAGGCCGAGTCCGGCCACCCTGGCCAGGCCCCTGTCAACGGCCACGGACGGCGGCGACGGCGAGAACACCTCGAGCGCGACGGTTGGCTCGCCCTCCCCGAACTCGACGGTTGCGGTGAGCGTGCCGTCGTCCTCCAGGAGCGAGAGGCGCTTCTTGCCCAGGGAGACGAACTCCGCGGTGTCGCCGAGCAACGCGATACCCGACGGTCCGACGGGCACGACGATGAAGTAGGAGCCGTCCGAGTCCACGGTGCGGCGGATGTCCGCGGCTGAGGGGACGATCTCGGCGGTTTGCGCGAAGAAGTCGTAGACCAGCGACTGGGGGAAGAGGTGGGCGGGAATGCCCAGCGATTCGGGGGAAAACACCGCTTCGGCAGGATCCATCCGCGCGTAGGCGAACACGTACGAGGCCTTGAGTAAGCCGAAGTCGCTGGAGGTCGCGGCAACCATCGGGGCGGCGGGGTTCTCGGCGATGGCCAGGTAGCTGGCATCGGTGGGGACCAGAGGGGAGTCGGGTCTGACGATGGCGCCATCGGCGCGCAGCGCCCGCCCCAGGTTGGCCGCGTCCGCCTGGCCGATGGCGTCCGCGGGGCCGAGCGGACCGGCCGAGAGCGTCGCCAGCAGCACATTGCGCACGTTGTTGCTACAGAAATTGTCGGTGAACGGCCAGATGCCCACGGCGGAGGCCAGGCGCGAGTCGAACAGCATGCTGTCCCAGCGGTCGCGAGCCAGGCCGTCGGCGCTGGCGCGGATCGAGGTCAGGTTCGAGTACTTCGCGCCCTGGAGGAAATGGTGGGGCCGGGGCATCGAATACTGCATGTGGATGCCGCGCTCGGCCATGGCCTGCGCCATGTTGTCGAAGAAGGCCTCCGGGTCCCGGAAATTCCGGTCGGTCACGGCGGGGCCGGACAGCCAGTCCTGTTCAAAGACCGCCACGCCGCTGGAGGAGAGATAAGCGGCCAGGTCTCTCCAGTAGCGGGGGTCGATCGGAACGTTGCCCGAGAAAGCGTACTCGGTGCGGTCCGGGCTCAACTCGTGCCAGTAGCGCGCATGGACGACCAGCGGAGCGCCGAGGCGATGCTGGAAACCGGCCAGGTCGTCGGGGAACAATGCCAGGTCGGCGCGCAGGCGGTAGAGGCCCGTACCATTGTTCTGCCAGGACGGTGGCACGCCTTTGGGATACCACCAACTGTCGGCCTGGAGATAGCCCAGTTTGATTCCGCTGGACTGGTAGTAGCTCAGGGCGTCGATCAGGGCCTGGCCCGCCTCGCCGGGGTTGTAGTAATACGGCGAACGGTTGTCGGTCCAGAGACCCGCGCGCGCCAGGCTCACGTCGGCGTCGGCGGCGGGCCGCACTTTTCCGTAGAGGTCGGTGAGCGCCCGTCCCCAGGTGTCGAACACGGCGTTGATGCCCCGGCCCAGGACCAGCATGGTCCGGTGCTCGAAGCCGGCATCCAGCGTAGCGATGGCGGGATCGATTCCGCTCTCGATGACGCCGCCGCTGTTGTCGATTTGCGAAACGATGAAATCCGACGCGGGCGACAGCAGGAAGGCGTTCAAGCCAGAATCGAAGAAGAGCCAGGGGCTGCCCGCCTCGATGCACTCGAGCGCGAAGGTGTAGTTCCAGGATTGGAAGCCGAACGGGTGCAGGCCGCCCGGCCACCGGTTGAAGCTTGGGAAAGGCTCGATATTCGCGGTCTGACCGAGGTACTTCACCAGGAACAACACCACGGGCTTGCCCGAGTATGTGCGAATCTTAACCTGGCGCGGGACGCCGGCCACCGAGTAAGTGAAGATTACTTCTTTGTAATTCCCAATGGAGTCCGACCCAGCGGAGGCAGCGAGGTCGCTGAGCGGCCTGCCGGTGTCCCCGGCGAAGGCCCATCCGAGCGCGGCGGATTCGATGGCGAAGTGGCCGGCGGGCTCGACCGTCACGGTCAGGGAGGTCGAGTCCTGAGAGATCGTCACGGCGCCCGCAGAGGCGCCTGGCGACAGCGCGGCGGCCAGAAGAACTCCGGAAACTGCTCGACACAACATAACAGAGGGTCTATTGCTATTAACTATCCTCAGGCCCGGTTGTCAAGTAAACCGCGCTCCCTGGCCCAAGAGTTTACAACTGGCAGCCTACGTGCAGCGCCACAATTCCGCCGGTCATCGGCTCGTATTCGACGCGGGCGAAACCGGCGGCGCGCATGGCTGCGGCAAGCTGCTCGGGCGGCGGAAACCTGCGAACGGATTCCGGCAGGTAGCGGTAGGCGCTTCGGTCCCCCGAGACCAGGCCGCCGATGGCGGGAAGCACCTTGTTCGAGTAGAAGCTGTAAAGCGCGGCCAGGAAAGGGCTGGTCGGCTGGGAGAACTCCAGGATGGCAGCGGCGCCTCCGGGCTTGAGGACGCGCCGCATTTCCTGGAGCCCCTGCTCGTAGTTGGCGAGGTTGCGAAAACCGAATGCGGCCGTGACGAGATCGAGCGAGCCGTCGCGGAGGGGCAGCGAGAGGGCGTCCGCCTCGACCAGTGCCGACCGGGAACGCCCCCGCGCGATCTTGCGCTGGGCCTCCAGCAGCATGGCGTGGCAGAAGTCGCTGCCCAGGACAGCCCCGTGGGACCTAGCCTCCAGCGCCAGCAGCAGGTCGCCGGTGCCGCAGCAGACGTCCAGAACCAGGGCGCCGGGCCGGTCCAGGATGGGGCGGAGGCGGCGCACGGCGCGGGCGCGCCAGTGGCGGTCGATGTTGAGCGAGAGGAGGTGGTTGAGAAGATCGTAGCGGCCGGCGACGCGAGCGAACATCCCGCGCACCCACTGTGCGGCCTCCTGTTCGCCCGCGGCGCCCGGAGCCTTGGCGCCCTGGGCGCGCGAGCCGTTCATCCGAGAGCTTCCTCGATGGCCCAGCGCACCACCACGTCATCGATTCCAGGAACAACCCCGACTTCGCCGATGCGCTCGGGCAAGACCCAGCGTACCTGGCCCCTGAGGGTCTTCTTGTCCATCACGGCGCGGGCCACCAGCGCGCCGGCGGATACCCCGGTGAGCGGGGGGATGGGGCCGTAGAGGTCGAGCAGGTGGAGGATCTCGAGGGCGTCCTCAGCGGAAAGGCGGCCGGTCCGCTCGGCCAGGTAGGTGGCCGCGCGCATGCCGAAAGAAATCGCTTCGCCGTGCAGGAAGCGCGAATAACCGGTTTCGGCCTCCAGCGCGTGGCCGGCCGTGTGGCCGAGGTTGAGAATCACGCGAATGTTGCTCTCGCGCTCGTCGGCGGAAACCACCTCGGCTTTAATACCGACGCATTCGGAGATCATCCGCTCGACCACCTCGGGCTGGCGGGCCAGCACCTCGGCGCGCCTTTCCTCTAGCATCGAGAACAGCGACGGGCTGCGAATGATGCCGCACTTGATAACTTCGAACAGGCCCGCGCGGTATTCGCGCTCGGGCAGCGTCGCCAGCACCTCGGGATCGATCAGCACGGCGATAGGCTGGTGAAAAGCGCCCACCAGGTTCTTGCCGCAGACCAGGTCCACGCCGGTCTTGCCGCCGATGGCGGCGTCCACCTGCGCCAGCAGCGTGGTGGGGATCTGGAGCACCGGGACGCCGCGCATGAAGATGGCGGCCAGGAAGCCCGCGACGTCGTTGACCACGCCCCCGCCGAAGGCGATCACCAGGCTGGAGCGGTCGCCGCCGCGCTGCACCATCTCTTCGGCCAGCGTCTCGACGGCGGCCAGCCGTTTGTGCTCCTCGCCGCCGGGGAAGAACAGGATCTCGTGGGAGCGGCCGGCCAGGCCGGCGGCCAGGCGCGAGCAGTGGAACTGCCACACGTCCCGGGTGGTAACGACGAACACTTTGCCCCCCGCCGCGGGGAGATACTCGCCGCTGCGCTCCAGGATGCCGCGCTCGACCATCGCACGGTACTTGCGCTGCGGCGTATCCACCAGGAACGAAGGCATACAGACATTATGGCGCTTTCTCGGTCCATTGCCTCCGGCCCGGCCCCGGCGTTATTCTCGCTATAGTGCCGGACGGAGGCTTATATGGAAGCCATCTTGCCGCTCGTGCTGATCGCGGTGATCGTGCCCCTCGCTCTGCTCCTGCTGGCTAAGACAGGCCGCTTGCGGGCCCTTCCGAGCCACACGGGGCAAGGCGCCCCGGCGCTGTTCCAGGTGATTGAAGCGCTCATCCGGCAAAGGCCGTTCACGCGACACGCGGTGAGGCGGATTACGGGGACGAACCCGTGGGAGCTTGATTCCAACAACTACTTCAAAACGTTCATGTCCGATCAGGACGCCAAGGCGACTATCCAAGCCGTCGAGCTGCGAATCCCAACCTCAGCCAGTTCCAAGAAGGACGGCTTGGTGATTCTAACCGTGAACACCGCGGCCCGTATCACGCCGGAGGCGGTCAGGAAGCATTTCGGATCCGAGCCCGACCTCAGCGTGCCGGAACCCGCCGCTCCGTATCAGTACGCTTACACGTACAGGCAGCCCTGGGGAGATCTGAGCTTTGAGTTCGCCCGCCGGACCGAGTATCTGATGACGGTGGCCATCGACGCGATCGAGCCGCACCCAGCCGCGAGCACTGGGCCTGCCACGTGATGCACATCTTCTGGCGCGCCTACGTGACTCGGTACATCCCGGCGCGGAAATGCCGGATTATTGTTGCGTCGTGGGCCGACGGACGACCGGCACGGTCAGCCGGGGTTGCTGCCGCAGCAGACTGTAGACCGCCAGTTGATTGGAGGAGGTCGGAACGTACACTTTGCCGTCGGCCACGGTCGGGATGGCGAACTTGGTGAGAATGCCCAGGCTGTCGCGGGCGGCGTTCACATCGCTGTTCCAGAGCTCAATGGAGAGGTCGGTTGCGTCGAACGCGCGCAGGGTGCCCGGAAAGGGCTGGCCGACCTGGTCGGCGGTGGTCACCCAGAGAATCGTGCTGCCGTCCGTCGCGCCATCGCCGGAGATGGCCATGCCGAGGTAGGGTTCGGCGTACCCCTGCACAGTCTTGGATACCGGCGTCTGGTCGAATAGCCCGTTGGACAGGCGAAAGACTTGCACGGGGTCTCCCCAGCCGGAGACATAGAAGAGGGCGTCACTCGCCCTGTTCCAGAGCGCCCGGCTGAACAGGCCGAAGTTCACCACCTGAAAGGTCTGAACCGCTCCGACGTTGCCGGTAGTGCTATGGCCCATCTGGTTGCGGTTCAGCAGGTAGATATTGCCGAGCTTGCCGCCCCCAACCACCAGGTCGGTGCCCGGCACGAACACGGGACCGGCGTTGCCGACCTCGGCGTCGTACTGGTTCAGGTTGGCCCAGGTGTCGGGGGTGAACCAGTCGGCGACCGACATGCCGTTCTGCGTGCTCAGCTTCAGGAAACTCTCGCCCCAGTTCGAGGCGCCGTCGTAATCGCCGTTGGCGGCGATGGCATAGAGGTTGCCCTGGTCGTCGGCCGCGATGCCGTGCCCAGCCTGCCAGACGGAGCCGGCGGCGCCGTTCGGCGTCGTATTGAACGTGCTGACCTGCTGCAAGCTGGAGGCGTCGTAGCCCAGGATCCATCCGTGGTAGGGCAACATATCGCCGTGCGAGCCGAAGGCGACGTAGACCACGCCGTTGAGCAGCAGCAGGCCGGGGCGCTGGAGCTGGTCCGCGGCGTTGAAGTAGACCACGCCCCCGATGGCGTCGGGAGCATTCCCTGGCACGGAGGCGACGATCGCGATCGGGCTGCGGGGCTTCTCCGCGCCCGTGCCGAGGTCGAGCGCGTGCAGCCGGTAGATACAGACGCCGTTCTCGAGCGTGTTGGCGACCAGGTAGATCGTGCCGCCGTTGAGGTCGATCACCGGCGTGCTCAGAATGCCGACTTCCGGGTCGATGTCGTCGAAGTTGTAGAAGGTGCTGGGGACCGACGGACCGAAATTCCTCGTCCACAACAGCGCCGTCGCGGGAGGCTGACCGGTGTCGAAGGCGTAAAGACTGTTGTGCATCGTGGCCGCGTACACCACGCTGAGCGTCTGGCTGCCGACACTCAGTTGGCTGACGTACAGCGGCTGGGCGTAGATCTGCCCGTCCACCGGGTAGGCCCACAACTTGCCGAAAGTGTTCGCGTCGATCTCCGACGGCTTGAGGATGGTCTCGTTCAGGTTGGCGCTGGTGCGATTGGTGTCGTAGTTGACGGTCAGAACATTGACTTGGGCGAACAACGGCGCCGCGCAGCACAGGACGGCAAGGCGCAGAACAGATCTGCCGGGAAACACAGCCCCTCCTTCTCTAACTGTCCAGGCGTATGGAACCCGGCCGGGGTTACGCCCAACGGGCGATGCGCGGCAAATGTTGGATACTGAAATGAATGGAGCCGGACTTCCTGGTGATTGGCGCCGGTGTCGCCGGCCTGCGCGCGGCCATCGAGCTGGCGGCGGCGGGCAGGGTGCTGGTGGTGGCCAAGGACAGCCTGCGCGAGTCCTCGTCCGAGTACGCGCAGGGCGGGATTGCGGTGGCGCTGAGTGAGGACGACCAGGTCGAGCTGCACGAGCGGGATACGCTGGCGGCGGGCGACGGGCTGTGCGACGGGGCCGCGGTGCGCGTGCTGGTCGGGCAGGGGCCGGCCGCGGTGGAACAGTTGATCGAGTGGGGCGCCGAGTTCGACCGCGAGGGCGACCGGCTGGCCTTCGCTCAGGAAGGCGCGCACAGCCGGCGGCGCATCCTGCACGCTCACGGCGATTCCACCGGGCGGGAAATTTCGCGCACGCTGTACCGGAAGGCGACGTCGCTCCCGAACATCGAGTTGCGGAGTTTCGCCGCCATCACGGACCTGCTGGTGACTGCCAACGGGGAAGCGGCGGGCGTGGTGGTCTGCGATGCCTCCTCGCGGCACTGGGTTCCGCTGCGCGCGCGCGCCGTGCTGATGGCGACCGGGGGGCTGGGCCGCGTCTACCGTGACACCACCAACCCCGAGGTGGCCACCGGCGATGGAGTGGCCGCGGCGTACCGCGCCGGGGCCGAGATCAGCGACCTCGAGTTCGTGCAGTTCCACCCCACCGCGCTGCACCTGGAGGGCGCGCCGCCGTTCCTGCTCTCGGAAGCGCTCCGCGGCGAGGGAGCGTACCTGCGCAACGCCCAGGGCGAGCGGTTCATGCCGCGCTATCACCCCCTGGGCGAGTTGGCGCCGCGCGACGCGGTGTCGCGCTCGATGGTGATCGAGATGCAGCGCACCGGCGCGCCGCACGTGTTTCTGGATGCGCGGCCCCTCGGAGTGGGTTTCCTGCGCCACCGCTTCCCGCGCATCTACGAGACCTGCCTGCGCTTCGGGCTGGATCTGGGCCAGGACCTGGCGCCGGTGCACCCGGCGGCCCACTACGCCATGGGCGGCATCCGCACGGACCTGGAAGGTAGGACCAGCGTGCCGCGGCTGTACGCTGCCGGGGAGGTGGCGGCGACGGGCGTGCACGGGGCCAACCGGCTGGCGTCGAATTCGCTGCTCGAGGGCGTGGTGTTCGGCGCCCGGGCGGGCGCCGCGATGCGCGAATGCACCGGCGCTCCGCTGCTGGAGTCGTTGCCGCCAGGCGAGCCGCGGTTCCCCTCTGCGGCGGCCGAAGAGTTGCGCGCGCTGGCGTGGGAGTCGTGCGGAATCCTGCGTAGCGGGCCGGAACTGGAGGAGACCGTCCACCGGCTTGCGAGGATGCCCCGGCAGGCCACTGTAAGCCCCAACCGGGCGCTGTTCGAGCTGCGCAGCCTGCACGTCGTCGTCGAGCTGATCGCCCGCTGCGCGCTGGCGCGGCGGGAAAGCCGCGGCGCCCATTACCGCACGGATTATCCCCAGAAGCGGCCCGAATTCCAGAGGCATTCGCTCGTGACCAAGGATCGAGAAGTTGCCTTCTTTTGACGGCGGCGGCAGCCCGCGAGCTCAGCAAGTCGCGCTTCCCGTGTGCGCGCTCTTTCTGGTGGCCGTGCCGCTGGAGCGAACTAGCCCCGGTACCGCGTTGTGGGCCGCCCCGGCGATTCTGCTCGCGGCGATGCTGATTGCCTGGGCGGCGGAATCGGCGCAATTCTTCATCGCGCAGGGATTCGCGCTGGCGATCCTGGCCTGGCTGCAAACCATGCCGGAATTCGCGGTCGAATTCGTGTTCGCCTGGCACCAGCGGGTGGACCTGCTGCTGGCGAACCTCACCGGCTCGCTGCGGCTGCTCGTCGGCCTGGGCTGGCCCATGATCTACTTCGTGGCCGCGTTCATGCATCGCCGCAGGTACGGCAAGCCGTTGCGGCGCATCCGGCTCCACGACCAGCACTGCGTCGAAGTGGTGGGCCTGCTGGTTCCGCTCCTGTACGCGATGGTCGTGTGGCTGAAGGCCTCGCTGACCCTTTTCGACGCGGCCGTGCTGATCCTGATGTACGCGGCCTACCTGGCGGTGTTGGCGAAGATGCCGCCGGAGGAGGCCGAGGGGATCGACGACCTGGAACTGGTGCCACGCACCATCGTCAAATCGCGCCCGCGCGTGCGCACGGCGCTGATCGCGAGCTTCTTCGTGGGCGGCGGGCTGCTGATCTACTTCTCCGCGGAGCCGTTCTCGGGCGGTCTGCTGGCGGTCTCGGTGATCCTGGGGGTGCCGAGTTTCGTGTTCGTGCAGTGGCTGGCGCCGCTGGTTTCCGAGTTCCCCGAGAAGGTATCGGCGTTCTACTGGGCGCGGACCATCGAGCGCGCCCCGATGGCGCTCATGAACATGGTGTCGAGCAATATCAACCAGTGGACCCTGCTGGCCGCCATGCTGCCTATCGTCTATTCGATCAGCCGTGGCATGCTGTCCACGATCCCGCTCGACTCCCGCCAGGAGCTCGAGCTGCTCATGACCATCGCCCAATCGCTCATCGGCATGATCTTCCTGCTGAACATGGAATTGGCCTGGTGGGAAGCGACCGTACTGTTCGCGCTCTGGGGCGGGCAGTTCGCCATGTCGCCGGTGCCGCCGGGGCCCGGTTTCTGGGGCTTCATCGCCAGCCACATCCATTGGTGGGTGACGGTGGCCTACCTGCTCTGGGCCGCGGTCGCCATGGTGCGGATGTCCATGGGAAAAAGGCATCCGGAGGCAATCCGCCTGTTCCTGCTGATGTGGCGCACGCACGTCCGGCCGGTGGGATGAGGGGGGCCGCTGTGTTGCGGCTTCAGAATGAGGCAACACGAAGGAGACTCGCAAGCCATTCGGTGGCCTGCGGGTAGTCATCGCAATCGAGAACGAACTCCTGACCTCTGGCCACGGCGGAAAGTTCAACGCCTCGGTCGCACCGGCGCCAGCGGGACAGGTTCCTATGGTAGGTGAGGGGAGACCGCTTATTCCGCGGGTAGAACCATTCTGGCAACCGCCAAAGACTCGGACGATCAGATTCTGGCGCCGTCAACCGCAATTGCGGTGAGAAATGGTCAAAAGTGCCTGCGCCAGCTACTTCCAAGCGCCGCTGTTTCGGAATCGCCAAGGATCGGGTAGACACGTAGACAACGTTCGTTGGCTCGGGGGATCGGCTGAAATGGGGGTGGTAAAGAGCCCAGGCGTTGCCGTCCGTGGGCCAGTCGGAAACGCCGACACGTTCGGCAACCTGAAGCCAACCAAAGAAGGTGTGTATCGCCGGGCTGCCTCGGACATACCGCCATCTCGAAGCTGACCGCTCTGCTTGGCGGAACAGCCCAAAGAACAGAAACACATCACTGGCATCAACGCCCTGGTTTTCGAGGTGCCGCTCTGCCGCACCCACCTGTCCAAAGATCGGCCGCCACCCCCTGGCTCTTGGCAGACTGCCGGCAGAGAGGTCCGGATCGATATGGGCACGATGAGTGCGCGGAATGCCCGCCAACTGTTCTACCAGGTCGCCGAGGCGTTCATCGCCATGAGTGAGGTCGTTGTAGGTGACCCTTGACAACTTGTCCGGAATCGGCAGGGATAGCAGCTTGCCGTCGGGGAGAATAGGGCTCGGGACTCCACCGCTGACGGAGTCAAATCCTTTCCTGCTCAGGATGATCTTCATGCCCCTGGTTCTCGATGCGAACGAGCGCAAGCCTCCTTCCATGTCTGATCGTCTGAGGGCCAGCGTCCCGGTGGCGCGTGAACCCGGAAGTCGAACGTTTTGGCGTACTCGAGGAACAAGGCAATCACGCAGTCTGGGAAGCGGCATCTGTGCCCCCGCCCGACTGCCAGCGCGGACAACTTCCGCGGCAGTTTCCTGGCCCTCGCGCCAAAGTAAGCGAACGTCTCCGACACCAGAACATACTTGCCCCGCAGATCATGCTTCTTTCGGGCAGAGTCCTCACAGGCGCCCTTGGAATGTCTGGATCGCAACTGGCGATAACGGTCCCCTGGTCCAGCAAGTGGTTTGTAGATGTTGTCGCCATTCTTCCGGACCAGCCCGGCGTTTGCGCGCGGCCTCTTTCGCCGAAATCGCGGATCGGACCAATACTGCTTGAACTCGAGCTTCTCGTCAACCTGCATGAAATACACGATCCGATTCCCATCATCTTTGGGCGTCAGTCCTACAAGCCAGTCTCCGGGTTTCGCTGTTCGTCGGATCTCGGGTTTGCAGCAGGCCAGTGTGCAATACCCGAAGAACGGATTGGGCGCGAATCCTGTATCGTGCCTAACCACGTACGAGAAGAGTTTCATGGGCGTTCAACACGAAGCGTTCCAAACTGCCATTCCTGCTCTGGCATGCCCGGCAGACGAGAGCCTACGCCAGGGCTTCACGAGGGAGAAGACTCCGGACTTCCGTTCGGATCCGCTCTGCCAGCGCAAGTGATCGAATCGCCTCGTCGGGTCCAGGCTCCCGCCAGTCGTCCGCGTAACGCACGTCCACTGCGTAGGGGTTCATCCCGGCCATATCCGCGAGCGGCACGGAGAGCCTCCTCCCGGAAGGAAGCAGCCCCGCCAGTTTCTCAAGGTCATGCGTGCGGGGCGCCTGTATTCCCGCCAGCGTGAGCAAGGCTTTCACGTATTTCTCGACGGCTTGTTGGCAATGGAAGCACGCCGCGTCATACGGGCAGCCCGCCTCGACAGCCATGATTCGCCGGGCGGCCTCTATGTCGTGTTCCGCCTTCCGCACCCACTGGCGGAGGACCTCAAGGACCTCAGGCGGCGCGCTCATAAACGACCTTGCCCTCACGCGCCGCCGGCCAGTACACGGTGTTGACAACATTCCTGTAGCGTTCGAACCGGGCGGTCGTCGACACCACAATGTCTTTGGGCAGTGGACAGCCGATCAACGCCACGTACAATTCGGCCGCACGCTTCCGCGGGTCCTCGACTTCGGTGAACAGGACCAGCAGGTCCACGTCGCTGTCTTCCTGGGCCTCGCCGCGGGCGTGGGATCCGAAGAGGATGATTCTCTCAGGCGAAAAGCCCTGCGCGATCCGGCGGACCATCTCTTCAATCGTGGCCGGGGTGCTCGTCGCCTGAGTCATCTCTCGCAATGATACCTCGTTCCCACGAACAGAGCCGCCACAACCGAACAAGCTGACCAGGAACACCGCCTTTTGCGGCCTCTCGGTGCGGAGTTCGGCGCGTTCCTGGCTCAGCCTTGCGGGGAGCGGTGCTTGGCCTGCTCCATCGCGATCTGGTTGATGTGGGCGAGCGTCTTCGCGCCCGAGGCGCCTTCGATGGCCTTGATGGCGATGTCCTGCACCTGCTGCTTGGCTTCGTCGAGCTGCTTCTGCAACGCGGTCATCTGCGCCGCCTGCTGAGCCAGCGCGTCCTCCAGCGTCTTGATGCGCAGCTCCGCCAGCCGTTTCTCGGTTTCCGCGTCCTTGCGGAGCACCAGCATCTGCTGCTCGAAGCGCGCTTCGGTCTGCCGGGTCGCCTCGGCCGCCGCCCGTTGGATCTCCTTTTCCAGACGCTTGGGGAGCTGCTCGACCTCCTGCCGCAGCCGCGCGAGTTCCTCCTCGCGCTCACGAAGCGCGGCTTCCCGCTGCTGCCAGGACTTCTCGAGCGCCTCCTGCTTCTCCTGGTTCTTCTTTTCGAGGAGCCGCATCTCCTCCTCGTACTTGTCCTGGGCCTTCTTGCGCTCGAGCGCCTTCTTGTACTCGTACTCGTCGATCTCGCGCTGGCGCTGCTTCTTGAGGCCGTCCTCCTGCTCCTTGCGCTCGCGCTCGACGGTCCGCGTCTCCTCTTCCCATGCGGTCCGCTGAGCCGCGATCTCTTCCTCCAGTTCCTGTTTCCGCCGGGCGTGATCCTGGACCAGTTGATCCAGTGCGGTGGCGGCCACGTCCATCTGGTGCAGCCGGGCGAGGTCGCGCTTCTCGAGCTCGACGGCCTCGCGGACCTCGACCAGCCGGCTCACCTCCTCGACCAGTTGCTCGGAAAAACCGGCGAGGGCTTTGGAGATCTCACGGTTCAGCCCGGAGATCCGCTGCACCGCGCTCTCCACCGTCACCCCTTCCACCGACTGGCGGATTTCCGCCTCGCGCAGCCGGGTCAGTTCATCCTGCTTGGGACTGGCGTCCTGCCGCGCCTCTTCGACCTCCGCCCGGATCCCGGTGAACTCCTTCTCGACCTCGGCTTTAGTGCGCTTTGCGGGCCGCCCGGCCGCTTTCTTGGTTGTGGTCGCCATGCTCTGTATCTCCTTGTTCCCAGCCAGACTACCAGATTTTCGCCGCCATGGTTGGGACGACGGGCTGTTAGAATAGAGAGGCAACTCCATGAAAAAGCCAACGCGGTCGACGACCGTGATGTGTGTGCGCAGGAACGGGAAGGTCGTGATGGCCGGCGACGGGCAGGTGACCCTGGGGCAGGAGGTGATCAAGGGTACGGCCCGGAAGCTGCGCCGTCTCTATAACGACAAGATCCTGGCCGGGTTCGCCGGCTCGACGGCGGACGCCTTCGCGCTGTTCGCGCGGTTCGAGTCCAAGCTCGAGCAGCACAACGGGAACCTCTCGCGGTCGGTGGTCGAGCTGGCCAAGGACTGGCGCACGGACAAGGTGCTGCGGCACCTGGAGGCGCTGCTGCTGGTGGCCGACTTGAGCAACACCTACATCCTCAGCGGCAGCGGCGACGTGATCGAGCCGGACGAGGGCGCGGCCGCCATCGGCTCGGGCGGCCCCTTCGCCAAGGCGGCCGCCAGCGCGCTGCTGCGGAACACCAAGCTGGAAGCCCGCAAGATCGCCGAGGAGTCGATGGCCATCGCCAGCGAAATCTGCATCTACACCAACGAAAACATCACGTACGAGGAACTCGGATAGCCGCATGGTGATTTACCTTCCCGCACAATCCATCGAGGAGGAGCCGGTCCTGGACGAGTTGACCCCGCGGGAGATCGTCCGCGAACTCGACAAGTACGTCATCGGCCAGACCGAGGCCAAGCGCGCGGTGGCAGTGGCGCTGCGCAACCGGATCCGGCGGCAGAAACTCGATCCCGAGATGTCCGAAGAGGTGATGCCGAAGAACATCCTCATGATCGGCCCCACCGGCGTGGGCAAGACCGAAATCGCGCGGCGGCTGGCCAAGCTGGCCAACTCGCCGTTCCTGAAGGTGGAGGCCAGCAAGTTCACCGAGGTCGGCTACGTGGGCCGCGACGTGGAATCGATGATCCGCGACCTGGTGGAGATCGCCATCGAGATGGTGCGGGAGGAGCGGCTGGAAGAGGTAGGGGAGCGGGCCGAGAAGAACGCCGAGGAGCGCATCCTCGACCTGTTGATGCCGCCGCAGACGGAAGCCACCGAGAGCATCGAGCGGACGCGCGAGAAGCTGCGCGACAAGCTGCGGGCCGGGAAGCTCGACGACCGGATCGTGGAAATCGACGTGAAGGAGCGCGGGGCGACCTTCGAGATCTCCACGCCGGCGGGCGTCGAGGAAATGGACGTCAACCTGAAGGACGTCCTGCCGGGGATCTTCGGGCAGCGCACGCGCAAGCGGAAAATGCGGGTGGCCGAGGCCGTCGAGTACGTGGTCCAGGAAGAAGAGCAGAAGCTGATCGACATGGACCAGGTGACGCGGGTGGCGCTGGAGCGGGTCGAGCGCAGCGGGATCATCTTCCTGGACGAGATCGACAAGATCGCCGGGCGCGAGTCCGGGCACGGGCCGGACGTCAGCCGCGAAGGCGTGCAGCGGGACATCCTGCCGATCGTCGAGGGCACCACCGTGAATACCCGTTACGGCTTCGTGCGCACCGACCACATCCTGTTCATCGCCGCGGGGGCCTTCCACGTCTCCAAGCCCTCGGACATGATTCCGGAATTGCAGGGCCGCTTCCCCATCCGGGTGGAGCTGAAATCGCTGAGCCAGGCGGACTTCATCCGCATCCTGAAGGAGCCGAAGAACGCGCTGGTCAAACAATACACGGCGCTGCTGGAAACCGAAGGCATCAAGCTCACTTTCACCGAGGACGCGATCGAGGAGGTGGCCAGCATGGCTGCGCACGTCAACCAGACCACCGAAAACATCGGGGCGCGGCGCCTGCACACCATCATGGAGAAAGTGCTCGACGAGATTTCCTTCGAGGGGCCGGACCTGAAAAAGAAGAACGTCAAAATCGACGTGGCCTACGTGCGGCTGCAACTGGCCGAAATCATCAAAGATCAGGACCTGACGCGCTATATTCTGTAAGGATGCCCACACGCGCCTGGTGTTTCCTTCTGGCAATCGGCTGCGCGGTTCTTGCGGGCTGCGGCTACATCGGCGATCCGCTGCCTCCCTCCCTCAACATTCCCTCGCGGATTGCGGACCTGCACGCGTTTGAGCGCGTCGACAAGCTGGTCGTCGACTTCACCATCCCCGCGCTGACCACCGACGGCGCCGGGCTGAAACGGCTGGGCGACGTCGAGTTGCGGGTCGGGCCGGAGGGCGGCGACTGGGCCGCGGAGGCGCGGAGGGTCGAAACGGGCGCCCAGCTCCCCGGGCCGGTGCACCTCGAGATTCCGGCGCGCGACTGGGAGGGGAAAGACGTCCTCCTCAGGGCGCGCGTGGCCAGCCGCAAAGGGCGTTTCAGCGAGTGGTCGAATCCGGTGCGGCTGAGCGTCGTGGCGCCGCTCGAGCCGCCGGCGAACGTGAAAGCGGAAGGCGCCGCCAGCGGTGTGCGGTTGACCTGGGCCGTGCCGCCGGGGCGCACCGGGCTCACCTGGCGCGTGTTCCGCCGCGGGCCTGGCCAGGAGAAGTCCGAAATGCTCGCGACCTCCGCTCAGCCGGAGTACGTCGATTCCACGGCGCAGTACGGCAAGGCCTACGAGTATTCCGTGCAGGCGGCGATGAAGGCGGGCGATGCCGAAGCCGAGGGCCGGGTTTCCAAGCCGGCTGCGATCCCCTACGAAGACCGGTTTCCACCGGCCGTGCCCGGGGGGTTGACGGCGATCGCCGGCCTCGAGAGCATCCAGTTGGTCTGGAACCCGGACGCCGAGCCCGATCTGAAGGGATACTACCTGTACCGCTCCGCCGGGGACCAGCCGTTTGCGCGCCTGGGCGAATTGCTCGACAGCCCGAGCTACACCGACCGCGCGGTCGAGGCCGGCAAACGCTACCGCTACGCGGTTTCCGCGGTGGACCAGAGCGGCAACGAGAGCGCGCGCTCGGCTCCGGTCGAAGTGATGGCGCAATGACCAGACGAATTCGCTTCAGCCTGAACCGGAATGCGGAACCCACCACTCCGGACGGATCCCCCGAGGTTCGCTACGGCGTCCTGGAAGGGGAGACGGTCCATGCGAACGGCGTGACGTACCGCCTGGCGGACGTGCGGCTGCTGCCGCCCTGCTGGCCGAGCAAGATTGTGTGCGTGGGCAGGAACTACCGCGAGCACGCCTCCGAGCTCGGGAACCCGCTGCCCGTGGAGCCGCTGATTTTCCTTAAGCCGGTCTCGGCGCTCGCCGCGCACCTCGACGACATCGTGTACCCGGCAATTTCCACGCGCGTGGATTACGAGGGCGAGCTGGGCGTGGTGATCGGGCGGAGAGCGCGGCGAGTGAGGCGCGAGGAGGCCGAAGCGTACATCGCCGGCTATACCTGCGTGAACGACGTCACCGCGCGCGACCTCCAGAAGAAGGACGGGCAGTGGACGCGGGGCAAAGGCTTCGATACCTTCTGCCCGGCCGGGCCGTGGATCGTGCCGCGGGACGAAGTGCGCTTCGACGAGCTGCGCGTGCGGACTTTCGTCGATCGGGAAAAGCGGCAGGACGCCTCCGTCCGGGAGATGATCTTCCCGGTGGGCCGGATCCTCGAGTTCGTGACCGAATTCATGACCCTCGAGCCGGGCGACCTGATCGCCACCGGAACGCCCGCCGGCGTCGGCCCGCTCGAGCCGGGATCGGTGGTCCGCGTCGAGATTGAGGGCCTCGGAGCCCTGGAAAACCGGGTCGTGAAACCTTGAGATTCCTTCGGTCGATCGGCAACACGCTGCTGTTGTGGGGACCGTGGGGAATCCTGCTGCTGGCAGTGCTGGATTCGGCCGGGATTCCCGCGGTGGAGGGCGTGGATGTGCTGCTGGTGCTGATGGGGTCGCGAAACCCGCGGGCGGGATATCTCTCGGCCGCGCTCGCAGTGGCCGGCTCGGTCGTCGGCAGCCTGTTCCTGTACTATGTCGCCCGGAAGGGCGGCGAAGTGTATCTCGACAAAAAGCTACAGAGCGTCCGGGGGAAGAAGTTCCGCGCCTGGTTCCAGCACTACGGCGAGGTGACCGTCTTCATCCCGACGCTGGTCCCGATTCCGTTGCCCCTCAAGCCCTTCGTGCTGACGGCGGGAGCGCTGGGAATGAACCGCACCCGTTTTCTGCTGGTGGTCCTGGCGGCGCGCATCCCGCGGTATTTCGGGCTGGCCTATCTGGGCGCCCAACTGGGCGACGAGCCGCTCCATTACCTCAAAAGCCACGTGTTTCAACTGCTCGGGTTGTCGGTCGCGTTGTTCCTCTTCCTGCTGTTCCTGGTGAAGCTGAAGGACCGCCTGCGCCAGCGCCAGGAGGCTACTTGAGGAGGGCATTTACTGGACAAGTTCGACTGAACCGAGAAGCTGATCGGGCGTCAACGGCATGATCGAGACGCCGGCGCGATGGCCTTCTCACGCAGCCTGATGGCTGGGCTCGTGGTGAAGGCGCATCAACTGATCGGCGCGGAGCGCGAGAGACGCATACGTTCGGCCCGCGTCGTCGCTGAACTCGACCTCGTACACTCCGGGTGCAAGGGTCTCGACAACGGTACCGACCTGTCCTCGTCTGAGCCTCTTCCCGGAAACGTTTTCGAGGAGGGCAACCACCGACAGCAACTCGATCTCAGCCATGGCGCACCTCAATCCAATAATACATAACAACTTGTCAGCCGTGGAACCCGTTCGCCTCGACGAACGATCCAGGCGCTTCGAACCCGGACCCGGCGATTGGCTCGCGCGAGATCGAAATCGACGAAGTAACGCTCGCCATGCTGGTCGGAATCGCCTTTTGTCGCCACCTCGTCTCTCGCCGCACGAAGCAGTTGCCGGCGGAGGAACTCGGCGTCCGGCTGCTTGAGTCCGAGAGTCGCGGAGAAGACTCGAGCCTTGTGCCGCCCACGCGGGTGCGAGGGGTTCAGGCAGTATTCGCGGAGCTTCACGACCTCCACGATAGCGTGCTCGCCGCCAGGCAGCTTCATCTCGAACGAGCGTAGCAGATCGCCGGCTGCGAACGGCGCGGTGGGGCTGGTTTGTGTTCGGGTTGGATTGCCAAGCAGGAGTCCGGCTCATCAGGGAGGACTCGAACCTGCAACCCTCCTAGGCAGTCGCTTTACGAATTGCCCCACCACCCTCACAGTTTCGGACTACCGGTTCGCCGGGTTCCAGGCGTCGGTCCCACGCAGGAAGACTTCGGGGGCGAAGGAGGCCGCTTCGGCGGCGGACAAGGGGCGCGCCCAAGGGACCCGTTTGGCGGCTTCCGCGCCGGGGCCAACGGAACCGCGCTCGCCGAACCAGGCGGTCTTCTCGTTGGCGGCGTTGCCCCAGTTGTCCCAACCTTCGGGGCGGATGTGGTCGCCCATCCAGCAGTCCAGGAACACCACGCGGGCGTACGGACGCCAGGGGCGGCCGAGGAAGACGCCTTTGCCGGTGTTCTCCCCGGTCAGCTTGCATTCGCGGAAGACGAAGCCGGTGGGCATGTCGGGGGTGGTGCGGCTGACGGCGGCGATGTAGCCGGCGCCGCGGCTGCGGATTTCACAGTGGTCGAAGACCGCGGCCGAGTTGCCGAAGATGAAGTCGACGTGGCCTTCGATAGTGCAGTCCTTGTAGTACTGGCGGCCGGAGGCGGCGTAGAGGGTATCCTGCCAGCCCAGGAAGCGGCAATTGCGGAACACGGCGCGATCGGAATGGACGGAGATGGCGACAGCTTGCGAGCCCACGCCGAAGCTGTTCTCGAAGGTGATGTTCGCGGCTTCGAACTCGGCTCCCGAGACGTCAATCGCGGCGCTGAAGAACGTGCCGCCGGCCGCCGCCGCGCTCATGCTGTAGGTGATCACAGTGGAGGCGGCATCCTGGCCCAGGAACGTGACCCGAGGCCGGTCCGGGGGCACCCTGACCCGCTCGCGATAGGTCCCCGGGCGGATCTCGATGATGAGCCGCTGAGTGGGACCCAGGATCGGGGCGCGATCGAGGGCATGATCCACGGCCCGCTGGATGGTCTTGAAGTCGCCCGTTCCGTCGGCGGCGACGACGACGCGGATAGGAGCGGCCGCGGGCTGAGCTGCCCAGGCCGGAGCGATGAGGGCGAGGCTGGCGAGTACCGAGGTTGCGATTCTCACCAGTTCAGGATATCAACGGGGGGTAGAAGCCGTGAGGGAGTATGCTGGCAGAGGAGCGGACCATGTGGCTTTTGCTGATGGCGGCGGCGGTCTTGCCGGCCGGGCCGGTGCACGTGTGGGAGAAGCAGGAGATCGCCTTGGAGGCACGGGAGTCGCAGGGGAATCCCTATCGCGACGTCGAGGTGTGGGTGAACCTCAGGGGGCCGGGGTTCCGGAAGCGGGTACATGGCTTCTGGGACGGGGGCCAGACCTTTCGCGTGCGGGTGATGGTCACGGCGCCGGGAAAGTGGTCCTGGGTCAGCGGCTCGAACACGCGGGACGCGGGTTTGAACGGGAAGAGGGGCCGGTTTGCGGCGATCGGGTGGACCGAGGCCGAGAAGGCGGAGAACGCCTGCCGCCGCGGCCCGATTCGCGCGACGCCGAACCGACACGCGTTCCAGTACGCCGACGGGACTCCGTTTTTCCTGTTGGGCGACACGTGGTGGTCCACGGCGACGTTCCGCTTCCGCTGGACCGACGACGACGCGGCGCATCCGATGGGCCCGGAGGCGGCCTTCAAGGACCTGCTGAGGTTTCGCAAGGCGCAGGGGTTCAACGCGATCGCGATGATCGCGGCGTTTCCCAACTGGGCCAACGACGGGAGGCCGGCCCGGCTCGACACTCCCGAGGGGACGGTCGTGCGCTCGGCCTGGGGGCAGCCGGGAACCGCGAGCGCCAAAGACATGCACAACGAGGGCGGGCGGCCATTCCTTTTCCCCGGCCGCGTGCCCGGCTACCAAGACGTGTTTCCGGACGTGGACCGCATCAACCCGGCGTATTTCCAGCAGCTCGACAAGAAGATCGACTACCTGAATTCCCAGGGCTTCATCCCCTTTATCGAGGTGGCACGGCGCGATACGGGGCAGGCGTGGAAGAAGTTCTACGACTGGCCGGATTCCTATGTGCGCTACATCCAGTACATCTTCGCGCGGTACCAGGCCAACAACGTGCTCCTCAGCCCGATCCATTTCGACTGGTACGAGCAGACCATCCCGGCGGGTGAGTACAGCCAGGCGGCCAGCCTGGCGATGCGGCGACATGGGCCGCCGCCCTTCGGCACGCTGGTGTCGACGAATTCGAACCCGTCGACGCTGGTCAACTTCGGAGCCGCGCCGTGGCTGACCTTTCACCAGACCGGGAACGAGCGGACGCACGATTTCTACTGGTACATGACGGAGATCTTCCAGGCCCATCCGGCACTGCCGGGCGTGGCGGGAGAGCCTTACTACGCGGGCTACCTGTACAAGCCGGGACAGGACCTGGTGTTCCACGCGCAGGGCGGCAGCGAGACGGACAACCTGTACTGCCGTTCCGCGATGTATGGGAACTTCCTGTCGGGCGGTCTGGGAGGGCACATCTACGGCGCGGAGGGGGTCTGGCAGGCCAACATCGAGCCGCAGGCGCAGGTGAAGATGTGGGACGCCTTCCGGTGGGAGTCGGCGGGGCAGATGAAGCACTTGCGGGCGTTCGCGTTCTCCCAAGGCGCCCGGTTCCAGGAGCTCGAGCCCAATGCCGAGCTGGTTTCACCGAACAAGACCTCCCAGACAATGGCCTATGAAGGGTGGGCGTACTGCGCGCGGACTCCCCAGCGGGACTTCTTCCTGATCTACCTCGAGAAGGGTTGTCCGCGAGTGACGGTGAGGGGCGCGACGCCGGAGGGGCGCTACGAGGCCAGGTGGTTCAATCCCCGGAACGGGGAATGGACCAGCGCCGGCGGGGGCGTCCTGCGGGCCAACTCGGTGGGCAGGATCCCGGCGCCCGCCCAACCTTCGGACGAAGATTGGGGACTGCGGCTGGCGCTGCTGCGGTGAGTTTCGCCTCTACTTGACGGTACGGAGCAGGCCGGCGACGCAGGCCAACACGTAGAGCGCCGCGAACACCAGGAGCGCGAGGTGGCTGCGATCCATGGCTTGCAGCGAATTCCAGAGTTCGTAGCCCATACCGAGTGCCCGGACCGTCTCCAGGGTAAATGCACGAACAGGTGCGGCCCTGCGACGGGCGGCGAAAGTTCATGAACCGGCGCCGGAAAAGATATCGGATGGGCGGTGATCGGACTTTAGGGCTGGTCGTAGTCGGCGAGGCGGCGGACCCAGATGTTGCGGTAGCGGACCGGGTTGTGGTGGTCCTGGAGCATCAGCGGCTCTTCAGCGGCGTGCGGCGAATACGTGGCCACCCGGCGGTAGACCATGGCGCCCATGATCTCCTGGTGGTGGTGCACCAGCACGCCGTTGTAGAAGACCGTGACGTAGGCCGGCTTGACCAGTTTGCCGCCGTCGAAGCGCGGCGCCTCGAAGGCGATGTCGTAGGTCTGCCATTCCCCGGGCGGGCGCGCCGGATTGACCAGCGGAGGCCACTGGCCGTAGATGGCGCCTGCCTGGCCGTCGGCGTAGGTGGGGTTGTTGTAGCAGTCGAGCACCTGGATCTCATAGTGGCTCATGACGATGACACCGCTGTTGCCGCGAGCCTGGCTGGATCCCTCGATGACGGAGGGCGAGGCCCACTCGACGTGGATCTGGGCATCGCCGAACTTCTCCTTGCTGATCAGATCGCCAGCGCGGTCGACGACTTCCATGTAGCCATTTCCGAGTCTCCAGGCGGGCGGGGTGGTCCGCCCCTCGCGGATGTTCACCCAGTGGGAGAGGTCTTTGCCGTCGAAGAGCACGACGGCGTCGGAGGGCGCGCGGCCGGGCTCGCTGGCGGGCGTGACGGCGCGGGGATGGGGGCGCGCGGGATCGTGCACGTGCCATTTCTGGCCCGGGAGCATGGGCGTGTCCGTAAAGCCCTGGTCCACAAGCTGGCAAAACGAGCACGCGGCGGCGATCACGGCGGCAAGGGCCACCGTGACGGGGGTGGAATGGAGTTTCTTTCTCATCGCACTGACAGATTAGCAGAGGAGCGGCGATACTGGAAAGATGAAGAGAACACTCCTGGTGGTTGGATTTGCCGCGCTGGCAGCGGCGCAGATGAGCGATGTCTCGGGGCAGCGCATCCGGGCGCACACCAGATTCCTGGCGAGCGACCTGATGGAGGGCCGCGGAGTAGGGGCGCGCGGGGGACAAGTGGCCACCGAGTACATCGCCGCGCAGTTCGAGCTGATGGGGACCAAGCCGGCGGGCGACCACGGCACGTACTACCAGAAGGTGCCGCTGGTGGGGGTCGAGACGCAGCCGGATTCGCAACTTGCGGCGACGGCCAACGGCAAGACCGTATCGTTGCGGTGGCTCGACGACTACGTCGGGTCCAACGAGCGCCAGCAGACCGCGGAGACCATCGATGCCGAGGCGGTGTTCGTGGGGCACGGGATCGTGGCGCCGGAGTTCGGATGGGACGACTTCAAAGGCGCGGACGTGCGGGGGAAAATGCTCGTGCTGTTCACCAACGAGCCGGAGTCGGACGACCCGAAGTTCTTCGGCGGGCGGGCGCTGACCTACTACGGCCGCTGGACTTACAAGTACGAAGAGGCGCTGCGGCAGGGGGCGCTGGGGGCGATCATCATCCACACCACGCCGACGGCCGGGTACGGATGGGAGGTGGTGCGGAACTCCTGGGGCCGGGAGCAGTCGTTCGTGCGGGTGCCGCCGGGCGAAGCGGCGTTGGCCTTGACGGGCTGGGTGACGAGCGAAGCGGGCAGCCGCATCCTGGCGCTCGCGGGCCACAGCCTGAACGAACTGCTGAAGGCCTCCGAATCGGCGGGGTTCCATCCGATTCCGCTGGGCATCCGGTTCCAAGGGAAGATCCTGTCGAAGGTCCGGGAGCAGGAGACGCGGAACGTGGTGGCCGAGATCCCGGGGAGCGATCCCGAGCGCAAGTCGGAGGCGGTGGTGTTCAGCGCGCACTGGGACCACCTGGGGATCGGGCGGCCGGTGAACGGGGACGCGATCTACAACGGTGCGGTGGACAACGCGACGGGGTGCGCGATCCTGCTGGAGATCGCCCGGGCGTGGGCGGGGCTGGAACAGAAGCCGCGGCGCACGGCGGTTTTCCTGTCGGTGACGGCGGAAGAATCCGGGCTGCGTGGGTCCGAGTACTATGCGGCGCACCCGGTGGTTCCTGCCAACAAGACCGCGCTGGCGTTGAACTTCGACGCATTCCAGCCCGTCGGGCGGACGCGGGACGTGGTGGTGACGGGGGCGGAGCGGACGACGCTGTGGCCGCTGGTCGAAGAGGCGGCGCGGCGGATGGGTTACGAGATCAAGCCCGAGGCGCATCCCGAGCAGGGGCACTACTACCGCTCGGACCACTTCTCGTTCGCCCGCGCGGGGATGCCGTCGTTTTCGATCAGCATGGGGACGCAGTTCCTGGGCAAACCGGCGGACTTCGGAGAGAAGCTGTTCGAGGAGTTCAACGCGAAGCACTACCACCAGCCCTCGGATGAGTTCCACGAGGACTGGGATTTTTCGGGGCTGGAGCAGATCGCGCGCTTCGGGATGCTGATCGGCATCGACGCGGCGAACGCCGAGGAGCTGGGGAGATTCAAGAAGGGCGACGAGTTCGGGCGATGAACGATCCGTGCCGGTTTGTGAGTTTGCGGCTGGTCGCGCTCCCGCTCGCCGTTCATGCGGAAGACGCGCGGCAATCCGTGTCCGCTGTTGAGCGTGCTCGGTTTCATCGGCGAGTTGAAACTCGGGTTCCAGGCAGGTCGCCCATTCCTCATCGTCCGTTCCGCCGTCGAATCGAGCACTGCGGACTTGACGAATCGGCCTACGCACACCAATGGGGCGAAGATCGATGCGAAGGACGTTATTGAAGCCACTGCTGGCTGCCGTCTCAGTCGCAGCCATTACTGCCGGTTACTTCCTCTTCCAGCACAGAGAGCAACGCATGGATCGGCTGTATGCAGAGGCCGCAGGGCTTCCGCCGGCCTCTCATGGCAGCGCGGAAGCTCGGGCTGCTGTAAGAGAACTCGGCTCATTCAGGGGTGCCAAAACTACGCAGATGCTCCTGAGAATCGCCATGGGCCAGACACCCTTTCCGTGGCCGGACGTTCAGCGCGAGGCGATCGATGCGTTGGCGTCTCGGCATGATCCGAGTGTCACAGCCGCTCTGGCGAGCGTCTTACAGCCGCATTATCCGCTGCCGACGCGACAGGCCGCCGCAGAGGCTTTGAGACTCTTGCCGTGCACCGAGGAGTGTGTCAAGTCGATCCTGCACTATCTTGAGCGTGTGTGGCAGGGCGAACCAAACTACGAGGACAGGACGCGCTTCCCTCCGGGGCTGGATGAGCCGGTGAAGGCGGACCTGGCGAAGGAGCAGCAGGCACTGTACCAGGCACTCTACGCGGTGCTGAAGCGTGAGGGCAGGACGACGATGGGAGCCCTGGTTCAGGTGCATGGTCTTGGGACCGACAGCCCGTCAAGGTTCGGTCTGACCTTGCTCTCCCGCATGCAGTTTCGCGAAGCTTGCCCATGGGTGCTGCAGTCGGCGCAGTTGATGAAGCAGAGTTCAGCGGATTCCTTTCTAGCCCCGCGGGAGGAGCTCGAAGAGACCCTGCGCTCCCTGAAATGCCGGTAAGGCTCCCGAAACACCCGGTCGAAGACGACCGCGCGGTTCTTGCTCATTCGGCAGGAGCATCTCGCGATCGGTTCACCGCTCCGGAGCCTTCGATTGGACCTGGCCCGGGGTTAAGATCAGGAGCCGTGAGTCAGCGGCCGGAAGCCGGGAGCCGGTCTTCGGGCGCAGGTTCGGCGTCCGGGACTTTGCCCAGGGCGGCAAGAAACCTGTCGCGGTTGCCGCGAGCCGCCATCTGCTCCACCCGGTTCCAGCCGGCCAGTTGCTCGGCGAGGGCGGCGACGACCATGCGCTCGACAGAGACCTGCTGGCGGTCTGCCAGGTCGGCAATCCGTTGATACAGGGCCTCCGGAAGTGTAACGCTCAGCCTCATGGTTTCTCCCCCATCATCGCAGGAAACGAGCCTGGAGCGGCCACCGAATCGAGGATGTCGCCGATGTCGCTCGACGTGAGCGTGGCGCCGGCGCACACGCGTTTCAGTGTCTGCTCGTATTCCAGGACGAGGGGCACGGACAGATTCATCTTCCAGCGCCCATCGCCCACCAGGCGAAGCAGACGGTGCGACGCGCGGCGCTTCGGACGTGGCACGAGAAGCGCAACGGCCCGCCCTCCCATTGCGCCAAACCGCTGCACCTGTGGCGGTTTTCGTCGTACCCGACCCTGTAGAATCAGCAGGTTATAGGTTTACAACCGCCTGGGCCCAGGCGGTTCTGGCTTCCGACGAGCATCACCACCGCCTGGGCTTCGGCGGCGCGGGATTCGCCGACGGGGCCGAGCTTTTCGGCGGTCTTGAACTTCACCGAGACGCGATCGAGGTCCAGGCCGAGGGTGGCAGCGAGCTTCTCGCGGATGGCGCTGCGGTAGTCCTGGAGCTTGGGGCGCTCGAGGATGACGGTCGCGTCCACGTGGACCAGGCGGTAGCCGCGCTCGGCGGCGAGCGAGAGGGCGTGGCGCAGGAACAGCAGGCTGTCGGCGCCGGCCCAGCGCGGGTCGGAATCCGGGAAGTGCATTCCGATATCGCCCAGAGCGGCCGCTCCGAGCACAGCGTCGGTGATGGCGTGCGAGAGCACGTCGGCATCCGAGTGGCCTTCCAAGCCCAGTTCGGAGGGCACGGTGACGCCGCCCAGGATGAGCGGCCGGCCGGGAGTGAGCCGGTGGAGGTCCCAGCCAATGCCGGTGCGGTACTCTCTCAAGTCAGGATGCCTTCCGTTGAGCTACTTGTTCGGCCAGGAAGAGCCGGGCCAGGTCCATGTCGGAGGGCTTGGTGATCTTGATGTTGCGGTCGCTGCCGAGGACTACCGAGACCTCGACCTCCTCGAGGCGCTCCACCAGGCTGGATTCGTCGGTTCCGATAAAGCCGTCTTCGCGAGCCTTCTCGAAGGCCTGCTTCAGCAAGGGATAGCGGAAGACCTGGGGCGTCTGGGCCAGAGTGAGGCGCTCCCGCGGGAGCGTGGCGCGGACCTTGTTCTTGCGAACCTGCTTGACGGTATCCACGGGCACGATGCCGACAATGGCGGCGCCGGATTGGGCCGCTTCCTCGATGACGTTCTCGATGGTGACGCGGTCGATAAACGGCCGCACCGCGTCGTGCACCACCACCAGGTCGGTATCGGGGTCGAGGACCGCCAGGGCGTTCTGTACCGACTCCTGGCGCGAATCGCCGCCCTCGACCAACCGGACCGGGGTGGGCAGAGCCTCCTGCCGGAGCAGGCCCTCGAACCAATTCATATCCTCGTGGCGCAGCGCCACCAGGATTTCCCCCACCGGGGGACAGGCGACGAACTTGCGGATGGTGTGGAGCAGAATGGGAGAGCCGTCCAGCAACATGAATTGCTTGCGGCTGGTGCCGGTCCTTTCAGCCGAACTGTGGCCCATGCGGGTGCCGAGACCCGCGGCGGGGAGGATGACCGCTACTTTCATGGCCGAGATTCGATTGTAGCTCCAAAGAGCACAGGCTGAAGGCCTGTGCCAGGGTTAACCGTTGGGCGGCGTCGGGGCGGAAGCCGTCTGCTCGCGGTGCGGCGGGCGGTCGGGGTGCTTCTCGGTGTGCTGCGTCTTGTCGTAAACCGCGTGCACGCGTTCGTCGAAGCGGCCGAAGATCATCTTGCCCGCCGTGGTTTGGAGAACGCTGGTGACGGTGATGTCGATGGTCTTGGAAATCAGGCGCTTGGCGTTATCGACCACCACCATGGTGCCATCGTCCAGATAGGCCACTCCCTGGTTGTACTCCTTGCCTTCCTTGAGGATGAACACGCGCATGGTCTCGCCCGGCAACACGATGGGCTTGAGCGCGTTGGCCAGCTCGTTGATGTTGAGCACCTCGACGCCGTGCAGTTGCGCCATCTTGTTCAAGTTGAAATCGTTGGTGACGATCTTGCAGTCGTACACCTTGGCCAGCTCGATCAGCTTCATGTCCACGTCGCGGACGTGGGGGAAGTCATCCTCGAGAATCTGAACGTTCAGGTGCGCCATTTTCTGCACGCGCTGGAGGATGTCCAGGCCGCGGCGGCCGCGGTTGCGCTTCATCGAGTCGGCCGAGTCGGCCACCAACTGCAATTCGCGGAGCACGAACTGGGGGATCACGATGGTGCCGTCCAGGAAGCCGGTCTCGGCGATGTCGGCGATGCGCCCGTCGATGATCACACTGGTGTCCAGGATCTTGAAGGTCTGTTTGCCCGCCTGCTCCCCGCCGAAAATGCCGCCCAGCGCCGACAGGTTCAGCATCTCACCCTTGTTGGCCCCGATCACCAGTCCGATGTAAGTCATCCACAGGAGGACCAGGATCTGGAGGAACGGGAGGATGGGCTGCTCCTTGCTGAAGGACCACTGGAAGATGAGGGCCATCAGGACCGCCCCAACGATGCCCAGGATGGAGCCGATGGCAGCGCCGATCAGCCGCTTCAGGCTGACCTCCTTGACGCGCATTTCAAAGAACACAATACCCAGCCCCACGGCTAGCCCGGCCAATCCGCCCGCGATGCGCTGCGGGAGGGAGAGGCTGGCTGCCACGTCCCTAAAAGGGGTTAGAAAGTAGCCGGTCAGGCCCAGCAATAAGACGAATAGACCACGAATAATCAGCATGTTCGTCATGACCTTGCCTCGCACTTAGAATCAACTCCCCGGGGCTGCTCGTGGCACGACCTGGAGAGCAACATGAATCGCTTCCACTCCCTTGCCGCGTGTAGCAGGCACAGGGCGGGATGAACACCCGTCCGGACGGCCCGGAGGCGGGTCGTGCCGCCGCCCGTCAACGACGGCGCGGCGGGTAGTAGCGCCTGGTGTCTTACAACGTTGCCGGCGCCCACGCTGCGTAGCGATTGACGCCCAATCCACTCCGATGCGCGCGGCGCCACTTAGGCGGGACGGATGATGCCACTCCCCCGCACGGCTCGCGGCGAGCAACGGGGCCACGCCACAAACGGCGGGGGACAAAATTAAAAATGCGCAATTCTCGCCCCGCGCATCGAGTATATCATATTCGATGCAGCATACCACGAAAACGGTGCAATCCGGGTGCCAAATGCCGGGGGTTGCGCGACATGGAAGTGGAGGCATCCTGGCGAGGCCGGAGAGCGGGGTGAACCCCGGCCTCCGCCTGCAGGTCAGGCGGGGGAGCAGGGAGCACCGCAATGGGGGCGGCTAAAGGACCTTGGCGAGTTCGGCGGCGAAAGCGCTCTTGGGCGCCTCCGGGCCGCTCTTGCCTCTCTTGTTGTGCCGGCGGCCATGCTGCAGGACCCGGTCGTCGGGCTTGGCCAGCGACCTCGGCTTGGGCGGCTGCGCGGGGTTGGCGCGGAGCAGCCTGCCCTCCAGCGGCGCGCGATCGAAGCGGCGGATGATCGCCTGCATCTCCTCCTGGTTGGGGGCGTCGATGAAGGCGAAGCCTTTGGACTCCTGGGTCTCGGGATTGCGGATGACCTTGATCGCATCAGCGACCAGGGCTTCCGAGGCGAGCCACGACTGGATGTCGTCAGCGGTCACCCAGGCAGGAAGATTGCCGAGAAAAACTGTAAAACTCATTCGCGGTGTTGATTACTCCGTTGGGTGGAATATTGGGGAAGCAAAGCGTGGGCGTCCGTCCATGATCATCTTAGCAGAGCGAATCGGTGGTTGCAAACGCCTCCCGCGCGAAATTGCAGTACCTTCGGGACTTTTCTTCGCTTACCAGGCCGTGACCGAATGAGGGGCAGATTGGAAACCCGCCCCTCGATGCCATTACGCCAAGCTGACGGCGCGGACGACCTTGACGGCCGGGTTCTCCTTGAGCTGGGCGATGACGCTCTCGGGAACGGCGCCGTCGGTTTCGACCACGGCGAGGGCTTCCAGCGGCTCGCCCTCTCGGAGCGGAAGGTCGCGGCGGCCGAGCGAGAAGTTGGCGATGTTCACGCCGTTCTTGCCGAGCACGGTGCCCACGTGACCGATGACGCCGGGCACGTCCTGGTTCTTCATAAACAAGAGGTTGCCGGCCAGTGGCGCCTCGCAGTGGATGCCGTCCACCTGCATGAGACGGGGCCGGCCCAGCACCACGGCGCCTTCGACGGTAGTGACGCCGGCATCGGTCTCCAACTCCAGGGTGACCGAATCGACGTGCGCCGCCTTGGGCCCGTGACGCTCTTCGACGGCGAGGGAGCGCTGTTCGGCAAGCTGCATGGCGTTGACCAGCGTGGCGCGTTGCGAGAGCCAGCGGTTCAGCAGACCGACCAGGCCGGCGTTGCGGACCAGGTGCGTCTTGCCGTCGCCGATCTTGCCAGAATAGGTGAACCGCACGCCCTTGGGATAGCCGCTGGCGATCTGGGCGGCGAGACTGCCCAGGCGCTCGGCGAGCGCGATGTAGGGGCCGAGGACCCGGTACTGTTCGGGAGTGAGCGCGGGCATGTTGACCGCGTTGATGGCGACACCGTTGCGGAGGTACTCGGCGATCTGCTCGGCGATGCGGACGCCGACGATTTCCTGGGCCTCCTCGGTGGACCCGGCGATATGGGGTGTTGCCAGAACCGTCTCCATCGAGAGCAGCGGATGATCGGGGGGCAGCGGCTCGGGGGAGAAGACATCGAGGGCCGCGCCGGCGACCTTGCCGGAGCGCATGGCCTCCACCAGCGCGTCCTGGTCGATCATCTCGCCGCGGGCGCAGTTGACGATGCGCACGCCGGGCTTCATTTGTTCGAAAGCCTCGCGGGAAAGGACCTTCCGGGTCTCGGGCGTCAGCGCCATGTGGAGCGTGATGTAGTCGCTCTCGGCGAACAGGCGCGCGAGGCTCACCAGTTCCACGTCCAGATCCTCGGCGACCTGGGAACTGACGTACGGATCGGCGGCCAGGACCCGCATTTCGAGCGCGCGGGCGCGCTTGACGACCTCACGGCCGATGCTACCCAGGCCGAGAATGCCCAGGGTCTTGCCGCGGACCTCGTTGCCCAGGAACTTCTTCTTCTCCCACTTGCCGCTCTTGGTGGAGACACTGGCCTGCGGGATGGCGCGGGCCAGGGCGAGCATGAAGGCGACGGTGTGCTCGGCGACCGAGACGGCGTTGCCGCCGGGCGTGTTCATGACCAGGACGCCGGCCGCGGTGGCGGCGTTCAGATCGACGTTGTCGACGCCTACGCCGGCGCGCCCGATCACCCGGAGCTTCGGCGCTTTTTCGAGCACCTCGCGGGTAACCTTGACGGCGCTGCGCACCACCAGGGCGTCGGCCTCCGGCAGGTGGTTCAGGTACTCCTTGGGGTTGGAGAGCACGACGTTCCAGCCGGGCTGGGCCTGGAGCAATTCGATACCCGCGGCTGCCATGGGTTCTGCGATGAGAATGTTCATAGACTCCTCGGGGACCGCTCCCTTACGGCCGCGGCGCGGAAAGGGCGGCTTGCGCGTAGACTTTCTGGACGGCCGCGACGCCGGTCCCGTATGTAACGGGATAGCCGTTGGCGGCCAAGATGATTTCCAGTTCCGCGATCACCGCGAACAGGTCGGCGAAATCGAAGTAGCCCAGGTGGGCGATGCGGAAAATCTTGCCCTTCATGCTGCCCTGTCCGTTGGCGATGATGGCGCCGAAGCGGCTCTTGAATTCCTTGACGATGACGCCGGAATCCCAGCCCTGGGGCGCCTTGATGGCGGTGACCGAGGACCCCGGCGAGCCGGCGGCGAACAGTTCCAGGCCCAGCGCCAGGGCGGCCTCACGGGTGGCGCGGGCGAGCAACTGAGCGTTTTCGATCACCTTGGCCATACCCATCTGCTTGAGGTATTCCAGGGCGGCGGCCAGGCCCAGGATCAGGCTGGTCGAGGGTGTCCAACTGGACTCGCCGGCGTCGGCGCTCTTCTTTTCCTTCTTGATGTTGAAGTAGTAGTGCGGGAGGTTCGAGCTATCGGCGAAGCGCCAGGCCTTGGGGCTGAGCGCGAGGAAGGCGAGCCCCGGGGGAATCATGAAGACCTTCTGAGAGCCGCCAACGACCACGTCCAGGCCCCAGCCGTGGATGTCCAGCGGCATGGTGCCGATGCCGGTGATGGCGTCGATGACGAAGATGGCCTCGGTCTTCGAGACTGCCGCAGCCATGGCGGGCACGTCGTGGGCCACGCCGGTCGAAGTCTCGGAAGCCTGCACGAAGACGCCGCGAGCGGCGGGGTTGGCTTCCAGCGCCGCTTCGACGCGTTCGGGCGCGACCACGTCGCCGTAATCCGCCTTGAGGACCACGGCATCGAGGCCGAACGCGGAGGCCATCTCGACCCAGCGTTCGCCGAACTTGCCGGCCGAACAGACGATCACCTTGTCGCCACGCGAGAACAGGTTGGACACGGCGGCTTCCATCGCGCCAGTGCCCGATGAACTGAATATGAGAACATCGTGGGTCGTGCCGAGCACTTCTTTGAGGTCCTGGAGTGCCGAGCGGTAAACGGTGCGAAAATCCTCGGTCCGATGATGGATGTCCGACGCCATCATGGCCTGCAAAGCACGGGGGTAGAGGGGGGTGGGCCCCGGCGTTAAGAGACGTTGTTTCCGGATGTGCATAAAAAAGGTGGTTTCATTAGAATAGCAGAATTATGCCGCTTCTCGACCAGGTACAACGAGACATGACCCAGGCCATGAAGGCCCGGGACGAATCGCGCCTCAGCGGCTTGCGGATGATCAAGACGGCGCTGAGGAAGCACGAGGTGGATTCGATGAAGGCGCTCGACGAAAAGACCGAGCTGCAAGTGCTGAACACTCTCATCAAACAGCGCCGGGAGGCCGCCGGGCTGTTCCGCCAAGGCGGCCGGCCGGAACTGGCGGAGAAGGAGGAGGCCGAGCTCAAGCTGATCGAAGGCTACATGCCGGCATCGGCGAGCGATGAAGAGATCGCGGCGGCGATCGCGGAGGCGCTGGCCGAGACCGGTGTGACGTCGCTCAAGCAGATGGGCGTAGTGATGAAGGCGGCGCAGGCGCGGCTCGCGGGCCAGCGCGTCGACGGCAAAGCGCTCAGCGAAAAGGTGCGGGCGCGGCTTTCCTAATTCTCAGGCTCTGAGCAAGGCCAGCACCGCCTGCGGAGTGGCATGGGCCTGGGCCACGATCGCCGCGGCCGGCTGTTCGATCATCCGGGTCTTGGCGCGGTTGGCGGCTTCGGAGGCGACGCCGGCACTCTGGATGCGCGCTTCGGCCCCCGGGGAGGTGGGGTTCCGCGACGGGGTCAGCGTGACCGCGTCGCGCCTCTTTTCGTCTCCGTCGGGGATTCGGTCCTGGTCGCCGGAGGACCGCTGGGTGGTTTGGCCCTGCATGTCGCGGGTTGCCCGAACATTCTGTTGTGCAATCGGCGAGTTGACTTTGGTGTCAACCGATAAAGACATGGGCGCTCCTGTGGTTCCGATCTCTCCCGGCGTCCTGCCGGGATCGGCCTGAATCCGGCCTTATCCGTCGTATCGACCCGCGGAAGGCGATTTTGAGCTTTTCTTGATACAATCGGCGGTATCCGATGGATGAGATCCTGACCAAGCGGCAGGCGCAGGAGCGGGCCAACCGGATCAGTGCGTTCCGCGAGGAGCTGGCCCAACTGGAACGGGAGGGGGCGCTGGCGCTGTCCGAGGAGCAGCGACAGGGGGTCGAGCGGCGCCTGGCCGAGACTCTGGCGGCGCTGGCAGAGCGGTTCGATGTCGACACCTCGGAATCCCAGAAGCAGATTTCCTGGGGGATGCGGATCGCCTCGACCCTGGGTGGGCTGGCGCTATGCGCGGCGGTGTTCCTGTTCTTCTACCGGTTCTGGGGAGCGCTCGGGACCGCGACGCAGGTGGGAATCCTGGTGGCGGCGCCGCTGGGGGCGGTCCTGCTGACGGATTTCGCGGCGCGGCGCGAGCGGACCCTGTACTTTGCGTCGCTGGCGGCGATGGTGGCCTTCGCCTGCTTCGTGCTCGACCTGAACGTGATGGGGAGCATCTTCAATTTGACGCCCAGCCCCCATGCGTTCCTGGCGTGGGGGGCGTTCGCGCTGATCCTGGCGTATGCCTACCGCCTGCGGCTGCTGCTGGCGGCGGGGCTGGTGTGCGCCGGGGCCTGGGCGGCGGCGAACTTCGCCACATTGTGCGGGATCTATTGGGCGCAGTTCCCAGCGCGCGCGGAAAACGTCATGGCGGTGGGGCTGATTGTGCTGGGGGTCCCAGCGTTGCGGCCGCACCGGCGGATTCCCGAGTTCCCGTGGGTGTACCGGCTGGTTGGGCTGCTGGCGGTGTTCCTGGCGATTCTTTTGGTGGCGCTTTCGGGCGAATCGAGTTACCTGCCGTTTGAACCGAAGAATGTGGAGCGCTGTTACCAGTTGGTGGGGCTGGCGGCGTCGGCGGGGGTGATCTGGGCGGGCGTCCGGCGGCGGATGCCGGGAATCGTGAACCTGGGCTCTGCGTCTTTCGTGGTCTTCCTGTACATCCGGCTGCACCGGGCGTTGTGGGATGTGCTCCCGAAGTACCTGTTTTTCCTGCTCATCGGGCTGATCGCGCTGGGGTTGCTGGCGGCCTTCCAGCGGATCCGGAGGAGGCGCGAGGCATGAACCGCTGGGGCGTCGTGGGGACGATGGCCGTGGTGGTGGCGGCGAACGTGTACGTCCTGATTGGCGTTGCGATCGACCGCGCCGGCGGCGTGGTGCAGAAGATCGAGTTGACCGAGCAGGAGCTGCCGATCTGGGGAACCAGCGAGGACAACACGGGGGTTGCGGTGCGGCTATCGTGGAGCCCGTACCGGACTTCATTCCTGGAGCGGCCCGCGCTCGATCAGGCGAAGCTCGCGGAACTGGGCTTTGACTGCAGCGTGCCGGCAGAAGACCGCGAGGCCGAGTCGCACTACCGCAGGCTGACGCTGCGGCGGCTGTGGATGGTTCTGGAGTATGACGGACCAGCGTGGCGGGAATGGGCCGGCATCCTGACAACGCACGACGAAAAGAGATCCTCTCGGTTGATACTCGTCGAGGCGGGCCAGGACGCTGCGGTGCTGCGCGCGAAGTACCCCGATCAGAGCCACTACCTGATCGTGCCTGCGCTGATCCGCGCGACGTTGCGCTATGCGGGCTCCAAGCCTCAGGAGGTCGTCGGTACGATCACCGGGCCGCTGGCCGAGATCCACGTCCCACATCCATACGCGCGCACGCTCGCCGGGCTGCGGGGGAAACCCTACCATCTCACGCTGTGCTACGGGAAGCGGTACGAGCCTTGGATTTGCGGGTGCCGGCCGTAGCCCTATACTTGAGAGCGTGCTTACTCGGCGGTCGGTATTGCAGATGCTCGGCGCGGCGGGGATCATGGCGCCGGCGCGGAAAGGTGTTTTGATCCTGGGCGGGACGGGCTTCCTTGGGCCGGCGACCGTGGAGGCGGCCCTGGCCCGGGGCCATCGACTCACGCTGTTCAACCGGGGACGGACGCGCCCCGGCCTGTTCCCCGATCTGGAGAAGCTGACCGGCGACCGCGACCCGCGGAAGGGCGAGGGGCTGAAGGCGCTCGCGGGGCGGCAGTGGGACGCGGCGATCGACAACTCGGGCTATTATCCGCGGATGGTCGGGGCGTCGGCGAAAATGCTGGCGGGGGCGGTAAAGCAGTACATCTTCATCTCCAGTATCTCGGCCTACGCCCAGGACAGCGGGGAGGGGGCGGACGAGACGGCGCGGGTGGCGACGATCCCCAACCCGGCCATCGAGGAGATGGGGCCGAACTGGGAGAACTTCGGTGCGCTGAAGGCACTCTGCGAGCGCGCGGCCGAAGAAGCCATGCCGGGGCGCGTAACGGTGGTGCGGCCCGGCTACATCGTCGGGCCGGACGATCCCAGCGGGCGGTTCACCTACTGGCCAGTGCGGGTGAATCGCGGGGGCGAGATCCTGGCGCCGGGCGAGCCGGCGGACCCGGTGCAGTTCATCGACGTGCGGGATCTGGGCGCGTGGCTGGTCCAGGTGGTCGAAGACGGCACGACGGGCGTGTTCAACGCCACCGGACCCGAGAAGCGGCTTGGGATGGGCGAGCTTCTCACGGCGTGCCAGCGCGCCACCCCGACGAAGGGCACGCCGACCTGGGTGAGCGCGGAGTTTCTGGAAAAGCAGCAGAAGGTGGAGTTGCCCATCTGGGCGGCCTATCGGGGGAAGACCAAGGGGTTCCACACGCGGAAGATCGCGCGGGCGCTCGAGGCGGGGCTGCGATTCCGGCCGCACCAAACGACGGTCACAGACACGCTGGCGTGGTATAAGACGCAGGGACCAGACGGACGCGTGAAGCTTGCGGGCCCCACGCCGGAGCAGGAGGCGGCGGTGCTCGCGGCCTGGCGACGGGAGGCTGCTACTTCCCCGGCGCAGGCTCGCTGAACTTCATTTCGCTGTCGGCGCTGAACAGGCGGAAGGGAGAGTACCGGAAGACGTTCTCAACCACCAGGTCGGGGCCGACGAACTGGCGGTGCACCACCGACACCGGCACCAGCACGCCGTGGTGGCTGAGAACGTAGTCCACGGTGGCTTCGTAGCGCGTGACGCGTTCGCCCTGCTTGGTGGCCGACCGCAAGACCACGCGCAGCGGGCGCCCATCGGAGCGCCGGACCCAAAGCTGGCCCTCCAGCGGCTGATGAATCGCCTTGCGTTTCTCGAAGATGAGCAGGGCGCCCGGCCCACCGCGCTGCTGGAAATGGAAGATGGTGGCGGCCTCCGCGCCGACCATGCCGGCGCCTTCGAGGCGGAAGCTGTAGTCGTCGAGCCTGCGCCGGGCGAAGAGCAGCAGAACCTGGCCGAAATCGGTGACCGCGCCGACCAGGCCGTGCTTCTCGAAATCCTCGAGCATGCGCTTCTTGAGCGCGTCGTCCTCCGAACGCAACCCAATGGTGAGGGTGCGGCGAGCCTTCTCCTGGCTGGCGACCCGCCGGCCGTCGACCGAAACCACCTGGCGCAACTCGTGCAGCGCGTTGGGCGCCTCCCTGAAGGTGGAGAAACCGTACTCGGAGACGATGACGCGCGTGCGATACTCTGGTTTGGGAGGCGGAAGGGGGGCCTTGCCGAGCCGGGGCCGGACGCGGCGGGGCGGCTTGAGTGCCCGCTGCTCGAGAGTCTCCTGTGCGAGCATCTTGACGGCCGTCATGCGGAAGACCTCGGCCTCCTCGGAGACCCGGGCGAGCATGGCGGCGATCCGGCCGTCCGGAGGCGGCTGGGCGCCCTGGAAGCCCGTGGCGGCTGCCAGGAGCGAGGCGGCACAGACGGCGAGACGCAACGGCATGGCTTGATTGTAACGAATCGGTCGCTTACTACTTGCGGACGGGCGCGATCATCGCTAGAATCAATGAGTTTGTACACATTCCTGGAGGGTTCATGTCGGTTGAGCAGAAGGTGAAGCAGATCATTGTCGAGCAGCTCGGAGTGGACGAGGGCCAGGTGGACAACACCGCCTCCTTCGTGGACGACCTGGGCGCCGACTCCCTGGACATCGTCGAACTCATCATGGCGTTCGAGGAAGCCTTCGACCTCGACATCCCGGATGAGGACGCCGAGAAAATCGCCACCGTGAAGGATGCAATCGATTATATCGACGGCAAGATGGCCAAGAAATAGCTTCCGGCCAGCACATGCCGGTTTCCAGCCAGAGGAGCGTAGCTTTGTCGCGCAGGGTTGTGGTCACGGGTATCGGACTGGTATCCCCCGTGGGAATCGGGACCGAGCAGACTTGGGAAGCCATCCGGAACTCACGCAGCGGCATTTCCCGATTCACCGCGTTCGACTCTTCGGCGTTCAGTTGCCGGATCGGGGGGGAAATCCGGGAGTTCCAGCCCGAACTGTACATCGAGCGCAAACAGATCAAGAAGATGGGGCGGTTCATCCACTTCGCCGTCGCGGCGACGGATTTCGCCCTGTCGGCCTCGGGGCTGAAGGTGACCGAGGACAACTCCGAGCGCGTCGGGGTGTACATCGGCAGCGGGATCGGCGGGTTCGAGGTGATCGAGCGGGAGTTCGAGCAACTGATGGCGCACGGGCCCAAGCGGCTCTCCCCGTTCTTCATCCCGGCGTGCATCGTGAACCTGGCCTCGGGCTACGTTTCGATCCGGGTGCGAGCCAAGGGGCCGAACTCGGCCACCGCGACAGCCTGCACCAGCAGCGCGCACGCCATCGGGGACTCGTTCCGGCTGATCCAGCGGGGCGATGCCGACGCGATGGTGTGCGGAGGGGCCGAGGCGCCGATCTGCCGCATGGGCATCGGCGGGTTCGCGGCCATGCGCGCCCTCTCCACCCGGAACGACGAGCCGGAGCGGGCCAGCCGGCCGTGGGATAAGGGCCGCGACGGGTTCGTGGTCGGGGAAGGATCGGGCATCCTGGTGCTGGAAGAACTGGAGATCGCCAAGCGCCGCGGCGCGCCCATTGTCGCCGAAATCGTCGGTTACGGGATGAGCGGCGACGCGTACCACATCACTGCCCCAGCCGAGGACGGCGACGGCGCCTTCCGCGTGATGCGGAACGCCCTGCGGGACGCGGGCATCGAGCCCACCGCGGTCCAGTACATCAACGCGCACGGCACCTCGACCGTCGTCGGTGACCGGGTGGAGACGGTGGCTCTGAAGCGCTGCTTCGGGGAGTACGCGTATAAGCTGCCCGTGAGCTCGACCAAATCCATGACCGGGCACCTGCTCGGCGGGTCCGGCGGCCTGGAGGCGGGCATCACGGTGCTGGCCATCCGCGACCAGATTGCGCCGCCTACGATCAACTACGAGGTTCCCGACCCGGACTGCGACCTGGACTACGTTCCCAACACCGCGCGGCCGATGCGGATCGAGTACGCGCTGTCGAATTCCTTCGGGTTCGGCGGCACCAACGGGTGCCTCATCTTCAAGCGCTATACTGAGTGACGCCTGCGCCGTAGTCCGGATACTCGGAGGCGATCATGAAAGAGGGTTTGTCGCTCCTGACCTGCGTGACGCCCATCTGCGCCTTCCTGCTGATCGCGATGGCGTGCAGCGGCTTCGTTAACGGAGTAAAACCGCCGCCTCTGGCCGAACTGTCCCGCCTGGCCGAGCAGGGACGCCTGGATGGCGTGAGTATCGAGTACTGGGTGGGCGGCGGCCTTCCCCCTCCCTACTATCGATCCGACCAGTTCCGTCTTCTCAGCGTTGAGAACCGCGATACTCTCGAGTTCGCCCGGCCCTACCGCGACCCGGCGGCGAAGCTCGAGGGACTGGTCGAGAAATACCAGCTTCCCGCCCAGCCGTCCGAGGTCCGCGGGCTGGCGAAGCTCATTCTCGAAACCGGCGTGTTCGAGCGGCAGTTCCCGGAGGAAAAGGACCCGGGCCGCGCGGACGCCCTGGCTACCGAAGTCATCGTCACCGCCGGCGGGCGCGAATTCAAGCGGCGCTATTTCACGGGGGCGCCCAAGCCGCTCGAGCCGCTGCGGGCCGAGGTGGAGCGGCTCATCCAGCGGCTCACCGCGAGCGGCACACGCCAGATCCTCTCCCAGGGCAAGCCGATCGAGGAGTCGGTCCCGCTCGCGAGGCTAGCGGAAGAAGTCGGCAGGCGAATCGACCGGCGGCTCTCGGCGAAGGGAAGGCTCGTGGTCTGGCTCCGCGAGAGCGAGGACAACCCGGCGCCGGAAGCGGCTCGGGACGTGAAGCGTGCGCTGGAGACGAAGACCGGCCTGGTCTTCTCGACGCAGCGCGTGGCGGGAGCCACGCCGGTTCCTTCGGGAACGCCGGGCGGCCACGTCCACATGCTCATCTACGCGTTCGATCCGCACCCCGACGTGGTCCTCTGGGTCGGCGAGGTGAACGGCCGCATCTGTGTCACCGAACGGGACGCGGGGAAGGATCCCATGGCGCCGGCTGCCAGTTGGAACTGGACCCTGGATGTGCGATAGCGCCGGCCCGGATCTTCAAGCGGCAGCGTGTTTCTCGAGCGCGGCGCTGTAAGTCTCGAGGTCCTCGAGACGGGCGGTGACGAGCGTCTTCTCCATGTCCTCGCCGGTTTCGAGCATGTGCTGGAGGTGGAGCGCGGCCAGGCGCGAGCACCGGGGATCGGTGATCGGACGGCCGGTCTTGCGGCCGAGTTCGAGCAGGTGCGGGTGCAGGAGCGCGATCACCTTCTCGCTCCGCTGGGCGCCGTCGTAAAGGGCGAATTTCACGTCGACCGAATCGCTGTGACGGATGGAGATGGCGTTCTGGAGCCACAGGAAACTCACCTGCCAGACCTCCCCGAAGGGGTCGCGGGCCTGGAAGCTCCGGAAGTTCTCAACCATCCTAGCCACATGCTAGCACGGAGAGACCGGGGGGCCGCTAACAGCCTGTGGTGGTCCGTGGCAGGTGAAACCGCCTGCCCCACGTCCAAGTGTCGGCACGAGTGCCGACACGGCAGGCTGAAGCCCACGCCACGGGTCCGCGAATAACTGTCAATCTGCATGCCGCAATACACTAGCGACATGCCAGCACGCGCCGGGTGAGAAGCCCGCGTCACCCGCGCGCCTCACGGTCCTCCCTGATCCCCGGAGTGCTGTCGGGGAGAGTGCCGTACTTGCGCCGGAGACGGTTGCTGAAAGCGTCGATTTTGCGGATGAGCGCCTGTTTCGACCGTTGAGCGTTGGCCCCCTTGGGCGGATTGCGTTTCGTTCGCTTTGGCATGGTGCGGCCCTAAAGTGCGCTGGAGTTCTGCTGGAGCAGCGAGAGGAACTCGTCGCGGGTCTCCTTGCGGGCGCGGAAGGCGCCCAGCATGGCGCTGGTGATGGCGCCGGAGTGCTGCTTCTCGACGCCGCGCATCATCATGCAGAAGTGGCGCGCCTCGCAGACCACGCCGACGCCGAGCGGGTCCAGCACGTCCTGGAGGGATTGCGCGATCTCCTGGGTCAGCCGCTCCTGAAGCTGGAGCCGGCGCGCGAACATGTCGACAATGCGCGGGATCTTGCTCAGGCCGACCACCTTCTGCTTGGGCAGGTAGGCGACGTGGATCTTGCCGAAGAACGGCAGCAGATGGTGCTCGCACAGGCTGAAAAACTCGATGTCCTTGACGATCACCATCTCGTCGTACTTCACCGCGAACATCGCCCCGTTCACGACCTGCCGGATGTCTTTCTGATAGCCGCTGGTCAGGTAGCGCAGCGCCTTCTCGACGCGCTCGGGGGTCCTGACCAGGCCCTCGCGCCCGGGGTTCTCCCCCAGCAGGCGCAGGACCTGCTCCATCATCGACGCGATCGAAGGCTCTTCGGGCTTGGGCGTCATTACCTTCACGGCAGCTTCACTCTTCATGGTATTTCAAAAATGTTCCTTTTCGTTTCCCGGATTCGGATTCGGTCCAGCCGGGGCCACTCGCCGGGGAAAACCGCGCTCCAGTTCCGGCGCAGCCGCCGCTCGACTTCGAGCGCCAAGTTCTCGGTGGTCGGGACCAGGGAGGCGAACTCCGGGACGTCCTGGTTCAGGTTGCGATGATCGAAGGCGCGGATCACTTCGCATCCCACCAGGCGATCCAGCGCGGAAACGTCGGCGACCTGGCCCGAGCGCTCCTCGACGGGACCGCGCACGCCGACCTCGAGCAGGTAGTCGTGGCCATGCCCGTAAGGGTTGCTGCACTTGCCGTACAGCTCCCGGTTCTCGGCCTCGGAAAGCTGCCGGGCGTGGAGCCGGTGCGACGCGGAGAACCGGTAGCGGCGCGTGAGCCGGATCATTGGTCCTCCCCGAAGTACTCGACGTAAAGGTCCTCGGTCTCGTACACACGGACCGAATGCAGGCGCGCGGCGGGGGAATTCAGATGCGGCGCGAGGCGCTTCCAGATCTCGATGGCGAGATTCTCGGTGGTGGGCACGACCCGGTCGAAGGGCGGCACCTCGTAGTTCAGGAAACGGTGGTCCATGGGTCCTACCACTTCGCGGTTCAGCACCTCTTTGAGCCGCTTCAGGTCAAACACCATGCCGGTGACCGGATCGGGCCGGCCTTCCAGGCTCACCTCGACCGCGTAGTTATGGCCGTGGCCGTGGGGGTTGGCGGACTCGCCGTACAGGGCGCGGTTCTCCTGGTCGGACAGACCCGGGCTGTGGCAGACGTGCGATGCCGAGAACTCGACCCGTCGCGTGATCAACATGCCCCACTCCTAGAGATGCCCACCCGTCCGAATGGATACACTAAGATGATAGGGATTCCCGATGGCGGCCGTCAAAACCGAGCGCATCCTCCAAGGCCTGATCGCCGTCAGCCTGGCCGTTTTGGCCTGGGTGGTGATCGACACGGTACGCGAGAAGGCAGTGGTGGTGACGGCGGGAGACACCGCGCCCGAGTTCTCGATCTCGACCGACGCCGGGCGCACCGTGACGCGCTCGGATTTTGGCGGCAAGCTGCTGGTGCTCAACTTCTGGGCCACCTGGTGCAAGCCCTGCCTCGATGAGATGCCGTCGCTCGACCAGTTCCAGAGAACCTTCGCGGACTCCGGGGTGGTGGTGCTGGGGGTGAGCGTGGACCAGAACGCGCAGGCCTACCGCAACGTCCTCGCGAAAGCCAAGGTGGCGTTCCAGACGGCGCGGGACCCGGAAGCGAAGATCAGCGCGGAGTACGGCACGTTCCAGTTCCCGGAGACCTACATCATCAACCGCGATGGCCTGGTGGTGGAGAAGATCGTCGGGCCGATGGACTGGACCGACAGCGGGCTGATTCGCCGGGTGAAGAAGCTGCTCTCGTCATGATCCCCACGGCGGCCAAACAGGAGCTGATTGCGGTGACCGGCCCGCGCGGTCTCCTCGACCGCCCGGAAGACCTCATGCTGTACGAGTACGACGGCGGGGTGGAGACCGGGCGGCCGGACGTGGTGGTGTTCCCCCGCTCGAGCCAAGACGTCGTCGCCATCGTGAAGGCGGCGCACCGGCACGGCGTGCCGATAGTGGGGCGCGGCGCCGGGACGGGACTGAGCGGCGGCTCGATTCCGGTCGAGGGCGGGATCGTGGTGGCGTTCTCGCGCATGAACCGGATCCTGGCGATCGACCTGGAGAACGAGCGCGCGGTGGTCGAGCCGGGAGTGGTGAACCTGGACGTCACCCTGGCCGTGGAGGGCCGGAACTACTTTTTCGCGCCCGACCCTTCCAGCCAGAAAGCCTGCACCATCGGCGGCAATGTGGCGGAAAACGCGAGCGGGGCGCACACGCTGGCCTACGGCGTGACCGGCAACCACGTGCTCGGGTTGGAGGCGGTGCTGCCCGACGGCACGCTGTTCACCACCGGCGGCAAGGAGCTGGATCTGCCGGGCTACGATCTCACCGGCTTCCTCACCGGTTCGGAAGGCACTCTGGCCCTGGTGACCAAGGCGGTGCTGCGGCTGATGCGCAAGCCGGAGTGCGTCCGGACGGCGCTGGCCATCTACAACGCGGCCGAGGACGCCGGCCAGACCGTCACCCGGATCACCGCGAGCGGGATCACTCCGGTGGCGGTCGAGATGCTCGATGGCGTGATGCTGCGAATGGTCGAGGAGGCCACGCACGCGGGCTACCCGATGGACGCCGCGGCGGTGTTGCTGATCGAGGTCGAGGGGCTGCGGGAGGCCGTCGAGGAGCAGATCGAACAGGTGCGCGAGGCGTGCCTGGGGTCGCGGGCGCGCGAGTTCCGCGTGGCGCAATCGGCCGGGGAGCGCGAGCTGTTGTGGAAGGGGCGGAAGAACGCGTTCGGAGCGGTGGGGCGCGTCAGCCCGACGTACTACGTGCAGGACGGCGTGGTGCCGCGCACCCAGATCGCGCCGACGCTGCGCTACATCCGGCAGGTGGCCGAGGAGTGCGGGCTCACCATCAGCAACATTTTCCACGCGGGCGACGGCAACATGCACCCTATTATCCTGTTCGATGCGCGCCGCGCCGGCGATCTCGAGAAAGCCAAGGCCGCGGGGGCGCGGATTCTGCGGCACTGCATCGCGGTGGGCGGCACCATCACCGGCGAGCACGGCGTGGGCATGGAGAAGAACGAGCTGATGGGAGAGCTGTTCGGCGCGGAGACCATCGAGCTGCTGCGCGCCTTCAAGATGCTGTTCGACCCGGCCTGCCGCTTCAACCCCGGCAAGATCCTGCCGACGGGCCGGGGGTCCGCGGAGATCCGCGCGCGGGCCTGACGCTGGCGGTGCGGCGCGCCGCAGGCGGTACAGGGACACGTCGCGCGCCGTGAAGATCAGTTCGGCGTGCGCCCGGAGGAAGCTGTCGTTGAGGATGGCGAGATCCCGCATCCAGGGATGCGCCTGCATCGATGCGCGATCGACCAACAAGTAGCGATACCCCCGCTCTTCGAGATAACGTACCAGCTCCGCTTCCGTGCCGCGCAACCCGGCGTCCCGCAGTGTCGCGGCCGCGCCGAAGACCCCGAAGATCCTGGCTTTTGTGTACAGGCGGAACTCGTTCCCGATGGAAAGCACCTGGGCGCCATCGGGCGCCTGCCTATCCAGGCGCCGCAACGCCCCATACACAGGAAGCGACCGCTCGAGGTAACTGTCGCGCGATTCCAGACCGAAGCTCACCCGGCACGGGAACCGTTCCGGAATCGGCGATCCCCACACTGTTTGCACCAAACCCGAGCAAATCACCAGAGAAACACAAGCCAACGCTCCCAGCCCGAGGAGAGGCTTTCTCCACCTGCCGCCCTGGGCGTGCAGCCATACGGACTCGACATTGAAAGCCGCCACCAGGGCCATCACGGGAACCACCGGCAGCAGGTATCGAATGTACTGCGCCATCTCGAACCAGATTGCGGCCGCCGCGGCGGCCACCAGGATCAATGGGATGGCCGCACGGCGCAGCCGCGGGGGATAGAGTCCGAACGCCCAGGGAAGCCCCAGCAGCGCCATGGAACCCAGATTGCCTGTGGGTCCCTCGACGAATTCCCCAGCGTATCTGGTGAGATTCCACGGCAACAGGAGCAGGCTCCAGACACTCTTCCCTCTTCCGAAGATGCCGAAGTTGAGGGAGGTGTTCTCCAACGCCCATTTTGGACTCCGAAACACTGCGTTGCAGAAGGGAAACACCGGGTTCCCCGTCCACCACCAGTTGCGCCACAGCCAGGGGGCCCAGACCAACATCATCGGCACACCCACCCGAAGCGCGCCGGCGGCGCACCCGCGCACCGATCTGCCGCGGATGGTCGCCCCCAGCACCACCGCCGCCAGCAGCGGCAATAGCAGCATGCCGGTGTTCAGCTTGGTCCGCCAGCGTCAGCGCCTCGGTATACAGCATTTCGGCGTTTTGGGCCCAGTAGGAACGGAACTCCTCGGGGACCTCGACCACGCGATGTTCCCCCGCGTAGATCGCGGGCACGCCCACATGGTAGGTCAGAGCGCCGGAGCTAGTGGCAGGCGCGAAGGCCCGGACCATCGCGCCGGCCAGGCAAACCAGGACCATGCCCGACGCCAGAGCGGTCAATCGGAGATCAGCGGTCTTCCACCGTCCCGGCAACTCCCTCAGCGCGGCGATCCACTGCGGGAAACCGGCGCGGCAGGCGCGCAGCAGCCCTGGAAGCGCCAGCGCCGAGAACAAGATCCATATTGCCGCCGGCCGCAGCCCACCCAGACTCCCCAGCCCCAGCGTGAGCAACGACTGAGCCCCCAGACCAAGAACCCAAGCCAGCAGGAGCCGCGCCAGGGGTCCCATCGTGAGCCTGCGGGCCACCGCCCAAAGAACCAGTTCGCCCAGCCCGAGAGCGGTGGTCAACATCCAGATGAGCGTCAGCACGGCGGCCACCGCCCCCGAGCCGATCATCGCCAGCACAAAAAGCGTTGTGGCGGCCGCGAGGCTCCCCGCCAGGAGAAAACGCCCTCGCCCAATGGGGAACAGCACGCCGATGCCCGCGGCGGCACCCACGAAAACCAGAGTCCAGCGCCGCCGAGAGCGCCAGGCTCGCCACACCCACCCAAAACCAGACGGACTCGCCTTTCTTCGTGGTCACTCAGGGTCGGCCTGTCACCTCACGGTAGATTGTATACCCCGAAAGGCGCCGGCGTCGCTCGTGGAGCAGTAGGGGGCCGTGAAGCCGCTCCGAGCGTCGGCGCGGAGCGAATCGCGGTAGAATAGGGGGTCTCGGGCCGTGGCGCAGCCTGGCTAGCGCGCTTGCTTGGGGTGCAAGAGGTCCCGGGTTCAAATCCCGGCGGCCCGACCAGCCTTTTCATTCACCCACATCCCGCGCGGGTTGTCGGCGGTTAGGGAACCTTCGAGAGCGGCCAGTGCACGTAGCGGATTCTGGTTCGGTTCCAGGTGTAGGTGATGTCGAGGTCGCCGTCCCGGCCCTGGATGAGCGCCGGATAGGAGTATTCGCCCGGCTCGGATTCGAGGACCTGGAACATGGACCAGCGATGGCCATCGGAGCTCACGGCCAGGTTCAACGGGGAGCGGCCCGTGGCGGTGTGGTTATAGATCAGGACGAAGCGGCCGTCTTGCAGGCGCAGCACATCGATTCCCGAATTCGGATTGGGCAAGTCGGTGGGCCGCGCCGGAGTCCAGGTGATGCCGTTGTCGTAGGAATCGGAAACGCAGATCCGGCCGATGGTGGGCCTGGAGCGCGCGTAGAGACGCAGCCGATTGCCGCCCATGGGCACCACCACCGGCTGGATGATGCCGTGAGTTTGCCCGGAAGCTTCCACCTGGCGCTGCTTGTCCGGATCCAACTGCACTTGAATCGGCCCGTGCCGCGTCCAGGTCCGGGCGTTGTCGGTGCTGCGCTCGACCCAGCAGGCCCAGGAGCGATAGCTCTCGACCGAGGTGCCGCTGAGAATCGTTCCGTCCGGCTGAACCAGCGGCTTTGCCCGGATGGGCCCATAGATGCCGGCGGGCAGGTGTTCTACAGGCGACCAAGTCGCTCCTTGGTCGCGGCTCCACCGGCGTCCGGCGGTCCAGTTGTCGGGCTTCGGCCCGAACTTGTAATAAAGCCAGAGCACGCCATCGGCGCTATGGAAGAGGACGGGGTTGAACGTGGCGATCTCCGGCTCGCGGACGAGCTCGATGGGCCGTTGCCAGCCTTCTTTGGAGCGCTTCGCGCCCCAGATGGCGACGTCCGGCGCGCCCTCCCGGCTGCCGCCGAACCAGGCGGCCATCAAGCTGCCGTCCTTCAGCTCAACGATGGTGGAGGCGTGGCAGGATGGCGTGGGCATCGGGTCGGCGACGAACTCGACGGTCTGGGCAGGCATTGTCTCCAGGATGCCGGTCAGGGCGAGCAGGCGCAAGCGAGACAGTCTCATGGTCAATACCCCGAAGTCGCGACCAATCGAGACAGGCGGGCCGAACGGGCGACTTCCCTGCCGTCCACCAGCAAGCGGAGGCCCCTTCCTCGGCCGAAGTGCCTGCCGGTTCGATCCCACAGGATGGTCACGATCCGGCCGTGATAGAGGACGTTGTCGAGGCAAAACCAGTCCCAGGCGCCTTCCGGGAGCAGTGGATTGACCTCCAGGGCATCGTCGCTGCGGGGTCTCAGGCCCACCAGCCCCGTGATGACCAGGTCGGCGTAGGCAGAGTGGTTGTAGTGGTCGCCCCGGCCGTTGAAAGTACCCTTCTTGATCTTTGTGGACCGGGCCTGCCATTCGCCGGTAAATGGGTTGAGGTCCTCGTCAATCCATGGAACGATGCGGCCGCCGGGCAGCTTCAAGCGCTGGCTTCGCGTGTAGATTCGGAAAGTCTCGAAATAGTCCTTCCTGGTCATCGTGTGGTGATGGTAATTGTTAAGCAGATTGGCCAGCGCCTTGAGGGTCACCGTGGTGGCGAAGGGCCAGCTCGGGCCGTTCCACTGGCAGTCGTCGCCGTGGTCGGCAATGCGAAAGCCCGGATGGCGCCTCTCGGCGGTGGTGGGGCCGTAGGGCGCGTAGAATCCTTCCGGATCCATGAGCTGCTTCCAGGCGTCCCCATACTCGATGGTGTCGTCCGGCAGATCGAAGTACCAGGGAGTGAATCCGATCAGCTCGCGGACATCGGCCCAGGTCCCCGACTCGAGCAGGGTTTCGAAGAACCTGGCACGCGGATCCCAGAGGCGCTCCTCGACGAGTTGCTTCAGGCGGGCTGCCTTTTCACTGTACTCGCGGGCGGTGGCGGCTTTGCCGTCCAGGGCAGCGACGGCTGCAATGGCTTTCGCGTTCCCGTACATGTAGCTGTTGATGGTGGGGCGGACGTTGCGCACCTTGCGGCCGCCGCTGATCGATTCCTCCATTCCGTCGGAGACGTCACGCTGCCAGAACAGTCCGCTGTCCAGCAGGCGCTCGCGCTCCCAGGTGCGGTAGTCGAGGATCAGCGGGTCGAGCAGGGAGAGCAGGAAGCTCCGGTTGCCGTCCACGAGCCAGCGTTGGTAGAGGGCCGCGGCCGCCCAGCCGCTGAACTGGTGGAAACGAGGCTGCAAGCCACCGTTGGCGCCGGAACACAGCCAGAACCGGATGTAGGCGTCCAGGTACTGCGGATCGTGCAGCCAGCGGCCTTCCGCGATGTGGTGTCCCAGGGCGCAACTGATGGCGTTGTACTCGGTGGCGTGGCCCACGGGCTTGAGGAATTCGGTGATGACGAAGCCGGCCGGGGTTTTCTTGATGTGCTTGCGAAAAGCCCACCAGCGGTAATAGTAGATCTCCTCGACCTGCTTGTCGGGGCAGGCGAAGAAGGGGACGTTGTCCTTCATCCAGGCCCAGGCGCCGGCGTTGGGGATGTAGTTGACGACGGCCTCGTCCACCATGCCGTTGAAGCGGTCGACGTAGTGTTTGAAGGCCTCGGCGCCGAGTACGACCGGAGCGCGGCGCTGGGGTTGAGCGGCGCCCGGAAGAACCGCGAGGAGTAGGCAGACTGCGTATCTGTGCAACAGTTTGAGTCTAGCTCAGGAAGGGAGTGGGGCCCCGGCCGGGGCCCCACTCGCTTTGCGGTTTAGAACTTCAACTTCAGCCCCATCTGGATCGACCGAGGCGTGTTGGCTTGCGCGGTGATGGTGCCAAAAGCGGCCGACGTGGGGCTCACGTTCGCGGCCGCAAACTGCGTCCGGTTGAAGGAGTTAAACGTTTCAAACCGGAACTGCGCGTACACCTTCTCGGTGATGTGGAAATTCTTCAGGAGCGAGAGGTCCACGTTGTTGGCCGCGTCGGAGCGGAAGTTATTGAAGGTGTTCGGGAAGGTCCGGTAGTTAGAGGCCAACTGGTTCGCCGACTTGGTCTCGAATCGCGTGGTATCGAAGGCCCGGGCAAGACTGCGCGGCTGCACGGCGAGGTCTCCGCCGTAGTAGATTACGTTGCCGAGCTGGATCCCGCTGCCGCTCTCCCAGGTATAGATGCTGTTGAGCACCCAGCCGCCGACCAGCAGATCCAGGGCCTTGTTGGCGCCGCCCAGGAGCTTCCGCCCGTGACCAAACGGCAGATCGTAGCTGCCGGTGATCACGAAGTGGTCGGGGTAGTCACCTGACGTAACGCCGTAAGAAAGCTGTGGGTCACCCGCATTCAACTGGTAAGCCGAGGACAACTGGCGGGAATGCTGGTAGTTCACGGTCGCCGAGATTCCTTTGGAGAAGCGCTTCTGGAACATGACCACCAGTTCGTTGAAAGTGCCCCAGGCGGTGTTGAGATTCTTCACCGCCATGCTGGCGAACTCCGGGAAAGCTTGAAGCAGCGTGGCCACCGAGAGGGTGGACCCGTTCAAGTTGGTCCCCGGCAACAGGCCGGCGAACGGATTCGAAACCACCGCACCCAAGGCGGTGATGGTCGCCTGGTCCCGAGTAGGCGAACGGCTGAGGAACGGCAGCAGCGGCGTCTTGGAGATGTCGTTAGTGTTGGTCATGTGAACCTGTTTGTTGCCGATGTAGCCGACCTGTAACATCATGTCCTTGCCGAGCTGCTTCTGCACGTCAAAGCTCCAGCGGATGCTGTAGGGATTGGTGATGTTGGAGTTCCAGCAGGCGATGTCCTTGCCGAGGTCCGTGTTTACACCGTTGGCCGAGCCGACCGGGGTCTGGATGCCTGTCGGGAAGGGATTGCTCAGCGTGGCGTAGGGTGTCAGATTGCTGTCGTTGGTCGGAACCAAGGTGGTGGTCTGACTGAAGCCGTCGGTCGGTCCGGTCAGATAGGCGCCGATGCTGTTGTTGTAGATCCCGAATCCGCCGCGGAAAACCGTTTTGTTGTGGAGGAAGCCGGGAGACCAGCTCACGCCGAGGCGCGGGCTCGGGAAGACGGTTGGCAGCGAATAGCCCGAACGGTCCGACGAGGAGGCGAAGAACAGCCCGCCCAGCGCCGAGAATGCGCTCACCGGGAGCTGCGTGAACGGCTTCAGCGCGTAAGCCGCCGCCGCCGCTTGCGCCACCGAGTTGACGGAGGTAGGGTTGAAGCCGGCCACGATGCGGTTATAGCGCTCGGCGATCGGCATCTCGTGCTCGAAGCGCACGCCCACGTTGATGGTCAGGTTGGGCACGACCCGCCAGTCGTCCTGGAGGTAGTACCCGAACAGGTAGCTGCGGTAAGCATAGGCCGTGTTGACGTCGAATTGGCCGCCGGTGGGCAGTCCCAGCATGAACGAGGAGAAGCCGCCGCCGAAAGACGGATTCGAGTAGCCGGTGCCTTGGCCCATCCAGGTGTTCGAGAACCCGATCGTTCCGGCTCCGTAGCCCGCGCTCAAGCTGTTGGCGTCATACCGCCGGAAATCGAAGCCCGCCTTAACCGAGTGCTTGCCCCAGACCTTGGTCAAGCTGGTGAACCATTGGAGTGAAGTGAACGGGGTGGTGGCGCCCGGGGCGGCGCTCATTCCCGCCACGTTCGGCTGGGAGCTTTCCGAGAACGAGATGCGCGGCATGGCCGCCATGGTCGCACTGGTCTTCATGTAGCTGGGGAATCCAAGCGTGGTCGGGTCGAAGCCCGCGCTCTTGATCGAGCTGGTCGAAAAACTGCGAGTGAATCCAAGGCGGGTGTCCATCACCAGGGTGGGCGAGAACATGTGCACGTCGTCCAGAACACCACCCCAGATATCCATCCCGCTAAATTGGCCGGTCGAAGGATTCTGAAAGATGTCGGCCGTCGAGTTCGTGTAAGAACTCATTTGCATCTTGAAGAATAGCTTGTTGGCGGAGCTGATATTGACGTCAGTACGTCCAACCCACGAGGCGAAGTTGTTCACGCTCGGATTCGGCACCACATAGTTGTTCTCACCGTCCGCCTTGCCGGGCTGATTGGGTGCAGGGTAATACTGCAAGTAACTCTTGGCCACCGCGTTGAGCCGGGAAGCCGAGATTGTGTTGCCGCTGAACGGTTGGCGAACGATCTTGGTGCCGCTCAGCACCGCGGTGGCCGGGTCGTAAAGCTGGATGTTGCTTGCCAGCAGCGCGGAGAAGTCTCCCCCACGCTCGGCCATGGTCGGCACGGCGGTGGTCAGAACGCCCGGGCTCGAGTCCTTGAATCCTTCATAAGCCAACATGAAGAAGAGCTTGTCCCTGCCGTTGAACAGCTTCGGAATCCACACCGGCCCGCCGAACGTGCCGCCGTACTGGTTCGACCGGGTGACGGGCTGCTTCTGGTTGGCTGCGTTCAGGAAGAACGGGTTCGCGGAAAGCGCCGAGGTCTGGTTGAACTCGTACAAGGATCCGTGAGGCTGGTTCGTACCGCTCTTGGTGGTGATATTCACCGTGCCGCCCAGCGTGTCGCCGTACGAGGCGTCCGCCTGATACAGCTCCACCTTGACTTCGTCCACGGCATCCATCGAGGGGCTGAACGCCCCCGCGCGGGCGGCGCTGCTCATGTTGGGTACGCCGTCGATCAGGTATTCATTGGATCCCGCGTTCGCGCCGCCCAACGAGATATCCACCGCGCTCCCCGTGTCGTAGGGCTTCACCTGGTTCAGCAGGTGTTTCTGCTTCGGGATGACGCCCAACGCGTTGCGGGCCAACGCCAGCGGGGTATTCCCGTTCATCGGCAGGTCCTCGACTTCCCGGGTGGTGATGACCTGGCCCGACGAAGCGGTCACGGCGTTCAGCAACGGCGCTTCCGTCGTGACCGTGACCGCCTCGGTGGGACTGCCGATCTCGAGGCGAATGTCCGCCGCGACGCGCTGGTTGCTGCCGATTTCGATTCCGGAGTGCACGTACTTCTTGAATCCGGGGACCTCCACAATCACTTCATACGGGCCCGGTGCAAGAAAGGGCATCGTATAGTTCCCCTCCGAACCGGAAACGGTCTCGGAGCGGCTGTTTGTGTCCGTCTTGATGACCACGACTTTGGCGTTCGGGACGGCGGACCCAGACGGGTCCGTGACCCGGCCCATCAACGAACTGCGGAACTCTTGCGCGTGCAACAGCCCGGCAAGGACCGCCAACATCCAGATTCGGCGCATGACACGACCTCCTTTTGTCGTTCCATGAGGAACAAACCACAGGTTGCGTCGCCCCGAGGCCGTCCGCGAGCGCCGGCCCAGGAATCGAACCCGCAGTTCTGAACCCCCACCGCGTAGCATGTGAATATTTATGCAGACATGGCTAGTCTGTCATGTCTATGAGATGTATCACCTTTAGCCAGGGGTGTCAAGGCACTCTTGTCTTTCGACCCCGGTAGGAGAAGGCTCTGCCTTGTCCTGGCAGCGGATCGGGTGCGACCGGGACAAGGCGGAGCCTTATCCTAGCCTGACTTTCGCAGTTGACGTCAGTTTTCCGCCATTTTGGGGCAGTTTTCTCTCGCAACTCCTTGCGCTTCAATGCGGGCGCATCGCCAACGCGTGTAGGGCAGACCTACCCTCTTTTCAACT
>JBEKWU010000006.1:0-86165 GCA_049512775.1 Bryobacteraceae bacterium
GTAGTTTTGGGATTGGTTCCTGGAAGAACCCAATCCAATCTATCAGAGGCTCAGCCTGCTCACATCCCGGCGCAGGCCCCGCAACGGGCAGGCAGTTGCGGCGCTAATTTGGACAAGAGTGGACCAGCTTAGGAGACTTGAAGAACTCGATAATCCCATCTCATCCCTTGGGATCATTCAGCTTGAGAAACTTCTCGGAGAGATTGAATACAATACAGAGCAACTCAAGAGCGCCTCGTCGCGCCCTTACGCGTGGCGCGACGAAGCATGGCAGTCCGTCAGCGAGGGATCACTGGGCCTCTCCGCTCCTTTGAGACTCAAGGTCGCAGACTTCTATATGGGTGTCAGAACCGCAAAAGAGGGCTGGGCCACGGCAACCAGTTCCACTGGTCGTATTAGATCCCTCCATGGAAGGGACCAACTCGTGCAATTGGCAAACGAAATACTGCCGGAGCTCCGCAAGATTGTCGGTACGCAACACACGCTCAATACATAACCACCAACGATCAGGCCGGTGATTCCCAAACGGCGTTCGAGGTGATCACGAACTGAGGCCAACATCGTTGGCTCAGCACTTCCTCCAAAGGGACTTCACGGGAAATGGAGCGGATCTCCAATCGCTCCGCTAGGCTCGCCCGACCATTCTCGGTTTACATGGTATAATCGCCGAGAATGCAGGACCAGAACTTAGAGCTCGTAAAGGCCGGATCTGAGGGCCTGTCGAAAGGCATCCTCGACTCACTGCTTGCCCCTTTTCATGCCCTGACGATGAAGTTCTGCGGCGAGCTGGGTGAGGCACTCGGAAGCTACGGCACACTGCTGCGAATGAAGATAGGGCTGAAGGTGATGAAGAGGGCCGAGGAGATGCTCGTCAATGCCGGAATTGAACCGCGTTCGATGCCTCGAAAGATCTTCGTGCCACTCCTCGAGGACGCCTCACTCGAAGATGATCGAGGCCTGCAGGAGCGCTGGGCAGCCCTCCTGGCCAATGCGGCAACGGATAGCTGCATCCTACCGTCCTTCCCGGACATCCTTCGTCAGCTTTCCTGCCGCGACGCTGTGTTCCTAAACGCGATTCTGGACAATGTTGTGGCCATGATGGAGCACCATTACGGCGCGGTAAGAATGGCCGCCCGAATCGTGGGCGAGATCGCCTTCAAAGGCCGCGACGAGATGCTCTACATCTTTTCGGAGGCCGGGCTGACGAGGAACGATGCCAGGCTTCTCACCACGGTGCACCCCGACGACATCCCCGGCGAAGACGATGACCATGCGAAGTTTCGGATTTCGCTCGATACCCTGCTGCGCCTGCGGCTCGTCCAGGTGACACAGAGATTCGAAGTTGATGGGCGGCACATGAAGATCGATGGTACGGGCTTACAGAGCCGCGGGGAGGACTACTACTCCATGACTGCGCTTGGACACGAGTTCGTCATGGCTTGCCGGCCGCCGTCGAGCGGCGGAGCGTAGCCTGTTTTTACCGCCTTCCGATTCAGTCGCCTCTCAATTGGCGCACGGTCGCCCATCCCGCAGGTGGCCCGAAACGACGTTCGAGGACCTGAACACCTAACAGTGCTAGGTGGTCACGGCGCTTCCGCCAACCGGGCTTCGGACCCCCGACGATCGCGCACATCCGCGATTCGGGCGTTGCGCGGCCGAGTGACGTTCATTCGATGCAAAGCGGACACATCTGGCGATAGTCTCGACAATGGCGTCCCCCTGTGTGCGGGCCTTGAGGCCTCGCCACACGCTCGTGAGCATCAGCCGGGTGCGGTATCACTGTGCTGGGGAACGCAATCGCACTCCCGTGTCGCGTAGGTTGTAAGCTGGCTATTGGCGCTGGCAGCCGGATCGAGGTACTCTCAACATGATTGGGTTCGCGGCGATTGAGAAGCAGTTCGACGAGACGCTGGGGTTCCTCCAGCGAGACCTTTCACGCATCCGGGTTCTGGAACCCGGCGTTAACTACGCTGCGGCTGCCCTCATCGCGTGTGCATGCGATGTAATTGCCAAGCGCCGTGGCGTGGCTGAAGCCGACGTGTTCAAGAACCTGCTCCCCCCGGGCCGACCTTATGAGGTCATCGGCAAGACCCTCTACGAGGCACTCCGCAATGGGTTGGTTCATGGATATGACACGAAGGAGATCGTATTTGACGGAACAAGCATCGGTTTGATAGTCGCCTGGAAGGAAACGCCCCACTTGAGCGTTGTCCCACACTGCGGCAAGCAGTGTCTTGTGCTCAACGTTCAGGCGCTTTCAGACAGGTTGTCGGCCGAAATCGACAAGTTCCGCCAAGAGCTGAAGCAATGCCCTGGAGCCCGCGACAAGTTCTTCACGAGCTGCCAACCCGACCAGCGAGAAGAGGTCTACGGCACTGAAGCCAGTGAATGGCGATCTCTGATGACAACCGACCCGCGAACCTCCGACTGATGCAACTGGAGGGAAAGCGGGCCCGGTCCCTCGAACCACCTGGCCGTATCGTCCCCGACCCTGAGCTGTGCCCTTAACGGTCTCGAAACGACGTTCTGGGAAATAGACCCCGCCCGGTCGCCCAGCGTTTAGAATTCGGCGCGCGGGAACGTTGGTGACGGTCACTCGGACGGGAAACGCCCGTATCGGAAAGCGACCCACTACTGAAATGCGGGCTGGCCTTCACACCAGAACGGTGGAGGCGGCGCCGGGGGTGGAAACGGGGCGGTAGAGGGTGTCGCGCTCGAGGGGCTCGCGGCCGGCCTCGCGGATCAGGCGCAGCAGCTCGGCGCGGCGGAGGGACTGGCTGGTGGTGGCGCCCGCGTCGTGGTAGATCTTCTCTTCGACCACCGTGCCGTCGATGTCGTCGGCGCCGAAGCGCTGGGCGACTTGGGCGATCCGCGGAGTCATCATCACCCAGTAGGCCTTGACGTGCGGCACGTTGTCGAGCAGCAGGCGCCCCACCGCGACGTTCTTGAGGTCGGCGAATCCGGTGGTCGAGGGGATGTGAGCGAGCGGCGTGTTGCCGGGATGAAAGGCCAGCGGGACGAACGCCACCAGCCCGCCGGTCTCATCCTGGAGCGCACGCAGATCGAGCAGGTGATCGACGCGGTCCTCCTCGTTCTCGAGGTGGCCATAGAGCATCGTGCAATTGGATTTCAGCCCCATCCGGTGCGCCGTGCGCGCCACCTCGATCCACTCCGCGCCGGTGATCTTGTGATCGCAGATGATGCGCCGGACGCGCTCCGAGAAGATCTCGGCGCCGCCGCCGGGCAGCGACTCGACGCCGGCGTCCTGGAGCCGCTGGAGGACTTCGCGGACTGAAACGCGAGTGCGGCGCGCCAGGTAGGCGATCTCGACCATGGTGAGGGCTTTCAGGTGCACCTGGGGAAAGCGCGCTTTGAGGCCCCGCAGCATCTCGCAGTACCAGTCCAGCGTCAGCTCGGGGTGCAGCCCGCCCACGATGTGGAACTCGGTGACGGCTTCGGTCCAGCCGCGCCCGGCGGTCTCCCAGACCTGTTCGAGCGACAGGGTGTAGGCGCGCGGGTCCTTGGCCCGTTTGCCGAAGGCGCATAGCCGGCAGCTCGCCACGCATACGTCGGTGGGGTTGATGTGCCGGTTCACGTTGAAGTAGGTGAGGTTGCCGTGGAGCCGCTCGCGCACCAGGTTCGCCAGGTAGCCCAGGGCCAGGAGATCCGATGTGCGGTACAGCGCGATCCCGTCGCCGCGGTCCAGGCGGTCGCCGGAATTCACTTTGTCGAGGATGGGCCCGAGACGCCGGTCTTCAATCGAGATTCCCATTTCACACCCCAGAACGGAGGAGCAGGATATCGGCGGCCCAGAACAGGAAGAACAGCACGCTGACGCAGCCGTTCACGTTGAAGAAGGCCGCGTTGACTCGGGACAGGTCGTCGGCCTTCACCAGCCCGTGCTCGTAGACCAGCAGGGCGGCCACGGCGGCCACGCCGGTCAGGCTCACCCATCCGAGCTGGAAGGCGTGCGCCAGCGCCAGCAGGCAGCCCAGCATGGTGACATGAAACGCGCGCGAGATCCACAGCGAGCCGGCGATCCCGAACCGGCTGGGGTAGCTGAAGAGCCCTTCCACCACGTCGAACTCGTAATCCTGGCAGGAATAGATGATGTCGAACCCGGCGGTCCACAGCATCACCGCCGCGGTGAGCCAGAGGATGCGCAAGTCGAGCGAGCCGCGCACCGCGATCCAGGCGGCCGCCGGCGCGATCCCCAGCGACAGGCCCAGCACCAGGTGCGAGAGCGACGTGAACCGCTTGGTGAAAGAGTAGAAGAACACCACCGCGAGCGCCAGCGGCGCCAGGCGGAAGCAGAGCGGGTTCAGGGCGCGCGCCGCCAGCAGGAAGACCAGCGTGGAGGCCGCGACAAAGGCCCAGGCGAATACTTTCGAGAGCAGGCCGGCCGGAAGATGGCGCGAGCGCGTGCGGGGGTTGCGCGCGTCGAGATCGGCGTCCAGAAGGCGGTTGAATGCCATGGCGGCCGAGCGCGCCGCCACCATCGCCACCACGATCCACAGGATGCTCCAGGCCAGCTCGGGCGCCGCGCCGCGCGATTCCCGGAACGCCAGGAGCGCGCCCGTTCCGGCGAAGGGGAGCGCGAAAACCGAGTGCTCGAACTTGACCATGTCGAGCGTCAGCCGGAACCGTCGCAGAAAGGATGCCATCGCGCCGCCTGCTATCATTCTATTGCATGGTGCGCCAGATCTTCCCAGCCGCGGGCCTGGCCCTCCTTCTGTGGGGCTGCGGCCGCGAAGCGGCGACGCTGGAGGACTACCAGGCCCGCGTGGTGACCTTCCCGAACGGGAAGCAAGTGCGCGCGGAGAGCATGCTGACGGAGGCCGACATGCAGCGCGGCATGATGTTCCGCGACTCCCTCGCACCGGACCGCGGGATGCTTTTCTTCCACGCCGCCTCGGGCAAGTACAAGTATTGGATGTACCAGGTCCGCATCCCGCTGGACATCATTTGGATGGACCGCGACCGCCGCATCGTGGAGCTCTCGGTCGACACGCCGCCGTGCACCACCGAAGCCGGCGAGTGCCCCAACTACGGCGGCAGCTACGACGCGCTGTACGTTCTGGAGTTGGGCGGGGGCATGGCGGCCAAGTACGGCCTGAAGGCGGGGGACACGCTGAGGTTTTAGCTCATGAACCAGGAACAAGTGCGGGCGCTGCTGGAGGCGGTTCGCGCCGGGGCGGTGGATGTGGAGGCGGCGCTGGAGCGGATGCGCCACCTGCCGTTCGAGGACCTCGGGTTTGCCAAGGTCGACCATCACCGCGCTCTGCGCCAGGGCATGCCCGAGGTGATCTTCGCCCAGGGGAAGACTCCCGGGCAGGTGGCCGAAATTGCCTCGCGCCTGCTCGAGCGATCGCCCAACATCCTGATCACGCGGGCCGATGCCGCCACTGCCGAGCGTCTCCGCGAGACGGTCCCGGAGGCCGAGTACTTCCCGCTGTCGGGCGCGTTGCGGGTCTGGCGCGACCGTGCCATCCGCGGCAAGGGCAGGATCGCGGTCGTCTCCGCGGGCACCAGCGACATCCCGGTGGCCGAAGAAGCGCAGATCACCGCCGAGGTGATGGGCAACGAGGTGGAGACCATCTTCGATATCGGTGTGGCCGGCATCCACCGCCTGATGAACAACCGCGAGCGGCTGACGCAGGCGCGGGTGGTGGTAGTTTGTGCGGGGATGGAGGGCGCGCTTCCCAGCGTGGTGGGGGGCCTGGTTTCCTGCCCGGTGATCGCCGTGCCTACCAGCGTGGGCTACGGCGCCAGTTTCCACGGCCTGGCGGCGCTGCTGGGCATGCTGAACAGTTGCGCCAGCAACGTGACCGTGGTGAACATCGACAACGGCTTCGGCGCCGGCTACGTGGCCAGCATCATCAACCAGCTTTAGAGAGCGCTCATGATTGGGACCAGCGTCTTGCACTATCGCATCCTCGAGAAACTCGGCGCGGGCGGCATGGGGGTCGTCTACAAGGCCGAAGACACGCGGCTCGGCCGTATTGTCGCGCTGAAGTTCCTGCCGCCCGAATCGGTGCGGGAACCGGGCGCGCGCGAGCGGTTCCAGCGTGAGGCCCGTGCCGCTTCCGCCCTCAACCATGCCAATATTTGCACGCTTTACGACATAGGGGAGCACGAAGGCCAGCCGTATCTGGTGATGGAGTACCTGGAAGGCCAGACGCTCTCCGAGCGCATCGCCGGCAAGCCGTTGAAGGTGGAAGAACTGCTGGAGCTGGCCATCCAAATCGCCGATGCGCTGGACGCCGCGCACTCCCGCGGCATCGTGCACCGCGACATGAAGCCGGCCAACATCTTCGTGACCGCGCGCGGGCAGGCCAAGATCATGGACTTCGGACTGGCGAAGCACGAGGCGGCGCCGCCACAAGGCTCAGCGGCGGCCGCCGCTGCACTCGCCGAGGCTCAACTGACCCGGCCGGGCACGGCGATCGGCACCGTGGCCTACATGTCGCCGGAGCAGGCCCGCGGCGAGGAAGTGGACGCCCGCACCGACCTGTTCTCCTTCGGCGTCGTGCTGTATGAGATGGCCACCGGCGCGCCGCCGTTCCAGGGCCCCACGGCGGCGGTCGTGTTTTACGCCATTTTCAACGAGCAGCCGCCGCCGCCCGCCAACGTGCCTCTTCCGCTCGCGCAGATCATCGCCAATGCGCTCGAAAAGGACCGAGACGTTCGCTGTCAGACCGCGGCCGAACTGAGGGCGGCGCTGAAACGGTTGCGGCGCGACACCGAATCCGGCGCCCGGGCCGTGAGCGGCGCGATCGCGGCGCCCGCGCAGGCCCGGCGGCGGTTTGTCCGAATCTTGGCGCCGGCGCTGGTGGCGGTCATGGCGGTCAGCCTGTATCTGTGGCGCGCGGGCCGGCCGGCCCCGCCGTTCCAGCGCATGGAGATCACCCGGCTGACCTCGACCGGCAAGGTCTCCTCCGCCGCAATCTCTCCCGACGGCCGCTACGTCGTCCACGTCATGTCGGACGCCGGCGAGCGGAGCCTCTGGATGCGGCAGGTGGCCACCGGCAGCATCGTGCAGATCGCACCGCCTACCAAGGGCAGTTTACCCGACCTGACCTTTTCGCCCGACGGCAATTTCGTGTACTACACCAAGCTGGAGAAGGACGCTTCTGTGGCCACGCTTTACCAACTGCCCGTTCTCGGCGGCACGCCGCGAGCGGTCATTGTGGATGTGGACAGCCCGATTACGTTCTCTCCCGACGGCAACGAGATCGCCTTCATGCGGCGGAAGGACGGGGAAAAAGCGATCCTGGTGGCGAACGTGGACGGCTCGGGCGAGCGCAAGGTGGCCTCGCGGAAGACCCCCGCCTTCTTCACGGGCGGCCGGATCTCGTGGTCTCCCGACGGGAAGCTGATCGCCTGCCCGGCGGGCGTTTTCGATGCCGGCGGCAACTATCAGAACGTTGTCGCGGTTCCCGCCGGCGGCGGACCGGAGCGATCGCTGACATCGCGGAGGTGGTTCGGCGTGCAGGCGGCGGTCTGGCTCGCCGACGGCCGGGGCCTGGTCCTGGCGGTGACGGAGCGGCCAGACACACACGCGCAGATCTACTACCTCTCCTATCCCGGCGGCGAGTTGCGCCGCATCACCAACGATCTGAACGATTACACGGGAGTCAGCGCGACGGCCGACTCCAGCGTGGTGGTCACTGTCCAGAGCGACCTCGTCGCCAACCTCTGGGTCGCGCCCGTGGACCAGCCCGCCGAAGCCAGGCAAATCACTTCCGGCGCGGCGCGGCGGGACGGCGCCACCGGGGTCTCCTGGACGCCGGATGGCCGGATTGTCTTCAGTTCGGCCGCCAGCGGGAATCTGGAGCTCTGGATGACGAATGCCGATGGGAGCGCGTCCCGGCAGTTGACCTCGGATCGAGGCGTGGCCCTCTACCCGCGCGCCTGCCCGGATGGCCGCACCATCCTGTTCGCGTCCCTCCGCGTCACCGGCAGCATTCACGTCTGGCGGATGGACCCCGATGGGGGCAAGCTCAGACAGGTGACCAGCGGGTCGGGGGAGATGTTTCCGGACTGTTCGCCGGATGGCAAGTGGCTGGCATACGCGCAGATGAACGTAGACAGCCCAACGATCTGGAAAGCCCCGATCGAGGGCGGCAACCCCGTCCGGCTCAGCGAGGAGGTGGCCAAATATCCCTCCGTTTCGCCCGATGGGAAGAGGATTGCCTCGACCTATTACACTGAGGACAAGCGCGGCATCGCCATCCGGTCCTTCGAGGGCGGGAAGCCCTCCCAGCACTTCGACCTTCCTCCCGCGCAGGTGCGATGGAGTGCCGACGGAAGCTTTCTGCTTTACGAAAAGAGCCAGGCGGGAGTCTCCAGTATTTGGGAGCAGCCGATCGCCGGAGGATCGCCCAAGCGCTTGATCGGCGCTTATACGGACCAGATCTTCCAATTCGATCTTTCGCGAGACGGAAAACGCCTCGCCCTCAGCCGCGGAGTGGTCAACGACGACGTCGTGGCGATCCGGGACGTGAAGTAGGCTCTACGCCGTCTTCGCCTCGGCGCGCGCCTGGGTTTCCTGAGCGAAAAGGTAGATGCCGAACAGCGGCTTGGGATCGCCGTGGCCCCAGCGGTTGACCTTGTACCTGGCGCGAAGGTATTGAACCTCGGGCTGGCTCGAGAGGTCGACCATCAACTGGTAGGTGCCGCAGTAGAACTTGTGGGGGAAACAGGCCAATGGCCTGGGGCCCCAATTCACACTGTCGGGCGATCCCCAGATGGACACATCCAGGCTTTCCTGCTCGATGATTCGGGTGATCCCGAGGGTGAGCAGCAGCAACTTACCCTGTGACGGGCCAAGGCTGATTTCAGGGCCTTCCCCGTCTTCCCGGACCACGGCCTCGGGCACTAAGAAATTCGGCAGCATGGTCTCTAAGGCTCCAGCTTCTCCCAGGGTCTCATATTTCTTGCAGAAACAGAAGTGGATTGCAACCGAGGGACTGCCTCGGCCGTCCGCTGTGGGGACGGCCCAGGCTGCCCCCGGTTGCCCCCCCCGCTATACTGGAATCTCCGTGTTCCATTCAATCGAGAAGCTGCTCCAGAACTCGGTCTCCGCGCACCTGCGGAGCCGCTACGGATTGGAAGGGCCGGTGACGATCGAGTCGCCGAAGCAGCCGGAATTCGGCGAGATGGCGCTACCGGCCGCCTTCCAGCTCGCGCGGCAGTTGAGACGGCCGCCCAAGGCGATCGCGGCGGAGCTGGCCGCCGAACTGGGTTCGATTCCCGGCGTGGCCTCGCTGGAAGCGGCCGGCAACGGCTACCTCAACGTGCGGCTCGACCGCGCGCGGTACGGGGCCGCGCTGCTTGCAGGCGCCGCGGAAGAAGAGACGGGTCTGCCCGAGGGGAAGATTATTGTCGAGCACACCAACATCAACCCGAACAAGGCGGCGCACATCGGCCATCTGCGCAACGCCGTGCTGGGCGACACGTTCGTGCGGATGCTGAGGGCGCGCGGCCGCCGCGTCGAAGTGCAGAACTACATCGACAACACCGGCGTCCAGGTGGCGGACGTGGTCGTGGGCTTCCACCGTTGGGAGGGCCAAAGCCCCGAACAGGTGGCCCGGCTGGCGCGCGAGCACGAGCGGTTCGACTACCTCTGCTGGGACCTCTACGCGCGGATCTCGGCCCACTACCGCCAGGACCCGTCCGCGCTCGCCTGGCGGCAGGAAACGCTGCATGCGATCGAGGCCGGCGAGGGCGCCGCGGCCGAGATGGCGCACATCATCTCGGACGCCATCGTGCAGCGTCATTTGGAGACGATGTGGCGCCTGGGTATTGTGTACGACGTGCTGCCGCGCGAGAGCGAGATCCTGCACCTCGAGTTCTGGGCCACCGCGTTCGAGCTCCTCAAGGAGCGCAAGGCCATTTACCTGGAGACCGAGGGGAAGAACGCAGGCTGCTGGGTGATGCCCGGCGCGGCCTATTCGGCTGACACCGAGACCGAGGACAGCAAGGTCATCGTGCGCTCCAACGGCACGGTGACCTACGTCGGCAAGGACATCGCCTACCAGCTCTGGAAGTTCGGCCTCCTGGGCAAGGATTTCCATTACCGGCCGCTCATGACTTACCCGAACGGGCACGCGCTGTGGGTCACCACGGACGAGCCGCAACCGGCGCAGCCCAGCTTCGGAAGCGGTACGCGGGTCTACAACGTCATCGATTCGCGGCAGTCCTATTTACAGGACGTGGTGGTGGCCGGCCTTAGGGCGCTGGGCTTCGAGGAGCAGGCCCGGCGTTCCGTGCATTTCTCCTACGAGATGGTGGCGCTCTCACCGCGCTGCTCGGCCGAGCTGGGCATCGCCCTCTCGGTGGAGGACCGCAAGCGGCCGTACGTCGAGGTGTCAGGGCGCAAGGGCCTGGGAGTCAAGGCCGACGACCTCATCGACAAGCTGATCGAGGAGGCGCTCGATGAAGTGGCCTCGCGCCATCCCGAAGATCCCCCCGAGAAGCAGCGGGGGATGGCCACTCAGATCGCCGTCGGCGCGCTGCGATACTTCCTGCTGAAGTACACGCGGAATTCCGTCATCGCCTTCGATTTCGAGGAGGCGCTGAGCTTCGAGGGCGAGACCGGCCCGTATGTGCAATACGCCGCCGTGCGCGCCCGCAACATCTGGCGCAAGCTCGAGGAGCGCGGCGAGGCGGTGCCCGATTTCGCCTGCGAGCTGACGCCTGAGGCAATGGGACGGCAACTGCGCGAGGAGAGCCTCTGGCAATTGGCGCTCGCGGCCTCGAAGGCCGATTCCGCGATCGAGCGCGCCATCGTAAGCGGCGAACCCGCCCACGTCGCTAAGTACGCCTTCCAGCTCGCCCAGGCATTCAGTAACTTCTATCACGAATACCCGGTCATCACCGAGGAGAATCGTGAGAAGAAGGTCTTCCTGCTGTGGCTCACCGGCTACCTCCGCCTGCAACTCGAACGCACCCTCGCGGTGCTGGGCATCGAAGTGCCCGAGTACATGTAGAATTTTCCTACCCGAATCTCTGGAATTCGAGCAGGGTTTCTGCTAGTCTGTTGGCAAGCGAAGAGCGCTATTCCAGGAGGGTTCGTCATGCGTCTGCTTCTTGCTCTGCCTCCCCTGTTCATGCTGGCGGCTTCCGCCGGGGGGCAGACCTACACCATCAACACCGCGGCGGGCACTGGGACCCGGGGCTACTCCGGCGACGGAGGCCCGGCCACCAGCGCCCAGCTCAACCAGCCGGACGGCGTAGCCGTGGATGCAGCCGGCAACCTGTACATCGCGGACACTAACAACAATCGCATTCGCAAGGTAGCGCCGGGCGGGACGATCTCGACGGTGGCGGGCACCGGGACCTCGGGCTACTCCGGCGACGGAGGCCCGGCTACCAGCGCCCAGCTCCACTACCCGTCCGGCGTAGCCGTGGACTCCAGCGGCAACCTGTACATTGCGGACTCTTACAACTACCGCATTCGCAAAGTGGCGCCGGGCGGAACGATCTCGACGTTGGCGGGCACTGGGACCCAGGGCTACTCCGGCGACGGAGGCCCGGCCACCAGCGCCAAGCTTGACTACCCGTACGGCGTAGCCGTGGACTCCAGCGGCAACCTGTACATTGCGGACATGCGCAACTACCGCGTTCGCAAGGTGGCGCCGGGCGGAACGATCTCGACAGTGGCGGGCACCGGGACCTCGGGCTACTCCGGCGACGGAGGCCCGGCCACCAGCGCTAAGCTCTCCTACACGTCCGGCGTAGCCGTGGACTCCAGCGGCAACCTATACATTGCGGACGAGGGCAACAATCGCATTCGCAAGGTGGCGCCGGGCGGGACGATCTCGACGGTGGCGGGCACCGGGACGTCGGGCTACTCCGGCGAGGGAGGCCCGGCCACCAGCGCCCAGCTCAACACGCCGTACGGCGTAGCCGTGGATGCAGCCGGCAACCTGTACATCGCGGACACTAACAACAAGCGCATTCGCGAGGTGGCGCCGGGCGGGACGATCTGGACGGTGGCGGGCGATGGGCACTCGACCTACTCTGGCGACGGAGGCCCGGCCATCAGCGCTTCGCTCTACAACCCGACGGGTGCAGCCGTGGATGCCACCGGCAGAGTTTATGTAGCCGACTCACAGAACGACCGCATTCGCATCCTGACTCCCGCCTCCACACCCTCATGCACCTACTCGGTCCGCACGAGCTCCCTCGGCGTGCCCGCTTCGGGCGGCGACGTGGGGCTCAACATCAACACAGATCCCGGCTGCCCGTGGCTTCTCTCGGGGCTCCCCGACTGGCTGACCATCTCCGGCGACGCCGCCGGCGCCGGCTCCCACTGGACCACTCTGGTTGTGGCTTCCAATACCGGCGGGCCGCGGGCGGCGTCCGTTTCCATCGGTGGGGTCTCCGTGACGGTCCGCCAGATGGACCTCTCGGCTTGCGGAGGTTCGGGGTCGTGCGTCATCCAGGTGCTGCCTCACCTGGCGTTCGGCAATGAGTGGACCACCGCCTTGTTCGCCATGAACTCCGGTACCGAGGCGAAGCAATTCTCAGTCGCTTTCTACGGCGACGATGGCAGCAGCAGGACGTTGCCGTTCGGGGGCAGCTTGGGGGACCTGAGCACTTTGAGCGACAGCGTGCCTTCGCATGGCACAGACTACTACGAAGCTGCCAACCCGGCTTGGCCGACCACGGGCGCCTGGGGGCTGATTACCCAGGACGATTCGATCACAGTACACGGTCTGTTCCGGCGCGCTCCGGCGGAGGGTAACTTCTACGAGGCGGGAGTAGCCGCCGGCGGCGGCTACTCGGGATTTCTCATCCCGTTTGACGCGACCACATTCGCTCCGGCCAATGCGCCCTTCTATACGGGTTTTGCGATCAGCAACCTGAACCCGAGCGCATCAGCGCATATCACCTGCGTGGCGCGCGACCAGGCGGGGACGGTAATCCCCAACGCAGTCACGGTCCCAGCATTGAATCCGATGGGCCACTGGGGCGGCTATTTGTTCCCGCCTCTGGCCGGCAAACGAGGGACGCTGGACTGTAACGCCGACACGCTGGTTTCCGCGATCGCGTTTCGGTTTATCGGCACGGCTGCCTTCTCTTCACTGCCAGTGATCGTGAAATAGCGCACTGCCTGGGGCAACTCGAGCGCACCCTCGCGGTGCTGGGCATCGAGGTGCCCGAGTACATGTAAGGCGCCAATTAGTCTCTGACGGTGATTGTGAGGTAGAATACCGCCCACGGAGACTTCGCGATGCGACTGCTTGGTTCTTTGCTTCCCATGTTCATCCTGGCGGCTTCCGCCGGGGCGCAGACTTACACCATCAACACCGTGGCGGGCACCGGGACCGCGGGCTACTCCGGCGACGGAGGCCCGGCCACCAGCGCCCAGCTCTGCACGCCTGCCGGGGTAGCCGTGGACTCCAGTGGCAACCTGTACATTGGGGATACTGGCAACCATCGCGTCCGCAAGGTGGCGGTGGGCGGGACCATCTCGACGGTGGCGGGCACTGGGACCGCGAGCTACTCCGGCGACGGAAGCCCGGCCGCCAGCGCCCAGCTCAACTATCCGACTGGCGTGGCCGTGGATTCCAGCGGCAACCTGTACATTGCGGATGAATTCAACCATCGCATCCGCAAGGTGACGCCGGGCGGGACGATCTCGACGGTGGCGGGCACTGGGACTGCGGGCTACTCCGGCGATGGAAGCCCGGCCACCAGCGCCCAGCTCAACTACCCCTACGGCGTCGCCGTGGACTCCAACGGCAACCTGTACATTGCGGACGATGGCAACCATCGCATCCGCGAGGTGGCTTCGGGCGGGACCATCTCGACGGTGGCGGGCACTGGGACCGCGGGTTACTCCGGCGATGGCGGCCAGGCCACCAGCGCCAAGCTCTACTCGCCGACCGGCGTAGCCGTGGACTCCAGCGGCAACCTGTATATTGCGGACCATCAGAACAACCGCGTCCGCAAGGTGGCCACGGACGGGACGATCTCGACGGTGGCGGGAACCGGGACCGCGGGTTACTCCGGCGATGGCGGCTCGGCCACCAGCGCCCAGCTCGACTATCCGACCGGTGTAGCCGTGGACTCCAGCGGCAACCTGTACGTTGGGGACTTTTACAACAACCGCGTCCGCAAGGTGACGGCGGGCGGGACGATCTCGACGGTGGCGGGAACCGGGACCGCGGGCTATTCCGGCGACGGAGGCCCGGCCGCCAGCGCCCAGCTCAACGCGCCGTCCAGCGTAGCCGTAGATGCGGCCGGCAGGATCTATGTGGCCGATTCAACCAGCCGCATTCGCATCCTGACTTCCGGTTCCGTATCCTCGTGCTGGTACGCGGTCAGCACGAACGACCTCGGCGTGCCCGCTTCGGGTGGCCAGGTGAAGCTCACCCTCCACACCGCTGTCGGATGTGCGTGGAGTCTCTCGGGCCTTCCGAGTTGGCTGACCGTCTCGGGCAGCTCGAGCGGGGCCGCCTCCGCCGAGATCACTCTGCTTGCGGACTCCAATACCGGCGCAGCGCGGACGGGGACTCTCTCTCTTGGCGGCGTGTCGGCGCCGATCCGCCAGACCGACTCCTCGGCCTGCGGGGGTTCGGACTCGTGCGTCATTCGGGCGCTGCCCCATCTGGCCTTCGGCAATGAGTGGACCACCGGCTTGTTCGCGATGAACTCGGATACCCAGGCGAGGCGATTCACAGTCGCCTTCTACGGTGACGATGGCAGCAGCCTGGCGCTGCCGTTCGGGGGCGATTTGGGGAACTCGAGCGCCTTGAGTGACAGCGTGCCCGCGCAGGGCGCATACTACTATGAAGCCGCCAACACGGGTTGGCCGACCACGGGTGGCTGGGGGCTGGTTACCGCGGATGCGTCCATCACGCTGCATGGTGTTTTCCGGCGCGCCCCGGCGGAAGGCAACTTCTACGAGGCGGGAGTGGCCGCCGGCGGCGGATACTCGGGCTTCCTGGTCCCGTTTGACGCGACCACGTTTGCCCCGGCCAATGCGCCCTTCTACACCGGTTTCGCGATCAGCAGCCTGAACCCGAGTGCAGCGGCGTATATCACCTGCGTGGCGCGCGACCATTCGGGGACGGTGATTCCGCACGCGGTTTCGGTCCCGGCCCTGAATCCGCTGGGGCACTGGGGCAACTATCTGTTCCCGGCCCTGGCCGGCAAACGAGGAACGTTGGACTGTAGCGCCGACACGCTGGTTTCCGCGATCGTGTTTCGGTTTATCGGCACGGCTGCCTTCTCTTCACTGCCAGTGATCGTGAAATAGCGCACTGCCTGGGGCAACTAAAAAAACGTGCTCCGGCTTGGTCTTCTCGCCGCATAATTGAGCCAAGAGGTGCCGGAGGTGCGATGAAAGCCAATTGGGAGAAGATCATCAGAGAGAGAATGCAGCCGGTCGAACTGATCCCCGGGCAGGGATCGTCGGTCTACAAGGTCAAAGGAGACAAGACCACCGTCTGGGTGCTGACGGAACTTGGGGAGTTCCCTCCGCCAATGCCGCCGCTGGACAGATACGAATACGCGCCGGCGGGCGGGAGATTTCCCTCGATCTCTCGGACCCGGATTTCCTGGTGGTAGACAAGACGGTGGGCGTGGCAGAATACACCCACTACATCCTCTGGGAGAAGATCACCGACATCGTGTTTCGCTTCGTGAGTTGATGCCGCCCAGGGTTGCGCTAGAATAGCACTCAAATGCCATCCATCAACTCGTTCGGCTCGAGGTCCGGCCTGCGTGTGGGCGAGCGCCAGTATCAGATCTACTCTCTGAACGCTCTCGAGAAGGCGGGCGTGGGCGATGTGTCGCGCCTGCCGTACTCGATCAAGGTGCTGCTGGAGAACCTGCTGCGGCACGAGGACGGGCGCAGCGTGACCGCCGCGGACATTGAATCCGTCGCCCGCGCGTCGGGCGGCTCGCGCGAGATCAGTTTCATACCGGCGCGGGTGTTGATGCAGGACTTCACCGGCGTGCCCTGCGTGGTCGACCTCGCCGCCATGCGCGACGCGCTCGGGGCGATGGGCGCCGATCCGAGGCGCGCCAACCCGCTCATCCCCGCCGACCTGGTGATCGACCACTCGGTGCAAGTGGACCAATACGGCTCGCGCGACGCCTTCGCCGTCAACGCGCTGCTCGAATTCGAGCGCAACCAGGAGCGGTACGCCTTCCTGCGCTGGGGCCAGTCGGCGTTCTCGAACCTGCGCGTGGTGCCGCCGGACACCGGCATCGTCCACCAGGTGAACCTCGAGTACCTGGCCTCGGTGGTGTTCACCGCCGAGGGCGCGGCCTACCCGGACACGCTGGTAGGCACCGATTCCCACACCACCATGATCAACGGCCTGGGCGTGCTCGGCTGGGGCGTCGGCGGAATCGAGGCGGAAGCCTGCATGTTGGGCCAGCCGATCTCGATGCTGCTGCCCGAGGTGATCGGATTCCGGCTCCACGGTTGCCTGCCCGCGGGCTCGACCGCCACCGACCTGGTGCTCAGGGTCACCGAGATCCTGCGCAAGAAGAAAGTCGTCGGCAAGTTTGTCGAGTACTTCGGTCCGGGAGTGAGCGCGCTGGCGCTGGCCGACCGCGCCACGCTGGCCAACATGTCGCCCGAATACGGCGCCACCATGGGATTCTTCCCGGTGGATCGGGAGACGCTGAACTACCTGCGGCTGTCCAGCCGGCCGCCCGAGCTGATTGCGCTGGTGGAGGCCTACACCAAGGAGCAGGACCTGTTCCGCACCGACCAGTCGCCGGATCCCGTGTTCGCCGACGTGGTGGATCTGGACCTGGCGACCGTCGTGCCAGCGCTGGCCGGCCCGAAGCGCCCCCAGGATCGCATCGACCTGCCCAACGTCAAACGCGGTTTTCGGGAGTCGCTGGCGGCTGCGCCGAGGCGCGCGGGGGAGATCGGCGACGGCTCGGTGGTGATCGCCGCCATCACAAGCTGCACCAATACCTCGAACCCTTCGGTGATGGTGGGCGCGGGCCTGCTGGCGAAGAAGGCCTGCGAGCGCGGCCTCAAATCCAAGCCCTGGGTGAAAACCAGCCTGGCGCCGGGCTCCAAGGTGGTCAACGATTACCTCGAGGACGCCGGCCTGTTGCCGTACCTCGAGCAGTTGGGCTTCCACCTGGTGGGCTACGGTTGCACCACCTGTATCGGGAACAGCGGGCCGTTGCCCGAAGCGGTCGCGCAGGCCGTACAGAAGGAGAAGCTGGTGGTGGCGGCCGTGCTCAGCGGCAACCGCAATTTTGAAGGCCGCGTCAATGCGCTGGTCCGCGCCAACTACCTGGCCTCGCCGCCGCTGGTGGTGGCTTACGCGCTCGCGGGCACGGTGGACATCGACCTCGAAAGCGAGCCGCTGGGCCACGACGGCGGCGGCGGCCCGGTTTACCTCCGCGACATCTGGCCGTCGCCCCAGGAAGTCCGCGAGGTGGTCGAGAAATCCGTCCGCGCCGAGATGTTCCAAAAGCGGTACTCGCAGGTCTTCGAAGGCGACGCCCAGTGGAACTCCATCCGCATCCCGGAGGGCGATATTTACGAGTGGAGCGAGCAGTCCACCTACATCAAGCGGCCCCCGTACTTCGAGGCGATGGCGGATCCGTCGGCCCCGGTCTCGGATCTTTGCGGCATGCGCGTGCTGGCGCTGCTCGGCGATTCGGTCACCACCGACCACATCTCGCCCGCCGGATCGATCCCGGCCGAGAGCCCCGCCGGGCGCTACCTGATGGCGCAGGGAGTCAAGCCGAAGGACTTCAATTCCTACGGCTCGCGCCGTGGCAACCACGAGGTGATGGTCCGCGGGACGCTGGCCAACATCCGCCTGCGCAATCAGCTTGCGCCGGGCACCGAGGGCGGCTGGACCCTGCACTTGCCGGACGGCGAGCAGACGTGGATCTACGACGCTGCCATGAAATACCAGCAGGAAGGCGTGCCGCTGCTCATCCTGGCGGGCAAGGAATACGGTTCCGGATCTTCGCGCGACTGGGCGGCGAAGGGCGTGAATCTCCTGGGCGTGCGAGCCGTGATCGCCGAGAGTTTCGAGCGCATCCATCGCTCCAACCTGGTGGGCATGGGCGTGCTGCCGCTCGAGTTCCCGCCGGACCAGAATGCCGCCAGCCTGGGTCTGACGGGCAGGGAAGTGTTCCACATCGAGGGCGTGGGCGAGGCCATCGCCGGCTCGCGCCGGGCGTGCGTGCGCGCCGTCGCCGCGGACGGCTCCGAGCGGACCTTCGAGGCGCTGGTCCGCGTCGATACGCCCCAGGAAGCCGAATACTACCGCAACGGCGGCATTCTGCCGTACGTGCTGCGGCAGTTGGCGGCATCCCCGTAACCCGCCCGCCCGCAGGACCGCGGCGCTCGCCGGGCCGGCCGGAACCCGGTTGCTACAATGAAGATTCCGGAGGGACCATGGCGGTTTCGCCGCGGCGCAGCGCGGTGGCGGTTGAGGTCGGGGGAGTCAGGATCGGCAGCGGGCATCCGATTGTCGTGCAGTCGATGACCAACACCGACACGGCGGATATCGCCGCCACTGCGAAGCAGGCGGCCGCCTTGGCGCGGGCGGGCTCGGAGCTGGTTCGCGTAACTGTCAACACCGAGGAGGCCGCGCGGGCGGTGCCCGCTATCGTCGAGTCGCTGGAGCGGGACGGCGTGCGCGCGCCGGTCATCGGAGATTTCCATTACAACGGGCACATCCTGCTCAAGAAGTACCCCGAATGCGCCCGCGCGCTGGCCAAGTACCGCATCAACCCGGGGAACGTCAACATCGGCCGAAAGCACGATGACAACTTCCGCACGATGATCGAGGCGGCCTGCCAGTACGGCCGCCCGGTGCGCATCGGCGTGAACTGGGGTTCGCTGGACCAGTCGCTGCTGACCAGGCTGATGGAGGAGAACTCCCGGCGGGCCGAGCCGGCGGAGGCGCGGCTGGTGATGCTGGAGGCGATGGTCGAGAGCGCGCTGGAATCGGCGCGGGCCGCCGAGCGGTACGGGCTGGGGCACGACCGGATCGTTCTCAGCGCGAAAGTCAGCGGCGTCCAGGACCTGATCGACGTCTACCGCGGGCTGGCCGCGCGCTGCGACTACCCGCTGCACCTGGGCCTGACCGAGGCGGGCCTGGGCGCGAAGGGCGTCGTGGCCACCACCGCGGCGCTGGCCGTGCTGCTCCAGGAGGGCATCGGGGACACCATCCGCGCTTCGCTCACTCCCGCGCCCAACGGGGACCGCACCGAGGAAGTGCTGGTCTCGCAGCAGATCCTGCAATCGCTGGGCCTCCGCAGCTTCACGCCGCAGGTCACCGCCTGTCCCGGCTGCGGCCGCACCACCAGCACCTTTTTCCAGGAGATGGCCGGGCAGATCCAGACCCATCTGCGCGAGCGCATGCCGGTGTGGCGGCAGCGGCACCCCGGAGTGGAAGAACTGCGCGTGGCGGTGATGGGCTGCATCGTGAACGGTCCCGGGGAATCCAAACACGCCGACATCGGCATCTCTCTTCCGGGGACCTCCGAGGAGCCTAAGGCGCCGGTGTACGTCGACGGCCGGCTCATGACCACGCTCAAGGGCGACCGCATCGTCGCCGAGTTCATTGCCATCCTGGAAGCCTACGTGGCGAGGAAGTACGCGGCCCCGTGACGGCCGCCGCTGCGCTCTTCCCGGCGGATTCCGGGTCTGGCCGCCGCCGATCTCTGATACACTAACAAGAGTCGCTTGCGACTATCGTCCGCAGAATGCTGATTGCCAGGGAATTTGTCGCCTATCTCGCTCGCCAACTCGTAAAGAAGCTGGGCGGCTCGATGATCGAGACGGTCGAGCCGCAGGTGGTGTCGGAGCTGATCGCCACGATCATCACCGGGGATCTGGAGGTGGAGGACCGGCTGAACGACGAGGTCCGGGAAATCCTCAGCGAGTACAGCGATTACATGCGGCGCGAGGGCGTCAGCTACCAGGAGATGTTCCGGCGGATCAAGAACACGCTGATCTCGCAGCGCAAGGTGATCCGCGCGGCCGGCCGCGACACCGGCGACCACATGAAGCTGTCGCGCGACAAGGTCATCGACATCTCCCACAAGGTGGTCACCGCATTGCGCAAGGCGCGCCAGCTCCGGCTGAAGAAGCCGCCCAACGAAGTGCGGCTGGAGCTGGTCCGCGAGATGACCGAGATCCTGCAAGCGGAGGAGAAGGTAGACCGCGCGGCGCGCGACAAGATCCGCTCGCAAAAGCGCGAGATCCCCGAGGGCAGCGAGGAATGGGACCTACTGTTGCGGCGCTACTATGCCGAGGAGCTGAAGAAGCTGGGCATTGAGCTTTCCCGCTGAGCGAAACCGGGAAACATGGTGGCTGTCCCCGGGTTTCATAGACCACGAATCCCGAGTTCTCAAACACCGGGGCGCGGCCGTCGAGGCGATGCGCGGGCTTCAGCACGAGATAGTCGATGCCGCCGGCGGGATAGGCGCCCACCCGCTGCCATCGCGTCCACCACTCGCGCGCGAAGCTCCGCAGGAAATTCACCTGGCCACCGCTCTTCCAATCGACGTACACGGCGCGGAGCGCCCGGGCGCGGAAGGTTCCAGGGTAAACTTCGCGGCCGGCGTCCGGGAACAGAAAGACGGCGTCCTTGGGCGTGGAGGAACGGGCCCAGGCGGCCAGCGCCGCCAGGTTGGCATTCTCGGGCGTCCGGGCCTTCGGGACTCCCCACGCGGGAATCAGGAAGAACGGAACGAGGACCGCGGCCGCCCAGGGCAGGGGCGCCCACTTGCGCCGGCCCGATTCGGCCCACACCGCGAGCGTCGCCACTAGCGCCAACCCGAGTGCCAGCCAACCGAGCCCGCCGGGGAGCGGCCGGCCCGCGAACGTGCTCACGGGGATCGCGAACACCACCAGGAACCACAACGCGCTCTCCCACCAGCGCCCTTGCCCGCCGGCTTTCACCGCGGCGATCGCGGCGAGGATTCCCGCCATAGCGGCGACGAAGAGCACCGCCCGGGCGGGCTGGATCTGCGGCATCAGGATCCATTTCCATTGGTCGAGCAGCAGGTAAGAGACCGGCATCGCCAGGACGCCCACCAGCGGCAGGCCGATGAGGAAGAAGCGCGCGTCTTGGGAGGCGGATCGCCGCACCCGCCAGAATGCGGCGAGCGAAGCCGCCCACAGGAGCAGGTAGTGCCAGATCCATTCCGGCGCCCACAGCGATACCCAGCAATAGGGAGCGCGCAGGCGTTGGATGCGCTCCAGCTCGGGATCGATGCGGCCCAGGAAGGCCTGCGGCTCGCTCGCGCCCGCCTGGAGGCGGGAGAGCGCCAGCAGAACCAGAACGCCGCCCAGGATCGGAACGAGTCCCCAGATCCGCCGGCTCATCACCGCCGGTTTCGAGGGACACAGCGTCAGGCAGAAGTAAACGATCCAGAACGGGATGACCGACGGTGCGTGGTACAGGAAGCCCAGGGAAACGGCGATGCCGGCGGCGAAGTCGCGTCCGTTCGCCGCCAGGCCGGCGGCGAACAACACCAGCAGCACGGCGAACCCGCGCGGCACGGGTTCGTACTCGAGGGTGAGCACGGTGGGACCGGCTATGGCCGCGCCCAGCGAAAACGTGGCCGCCACCAGCAGGGCCATGCGCGTCGAGAGCCGCAGGGCTCGCGCCAGCAAGAACACCCCCAGGATGCCGAGCGCGCGGAAGAGGAACTGCTGGGCGGCCAGTACGGTCTCGAAATCCAGGCCCGTGAGCCGGCGCAAGCCCAGCGTCACCTCGTCGTAGATGGTGAAGGAAACGTGCGGGTGCTGTGCCAGCAACTCGCGGGTGAACGCGGCAGGATCCCAGAGGCGCTCCAGGATGGGCAGGTAGATCTGCGTGTCGGACTGCAAGTAGGTGCGGCCGGGAAACTGGAAGAACGTCAGCAGAGTGAGCGCGACGATGGCGCCACCTATCCACGCGCAACGCGCCACCGTGGCCGCCCGCTGCTGGGTGGGCATCACTGCGCCGGCGTCTTGTTCAACTGCTGCTTGGCCCAATTTCGGTTCGGACTCAGCTCGAGCGATTTGGCGATCTCCTTGCGGGCCTCCGCGTTGCGGCGCGCCTTGCGCAATGCGATGCCCAGCCACAAGTGGGCGTCGGCGGACCTGGGATCGAGCGCCACCGATTTCCGAAGATCGCGAATCGCCAGTTCGATCCCTCCGCCGTACCAGGTCGGCAGATAGTAATTCCCCACGCCCCGGCTGAGGTAGGCTCTCGAGGATTTGGGGTCGAGCTGGATGGCCCGATCGATGGAGGCGCGCGCGCACCTGCCGTACCTGAGCGCCAGCCACAACTGCGCGGGAATGACTTGGCCGCACAGGGTTCCGAGGATACGGTGGTTCTCGGCCACCGCCGGCTGGAGATCCACGGCCCGCTCGGCGGCGCGAATGCCCGCTTCGGCGGCCACCTTGGCGCGATCTTTGTCGCGGAGTTCCAAGGCCACCTCGGCCAGGTAGGACTCCGATTCCGCCAGCCGGTACTGCGCCCCGGTATCCTTAGGCTGCTTCTGCGCCGCGCCCGCCGCCTCGCGGACGGCTCGCTCCAAGGCCCAGCGGTCCTGACGGTCGCGGGCGCCCCGCAAATCCTCGGCCCGCGCGGCCCCTGAAACGCAAGCCAGCGCCAGGGCAATGTGCGAGAGTCGCATCGCTACCATTCTAGAGGGTCGCGACTCGCCTTTGCACGATCGACAGGTGAACGCCCAACGCGAACAGCAGCGCGCCGTTCACCGCCGGAGCGACCGGAGCGCTGACGTGGGGCGCCAGCGATCCGGTGACCAGGCTGCCCACCGGCATGCCGCCGCGAAACGCCACGCCGTACACGCTCATCACGCAGCCGCGCATCGCGTCATCGGCGATCTCCTGGACCAGCGACCCCACCAGCGACAGCACGCCCACCAGGCACGCACCCGCCACAAAGAGAAACACGCAACTGGGGGCGAGGAGCCGCGAAGTGGCGAACGCGCACATGGCGAGGCCCAGGCCGGCCAGGAACATCAACGCGGCGCGGCCCTTGGTCCGGATGTTGCCGAGCGCGGCCACGGTGAGCGCCCCGGCGATGGCGCCCGCGCCGTAGATGGCGAGCAGCAGCGTGTAGGTGCTGGCGCCGCGTCCGAACACGTTCTTGGCGAACACCGGAAGAAACACGATCAGCGGAACGCCCAGCAGGGTCGTCGCAAACGCCAGGCCCACCAGCGAGGGCATGACCGGGTGCCGGTGCACGAACTTCAGGCCCTGCTTCATGCTGTCGATCACGCTCTCCCCGGTTCTCGATGGGATGAACGCTACGCGTAGAGAAAGCAGCGCCACGACTACCGCCAGGAACGAAGCGCCGTTCAGCGCGAAGCACGATGCGGCGCCGAATCCGGTGAGCGCCAGGCCGCCCAGCACCGGGCCGATTACCCGCGCCAGGTTGAACTGGATCGAGTTCATGGCGATGGCGTTCGACACGTCTTCGACCCGCACCAGACTCGGAATCAGCGCCTGGTAGGCCGGTCCCCCGACGGCCTGCCCCAGTCCGGCCACGAACGACAGGCACAGGATGTGCCAGACCCTCACCGCGCCGAGGCCGGCCAGCAGGGCCAGCAGCAGCGCGCTGCTCATCTGCACGAGCTGCGACCCCAGCAAGAGCTGGCGCCGGTCGCGCCGGTCGGCCACCACCCCCCCCAACCAGGGAGAACAGGACGATGGGAAGCTCGCCCAGGAAGGCGTCCAGGCCGAGGAGAAATGGCGAGTTGGAGAGCTGGAGCACGAGCCAGGCCTGCGCCAGTTTCTGCATCCAGGTGCCGATGCTGGAGGTGCAGGCGCCCAACCGCAGCAGGCGGAAATCGCGATACCGGAAGGCCCTGAAGACCCGCGTCAGCAACTACTATTGTACGCGGGACAGCGCCGCGCGCTCAGATCGGGTGCGCGCGGCGCATGAGGTGCACGATGTTGCCGTCGGCGTCGTTGAAGAACACCAGCCGGTTTCCCTGCACCTCTTTGGGCGGCTCGAAGAATTCCACGCCCTGGGCCGCAAGCCGCTGGCAGGCCGCGTCGAAATCCTCGACGTCGATGGCCAGATGGCGGAGCCCGGGAGTCTTGGCGGTCTGCGGCGCGCGCGGTCCTTCCGAGGGAATGATCTCGATCATCGAGCCATCCGCAGCCTTGACAAACAAGTTGCCCGCATACCGGTAATTGACGCTGAACCCGAGATGCTCGACGTACCACTGCGCCAGCCGCTCGGGATCGGGGGACGCTATCGCGGTGTGTTCGATTCCGGTGAACATGGAGAGATTCTAGCAGAGAAGGCCGGGAGCTGGCAGCTAATAGACCGCGAAGCAAAACGCCTGATTGGAGCCCTCCGGGGAAAGGGAGTATTCGCCGTTTCCCAGGCCCAAGCCCTCATTCACTTCGACGCGGTAGAGTCTGTCGGCCAGGCGCGTGACCGTCAGGCGCAGCGGGTGTGAATCCCTTTTCTTCTTCGAGAGCACCACCTGGCGGCTTCCGCCCTTCACTTCCAGGCGAAAGAGCCCCAGCGAATCGGGCGCGAGCTTGTCGGACTGGAAGAGAAAGACCGGCTCGGCCAGGGGCGTTCGCACGGGAGAAGCAGCCCCGGCGATGGTGTAGACGACCTCGCTCTTGCGCTGCTCTTCCCGCGCTTCGCTGGTTTCCGTTTCGACCAGGTTGCCGGCGTGCATCAGGTAGGGCAGATCGGGCTTGGGAGGCCGCGGCCCGGAGTAGTCCTGCTGCGCCAGGGCCAGGGCGGCGCAGCCAAGCACCGCAAGCAACGCCACGCTGCTGTTCATATGTTCTTATTCTACAGTGGGCGGACTAGAAGCTGATGGCCTTCTTGTCGGGCCGCACCAGCTTCAGGCCGCGCGTGGCGGTGGTCTCGGAGCTGGCTATGCGCGACTCGACCACGGTGAGCAACCGGTCGAGTTCGGGCTCCGCGAAGGGCTTGGTGAGGACATGCGTCTCGGCGCTCAGCAGGCCGCGCGACAGCTCGTAGTCGTATCCCTCGCTCAGCAGCACGAAGGCGCCGGTCTGCGGGCGGATCTGGTCGGAGAACTCGACCCAGTTCAGACCGGGCAGGCGGATGGCGCAGAACACCACGTCGAAACGCAGGCGCTGGACCAACTCGGTGCCCTCTTCGGCGCCGGTGGCGGGGATGACGCGGCAGCCGCGATGGGTAAGCATCCGGACGAGCTCCTCGCGGGCGTCGGAATCCGGTTCCACCACCATGCAAGTGAACGGCCGCACGCCGGCGGCCTCCTCGGCCAGCCTGGCCGGAGCGATGGGCAGCTCCAACTCCAGCCTGCACTCGCCCTCGCCTACCCGCACCAGGCGCATCTCTCCGCCGTGGCTGCGGACAATGCCGCGGGAAACTCCCTCGCCGGGCACGCCGGAGACGGATTCGCGCAGCGCTTCGGGATCGCGCAGGCCCTTGAGCGAATTCACGCCGAAGCCGATCTCGACCAGCGCGCGCCGCGCCAGCACGCTGGTGGCGACGGTGAGCCGCTTCTCGGAGGCCTCGGCCAGGGATTGCTCGGCCTGGACCAGCAGGTCCAGGAACACGCGCTCCAATTGGCCTTGGGATCCCAGCACGTAAACCGGCGTCGGGCAGAGCAGGTCGTGGACCTCGTAGCCGCGCGCCTCCCACTCCAGTTTGCGGAAGGCGATCAAGCTGCGCAACAGCGAGTTGAGCTCGACGCGCCGCGCCTCGATGCGTTCGGGCTGCACCAAGGAAACCAGCCGCGATACGATCTCCGAGGCTTTCCGGGCTTCCTCCCCGATCAACCCCAGGTCGCCCCAGATGGCGCTGGGGTCGGCGGTCATCACCGATTCGGCCAGATGGGAGATGCTCTCCAGCGGAGACCGCAGTTCGGCCGCGACGCCGGAGATGAGCTGCCCGATGGCGGCCAGCTTCTCGCTGCGCGACAACTGCTCGCGGACGGACTTTTCCTCGATCAACCGCAGCGCCAGGGCGATCTGGTTGGCCAGGTGCTGGGTGAGGACCCTCTCATCCTGGGTGAAGTCGTGCAGGGGCCTCGCATCGAAGATCTCCAGGACGCCCACCAGCTCGGTCTCGGCAAACATCGGGACGAACATGATCGAGCGGGGCTGTTGGTCGCGGCGGCCGTCCGGGAAGAAGGGACTGCGCTCGGTGTCCGGGATGATCAGCAGGGCCTGGTTGCGGAAGCAGGCGGCGGCGCCGAGGGGCAGCGATCCCTCGGGCGGGTAAACCGGCTGGTAGAAAGGCTGGCCGTCGACGCCGTGGGTGACGCGATCCAGCGATTTGCCGGCCCGGTTGTAGAGATAGAGGTGGACGCCGGAGACCCGCAGAACACCCGGCAGCACGCAGCTCAGCCGCCTGGAGACATCCGCGGGGGAACTGGCGCCGGTCATCTCCTCGCCGAGCGCGTAGAACACCCGGACCATGTTGCGCTGCGCGGTCACGCACCGCTCGCGCCTCCACCACAGGCCCAGCGCAAACACCAGGGCGGCCGCCAGGAGCGCAAACAGCGCCGGGGAGATCAGCCAGCCCTTGCCGACCAGCACGAGACCGTCGTCTTCCGAGACGATGACCTCGAAGAACCGGTTGAACGGGGGAAAGGGGCAATACTGCGCGGCGACTCCGGTGGCGCGCACCTTGTCGCCGATTTCGAATCGCGCCAGGCTGGAGGGTCCGGAGCGGGGCTTCAGCGATGGCAAGAAGACCTTGAGCGGCAGCTTTGGGTCGCCGATGAGCAGGAACTCGCCACCACTGTTCTCGCCCTTATCGACAACCCGGCCCTCGACGCTCACCAGCACCCCGAGGCGCTCGAACGACCGCAGAGCGTCGAGCGAAACGGTGAGCGGAGCCGGGGCGGAGCCCCGCGATATCAGGCGGATGTTGGTGGGCAGCACCACGGCCAGGCCGGCACGCGGGGAGACCGTCCCCCGGACTTCCACGCGGTCGCCCGGCCGCAGGCGGGCAAACTGCGCCGGCGCGGCCTCCAGGAACAATCCGTGCCTGGTCTCATCCTGGATGGCAAGGTGACTGAAGGCGGGGAAGTGGATGGGCGCCGAGGAAACCGTGGCCTGGACGGTAACGGTCGAGCCTTCCATCGCCGGGGCATAATCGGATCCGCGGCGCGCCGTGACGCCATCCAGCGAGAGCACACTCTGAGCCCATGCCGTGCCGTACAGCAACAGCACGACCGCGCCCACCTCGACGGCCCGGCGGCTTATCCCGCCGGCCTTTGCTCGGAAAGCCACAACTCCAGTTCCGGATCCAGGTAGTCCCGGATGCTCAAATCCACGTTGAGAAGCTGGTCATGCGTGGTCCTCAACGCGACCACGCGGGCGCCGGCCGCCCGCGCCGCTTCCACTCCCGCCCGGGAGTCCTCAAACACGATGCAATTGGCTGGCGGAAGTTCCAGCAACTCCGCCGCAAGCAAGTAGATCTCCGGGTCGGGCTTGGGCCGCGATACCTGTTCGCCGTGTACTACGACACGGAAATACTGGTCCACCCCGCCGGTTTCGAGAACGAAATCCGCGTTGGCAGGCTCCGCATTCGTGGCCACTCCCATCGGCGTATCCCGGTGCCGCTCCAGGAATGGCATCAGCCCAGGCACCAGATGCTCCCCAAGCACCGGCCCCATCATTTCACGGTACAACTCCTCCTTTGCCGCGCCGTGCCGGAAGACCTCCGCCGGATCCAAATCCGCGCCGAAGACCTCCCGCAGGATCTCGTCGTTCCGTCTGCCGAACATCTTTTGGTCGAAGTCCCTGGCCTTCTCCACGCCGTGGCGCGCCAGGTAGACTCGCCAAACCACCGAGTGGATCGGATTCGAGTCAACGATCACTCCGTCCAGATCGAAGATCAGACCCAACCCGGACACCAGTCCCCAATTGCTCAGAACGCTCATGATATCACGGATTTAGGATTTTGCGCCTCCAGATTCTCATTTTATTGCGAGGGGGTGCCCACAGACCCCCCCGGAGTGCGCTTGCCGCATGGAGGCAGGCGAAACCGCCTGCCTCACACTGGTATAATTCCAGCGGATGGACGTATTTGAGGAGCTGGTCCGGCTCCGCAAGCTGGGGCGGAAATGCGCCCTGGCTACGATCGTCGAGGTTGGCGGCTCGATCCCCAGCTTTCAGAGCGCCAAGATGCTGGTGCGGGAGGACGGGTCGATGTTGGGCACCGTTGGCGGCGGCTGCGTGGAAGCTCAGGTCTTCACCGCCGCCCGCGAGGTGATGGAGACCGGACGGCCGAAGCTGCTGAGCTTCAACCTCGGCCAGAACGACGCCTATGAAAACGGTCTGATCTGCGGAGGCCAGTTGGACATCTTTGTGGAGCCGATTACGCCCCAGCCCCGGGCCCTGATCTTCGGCGCCGGGCACATCTCCAAGAGCCTCTCGAAAGTGGCCAGCCTGGTGGGTTTCGCCACCTGCGTCGTCGACGACCGGGAGAGCTTCGCCAACCGGGAACGCTTCCCCGAGGCCGACGAGGTCTATGCCGGCGAGTACGAGGAGATCTTCCCGCGCCTGGCGGTGAACGAGGGCAGTTTCCTGATCATCGTCACGCGCGGGCACCGGGACGACCTGCGGGTGCTGCGCTGGGCCGCTGGGACGCCGGCGCGCTACATCGCCATGATCGGCAGCAAGCGCAAGGTCATCACGGTGGTGAAGGAACTGGAAAAGGAAGGCATCCCGCGCCAAGCCATTGAGCGCATCCACGCGCCGATGGGCCTGGAGATCGGCGCGGTGACCCCGGAAGAAATCGCGGTTTCGGTGGTGGCGGAGATGATCGCGGTGCGCCGCAACGCGGATTCCAACTGGCGCCAGCTTTCCAAGTCCATTTTCTTGAGCGACCGCGGGAAAGCCCTGCTCCAGTGAGCCTGGCGGGACTGATCCTGGCCGGAGGCGCTTCCCTGCGCATGGGAAGCCCGAAAGCGCTTCTGGACTACCGGGGCGAGACGTTTCTCGACCGGCTGATCGGGGTCCTGGCCCGCCATTGCTCGCCGGTGATCGTGGTTTTGGGGCATCGCGCGGAAGAGATCCGCGCCGGCCTGAGCCGCGCCGGGCAGGCGGTTTTCGTGGTGAACGAGAGCTACGTGGACGGACAACTCAGCTCGTTGCAGTGCGGCCTGGCGGCGGTTCCCGCGGGCGCCGATGGGGTGCTGTTCCTGCCGGTCGATCACCCCGCCGTGAGCGAAGCGACCGTCGTCGCTCTCGCCGGGGCCTTCGAGCGCCGTCGCGGATCGCTGCTGGTGGCGCCGCGGTTTCAGGGACGGCGGGGCCATCCGGTCTGCTGCGCGCGCGAACTGATCCCCGAATTCCTGGCCCTCGGCAAGGACTCCCAGGCGCGGGTGGTAGTCCATCGCCACGCCAGCGAGACCTGCTACATCGACGTGGACGATCCGGGCATCCTCCTGGACGTGGACGACCCGGAGGCCTACCGCCGTCTGGTCCGAACGTCCGAGCCGCAATGAAACTCCGCAAGAAAACGATCTGGCGACTGCTGGGCCTGGCTCTCCTGCTCATCCTGGCGGCTGGGCTGATCGCGCCGCAGGTGGATGCCGGCCGGTTCTTCAGCGGGCGCGTGCGGGCCAGCCTGGAGCAGGCGCTGGGCCGGGTGGTCGAGCTCGGCCAGGTGCACCTGGACCTGTTCAACGGGCCGGGGTTCTCCGTGGACGGCGTCAAGATCCTGGAGGATCCCCGGGTGGGAGTCGAGCCGTTCGCCTACGTCGAGTCGCTGGAGGCGCACGTCAGCTTCGCCAGCTTATGGACGGGCCGGCTGGAGTTCTCCAAGCTGCGGCTGGTCAATCCCCAGGTGAACCTGGCGCGTCCGGCGTCCGGCGCCTGGAACTTCGAGGAACTGCTGAGCCGGACGGCAGGCGCGGCGCCGGCCAGCGTCCGGCTTCCGCTCATCCAGGTCCGGGGCGGCCGGATCAACTTCAAGGTCGGGGACACGAAATCCATCTTCTACCTCACCGAAGCGCTGCTGGACGCGGCGCCCCCCTCGACTCCGGGCGGCGAGTGGCGCCTGCGCTTCGAAGGGCAGCCGGCACGGACCGACCGCGCCGGGATCGGCTTTGGCACGTTTACCGCACGCGGCCGGTGGCGTCCCGATGCGCGTACCGGCGGCGAGGTGGATCTCTCGATGGATCTGGAGAAGAGTTCGCTGGCCGAACTCATTCGGCTGGTGCACGGCCATGACATCGGCATCCACGGCCAGGTCACCTCGCAGGCCCAACTGGCCGGGCCGGTTTCCGACGTCCGGATCAGCGGGCGCATGCAAGTCGGGGATATCCATCGCTGGGACCTGCTGCCACCTTACAGCGACAACTGGTCGCTCGACTACCACGGCCGGTTGGACCTGGTCTCGCAGAGGCTGGAGCTGGAAACGGCGCCGTCGCCGGGTGCGGAGGCGCTGCCGCTGTCGTTCCGGGTGCGAGCCAGGGGATACCTGGGCGTGCCGGTCTGGGGTATTCTGGCGACGCTCGACCGCCTGCCACTGGCGCCCCTGCCGCAGGTCGGGCGTCACATGGGGCTGGCGCTGCCGCGGGACCTGGTCCTGACTGGCAACCTGACTGGCGTGCTGGGGTATTCGCCCGCGACGGACCTCCAGGGAAAGCTGGTGGCGGGGGAGACCGAGGTCAAGATGCCCGGCTCGCCCGCTATCCGGCTCGAGCGGGCGGAGCTGGTGTTCGAAGGCGGGCGGGTGATGCTCTCGCCCACGGCGTTTCATCTGCCGGTGGCGCAGCGGCTGCCCGTTGCCGCCGCCAAGCCGCGAGCGCCGGCTGGCGCGGATCGGGCCTTGCTCGAGGCCGCTTATTCCTGGACGGACCAGACCCTGGATACGGCGATTGTGGCCGGTTCTCTGAGCATTCCCGAGGCCGGGTCGGCCTGGGCGCGGCTGCTGGGGGCTATTCCACTCATCCAGAACTGCCGCCGGGGCGTCTGGAAGGGGAATCTCAACTACCATCAGCAGGGCGAGCTGCCGGGCGACTGGGCGGGAACGGTGCTGGTGGAGAACACCGAGATCCCGCTGCCCGGGATTGCCGGCCCGCTGGAGCTGGCCCAGGCCCGGATTGTGGTCCGGGACGGCGATGCGACGCTGGACCGGATCAGCGGCCGCCTCGGCGCCGCGGAGTTGAAAGGCGAGTACCACTACCGCCCCAAGGCTGCCCGGCCGCACCAGTTCCGCGTCTCGGTGGTGGAGCTGGACGCCGCCGAACTGGAGCGCCTGCTGCTGCCGGCGCTGCGGCGCGACGAGAGTTTTTTCACCCGTGCCCTGCGCCTGGGCCGCACGCGCGTTCCGGAGTGGCTCGAGGCCCAGCACGCCGAGGGGATCCTGGAAATCGGCTCGCTCTCGCTGGGGGACGTGCGCCTGGGGAACCTGCGCGCGCGCTTCCGGTGGGATGCCACCACCATCGAGACCACCGAGCTGGCCGCGCAGTGGGGGAAGGGGCTGATCAACGGCCACCTGGCGGCGAACCTGCGGCGCGCGGTTCCCTCCTACCGCCTTACCGCGCGCTTTCGTTCCGTGGAATGGATGGAGGGGCAGTGGGACGGAAGAGGGCTGCTGGAAACCTCGGGCACCGGCCCGGACCTGGTACGGAACTTGCGGCTGGAGAGCACTTTCGAGGGCCAGCCGGTCTCGCTGGCGCCGGATACCGAGTTCGAATCCGTCTCGGGCAATTGCCTGGTCACGGTGGTTCGCGGGCTGCCGCGATTCCGCTTCACCGGCTTGCAGGCGGTGATGGGCGAAGATCTCTACCAGGGCCAGGGCGCCACCGGCGAGGACGGCCGCGTCTCCTTCGATCTCGCCAGCGGCCCGAAGCAGATGCGCCTCTCCGGCACGCTCTCGCCGTTCCAGTTGAACGAAGAGGCCCAGCCGGGCAAGCTGAACTGAGCTTTACCGCTGCGCCCGCAACCGAGGGACTGCCTCGGCCGTCCGCTGTAGGGACGGCCCAGGCTGTCCCCGGTTGCCCCTCGCACTCATTTTCATCCCCGGGGCTGGCGCGCACGCCATGGGGTAGCCCTGTCGGTGAAGCGGATGACCATTCAGCGCTTCGATTTCTTTGCGGCAACTCGCTTCTCGACGGCGGCCATTGCCTCTTCCGCGGTGTTATAAGGGCCGTGCATCCGCCCGGCCTCCATGTCCGCGAGGCCTTCCGCGATACTGCGGTCGATGAGGCTCTTCGGAGTGAGCGTGATCACGACTCCCCGGCCTCTTCTACGATAGAATAGTGTTTCCATTCGATGTCTTCACCGCCCGCGCCCGAACAGAGCCGCGTCGCTTCCACCCTCTCCGAGCAGCGCGAGGCGGTTCGCGAGCAGTTGGCGGCGGCCTGGCAGCTCCACATCTCCCGCATCGAAGAGCAACTGAATGCCGGCTGGAGGGAGCAGATCGAGCGCGTGTTCGAGGAGCGGTTCGCGGAGCTGGCCGCGCGGCTCGAACTGGAGCTGGCCGCCGAGCTGGACCGTGCCAGGCGCGATTCCACCGCGGAACTCCACCGTGCCGTCCGCCGGCTCGGAGGCGTGGAAACGGAGGAGGAATGGGCCGCCGCGTTGCTGGATTCCACGTTGCCCTTTGCGAGCCGCGCCGCGGTGTTCGCGGTGACGGGCGGGGGCCTGAAGGCGCTGTGCGCGCGGGGCATCGAGGCCGCGGGGCTGGAGATCTCCGCCGCGCCGGCTTTCGCCGACGCCATCTCGACGCGGGAACCGGTTGCGGCCGATAACCGGCGCCTGTTCCCGGTCATCGCCGAGGAGCGCGTGGCGGCGATCCTGTGCACCGAGGGGGAGCCGGCCGACGTGAACGGTCTGGAGGCCATGGCGGCGCTGGCCGGGGCGTGCCGGCGACCGGGGAGGAAAGCGCGGCCGGCAGCGCCCGACTGGTCGCAGCTTTCCCGCGAGGACCAGGACCTGCACCTGCGCGCGCAGCGCTTCGCCCGCGTGCGGGTTGCCGAGATGCGGCTGTACCAATCGCAGGCCGTCCGTTCCGGGCGCGCCCAGAGGAGTCTGTACGCCGCGCTGAGAGAGGAAATCGATTCCGCCCGCGAGGCCTTCCGCCGGGATTTCGTTTCCGCCTCGCCGGCGATGCCGGACTACCTCCATGTGGAGTTGATTCGAACCCTGGCGAACGATGATGCTGGCGTACTGGGCGAAGACTACCCCGGCCCACTTTTTTAGCCGGGTAGGGTGGGGCGCTCTGGCGCTCGTTCTGGCTGCCGGCGCCTGCCGCGCCCAGACGCTGGAATCGCTGGCCCGGGCGTTCCAACGGCAGCGCACCCCGGCGAACCGCGCCGCGCTGCTGCGCTATGCCTCCGCCCACCCGAAAGACCAGAATGGCGCCCTGGCTTTGCTGTCGCTTGCCGTCGCCGAACGGGAGCACGGCCAGTCGGCGGATGCGGTGAGGCACTTGGGCCAGGCGCGCGGCCGCCTTCCCAGGCTGGCCGACTACATCGGATACTATCGGGCGGCGGCGCAGTTCGATCTGGGCAATTTCGCCGCGGCGGTGCAGGAACTTGACGCGGTGTGGAACCGCGACCCTGCGTCGCCGCTGGCGGGCGATGCCGCGATGCTGGCCGCGCGGGCTCAGAAGGAGGCCGGAAAGCCGGCCGACGCGCTGGGGGTGCTCCGGGCGAACTACGCGCAGTTGCCGCAGCCCGCGGGGGATCTGCTGCTGGCCTTCAGTTACCGCGCCTCGAACGATCTGGCATCGGCGGTTGTGTACTACCAGCGCGTGTATTACCAATACCCCTCCGCGGGCGAGGCGGAGCAGGCCGGCTTAGCGCTCGCCGAGCTGAAACGGACATTGGGAGAGCTGTTTCCGCCGCCCACCACCCAGGCCATGTTCCAGCGCGCCGAGCGCTGGCTTCGCAGCGGGGACCGCCGGCGGGCGCGCGCCGAGTACGAAGCCATCGCCGCGCAGGCCGCCGGAGGGGACCGCGAACTGGCGCGCGTGCGGCTGGCCGAGATCGACTACTTCCGCTACGAGAACCTGGCGGCCTACACCAGCTTGAGATCGCTCGAGGTCTCCTCGGAGGAGGCCGATGCCGAGCGGCTCTACTACATACTGGAGTGCGCGCGCCGCCTGGACCGCGAGGACCAGATGCAGGAGGCAATCGAGCGGCTGGCGCGGCTTCATCCGCAGTCCGCCTGGCGGCTGAAAGCGCTGGTCTCGGCCGGGAACCGCTACCTGGTCGCGAACCGCCCGGACCTCTACGAACCGCTCTATCGCGCCTGTTACGAATCCTTCCCGGCGGATCCGCAGGCCGGCTACTGTCACTGGAGAGTGGCCTGGACCGAGTACATCCAGCGGCGTCCGGGCGCGGCGGACTCTCTGCGCGACCACCTGCTGAAGTATCCCGGCTCGGAGAACGCCAGCGCGGCCCTCTACTATCTCGGACGGCTCTCGGAGGCGGGCGGCCGGGTGGAGGAGGCCAAGGCGTATTACACGGATGCAGTGGCGCGGTATCCCAATCACTACTACTCCGACCTGGCGGAGAAGCGCCTGGCGGAGCCGGCGGTATTCAAGGCGGTGGAGTCGGGGAGCGTGCGCGGGTTTCTCAACGGCGTGGCCTGGCCCGTGCGGCGGCGCCCCGAGACGTTCGAACCCACGGCGGCGACCCTGGCGCGCATTGAGCGCGGGCGCCTGCTCGCCTCCGCCGGCCTGGTCGACCTGCGCGACCGCGAACTGCGTTTCGGCGCCAGCGCCGACGGACAGCCGCACATCCTGGCGATTCACCTGGCGCAGGCGGCCGACTCCGCCCATCGCGCCCTGCGGATCATGAAGAGCCTCGCGCCAGGCTACATGTCGACGCCGCTGGAGAGCGCGCCCGCGGAATTCTGGCGCCTGCTGTTTCCTCTGCCGTACCGCGCCGCGCTGGAGATGTACTCGAAGCAGCGGGGCCTGGATCCTTTCCTGGTCGCCGGCCTGGTTCGCCAGGAATCCGAATTCAATCCCGAGGCGGTTTCGCCGGCCCAGGCCTACGGGCTGACGCAAATCCTGCCTTCGACCGGCCGGGCGCTGCTCAAGGTGAGCCGGCGCCGCTTCCGGCCGGCGATCCTGTTCCGCCCCGAGCTGAACTTGCGGCTGGGGACGGCCTATCTGCGCGGCGTCTACGACAAGAATGCGGGGAAATGGGAGCAGACGCTGGCCTCTTACAACGCGGGCGCCTCGCGCGTGGAGAACTGGCTGACCTGGGCCGCCTACCGCGAGCCGGCCGAATTCATCGAGACCATTCCGTTTTCCGAGACGCGGAACTACATCTTCGCGGTGCTGCGGAATGCCAAGATCTACCGCAAGCTGTACGCCTCGGGCGCGCCGGTGGCGCCGGCCACCAGGAAGCGGGCGAAGCGTTGAGAACGCATCGAGACGTCGCGCGGCGCCTGCTTCGGGCGCCCAAATCGAGCCAGCGCGACGCCGCCATCCGGAAAACGATCCGGCAGATTCCCCGCGGCAAAGTCGCCACCTACGCCCAGGTGGCCGCCGCGGCCGGATACCCGCTCTACCACCGGCAGGTGGTTCAGGTCCTGCGGAAGGCGGGCGATTCTCTTCCGTGGCAGCGGGTGGTGGGCGCCGGGGGCCGCATCCGCCTGAAGCGCGAGATGGGCCACGACCAGCGCCTGCGCCTGGAGATGGAGGGCGTGATGTTCCGCGGCAACCGCGTGATCATGGAACACCACCAGCACGTCTTCCGGACCTGGGAATTGTAAGTAGGATAAGCCTCCGGCTTGTCCGGCGCACAACCGGGACAAGGCTGGAGCCTTATCCTACAGGTCGCATCGCCACCAGCGACTTGGTCAGACCGAAAAAGCTCTCCCGGATCAAGCGTGCGTCCGGAAACAGCCGCTGCAACTCACGGGAATCGAGGAGCCGGGTACCGGCCAGGTAGTGTTCAAGATAGAACCGCCGCCGGTCCGGAGAAACATGCGCGAGCGCGCCCCAAACCGTGCCATGGGGCACGATGGCCCGTTGGCAGAACTTCGGCAGCCAGTGAATGAATGGCGTTAGCAGGTGTTGCTCGACAGGGAACCAGCGATTTGGCGTCTGTACCCAGTAGCCGCGGCCCACGCGCGCCACCTCGCGCGCGAACTTCTCCTGGCTGGCGGCGTCGCCTACGTGCTCAATGACAGAATTGCTGAAGACGATGTCGAACGATCGGTCGGCGAACGGCAAGCACCGCCCGTCGCCGGCCACCCAGCGCTCCCCCGCGGGAAGTTCGGCCCCCGCACGCGGCATGTTGAGCAGGGTGACGCGCGGCTGCTTGGGCAACGTTCGCCAGTATTCGGGAACCCCTCCGACATCGAGGATTCGCGTCTCGGGGGTGATGGCGAATTCGCTGGCGAAGCGCTGCATGCGCTTGCGCCGGAAATGTCGCGACCACGCAGTTGGCCAACCGCTCGGCGTTACTCGCACTTGCGTACCGTGCTGCCGAGGGCCAGGAGCCAGCAGCCGGGGCGGTCCGCCGTTCCCATGCCGTTTCCGTTCCAGTTGATGGGGCAGGGGAGCCAGTAGTCCGGGAGCGTGACGCGCAGCTCCGTCACGCCGCGGGTGATGACCAGCAGCTCGCGCGAGTCGGCGAGGAACTGCGCCTGGACCCGCACCGTGAGCGCCTCTTCGCGCCTCGGCAGGATGATCCGAGTCTCCAGGCGGCGGCGCTCTTTGCCGCGCTGGATCATGATTGCGATCGGCTTCTCCTCAGTCAACTGGTCCATCATGTGGACGTAACCGGCGGCGTCGGGGACCTCTTTGCCGGCCACCGAGAGAATGCGGTCGCCGAGTTTGAGCGGCCCCTTGTGGTTTTCCGGCAGCCATTCCACCGCCAGCCCCGGGCCGGGCGCATCGAGTTTGAACCCGAACCCGCCCAGATCCAGCGCCGCGCCCGAGCCTGGCGCCACGCGGGTCGACGACAAGGCGTCGTTGCGCTGCGCCACATCGAACTTCGTCATCTCGACCCAGTAGCATCGCGCGAAGGTCCGGTTGCCGGTCTCGCAATCCACCTTCGCGGGGAACGCCTGGCGCTCGTGGCTGGCCAGCCACTGGAACGCCTGTTCCACGGTCATGGCGGGGGAATGCGGCTCGAGGTTGAACTCCGCCGCGAGCAGCTTCGCGCGCCAGGGTTCGAGCAAGACGCGGTCCTCCGGCCGCGTGATCCACAGCACCGGCACGAGCTGCGAGTTGGCGCCGAAGAGGCGGTTGGAGTCGATGGCGGGCTTCGGATTCCCGCCCAGGGCGAGCGCGGCGGCCCACAAGTCCGGCCGGCGCGAGACCGCGTAGAAGACGCTGGCCGCTCCCTCGCCCTGGCCGGCGATGCAAGTGCGCAGCGGGTCGGTCTGGCGCTCGCGGCGGGCCGACTCGACGGCGGCCTCGATGGCGCGCACGCCCGCGTCGTTGGGAGCGGCCTGGACCGCGACCACCTCCCAGCCGGGGATCTGCGGGTGTTGCTGGGCGCCCCCCGGCACGAATACCAGCAGCGGCGCCTGCTGCGCCACGAGCAGCGTGGCCGCGCCGAACATCCCCAGCATCAGCCGCACGTCCCGCCTCCCTACCGCTGCAACCGCGTCCGGATCTGCCGCGCCAGCTTCTCGATCCGCTCGGTCTTCTTGAGCGAGGAGATGGACAGCACCAGGTGGTCGTCCTTCTCCAGCTCGGCCTGGAGCTGCCCGGCCACTTCGAGAATCTCCTTGACGTCGCGCAGAGACTTCTTGTGTTCGTCTTTGAGGATTTCCTCCCGCTGCGACTTGCCGCTGGGCAGCTTGACGTCCGGCTGCTCGCCGGGAGTTTGCTGCGGGGCGGCCGAACAGCTCCCCAGCGCCAACGCCACGGCGCACACGCGAACCAAGTATCCGATGCTCACCCTCCTATGGTAGGCAAAACGGAGGGAGGGTGCGGCACGGGTCAGGCCCAGGCGATCAGGCCGGGGAGGAACGGGGTGCCGCCCTCGGCGCCGGGCAGATCGGGGTGATGCGGCCGGACGCGGATGGTGAATCCGTGCAGCCCGCTCTTGGAACAGGGGACCGAGGTTGCCTCGAACAGGTACCTGCCTTGGGCATCGCGCCCGTTGGGTGGCATGGGGGTGAGTCCGGCCTCCAGGATCTCGCCGGCGGGATCCAGCCGCCCCAGGTACAACTCGACCGCCACGTCGTCGGGCGTCAATGGGCCAAGCTGAATGCGGGCGCGCGCGCCGAAGTTGGCGCCGACCAGGAGGGCCCTGCCGGGGCCGTCCTCGACCGCTTCCACCCGGACGTGCTGCCAACCCGCCCGGACTCTCGCCATCCAGGCGGCCAGCGCTCGGGCGCGGGCAGCGCCGTCGGCCTCCAGACGGCGGAACTGGACGTCCGCTTTGGAATAGAACCCGCAAGTGTAGTCGCTCACCATGCGGTGCGTGTTGACGAAGCGGCAGAGAGTGCCGATGGAGGACTTCATGCGGCCGATCCAGCGTCGCGGGAGCCGGTCCGGACCGCGGTCGTAAAAGGTCGGAATCACGTCGCGCTCGAGCAGATCGTAGAGCGCCTCGGCCTCGACCTGGTCCTGATACTCGCGATTGTCGTAGGTCTCGCCCTTGCCGATGGCCCAGCCGATGCCCTCGGGCCGCACGGGGGAACGCCAAACCTCGTCCCACCATCCGTCCAAAGTGCTCAGGTTCAGCGCGCCGTTGGCGGCGGCCTTCATGCCGCTGGTCCCGCTGGCTTCCTGGGGCCGCAGCGGTGTGTTCAGCCAGACATCGACGCCCTGCACCAGGTAGCGCGCCACCGCCACGTCGTAATCCTCGAGAAACACCAGGTTCCTTCCGAGTTCTTTCTGGCGGGAGAAGGTGGTAATCTGCCGGATCAGTTCTTTGCCTGCGTCGTCGCGCGGGTGAGCTTTGCCGGCGAAGATCAACTGCACGGGGCGCGCCGCGTCGCAGAGGATGCGCTTGAGCCGGTCCAAGTCGCGGAGCAGCAGGGTGGCGCGCTTGTAGGTGGCGAAACGCCGCGCAAAACCAATGGTGAGGGCGTCGGGGTCGAGCACCTCGTCGGCGGCCTCGATCTCGGCCGGCGGCGCGCTGCGCCGGATGCGCTGGTTCAGGACGCGGAGGCGGGCCCAGGACACCAGCCGCTCCCGCCGCCGCTCATGGGTGCGCCATAACTCCTCCGCGGGAATGGTGTGGACACGGTTCCAGACGTCGCTGTTGGCGGGTTCCTCGCGCCAGTTTGGCCCCAGGTAGCGGTCGTATAGCTGGTTCATCTCGAGCGAAATCCAGGAACGGAAATGAACCCCGTTGGTGATGTGGCCGATAGGGATCTCTTCGACTGGGACGCCGGGCCAGAGGGGCTGCCACATGCGCCGGCTGACCTGCCCGTGCAGCTTACTGACGCCGTTGCGGTAGGAAGCCAGGCGCAAGGCCAGCACGGTCATGCAGAACTCGCCCTCGTCGCCGGGGGACCGGCGCCCCAGCGCCAGAAACTCCTGGCGTGAGATCCGGAGGCCGCGCGCGTAGTCCCCGAAGTAGCGGTCCATCTGCTCGACCGAGAAATAATCGTGACCCGCTTCGACCGGGGTGTGCGTGGTGAAGATCAGGCTGGCGGAGGCCAGTTGGCTGGCCTCGGTGAACGACAGGCGGCGGGCCTCCATCAGCCGCCGCACGCGCTCCAGGCCCAGGAACGCCGAGTGGCCCTCATTCATGTGGTAGACGGTCGGCTCCAGGCCCAGCGCCTCCAGCGCGCGGTAGCCGCCGATTCCGAGCACGATCTCCTGGCGGATGCGCATCTCGCGATCGCCGCCGTAAAGCTGATCGGTGATGTCGCGGTCCTCGGGGCGGGCGTTGCCGTCGAAGTTGGTGTCGAGCAGAAAGAGCGCCACGCGGCCGACTTGCACGCGCCAGACCTGGGCCTTCACCTGCCGTCCGGGGAAGGCCACCTCGATGACCAGCGGCTTGCCGTCGCGGTCGCAAGCGGGGCTCACCGGCAGGTTGTGGAAATCGTTGGCGGGGTAATCCTCCTGCTGCCATCCGGCCTGGTTCAGGTACTGGCGGAAATAGCCCTGCTGATAGAGCAACCCGACGCCCACCAGGGGAACGCCCAGGTCGCTCGCGGATTTCAAGTGATCTCCGGCCAGAATGCCCAGCCCGCCGGCAAAGATCGAGAGGCACTCGGTGACGCCGAACTCCAGCGAGAAATAGGCGACCAGCGGCTTTTCGGCCTGGTGGGAGCACATCTTGTGGAACCACGTCGACTCGCTCGTGAGGTACGACTCGAGCTCGCTTGAGACCCGTTCCAAGTGGGCCAGAAACGCGTCGTCTTGGGCCGCCGCCTCGAGCTTGTTCTGCTCGATCGTGCCCAGCATGAGCACCGGATTGTGCCCGCTGGTTTCCCACAAATCCCGGTCCAGCCGCCGGAACAGTTCGATGGCTTCGTGGTTCCAGGCCCAACGCAGGTTATAGGCGACCGCCCGCAAGCCCTCGATCGGCGCGGGCAGGGAAGGGATGACGCTGAAGGTCCGGATCGGTTTCATCTCGTCTCGAATCCTACGCCGAATCGCGGGCAGGAATCAAGACGAAAGAATCTGAAACGGGACAGGCCGGAGGCTTATCCTACCTTCAGCACCTGGATGCAGGCGCGGCAGAAGGCCGGCAGATCGTCAGGCTTGCGCGAGGTGACCAGGTTGCCGTCGACCACGACCTCCGAGTCCTCGTAGTGCGCACCGGCGTTGACGATGTCGTCCTTGATCGCGAAAAAGCAGGTGGCACGGCGTCCTTTCAGCACGCCCGCCGAACACAGCGCCCACAACCCGTGACAAATCGAGGCGACCAGCTTGCCCTGCGTGTCGAGGTCCTTCACGAACTGGTTGGCCTTGGCGTGCCGGCGGATGTGGTCCGCCGCGTAACCGCCCGGAACGATCACGCCGTCGAAGTCGCCGGGGCTCACCTCGTCGTAGGATTTCTGGGCCACGACCGGGTAGCCGACTTTGCTGGGATAGGTCGCGCCCGCCTGGGCGCCCACGGTCACCACCTCGGCGCCGGCTTCCTGGAAGCGGTAGTAGGGATACCAGACCTCGAGTTCCTGATAGGCCTGGTCGACCAGAATCGCGATGCGTTTTCCTGTGAGTTCCATAACGCCTCTACCTCCAGTCTGCCACGAAGATGTTGAATTCGTAACGGCCCTTGGCCTGGAAGCTGGAGGTGAAGGCCAGTTTCCTGCCGTCGGGCGAGAATTCCGGGAACGAGGTAAAGCCGCCGAAATCGGTTACCTGCTCCAGGCCGGAGCCGTCCAGGTTCACGAGATACAGCTCGAAGCCGTGGCTGTCGCACTTGTGCTTGTTGGAGGCGAACAGAATCCGCTGGCCGTCGGGGGTGAAGGCCGGGGCGAAACTGGCGCAACCGAAATTGGTGATCTGCTTGGCGTTGCCGCCGTCCGCGTCGCCGACGAAGAGCTCCATTTTCATCGGGGAGACGAGGCCCTTCGCCAGGAAGTCCTTGTAGGCGGCGAGCGACTCCGGGGTGTTGGGATGCATGGCGCGCCACACCAGCTTCTTGCCGTCGCGGGAGTAGACCGCGCCGCCGTCGTAGCCGGCCCGGCGGGTGATCTGCCGCTTGGCGGAGCCGTCGGACTTCATGCTCCACAGGTCCAGGTCGCCGCCGGCCAGCGACGTGTACACGATGCGGCCGGTCTTCCAGTTCACGGTTGCCTCGGCGTCGTAGCCCTTGGTATCCGTGAGCCTCTTGAGGATCTTGCCGCCCTCGGTGGCCAGGTAGATGTCGTAAGTGGCGTAGATCGGCCAGACGTAGCCCTTGCTGCGATCGGCCCGAGGAGGGCAGGCATCGCCGCCTTCCTGCGTGGATGCGTAAACGATACGCTTGCCGTCGGCCAGGAAGTACGCGCAGGTGGTGCGGCCTTTGCCGGTGGAAACCATACGGACACCGGAACCGTCAGTGTTCATGACGTAAATCTGGTCGCACTCACGACCGTCGCGCGTGGATTGGAACACCAGCCGCTTTCCGTCGGGCGACCAGTAGGACTCGGCGTTCTGGCCGCCGAAAGTGAGCTGGCGCAGGTTGGCCAGGTGCGAGGAGGTCTGGGCTGAAGCGGCCAGCGTGCCGGTCGCCAGGAGAATGGCGAGGGAAGAAAGGCGAATCCGCATCACGTATCATTGTAGTGCTGTGAAGCGAGCGGTTCTGATCGTGCTCGTCGCCCTGTGCACGCGGGCCGCGCGGGCACAGGTCAGCCTGGTTGGCCGCGTGGTGGACGAGAACAACGCCGCCGTGCCGGGCGCCCAAGTGTTTCTCACCCGCGCTGGTTCGGAGTTCCGCCTGGAATCGGTGGCCGACCCCACCGGCAGATTCGTGTTCCGCGCCGATTCGCCCGGCGAGTACCTGCTCACGGCGGAACGTCCGGGCTTCTTCCGACTCCAGGACCGGCCCGTGCGGCTGGCCGAGGGCGCGAACGAAGTCACGCTGGTGCTGAACCCGACGCGCGAGGTCTTCGAAAAGGTCGATGTCTCCTATTCCCCGCCGGCCATCGATTTCGACCGCACCACTCCCGAGGAGCGGGTGACGGGCACGGAGCTGCTCCAGGTCCCGTACCCGTCGACCAACACTCTGAGAAACGCCCTGCGGACCATCCCGGGGGTGGTGCAGGATTCGGCCGGCGGGATTCACCTCAATGGCGGCGGCGAACAGCAGATCCTCTATACTCTGGACGGGTTCCAGATCAACGACCCGCTCACCGGGCGGTTCGAAAGCCGCGTGGGCGTGGAGGCCGTGCGTTCGACGGAGGTTTCGGGCCTCAATCCGGCCGAGTTCGGCAAGGGGGCGGCGGGCACTCTGGCGATCAGGACGGCGACCGGCGACGACCGGTTCCGCTACTCGGGAACGAATTTCATCCCCGGGCTGGAGAACCGCAAGGGCTGGGTGATCGGCGGATGGACGCCCCGCTTCGGATTCTCGGGACCGGTGCGGCCAGGCCGCGCATGGTTCTCCGACAGCGTGGATGTGCAATACGACCAGCACGTGGTCGAAGAACTCCCCAATGGGCAGGATCGCAGCACCAGTTGGCGGGTGAACAACCTGCTCCGGAACCAGTTCAACCTCACGCCGTCGAACATTCTCTACACCGGCTTCCTCACCAGTTTCTGGATCGCGCCGCGCAACGGGCTGGGTGCGCTCGATCCCATGGAAACCACTACCGACCACAGGACGCGCCAGTGGTTCTTCAACCTCAAGGACCAGGTCTACTTCCACCGCGGCGCGCTGTTCGAGATCGGCTACGCGGCCAACCGCACGTTCGGGCGTGAAATTCCGCAGGGACACTCCCTGCTGATCAACGCGGCGGATGGGCGCCACGGCGACTCCTTCATCGACGCAACGCGCAAAGGCGGCCGCGACCAGTTTCTGGCGAACCTGTTCCTGCCTTCCTTCACCGCGCTGGGCGGCCACCAGGTGAAGATTGGCATCGACCTGGACGCCGTGAACTACTGGCAGGATGTGACCCGCACGGGCTGCCTGTTCCTGCGCGCCGACAACACCTCCTCGCGCCTGGTGACATTCGGCGGCAGCGGCCAGCTTCGGCTCTCCAACTCCGAGGCGTCCTGGTACGCGCAGGACTCCTGGAAGGTCCGGCCGCGCCTGCAACTCCAGATCGGGCTGCGGCAGGACTGGGACCGTCTGGCCGGCAACGCGAACCTCTCGCCGCGGATCGGGTTCTCCTGGGCCCCGCCGCACCTGGAGTCAACCAAGATCTCCGGAGGGTACGGAATAGTCTACGAGGCGACGAGCCTGGAGGTCTTCAGCCAGCCGCTGGACCAGTATTCGCTCACTACCCACTATCTCGCGGACGGGACGCCGGCGTATGGCCCCGCAGTCTCCGTGTTTACGATCGGCCCGGGTCCATTCAAGACGCCGCGGTACGCCACCTGGAACCTGGGAGCCGAGCGGCGGCTCGCGGCCGACATATACCTGCGTTTGCAGTACCTCGGAAGGCGGGGCCGGGACGGCTTCTCCTACCGGAACACGATCGGCCCTGATTCGCCGACCCCGCCGGACCTGGTAGCACGCTTCGGCACGCTGCCGTTCGATGCGGTCTACGTGCTCGGCAACCTGCGTCGCGATGCCTACGATGGGTTCGAGGCGACGGTGCGCCAGGCCTTCCACAAGCAGTACGAGTGGCTGGCGAGTTACACGCGGTCACGGGCTTATTCGACCGCGGTGCTCGACATCAGCGTGGACGATCCTCTGCTGGTGAGCGCGAACGCCGGCCGCATGTCCTGGGATGCCCCCAACCGCTTCCTGAGCTGGGGGTATCTTCCCACCCGCTGGCCGAACTGGGCCGTGGCCTATTTGCTCGAGGCGCGCAGCGGGTACCCGTTTTCGATCCAGAACGAGGCGGGGCAGATCCTGGGCAGCCCGAACGATCACCGTTTCCCGGCCTTTTTCGAGCTCAACCTGCACCTGGAGCGGCGCTTCGTGTTCCGCAAGAACCGCTGGGCCCTGCGCTTCGGCTTTGTCAATATCACCGGCCACAAGAACCCAAACGAGGTGAACGCGGACACCGGTTCCCCGCAGTTCCTGAGCTTCTATAGCGGCCAAAGTCGCGCCTTTACCTTCCGTATCCGCTGGCTGGGGCGCTAGGCGAGATCTTGCCGAACTGCCTTCCGTTCTGGCACTGTTGTTTGCCGCACACACTCGGCAGTTCGTATACTGGTGCAGGTGAAGCTTCGCTTCTACCTCGATCCCGGAACGGGGCAAACGCATATTGCCAATCACGACGTGGAGGAGGAAGAGGTGGAGGAGGTCCTGGTGAGTCCGGGAGAGGATCGTCCTGGGCGGGATGGTTCCCGCGTCGCCACGGGACAGACGGCGAGCGGTCGATACTTGAAAGTGATTTACGTTCGCGATCCGGAACCGGACAGCGTTTTCGTAATCGCAGCATACGAACTCCGCGGCAAACCGCTTATGGCCTATCGCAAGCGGCAGAGGGGAAGGCGCCGATGAAACAAACCCGATTCCCGGCTGGCTGGAACGAGGCTAGGGTCCGAGAAGTGCTCGAGCACTACGAGGGGCAAACCGAAGATGAGGCGGTCGCGGAGGACGAAGCCGCATTCCGGTCGCCGGGTCAGACCGTGATGGTCGTGCCGAACCGCCTGGTTCCAGAAATCACGCGACTAATCGAGAGACGGCGCCCCGCCCGGGCAACTCGGTCGTACCGGTCTGACAAGGCGTCGCAGCCCGCCGCGCACACGCCGCGCCGCGGCTGAGCTGGCATCCACTCCTGTCGTTGCCGCGGGCGCTGTGTTGTTGACTCCCGGGTTGAGCGGGAGCATCATGGATTCTCAGCCGTCAGGTGAGCGCAGTAATTACTATGTCGTCACGCAGGATCAATGCGTGATCGGCGAAAGTTAAGCGTTGGGCGTTACACGGTCGCGTGGAGGCGGTATACTCGTCCACGTGGACCTGTTGCAGGTTGAAGAAGCAGACCAGAAACCAACAGACTGGGGTGGCGCCCCATCGTGGATACGTCTCGAACTGGTGAGCTCGTCGCCTCAACCTACGGGGTCGAGTCTGGCCGACCTTCTCCAACTCCGCCAAAACTCACTGGAATACTGAGTATGGTCCAGGAGCCCAAAACATGAGACGATCAGTACTTGCGATTCCGCTCGTCGTCATACTGGCTGTGGGACTCATTGTCGTCCTCTTACACCGTGCCTCCGCCCCTGCGGAACCCCACAGCAACCGAGCCCCGTCTACCGATAGGGCCGTGCTTCGTCTTGTTAACAGCGCACTAGCCTCCGATGACGAAGCGGAGCGTCGCGCCGCCTCCCGAGACCTTCTTAGAATGAACGCAGCCCAGCTACGTCGAGTCAAGCGGATGCGCGTGGAAATCATCAACCACAGCCGGAAGGAGATGCCCAAATCCCTCAGCGTCCCGGAATACTCCCGGTCACTGCTCGGGATGGCAGGCGTTTCCGTGGTTGGTTTCTCGCTTCGGCATGTTGACGCGGTCATGCGGGTCCACGTCTGTGGTCGCGCTGTCAGCGGGTGGTACTCCGGCTCGGGGCAGCCACCTGGCTTTGAGTACCCGAGCGGCGCTGAGGTCCACGGGGCGCTGCTGATGGAAGTTGAGGGGCAGTTGGTGTTCGCCTCTACGTTTGCGGGCGAATTCGGCCCCTCCCTGCACCTGCTACTACCGGAGGTACGGGAACCGCCGTTCCAGGCGGCACTGGCGCAGGGACTGATTCCTCCGCTAGTCAGCCTCGCGGGGTGTATTGGAGGGCCGCGAGCCCTGCGGACCGTCCTCAAGAAACAGTTTTGGGCGAGGGAGGCGGCGGTACAGGCTCTCGACGACGTTCACGCTGGAATGACGGATCCCCAAGCGGTCGACGTCCTCGTTGGTGCCCTCAAGGATCCCGATCTGTCCAACGAGCAGGGGAGAGTCGCCGCGGTCTTGGGGGAAATGAAGGACCCGCGGGCGGTGGAACCCCTGACAACCGTCTTGACAGATGGCGAGGACGCAAAGGTAAGGCTCGAGGCAGCTCGCAGCCTCGGCGAGCTGGGAGACCGGCGTGCCCTGAAGGCCCTTGTCACGGCCGTCCTCCGTTACCATCTTGGTGACGGTCCTGAGGTTGGGGAGGCAGCCACAAATGCGCTGGTCAAGCTAAAGGATCGCGATGCAGCGGTCCTACTCATCGATGCCCTCAAGGATATCTTTCCGGAAGTTCGCCGCAGAGCCGCCACTGCCTTAGGGGAGCTGAAGGATCCGCAGGGAGTTGAGCCTCTCGCGCTCGCCCTCAGGGATACCGATCCGGAAGTTCGCCGCAGGGCTGCCACTGCCTTAGGAGAGCTGAAGGATCCGCAGGGAGTTGAACCTCTCGCGCTCGCCCTCAGGGACACCGATCCGGAAGTTCGTCAGAAGGCCGCTACGGTTCTAGGGAAACTCAAAGACCCACGGGCGCTTAGGTCCCTCACGGCCGCCGTCAAGGACAGCGACTCTGGTGTTCGCCTGTCGGCAACCGTGGCCCTGGCAAGAATGAAGGATCGATACGGAACGGATTTGTTGATTGCTGCCTTGAGAGACGCCGACTCGCTGCAATGGCTGGCGGCACACACGCCCCTGGAGGTGAAGGATCGGCGAGCCCTTCCCATCCTCGTTGCCGCCCTCAAAGACACAGACGCCGACGCTTGGGATCGAAGCAGGGCAGCGGTGCTATTAGGGGAACTAAAGGACTCGCGGGCGGTTGATCCCCTTGTTGCGGCCCTGAAGGATCCACACTATCCTGTTCCGGAGGAAGCAGCTAAGGCCCTAGCGAAACTAAACGACCCTCGGGCTATCGAGCCCCTCTTGGCCACCTTTGGTGATCGGTATGGTCCTCAAATCGAGGCGAGAAAGGCTCTGAGCGAACTCAGGGGGCACCAGGCGACACAGCGGCTCCTCGCCGCGCTCAAGGACGGCAGAGCCTCAGTTCGCCGCGTGGCGGCGGAGTGCCTCATCAAACTGAGGGACCCTCAGGTGGTCGAGACAGCATTGAGCTGTCTAAGCGACAGGGACCCTGGTGTGCGTCGAGAGGCGGCCGGGCTCTTGGGTGAGGTGAAGGACCCGCGAGGCCTTGAGCCTTTGATCCTAGCCCTAAAGGACCCGAGTCCCGATGTGCGCCGGTCGGCGGCCAGCGCACTTGCGAAACTGAAAGACCCACGAGCTGTCGAGCCGCTCACTGCTGCCCTCGCGGACGACGATTCGGAGACACGGGATGCGGCGGCGGCAGCCCTCGGCAGGCTGGGAGATTCGCGAGCTGCTGGAGCCCTGCTCTCTGCCTTCACAAACAACAGTTCTGCTGCCGTTGCCTGGGCGCTGGTGAAGCTGATGCCGTCACCCGTCCCGGAACCGCTGCGGAAGTTCCTGGTTCAGCAAGAACCAAGCGCCGCGATTGCTGGTCTCACAATGCTGGACGCGTATGATCGGTATCGCAGCCAACGGTGAGACACGATCAACGCGGGCACCGCGGGTCTCCCTCGGGGCCACCGGCGTGACCACTCCAGATCTGGTCCGAGAGCGCGCGTATCCAGCCGCTGGCGGGTTCGTGGCCGCGGCTTCTGGAGTGCGTTAGACTCCGACATTGGGGAACGGTCATGTTGAGCAGAACCCTCGCATTTATCACATCGCTGCGATGAAGTCGGCGTCGCACGACCGGTCGGGTTGGATGTTCGTCGCTCTCGAGCAACGGATGTGGAAATCGTCCCTGTGGAAATCGGCCCCTGACAAGGCCGGAGCCTTGTCCTACAATAACACTTACTCCTATGAAACTCGCTTTGCGAACCACTCTTCCGATTTGGGTTGCCTTCTGCGCCTGGGCGGGACAGGCGCCGGTCTGCAACGTTCTGGACTACGGCGCGAAAAACGACGCGAGCGCGCGGAGCACCGCTGCGATCAAGCGCGCCATCGAGGCCTGCACGGCGGCCGGCGGTGGAACGGTCTACTTCCCCGCCGGCACCTACCTGACCGGGGCGATCGAACTGGCCAGCAACCTGGTGCTCGACATCGATGCCGGCGCTACCATCCGCTTCCACACGGACCTGGCCGAGTATCCGTTGGTGAAGGGCCGGCTGGAAGGCGTCGAGGTGCTCACTCCCGCTCCGCTGATCGGTGGGCGCAACCTGGAAAACGTGACCATCACGGGCCGGGGCACGCTCACTACGGACAACGCCGAGTGGCGCATGCGGGCGAGCGACCCCGAGGCCCGGAAGATGTGGGCCAGTGTTCTTCAGCGGCGTGAGCGCAAGGAGGAGGTGCCTGAAGAGGACCTCCGCAAGGCGGCCCTGGCGCTGCGGCCCTCGATGATCCGGCCCATGGACAGCAAGAACATCCTGATCGAGGGGATCCACATCGTCGGCTCTTCCATGTGGACGATCCATCTGCTCTACTGCGAAAACGTGGTGGTGCGAAACGTGATCGTCGAGACCTTTCCCGGCGCCAACACCGACGGCATCGACGTGGATTCGAGCCGCGAGGTGCGCATCTCGGATTCGTACTTCGACACTGGGGACGACGCGATCTGCATCAAGTCGGGCAAGGACGCCGACGGGAGAAGGGTCGGGCGCCCGACGGAGAACGTCACCATCACCAACTGCACCGTCCGGCGGGCGCACGGAGCGGTGGTGCTGGGCAGCGAGACCGCGGGCGGGATCCGGAACGTGGTGGCGAGCAATATCGTTTCGAAGGGGACGGACCACGGGATCCGCATCAAGAGCGGACGCGGACGGGGCGGCCTGATCGAGAACATCCGTTTCGACAACTGGGTGATCGAAAATCCGGGGCGGGAGGCCATCATCGTGACCAACTACTACACCAGGGTCCCGGTCGAGCCGGTCTCCGAGCGCACGCCGGTGTTCCGCAACATCGCCATCAGCAACGTGACGGTCAGCGGAGCGCCCGCGGTGGCCAGCATCGAAGGCCTGCCCGAAATGCCGGTCTGGGGCCTGCGGATCACGGATCTCATCGGCTCCGGCAGACGGGGGCTGCGGGCGTTCAATACCGAGGGCCTGGAATTGCGGAACGTGCGGCTGGAGGCGGCCGACGGCCCCGCATTTCTGATCCGCGATTCCGCCGGACTGGATCTGGACCGGGTCGAGAGCCGTCAGCCGAACGCCGCCGCTCCCGTCATCCGCCTGGACAACTGCACCGCAGCTCTGATCCGCGGCAGCCGGGCATGGCCGGGTACGAGCACGTTCCTTTCCGTGCAGCCGGGTTTTCTCAAGGGGGTCACCCTCGAAGGCAACCACCTGGGAGAGGCGAAGACGCCTTCCGAAGAAGCCGCTGGGGATTACTGGAAGGGCATCATGAGCCCCGACCGGCTGCCCGCGAGGCGATAAGAGCGTGTCGGCGGCGGGGTGGCTGGCTCTGCTAAGCTGCTCGCTGATGGCGGCCCAGTTCCGGGAGCATACAATCACCTCGGAGTTGAAGGGCGGCTACCAGGTGGTGGCGGCGGACCTCAACCAAGACGGCAAACCGGACCTGATCGCGCTGGCCTCCGGGATGAACGAACTGGCGTGGTTCGAAAACCCGGGCTGGCAGCGGCACGTGCTGGCGGCCAACGTCGCACGGCCCATCAACCTGGCCGCCTGGGACATCGACGGCGACGGCATTCCGGAAATCGTCCTGGCGCAGGGCTTCGCGATGGAGCCGAAGAAGAGCGCGGGCGTGGTCTCGGTGCTCCGGCATGCGGGCGACCCGCGCGAGCCTTGGACGGTGACCGGGATCGACCGGCTGCCGGCCTCGCACCGGCTGCGCTGGGCCGACATCGACGGGAGCGGGAAAAAGGTCGTGATCAACGCGCCGCTGGCCGGAGCGAAATCCGAACCACCCGATTACCGCGACCGGGCGCCGCTGGTTTTCTACCGGCCCGGCGCCTGGAAGCGGGAGCTGATCTCGGACGACCTTACCGGGGTGCTGCACGGCATCTTCATCATCGACTGGGACCGGGACGGGCGCGATGAGATTCTGACCGCCAGCTTTGAGGGCATTCACCTGTTCAAGCTGGGCGCGGACGGGCGCTGGAGGCGGACGGAGCTGGCGAAGGGCAGCCCCGCGGCTTGGCCCAAGAGCGGATCGAGCGACGTGGCGGTGGGCCGGCTCGGCAAGCGGCGGTTCCTGTGCGCCATCGAGCCCTGGCACGGCCACCAGGTGGCGGTTTACCTCGATGACGGCGGCGCGTGGAGCCGCCACGTCATCGAGGATTCGTTTGTGGATGGGCACGCGCTCGTGGCCGCCGACCTGGACGGCGACGGCCGCGATGAGATCGTCGCCGGGTGCCGTGGCGGAGGCCGCGGCGTGTTCATCTACAAGGCGGAAGACGAGCGGGGGGCGCACTGGAGGCGCCAGGCGCTGGATGAAGGCGGCATGGGGGCGGCCAGTTGCGCGGTGGCCGACCTGGACGGCGACGGCAAGCCGGACATCGCCTGCATCGATTCGACCACGCTGAAGTGGTATCGGAACGTCACGCCGCGCTGATCAGGACATCCAGCCAGCCGGGATCCGGGGAGCCTTCCCCTTCCGGGACCTCGGAGGCAATGCCGAGCCGGTCGTGGGCCAGACCCAGGCGAACCGGCGACGCGATGTCTTCCCGCGAGCCGCTCATACATTCGGCCAGGTACAGCGCCGCGGCCAGGAGCGAATCGCCGAGCTCGGGATGGTGGTGGTGCAGAACCGCTTCGATCAGGTGCTCCGGGAAAGTCCAGCAGCGCAGTACTTCAGCGCCGATGGCGCCGTGCTCGAAGCCGCAAAGCAGCATCTCGGCGAACACCGGCTCACACCCGCCTTCGATCAGGCGCTGGTAGTTCATCACATCCTCGTGCCGGAGCTTCTGAAGGGCCAGGCGGCCGATGTCGTGCACCAGGCCGGCCAGGAATGCCTCCTGGGGATCGATGCGACCGCAAAGCTGGGCCAAGCGCTCGGCAAGCCGCGCCATAGCCAGGGAATGCCGCCACAGATCGCGCAGGACCGCCGAACTGAACAGGGGCTGGAACACGCTGGCCATCATCACCTTCCGGCACGTATCCAGGCCCACGTAAGAGATGGCCTGCGGGATGGAGGCGATGCGCCGCAGGGGGCTGTACAGCGGGGAATTCGCGACCCGGAGCAGATGGCCCGCCAGAACCTGGTCGGACCGGACGATGCGCTCGATCTGAGAGAAGCTGCTGTCTTCGTCCGCCGTGATCCGGAGAGCTTCCAGGAGCACGGCTGGGAAGATCGGCAACCGGTGTACCTGCTCGAGCAGCTCGTGCATGCGAACCTGCGGCAGGCCGGCCAAGGCGGCCACCACGGCGGGATTGAGAAAGCCTTCTTTGGCAATCCAGTCCAACTCGTCGATGATCTGCTCGAAGTTCATCGGCTCGAAGGGAAAGAACTCCAGGCGCTCGTCGAAGAAATTCGCGACTTCAACGATTTGCGCCAGCAGGTAAGCCGCATTGGCGGATCTGCCTTCATGGAAACGCTCGAGGACGTCTCGGACCCTGCGGGGCGGGAAGGCCGATGCGGCGCCGTACGGGAAGCCCATTCTGAGGTCGGCGAGCAGGCGATGGAAGGCTTTTGTTTGCAGCACTTCGGCGGGGTAGTGGTGCAGCAGCGCAGCCTCGGTGAGAGTGTCGCTGTCCGTCGGCCTGAGGCGCAGGCGCGCCGCGATTTCGCGTGCCAGCGTAGACACCCGCCGCAGGTGTCCCGCGAGCGGACCGGTCTGCGGAATGCTGTACACCTCCAGCCTCTTCTGTCTCATCGGCCAAAAGCGATAGACTTTAGCCGGCCCAGTGGGGGTCGCAGTCGGGTAAAATCGAGGGTTGCCTGAGCCGCGAGTGACGGTGGTGATCCCGACCCTGACCGCGGGGTCCGCCCTGGTGGAGTGCCTGGCATCGCTGGTGCGGCAGAAGCGGCGCGATTTCGAGATTGTGGTGGTGGATAACAGCGGGAGTCACCTGGCGCGGGAGGCGGAGGCCGAGCGGTTTGGGGCCAGGATCGTCGAGCCGGAGCGCAACATCGGTTTCGGCGCGGCAATCAACCTGGGTTTCCGGGAGTCGCGTGCGCCGTTTCTGGCCACCCTGAACGACGACGCAGAGGCCCACTCGGGCTGGCTGGACGCGCTGCTGGAGGCGGCGGATTCGCGGCCCGATGCCGGGATGTTCGCGTCGCAGGTGCGGCTGGCGGACGGCGGCTGCCGCCTGGATTCGGCGGGCCTGCTGGTGGCCGGCGACGGGAGCAGCAAGCAGCGCGGCCACCTGGAGGCGCCGGAGCAGTTCGGCGACCCGGCGGATGTGCTCTGTCCGAGCGCGTCCGCGGCTCTGTACCGGCGAGCCATGCTGGAGGAGATCGGGCTCTTCGACGAGGACTTCTTCTTGTATTGCGAAGACACCGACCTGGGATTGCGGGCCCGATGGGCGGGTTGGAATTGCCAGTACGTGCCGGAGGCAGTGGTGGACCATGAGTATTCGAGCTCGGCGGGCGCCGCGTCGCCGCTCAAAGCCTACTGCGTGGAGCGCAACCGGCTCTACGTTCTGCTGAAGAACTTCCCCGCCGGCCTGCTGTTGCGCGCGCCGTTCACCACCCTGGCCCGCTACTTCTGGCATTTGGTCTCGGTGGTGGAGGACCGCGGCAGCGCGGCGCGGTTCCGTCGCGAGCGCCACGGCGTTCTCGAGCTGGCCTTTATCGTCGCCCGCGCGCACTGCGCCGTGCTGTTTCGCGCCGGCCGGCTGTGGAAGAAGCGGAGGGAGGTGCGGCGCAAGGCGCGGCTCACTCCACGAGAGTTCCGCGGGCTGCTCAAACGGCACTGGATCACGCCCCGGCAGGTGACGGTGCTATGACCGCCGCCACCGGGCCCGGTTCGCTGCTGATCGTGATTCCCGCCTTTAACGAGCAGGAGGCGATCGGGCAGGTGGTGCGCGAGATCCGGGAAACGACGCCCGGCGTTCCGGTGCTGGTGATCGACGACTGCTCGGTCGACGACACGGCCGCGCTGGCGCGCGCCGCCGGCGCCGAGGTGCTGTCGCTGCCGCATCACCTGGGGCTGGGTGGAGCGGTGCAGGCCGGCTACAAACTGGCCTTCGAGCTGGGCTACGAGCACGTGATCCGCATGGACGGCGACGGGCAACACGATCCCCGCTACATCCCGAAGATCCTGGAGACGTTGCGCACCAGCTCCTGCCAGATGGTGATCGGCTCGCGGTACATCGATGGCGGGGAGGAGCATACCAGCTTCGCGCGCGGGCTGGGGGTCCGCTTCTTCCGCCTGGTGCTGCGGCCGATCCTGGGCCAGCAGGTCCGCGACCCGACCTCCGGGTTCGTGGGGGTGAACCGCGAGGCGCTGAGCGTTTTCAGCCGGAGCTTCCCGCTGGAGTACCCGGAGATCGAAACGCTGGTGGTATTGCAGCGCCGGGCGTTCCGGTTCGTCGAGGTGCCTTGCCGCATGCGCCGGCGGCTGGGGGGCAGGAGCACGATCACGGCGGTGAAATCGCTCTACTACATCGCTCACGTGCTGCTGGGAGTGTTCGTAAACGTGCTCAAGTACGAGCGGAAGCACAAGAAGCGGTAAGGCAGGGTGGTGGCGTGGAGGGATCCATGGAGGGCCTCTTAAACTTCCTGACGGGTGTGGCGGTGGTGCTGATCGCCATGGTGCTGGTCTCGGTGCGGCGCTCGCACATTCGCGTCGAGTATTCCGTGAGCTGGCTGGGGGCGGCGCTGACCCTGCTGGTACTCTCGCGGCTGCATCCGGTGCTGGTGTACCTGGCGGGGCTGCTGGGAATCGGCCAGCCTCCGCTGGCGCTGCTGACGCTGGTTGGCTGCCTGTTTCTGCTGGTGCTATTCCGCCTTTCGGTGATCATCTCGGCGCTGAAGGACGCCAACATCGCCATGGCGCAGAGGGTAGCCATTCTGGAATACCATCTGCGCGCTCTCCATGAAGAAATCCAAACGCGCGGCTGAGACGACGGGGAAGGGCGGGGCCGGCGCCGGGGCGGCGTTCGAGATTCGCCCATGGCACTACGCCCTGGCGCTGGCGGCGGCGCTGGTGGCAGTGCTGGAGGCGTATGGCCCGGCCTTGCGCGGGCAGTTCGTGTTCGACGACGCCTACCTGCCCATGGCCGTGCAGGATTTCTCCAACGCCCCGTTGCGACTGTGGGTGGGGGGTGTCCGGCCGCTGCTGATGTTCAGCTTCTGGGTGAACTACCGGCTCTACGATCTCGATCCGCTGTCCTACCACCTGTTCAACGTGTTGTGCCACTTCGCGACCAGCGTACTGGTGTTTCTGGTGGCGCGCCGAGTGCTGACCTGGGCCGGCACGGGCGGGTTCCCACGCGCGGCGCTGGCTGCTTTCGCCGGCGGGGTTTTCCTGCTGCACCCGGTTCAGACCGAATCGGTCGCCTATGTGGCCAGCCGGTCGGAAGTCCTTAGCGGGCTGTTCTTCTGCGCGGCGTGGGTGGTCTTCCTGTACCGGCGATCGGATGCACTCTCCTGGCCCGCCGCGGCCGCGGTGCTCATTCTGTTCGGCGCCGCGGTGAGCAGCAAGGAGCATGCAGCCGTGTTGCCGCTGCTTCTGCTCGCGACCGACTACTACTGGAATCCGGGGTTCTCGCTCCAGGGCATCCGCCGCAACTGGCGCCTCTATGCGCTGCTGGCGGCCGGCGTCGCGCTGGCGTTGCGCGTAATCCTAGGCGTGCTGAGGGGCGCCGACACCGCCGGGTTCGCACTGAAGGACCTCACCTGGGTCCAGTACTTCTTCACGCAGTGCCGGGTCATCTGGGTTTACATCCGCCTGTTCTTCCTGCCCTACGGCCAGACGGTGGATTACGATTTTGCGGTCTCGCACAACCTGCTGGAACACGGGGCGGTGTTGGGCCTGATCGGGCTGGCTGCGCTGGCCGCGGCCGCGGTCTATTTCCGCCGCCGCTATCCGCTGGCCTCCTACGGTTACTTCGTGTTCCTGATCCTGCTCGCGCCGACCTCGTCGGTGTTGCCGATTATCGATCCGATCGCCGAGCGGCGCATGTACCTGCCGATCCTGGGTCTGTTGCTGATGGCGCTGGAATTCCTGCGGCGCTGGAAGGTAAGGCGCGGCACGCTCGCCGTCACACTGGCCGGCTGCGTTCTGCTGATGGGCGCGCTGACCCGCCTGCGCAGCCAGGTCTGGAGCAATGCGACGGCGCTGTGGGAGGACGCGGCCGCGAAGTCGCCCCGCAAGCAGAGGGTCCAGGAGCAGCTCGGATTTGCGTACTACGCCGAGGGCCGGTGCCAACTCGCCCTGGAGCGCTACCAGGCCGCGGCTCGGGTGGCCCGGCCCGATTACCGTCTGCTGGTTGAATGGGCGGGTGCCTGCGATTGTCTGAACCGGCTGGACGAAGCGCTGGCGAAACTCCGTCAGGCCGCCGCGCTCAGCAACACCGCGCATGTGAACTCGGAGATCGGGAGGGTGTACGTCAAGCAAGGCAAGCGCGCCGAAGCGCTGGCCGCGCTGAATGCCGCCGTCCGGCTCAATCCAAGGTTTGAGGCGACCTACGTTTACCGCGGCGTGCTCTACGCCAACTCGAACGAATGGGAGGCCGCCGCCGCCGAGTATCGCCGCGCCTTGAGCCTGGACCCGTCGGACCAGCAGGCGCGCAGCGGCCTGGCGGAGGCGGAGCGCCGCCTGAAGGGTTCTCGCTGACGTGGCGATCCGCATCGGGGTCAATGCGCTGTACCTCATTCCCGGCGGCGTCGGGGGCACCGAGATCTACCTCCGCCACCTGTTGATGGCACTGGCCGGAATCGATGCGGCGAACGAGTACGTCGTGTTCACGAACTGCGAGACCGGGGCGGAACTCGTGCCCCCGCAGCCGAATTTCCGGCAGGCGCCACAGAAGGTGCGCGCGTCTTTCCGCCCGGCGCGCATCCTGTGGGAGCAGACCCTGCTGCCGCTGGAGGCCGCGCGGCGACGGCTCGACGTTCTGTTCAACCCCGGTTTCACCGCTCCCGTCCTCTGCCCCTGCCCAACGGTCACCGTGTTTCACGACCTCCAGCACGTGCGCTACCCGGAGTACTTCCGCTGGTTCGATCTGCCGTTCTGGCGGTTTTTCCTGTGGAGCGCGGCGCACACCTCACGACTTCTCCTGGCGGTTTCCCCGGCTACCGGCGCCGACCTGCTGCGCGTCTACCGGCTGGCGGAACGGAAGGTCCGGGTGGTGCCTTCGGGTGTGGACGAACGCTTCTTCGAGGTGGGGCGTGAGCGCCAGGGGCGGCGCCTCATGCCGTACCTCCTGTGCGCCTCCACTCTGCACCCGCACAAGAATCTCGGGCCGTTGATCCGGGTCTTTGCGGAATGGCGGCGCGCCCGGCCCGAGTTCCGGCTGATCGTCACGGGCGTCCGGGGGTTCCACACCGCCGCGCTCGAGAACCTCGTTGCCGAGCTCGGGCTTGGCGAAACCGTCCGCCTCGCCGGCTGGGTTCCCCGGGAAGAGCTGTACGAGCTGTTCCGCGACGCCTGGGCGTTCGTCTATCCGTCGACCTTCGAGGGTTTCGGACTGCCGCTGCTGGAGGCGCTCGCCGCGGGTATCCCCACAGCCTGCTCGTCGATCGAGCCGCTGGCCTGGCTGGCCGCCGAGGCGGCGCTGAGATTCGACCCCTTCGACCCCCGGGCCATGCTGGAAGCTTTGGAGAGCGTGGTGAGCGATGACGGGCTTCGCCAGCGCCTGTCGGTCGCGGGGCCGCTGCGGGCCGCCCAGTTCTCCTGGCGGAAAACGGCCGAGATCACGCTCGAAGCCCTGCGCGAGGCGGCCGCAAAAGAAGGTACACTTCGACCATGACCCTGTTCCGAAGACTGTGCAGCATCACGGCCCTGCTTGTGGTTGGCGCCCTGCTTCCGGTGCTGGGGTTTGGCTTCTACGCCTGGAAAAGGGCTGTTCCGGCCTGGGCTGAGAAAACGGTGATCGCGGCGTTTCATATTGTGTATCACCACCGCCAGACCTTCAACGACACTCACTGGCTGGGCACTGAGGTCCAGAAGACCCCCCTTGACCTCTGGGTGTATCAGGAGATCATTCACGAGCTGCGGCCCGACCTGATCGTCGAGACCGGAACTTACAAGGGCGGGTCCGCGCTCTTCATGGCGTCTATTTGCGACCTGGAAAACCACGGACAGGTTGCGACGGTGGACATCGAGGAGTATCCCGGCCGGCCACAGCACGGCCGCATCCGGTATCTGCTTGGATCCTCCACCGCGCCCGGCATCATCGAGCAGTTCAAGGCCCTGGCCGCCGGGCAGCGCACAGTCCTGGTGTCCCTGGATTCCGACCACGCCAAGCAGCATGTTCTCAACGAGTTGCGGCTCTATAGCGGGCTGGTGACGAAAGGCAGCTACTTGATCGTCGAAGACACCCATTTCAATGGTCATCCCATACTGCCGCACTTTGGACCAGGTCCCCGGGAAGCCGTCCAGGAATTCCTGAAGGAGAACCAGGATTTCGTGGCGGACCGGGGGCGAGAGAAATACTTGCTTACGTTCAACGCCGGAGGGTTTCTGCGGAGGGTCAGATAAGTCAGCCGGTCAGCTTCTTCAGGAAGCCCGAGAACCCCGAGCGTTTTTCCCTGGCGCCGTCGCGGCCCGTCAGTTGTCGCGCCAGCCGGACAATCCCTTTTCCGAAGCGGCTCCCCGAAGGCACGGGCTTGCCTTCCATCAGCGACCGGTGAATGGCCTCGTAGTCGGATGGTAGGGTCGCGAAGACTTCGGACTGAAGAGCCGTCTCGATGCCCTCGCGGCGGAGCCCGGCTTCATCGGAGTAGCGGTTGATGACCAGCCGCACCTTCGAGCGGTCTGCGCCGACGCTTCCCAGGTAGGCCTGGACGCGCTGCACCGCGTGAAGCGCGGCGAGTTCGTTGGTGCCGACCAGCAGCAGCTCGTCGCACGTTCTGGCCAGCGAGACGTTCCAGTCGCCGTAAGCGCCGCCGGAATCCAGCACTACCGTGGCATAAGCCCGGCGCGAGTAGCCCAGGATGGGCGCCGGGTCCGCGGCATCGCCGATGCTGTCCGCGGGGTTCTCCGGGGAGAGGAGTACATCGACGCCCTGACAGGGGGTCACCAGGGCCTTCCAGACGTCCGCGTCCAGGCTGCCGGCATGCGCCAGGGCATCGACGAAGCTGTAGCTCGACTTGAGCTTGAGCAGGAAGCCGAGTGTGCCGGTGAGCCCATCCATGTCCGCCAGGAGGACTTTGCCAGGGTCCTGGCGTTTGAGCGCGAAGGCCAGGTGGCAGGCCACCGTCGTGGCCCCGCAGGCGCCCTTGCCCGGCATGACGCAATACACCCGGGTGCGGCTCTCGGGTTCGGCGGCGCGTGAGGGATGGAACCGGGACATCTTGGCGAGGGCCCCGCGGAACTGGTCCGAGGTGAACGGTTGGATCAGAAACTCGCTGGCCCCCTGGCGCAGGCATTGCAGGATCAGGTCCGGGTCGTTGGAGCGCAGCAGAGCGAACACCGGCACTTCCGGGCAGGAACTGCCGAGCACGGACATGGCCGCGAAAGCGGTCCCCTGATCGGAGGCGACGTCCAGAAAACAGAGCTGCATACCGGAGGCCACCAGCTCCGCCAGGGCGGCGCGGCTGGGGTAGGTTCCGAGGAGGGTCAGAGCCACCGCGGGCAGTTCGCCCGCCAGCAGGCGCCTCAGCTCGACGGCCATGCGCGGGTCCGGCGACACCAACAGGGCGCTGCATGGATCGCTGAGGCGCGAGTCGGGCATAGCAGTAACGGCATGGGCGCCGCTCTATCCAACAGATCGGCCACTCCCCAGGAATTATGAGACTATCGCCACGCCAGGCGGACTAAAGCTTTGTAAGGGATACGACAGTCTCTGCGACGGGCCCTGAAATCAGTGGAGTTGGAGTCCGACCCGATGAGGAAAAGCGTGGCAATCTGTGACACCCAGCCGGTCACCGCGGAGGGGTTGCGCGCCGTGCTTGGCGCAAGTTCGGACCTGGAGTTCCTCCTGGCCACCGACTCGATCCCCGCTGCCCTGGACCGCGTTCACCGCTCCCGGCCGGCCTTGCTGATCCTGGACAAGGCGTTCGGAGCCCAGGCGGTGCTGGATACGCTGACGGAACTGAAAACCGCGGATCAACCCGTGGCGGCTGTGGTTTGGGGCGTGTCGATCACGGAGGCTGAGGCGCTGCGCTTCATCCAGGCCGGGGCCAGAGGGATTATCCGGAAGTCGGCCGACGTCGAGACGCTGCTGGTGTGCCTGCGCTCGGTGGCCTCCGGCGCCACCTGGATGGAGAAGACCGTGTTCCACGAGCAACATTGGACGCACCGCGAGTCGCGGAACGGCCTGACGCCGCGGGAGCAGCAGGTGATGGAGCTGGTGGGGCAGGGCCTGAAGAACCGCGAGGTGGCCAGAGAATTGGGGATCCGCCCCGGGACAGTCAAGGTGCACCTGAAGCACATCTTCGAGAAGACGGGAGTTCAAGGGCGTTACGGCCTGGCGCTGGCGGGCCTGGCCGCCGCCACCTCCGGAGCCAGCCCCTGCCTGGCGATGAGCCAGTCCGGGTAGGGATTCGCCCCGCGCGGTTTTCCCGTTCTGTTATCCTGAGGGGCGTGTCGGTGCCTGTCCCCCGGACTCTGCAATCGCGTCATTCGGCCGGAGGCCGCAAGCTGGCGCGGTCCGCGCCCTGGACTCTGCAATCGCGTCATTCGGCCGGAGGCCGCAAGCTGGCGCGGTCCGCGCTCAGAATCGCGCTGCTGGCTGGGTGTGTCTCCCTGGGATTGGCGCAGACTCCACCGCTGGTCCAGATCCTGGCTGAAGAGTTGGACCGGAACTTCCGCATCCTGAAGGAAAAGGCCGATCCGGCGCCCTACTACATGGCGTACGAGGTGACGGAAAACGAGGTCTCGGCAGTCTCGGCCACCTTGGGCGCGCTGAAATCGGCCCGCACCGACCGTGGCCGCCGTCTCGACGTCACGGTACGGGTGGGCAGCCCCAAACTCGACAACTATCACCGCATCCCGGGCGACAATGTGCATTTCGCCGTGGGCGTGGCGCTGCCGATCGAGGACAACCCCGCTGCGATCCAGCGCCGGATCTGGCTGGAGACCGACCGCGTGTACCGCCTGGCGGCCGAACGGTTGATCAAGGTGCGGTCGAACCGCCAGATGAAGGCCACCGAAGAGGACGATTCCGACGACTTCTCGACGGAAACCCCGGCGGTGTATTCGGAACCGGTCCTGCGGCTGAGTTTTCCGGCCGAGGAAGCGGTGGCGCGGGTGCGGAAGTGGTCGGCGGCGTTTGCGGGGTATCCTCGAGTGTTGACCTCGCTGGCGACGCTGGCGGCCCAGCGCGAGACCCGGTACTTTGTCGATACCGAGGGCGCGCGGGTCCAGCACGGGCGCGGCTACGCCGGCATCTCGCTGCAGGCGCGGGGGAAAGCCGCCGACGGCATGGACCTGGCATCGAGCGAGAGCTTCGAGGCCCAGGACGTCGCCGGGCTGCCGGCGGACGAGGTCGTGCTGAAGGCGGCCGGCCGGGTGTCCAAGGACGTGAGCGCGATGCTGCAGGCACCGCTGGTCGAGCCATTCGTCGGCCCGGCGATGCTCTCCGGGCGCGCCGCCGCGGTGCTGTTTCATGAGATCTTCGGCCATCGCATCGAAGGGCACCGTCAGAAGGACGAAACCGAGGGCCAGACCTTTGCCAAGAGCGTGGGGGCGCCGGTGTTGCCGGAATTCCTCTCGGTGGTTTTCGATCCCACGCGGCGGGAATTCCAGGGCGTTTCCCTGAACGGTTCCTACCACTACGATGACGAGGGGGTGAAGGCGCAGCCGGTCACGATCGTCGATCGGGGCGTTCTGAAAACCTTCCTGATGTCGCGTTCGCCGATTCGGGGGTTCAGCCGCTCGAACGGCCACGGCCGCCGCGCGCCGGGCTTCGAGGTGGTTTCCCGGCAATCGAACCTGTTTGTCGAGTCCGCCCAGAAGGTCTCCGAGGCCCGTTTGCGGGAGATGCTGATCGCCGAGATCAAGCGCCAGAACAAGCCCTACGGCCTGTACTTCCGGCAGGTGACCGGCGGGTACACCAGCACGGGCCGGCGAGGCGTGCAGGCCTTCAAGGTGATCCCGATCGTGATCTATCGCGTGTACCCCGACGGCCGTCCGGACGAACTGGTGCGCGGCGCCGATATCGTCGGCACGCCGCTGGCGAGCTTCTCGAAGATCCTGGCCACCTCGGACCGCGCGGAAGTCTTCAACGGATATTGTGGCGCCGAGTCCGGCAGCGTGCCGGTGGCGGCGGTCTCTCCGGCCATTCTGGTCTCCGAAATCGAGATCCAGAAGAAGGAGAAATCACAGGATCGCCCGCCGTTCCTGCCGGCGCCGGCGACGGGAGGGACGCAATGAGGCGGCGCCTGCGCTGGGCGGTTTTCCTGCTGGCGCTCGCGGCGTGGGCCGAAGACGATGTGATCCTGCGCGCCATGCAGGATGAGATGCAGCGGTCGCGCGCGCTGCGGGCGGTCAATCCCGAGCAGCCGTATTACATCGAGTACGCGCTGCACGACGGGGAGAACGTGTCGGGCTCGGCCACGCTCGGCGCGCTGATCCGCTCGCACCGCCTGCGCTATCGCCTGCCCCGCATCCAGGTGCGCGTGGGCGACTACGATTCCGACAACACCAACTACGTCGGCGCCGACTTCTATTCGGGCACGCGCTACGACGTCGACCAGTTCCCGCTGGATGCCTCCTATGCGGTGCTGCGCCAGCATCTGTGGCTGGCGACCGATACGGCTTACAAGGCAGCGGTGGAAGCCTACTCGCGGAAGCGTGCCGCCCTGAAGAACGTGACCATGAGCGAGCAGTGGCCCGATTTCTCCAAGACCACGCCGATCGAGCGGGTGGAGACCATTGTTCCGAATGTGCCGGACCAGGCTGACTGGCTGGCGCGCCTGCGGAGACTGTCGGCGGTGTTCCTGGATTACCCCAGGGTGAACGCGTCGATGGTGGATTTCGAGGCTGGCCAGAGCACGCTGTACCTGGTAACTTCTGAGGGCGCCCGGATCCGCATCCCGCAGAACATGATGGCGGTGCGCGCCCGCGCCAACGCCCAGGCTCCCGACGGCATGCTGCTGCGCGATGCCGTCGTGTTCTCGTCGCTGGATCCCCTGCGCTTGCCGCCCGAGGCGGAGCTGGAACGCGGCGTCCGGCAGGTGGGAGAGAACCTGACCGCTCTGGCCCAGGCGCCGGCTGGCGAGCCGTACTCCGGGCCGGTGCTGTTCGAGGGGACCGCGGGCGCGCAACTGCTGGCCGAGGTGCTGGGCAGGAACCTGGCCGTGCCGCGCCGGCCGGTAGCGCCGCCGGGCCGTTCGTTTCCGTTCCCCGCCAGCGATCTGGAAGGGCGGCTGGGCGTGCGCATCCTGCCGGAGTGGATGGACGTGGTGGACGACCCGACGCAAAAGGAATGGCGCGGCCGGCCGCTGTTCGGCTACTACACGGTGGACCTGGAGGGCGTGGCGCCGCAGCCGCTGGCGCTGGTCGAGAAAGGCGTCCTCAAGAACTTCCTGCTGACGCGGCAGCCGGTGAAGGGTTTTGAGGCCTCCAACGGGCGTGCCCGTCTGCCCGGAAGCTTCGGCGCGAAAGCGGCGGCTTTCGGCAACCTGTTCGTGCGGGCGTCGGAGGCCCAGCCCGTTTCCGAGCTCAGGAAGACACTGATCCGCCTCTGCCGCCAGCGCAACAAGCCCTACGGGATCATCGTGCGGAAGATGGATTTCCCCTCCTCGGCCTCTTTCGACGAGGCGCGCCGGATGCTTGCCGGGATGGCGCAATCGGGCGGGAGCGCGCGCCCGGTCAGCCTGCCTATTCTGGCGTACCGCGCCTACCCCGACGGCCGCGAGGAACTGGTCCGAGGATTGCGCTTCCGGGGCCTGACCACGCGGTCGCTCAAGGACATTCTGGCCGCCTCCGAAGAGACGCAGGTCTTCGATTTTCTCGAGAACAATTCGCCGTTCGCGCTGATGGACAGCGCCGCGTTCGTGGCGGAGACCTCGATCGTCGCCCCATCGATCCTGGTCGACGACCTGGAGCTGGAAAAGGCGCAGGAGGAACTGCCCAGACCGCCCATCGTGCCGCCGCCGGCCCTGAAGAACTGACATGGGGACCCTCAGCCGCGCCATCTTCGCCGAAATCGTTTCCAGCGCCTTCCTGGGCACGGTACTGTTCACCTTCGTGCTGTTCCTGCAACGCGCGGGCCGGAGTTTCGAGCTGCTGGTGCGCAGCTCGGCCGGCGGGGGAACTATCGGCTCCCTGTTCGCGCTGATGCTGCCCTCCACCCTGACGTTTACTCTTCCGGTCGGCGCGCTGGTGGGCATCCTGATTGCGCTGAGCCGCATGTCCAGCGACGGCGAGATCGTCGGCCTGCGCGCCGCCGGGGTTCCGAGCCGCCGGATGATGGCGCCGGTGCTGACGTTCGCGATTCTGGCGCTGGTGGCGACGGCGGCCTGCTCGCTGTGGCTGACGCCCTGGTCCATCCGGGAGACCTACCGGATCTTGAACCGGATGGCGGCCGAGGAACTGACCGCCGAGATTCAGCCGCGCGTATTCCAGGAGCAGTTCCCCAACACGATTCTGTACGTGGGCGATGTCATCCCCGGCCCGGTGGAAAAGTGGCGGAAGGTGTTCCTGGCGGACCTGCGAGAGGGGTCGGAACGCCCGGGCGGCTCGGGCGAACAATCGAGCGGACCGCTCATCACGCTGGCGCGCGAAGCCATCGCCACGCCGGACCTGGCCAACAATCGCATCCAGCTCCACATGCTCGACAGCAGCACGCATGAAGCCGGCGAGCAGGAAAAGTACTACAGCACCAGCAGCCCGCTGCGCGACCAGGCGCTCCAGGCCTCGCGCTCGAACGAAGTGCGCCCGGCCCGCCCTTACCCCGAGATGGACACGATCCCCCTGCGCCGGGAAGCGCGCCACTCGCGGGACGCCGCGATCGAGCTGCACCAGCGCCTGGCGCTTCCCTTCGCCTGCGTGCTCCTGGCGCTGGTAGGGATGCCGCTCGGGATATCCTCGCGCAAGTCCGGCAAGTCCACCGCCTTCGTCATCACCGTCTTTCTGGCTTTCCTGTATTACATGGGGTTCATCAGCCTGATCAGCCTGGCCCGGCAGGGCACGGTCCCGGTGGGGCCCGCGGTGTGGACCCCGAATGCGGTATTCGCCCTGGTCGGGCTGGTGCTGATGCTGCGCCTGGAGCGGCCCGGCGACCGCGATATCATCGTCACGCTCAGCGCCCGGCTTCACTCCTTGTGGCGCCGCGTCAGCGGCCCGACGTCGGCGCGCGCGGCGGCGAACGGGCGCAGATTCGGCCGCGTGCCGCTGCTGCCGCTGATCCTGGACACCTATATCCTTTCCACCTTCCTGTTCTACTTCGCGCTGCTGCTGGCGAGCTTCGTGCTGATGACGCACGTGTACACGTTCTTCGAGCTGCTGGGCGACATCATCCACAACCGGATCCCGCTCGGCCGGGTGCTTGCGTACCTGTTTTTCCTCACGCCGAAACTGGTCTACGATTCGACGCCGATCAGCGTGCTGGTGGCGGTCCTGGTCACCTTCGGGGTGATGTCGAAGCACAACGAGATCACCGCGTTCAAGGCCAGCGGCGTCAGCCTGCGCCGCCTGTCGCTGCCCGTGCTCTTGGCGAGCCTGTGTTTCAGCGCGGGCCTGTTCGCCATGGATTACTACCGCCTGCTGCCGGAAGCCAACCGCCGCCAGGAAGCGCTGCGGGACGAGATCAAGGGCCGCGCGCCGCAGACCTACCTGCGCCCGGACCGCAAGTGGATCTACGGCCAGGGGCCGCGCATTTACTACTACAAGTACTTCGATCCCACCCAGGCGGTGATGATCGGCGTGAGCGTTTACGAACTGGACGAGAAATCGTTCCGGCTGACCCGGCACATATCCGCGGGCCGCGCCTCGTGGTCGGCGGCATTGAAGACCTGGGTGTTCGAGAACGGCTGGGAGCGCGACCTGGGAGTGAGGCAGGGAGCGCGGTACCAGGTCTTTCAGGCCACCACGTTTCCGGAACTGGACGAGCCGCCCGGCTACTTCCTCAAAGAAGTGATCCAGGACAAGCAGATGAATTTCCCGCAGCTCAAGAAGTACATCCAGGAACTGCGCCAGAGCGGATTCGACACCGTGCACCTGCGGGTGCAGCTCCAGAAGAAGCTGGCGGTGCCGCTGTTCGCCTTCATCATGGCGCTGATCTCGGTGCCGTTCGCCTTCCTGACCGGCAGCCGAGGTGCGCTGGCGGGGGTGGGCGTGAGCCTGGGGATCGCGGTGGCGTACTGGACGGTGGGGCAGGTCTTCGAGCAGTTCGGCAACGTGAACCAGTTGCCGGCGGCGTTTGCCGCCTGGTCGCCGGACGCCGTGTTCGCGCTGGCGGCGATGTACCTGATGGCGCGGATGCGGACCTGACGCCAGACCAATCAACGATCCGGGATCAGCCCCTTCCGCCTCATCCGCTCGATCCAGTCTTCAACAGACATGGGGCACTGGGATAGCAGGACCGCCTCGCGAGGGGTTACGTGAATCTGCCCCGGAATGTGGTCGTGGCCTTGGTCACGGCGGGAGCCCCGCCGAATCCCAAACTGGACGATCGTCTGGTCGTTGTCTCTTACCACAGCGATGTCGTGCCTTCTGGCCGGCCGGATCTCAGCCCTCAGCTTTCGGGCTATGGCTTCAGCGTCGTCTTTGGTGAGCATCTCTATGCTCTCCGAATGAACGCTCGCAGCACTGCCAGTTGACGCCTTGGCTCTGGTCCGAGAGCCTTCATCGGTTCTGACTCCAGGTATTCGAAAATGTCGACGATCAAACTTCGCAGGTTCGAGACAGCCTCCTCTTCCGTATCCCCCGATGTGCTGATGTTGGCGTCAAAGAACGTGGCGATGAATCCATCGTCGGCGGGCTGGAGCACCGCGGGAATGTCCTTGGTCAGCTCATAAGGCTCGGGCACGAGAGTAGCGATGGGGATCACTGCGGTCGCGATCTGCGAACGAAACGAATATCTGGAGGTGCGACGCGCCTCCAGGGTCGATCTGGAATGATCCAATTTGCCGATCCGGATGGGTTGACGGACAACATTGCCTTCAGCTACGAACACATCGCGATAGTAAGTCTGAGACGCAGGCACATCAATCGCGTACGGCGTGACTGCGGCAGCTTCGGTACCGAGGGCCTTCTGACGATTGCGGTGGACAGTCTTCAGTTCAGAGCCCAGCCTGCGGCTCCGTTGTAATGATTTTCTCACTCGGCAGCACCCCGCTGTTCTTGAGTTGGTCGTACAGAATGTTAGCGGCATCATGGAGTTGCATGAATGTCTCCAACCCCATCACCAACCGATCCAGGACGATAAAGCGAACCTCGGGCTTCTCTCTGCTCTGCATTAGGTCGTCGACCGGCACAATCCCGATGTCCACGAACACGTCTGTGCCAGCACGAGCCAGGACCACATGGTTAATGTACGTCGGTCTGGTTTCTATCTCGTTATCCGCCTCGCCTTCGAGCTGCTTCCGCACCTGGACTGGGACCCTAGGCGAGGCGCTGTCCTGCCCTTCGTTCTCGCTCTCCGGATCTGGCATGGTGACCGCCCTTCAGATTGGCTTTTCCCTTCGTCAGCATAGCAGAACATGTCCCAGGACGGAGAGGGCCTTTCATCTGGGTGAGGCACATCGCCGGGCTGCGTGGACATCGGGACCGACAAAAGGCAGCCCTCCCGCTTCGCGGTGAGACTTGGCGGGACGCCCTCGCCGCGTGGGTCGGTCGTCCACACAGAAATCTGCGCTATGATCGGTGCATCATGGGAGAATCCGCCACTGCGATTCCACCTGGGTTCCACTCGATTACTCCGCACCTGCAAGTGAATGGCGCGGCCAACTACGTCGACTTCCTCGCGCGCGCGTTCGGCGCGGTCGAGATCAGCCGCTCGCCGGGGCCGGGCGGCAGGCTGATGCACGCTCGGGTGCGCATCGGCGATTCCATCCTGCTGTTGCACGACCACTTCCCGGAGTTCGGGTCGCCGCCGATCGCCGAGGGGCACTGGCCGCTGGCGCTGAACCTGTACGTGCCGGACGCCGACACTACCTGGGGACAGGCCATCGCCGCCGGCTGCGAGGTGCTCTACCCGATTGCAGATCAGTTCTGGGGCGATCGCTACGGACAACTGCGGGATCCGTTCGGCTTCGTGTGGGCCATCGCGACGCACACTGAAGACGTGACGCCCGAAGAGATGCAGGAGCGGCAAAAGAAGCTCTTTGGCGCCGCCGCCTGACCGCTTCAGCCGCGTTCGGTTGTGTGCCCGCGCCTTTTCCGAGCCACGCGCGCAAGCAAGCGGTCGGCGCTTTCCTCATTGGGGGTGAAGGCCGGCCGTCATGTCCAGTTCGGTACTGGGGTCCGCATGACAGCACCGAACCGCGCGCGTCAGCAAGCGGTCAGCGCTCTCATCATCGGGGTGACGGCCAGCCGGTCGTGATGCGTTCGGTTGTGTGCCCGCGCAAGGCTACTGTATACTCACTCATTGAAACCTCAGATCGCGCCGCGGTCCGGTCCTCGACCGCAGTGCATCAATCCTGGAGCGACGCAGAATGCAATACGGGTACTTTGACGATCGGAATCGGGAATACGTGATCACGCGGCCGGACACGCCGCTGCCGTGGATCAACTACCTGGGATGCCAGGCCTATTTCGGAATCATCTCGAATACGGCCGGCGGCTACTCCTTCTACCGCGACGCGCGGCTGCGGCGGGTCACCCGGTATCGCTACAACAACGTCCCCTTTGATCTCGGCGGGCGCTACATCTATCTGCGCGATGACGACTCCCGGGAATTCTGGTCGCCTTCCTGGCAGCCGACCCGTCACGAGCTGGACGGGTACGCTTGCCGGCACGGGATGGGCTACAGCATCATCGGCTCGGCCTATCGGGGGATCGAGGCGCGCACCCGGTACTTCGTGCCGCTGGACGAGAACCTGGAAATCTGGCAGCTCACGGTCACCAATCACCGCCCGGCGCCGGCGGCGCTGTCGATCTTCTCGAGCATCGAATTCTGCCTGTGGGACGCCCAGGACGACGCGACCAACTTCCAGCGCAACTTCAGCATCGGCCAGGTGGAGATCGAGGAGGGCGTGATCTACCACAAGACCGAGTACCGCGAGCGCCGCGATCACTTCGCCTACTTCGCCTGTTCGGAGGCGTTGGCGGGATTCGACACGCAGCGCGAGGCTTTCGTGGGCCGCTACCGCGGTTGGGACAGGCCGGTGGCGGTGGAGCGCGGAGAATTGTCGAACTCGGTGGCGCACGGCTGGGCGCCGATTGGCTCGCACCACGTCAAGCTCGCGCTCCAGCCCGGCGAGAACCGGCAGATCGTCTTTGTCCTGGGCTACCACGAGAATCCCGTCGAGGAGAAATTCGATCCGCCCGGCTCCCAGATCGTCAACAAGAAAACGGTCAAGCCGGTCATCGCGAAGTACCTGGACCCAGCCAACGCGGATACGGCCTTCGCGGCCTTGCACGCTTACTGGGACAGCCTGTTGGGCATTTGCCAGGTCCGGACGCCGGACCTGCACACGGATCGCATGGTCAACATCTGGAACCCCTATCAGTGCATGGCGACCTTCAATATGTCGCGCTCGGCCTCCTTCTACGAGTCGGGCATCGGGCGCGGGCTGGGCTTCCGCGACTCCAACCAGGACCTGCTGGGCTTCGTGCAGATGGTGCCGTCGCGCGCCCGCGAGCGCATTCTGGATCTGGCGGCCACGCAACTGCCCAGCGGCGGCGCCTACCACCAGTACCAGCCGCTGACCAAGCGCGGCAATAACGACGTCGGCAGCAACTTCAACGACGACCCGCACTGGCTCATCGTGGGAGTCGCGGCCTACCTGAAGGAAACCGGGGACTGGAGCATCCTGGACGAGCCCGTGCCCTACGACAACCAGCCCGGCTCGGAGCAGCCGCTGTACGAGCACTTGCAGCGCAGCTTCCACTACACGCTGGAGCGGCTGGGACCGCACGGACTGCCCTTGATCGGCCGCGCCGACTGGAACGACTGCCTGAACCTGAATTGCTTCTCCGACACGCCGGGCCAGTCCTTCCAGACCACCACGAACAAGGAAGGCAAGGTGGCGGAGTCGGTGTTCATCGCGGCGTTGTTCGTGCTGGCGGGCAAGGAACTGGCGGCCATCGCGCGGCATCGCGGCCTGGAAGAAGAGGCCAAGCGCTATCTGGAAGGAGCGGCCAAGATGGATCGGGTAGTTCACGAGCACGGCTGGGACGGCGCGTGGTTCGTCCGCGCTTACGACGACTTCGGCCGCAAGGTCGGCTCTGCGGAGTGCGAGGAAGGGAAGATCTTTATCGAGACGCAGGGTTTCTGCGTGCTGGCCAGCATCGGCCTGGAGGACGGCCTGGCCCAACGGGCGCTGGAATCGGTGGTCGAGCATCTGGCCACGCCGCACGGCATCGTTCTGCAGCAGCCGGCCTATTCGCGGTATTACCTGCATCTGGGAGAGATCTCCTCCTACCCGCCGGGCTACAAAGAGAACGCCGGGATCTTCTGCCATAACAACCCCTGGGTCATGATTGCCGAGACGATGGTGGGGAACGGCGACCGCGCGCACGACTACTACGCGCGCATTAATCCCTCGGCGCGGGAGGGCATCAGCGACCTGCATCGCTGCGAGCCGTACGTGTACTCCCAGATGATTGCCGGGCGCGACGCGCCCACTCACGGCGAAGCCAAGAATTCGTGGCTCACCGGTACCGCGGCCTGGAACTACTACGCCATCACGCAGTGGATCCTGGGCCTCCGTCCGACCTACGACGGTCTGGAGATTGCGCCGGTGATCCCGAAGAACTGGCCAGGGTTCCAGGCTACCCGGAAGTTCCGGGGCGTCGTCTACGACATCACGGTCAAGCGCGCGGGCGACGGCAACGCCGTGGCCCTCACCGTCGACGGCGTTCCGGTTCCTGGCAACACAGTGCCGCCGCCAGCCGACGGCCGGACGGAAGTTTCCGTGGAAGTGACACTGAGCTAGCCATGTACCTGGCGAGCGAGGAACGCTACGAATCGATGATTTACCGGCGTTGCGGCCGGAGCGGCCTGCTGCTGCCCGTCATTTCCCTGGGGCTGTGGCACAACTTCGGCGGAGTCGATAGCTTCGATAACTGCCGTGCCATGCTGCGGCGGGCCTTCGATCTCGGCGTCACGCACTTCGACTTGGCCAACAACTACGGACCGCCGCCCGGGTCCGCCGAAGAGACCTTCGGACGCGCGCTGAAGCTGGACCTGGCAGCCTATCGGGATGAGATGATCGTCTCGACCAAAGCCGGCTACGGCATGTGGCCGGGGCCTTATGGCGACTGGGGGTCGCGCAAGTACCTCATCGCCAGCCTGGACCAGAGTCTCAGGCGCATGGGGCTGGAGTACGTCGACATCTTCTACTCTCACCGGCCGGATCCCGAGACGCCGATCGAGGAGACCATGGCGGCCCTGGACCAGGCGGTTCGGGCGGGGAAGGCGCTCTACACCGGCATCTCGAACTACAACCCCAGCCAGACGCGAGAGGCGGTGAAGATCCTTCGCGGTCTGGGGACGCCGTGCCTGATCCACCAGATGTCATATTCGATGTTCCGCCGGACCGCCGAGACCGGTCTGCTCGAGGTGCTCGGGGCGGAGGGGATCGGCGGAATTGCGTTTTGCCCGCTGGCCCAGGGCCTGCTGACGGACCGGTACCTGGACGGCATTCCCAGCGACTCGCGAGCGGCCAAACCGCACGGCTTCCTGAAGGCCAAGGACATCGGCGAAACCCGGCTCACTCAAGTGCGCGCGCTCAACGAGTTGGCGCGCGAGCGCGGCCAGAGCCTGGCGCAGATGGCGCTGGCGTGGGTCCTCAGGGACAGCCGCATGACCAGCGCGCTGATCGGCGCCAGCAAGGTCGAGCAGATCGAGCAGAACGTCGCCGCGATCCGCAACTTGCAGTTCTCAGCCGAAGAACTGCGCCGGATCGACGACATAGTAGGATAGGGCTCCAGCCCTGTCCCGGTATGGCTACTATCGCCTTTGTCTCGCTGTACGATCGCAATGCCTACGGCCAGCGCCTGATGTCGGCGAATCTGAAACGCCACGGGCACCATTGCCATATCGTTTTCCTCAAGCGTTATGGCACAAGCGCGGGCCCGTTCCAAGCAGGGGCTGACGAGCACGCTTGGATCGGTATCGACCGGCGCGGGCGCCCCTACAGCCATGCATGTCATGAGCCGGTCGGCGAGCGGGAACTGGGACTCTTGCGCCAGGTAATAGAGCGCATCCGGCCGGACGTGATCGGAATGACCGTAAACACCCCGTTGCGCTCACAGCACGCGCGAGTGACGCGCTTCCTCAAGAGCTTCTCCGCCGCGCCGGTGGTTTGGGGCGGGTACGACCCAACGGTCAACCCGGGACCGTGTCTTGAGATCTGCGATTACGCGTGCATCGGCGAGGGCGATACCACGATCCTGGAGCTGGCCGAGTGCATCGATCGGGGCCAGGCCTTCGATCAGGTCCGCAACCTGGCTTACAGGCGCAATGGGCGGCCGGTCTTCAACCAGAGGGCGCCTCTGGTCCGGGACCTGGATTCCGTGCCTTGGCGGGACGACGAGCCGGAGAACAAGTATTTCATCGAGGACGGCCGGCTCCAGGAGAACTACGCGGTGCTGAACGACCGGCCGTCCGGTTCTTACCAGGCGATGACAGCGCGGGGCTGTCCGTATAGCTGCACGTATTGCTGCGAAGCTTCGCTGAAGAGCTTGTATCCGGGAGAGCGTTTCCTGCGGCGGAGATCGCCCGAGAGCTGCGTCGATGAGCTGGCGGAGGCCAAGGCGCGGTTCGATCTCAACGAAATCGTTTTCGAGGACGAGATCTTCGGAATGGACTTGAAGTGGCTCTCGGCGTTCGCGCCTTTGTACCGCGCCAGAGTTGGCCTGCCATTCATCGCTTACATCTATCCGACACGAAATGTCGAGACGGTTCTACCGCTCCTGAAGCAGGCCGGCTTGAAATTCTGCTGCGTGGCGCTGGAGTCGGGGAGCGCCCGCATCAATCGATCTGTCTTCAACCGAGTGTTCGACCGGGAGCTGTTCCTGAAAACCATCCGCCTGTGCAGAAAACTCCGGCTGTACTTCTACACGGACATCATCACCTACAACCCTTACGAAGAGGAGCGCGATCTCAAGGATACACTAGACGTTTTGCTGGAAATGGGCGGCAGGTTCGAACTGTGTATCAACAAGCTGTTCGTCCTTCCCGGCACGCGTTTGGCGGAACAGATGTCGCGGGATGGCGTGACCGCGGGCGACCAGTCGCGCGATCGCTTGTTCGACTACTATAGCCGTCTGTTCTGGGCTGCCACGTTTTCGGCGAATGCACGATGGGCCGTCCGGCTGCTGCATTGGGCGCGCGTGTTCCGCCGCCACCCCCGATGGCTGCACCTGGGCTTTTTCGAATGGCTTGTTGCTGGCCCGATCGGACGCCTGGTGGATCGCGTGCAATGGCATCTCGAAGACTGGGGTTGGCTGCCCCAGCGGATTCAGTTGCAGAGCCAGCCAAATCCCGACTCCGAGCAGTAAAGCGACCGAACTTACTAAGTCCCGCGCGCCGGTAACTCCGCACCATGGGCCATTTGCGCTTCGAGCTTGCGCAGATGGTCGTACCAGGTGAACTTCAGGATTACGGAGGTCACCGCCACGATCGCCAGCGCGACCGCGGCGCTGCTGTACTTCTGGATCACGAGGTAGATGGGCAGAGCCACTAGCGTCACCTGCCAGCAGATGCCCACCGCGATATTGAACATGTCGCGCGGGAAATCCTTGTTGCGCTGGAAGGTGGGATCTTCCTGCCGAAGCTTCTTCAAAATCGGGCCCCAGAAACCCCAGGGGCGCACCCGCCGGTAGAATTCCTTGAGCACCGCCTCGTCCTCGGCCTTGGTGAGCAGGGTGCCGGCAAGGCAGCCGATCAAGGAGATCACAAAGACCACCGTGAATCCCAGAGAGACATCCAGGTTCAAGGAGTGTGCTCCCGCGAAAGCCGTCAGGGGATGGATTCGGGCAAGGATGGCCGGGACAGTCAGCGAGGATGTGATGCCCGCGACCATTCCCCAGAAGTAGCCGTAGCCGTTAAACCGCCACCAGTACCATTTCAGGACGTTGGAAGCGGTGTAGCCGCCCCACAGCCCGGAAACGATCCAAATCACCACGGAATTCACCGAGGCGACGTACCAGCCGATCAGCACGCCCAGGACCACCACCAGAAACGAGCTGAGGTAGCTCAGCCGCACGTAGGTTTTCGGGTCTGCATTGGGGTTGATGAAGCGCTTGTAAATGTCGTTGACGAAGTAGGGCGGCGCCGCGTTCACGGTGGCCGCGAAGTTGGACATGTAGGCGGCCATGAGGCCCGCGATGAGGAACCCGAGCAGGCCCGCCGGTACGAACCGGCCAAGCGCCAGGGGAAGCACGACCTCGAAGTCCATCTTGGCTCCCATGGAGCGAATGTGATCGCTGTAGAACACCAGCGCCAGAATCGTCAGCCCCGTGATCAGGAAATACCGCGGGAAGGTCAGCACGACGTTCACCCAGCCGCTCATCATGGAGGCCTCCCGCGGGTTCTTGCACGACAGGACGCGCTGCATGTCGTAATTCGGCGCCGGGCCGGCAGCGCTGATGAGCACTCCCTTGAACAACAGCGCCATCACCAGGAAGCCGAACAGCCCGTAGCCATCGGCCGCGATCTTGTCGTTCGCCGAAGGGATGAGCTTGGACCAATCCAGGTTCAGGTGCCAGCCGAAGAAGAGATTGTCCCAGCCGGCGGGGACGAATTTCGCGAGCGTTGCCGGAGCTATCTGGGCCATCGCGATAATGCCCACGGCGAACGAGGCGACCGAAAGAATGCAGAACTGGAGCACCTCGGTGATGACCACGCTGAACATTCCGCCCTTGACCACGTAGATGGTCGTGATGGCGATCAGGATCAGGGCGTATTGGTTGGGAGTCAGATTCCAGGGCAGGAAGCTCGCGGCGAACTTGCCGATGCCCTTGAACCCGTAGCTGAAGAATCCGATGATGCTGACGAAGGCGTAGATGACCACGATAATGTGGGCGAGCTGGGCGCCGCGGCCTTTGCCGAACCGCGTCTGGATCCACTCCGCGCCGGTCATGACGTTGGAACGGCGCAACCAGGCCGACAGGAAAACCATCAGGAAGACCTGGTTGAAGGTGGGCCACAACCACGGAATCCAGACGCTCTTCAGGCCGTAGACAAACATCCAGTAGACCAGCAGCATGGTGCCGCTGATGTCGAACATGCCCGAGGCGTTGGAAATCCCGAGGACGTACCAGGGCATGACGTTGCCACCCAAAAAGTAGGCCTTCATGTCCCGGGAGGCCCGGTGCGAAACCCAGTAGCCCACCAGGACCGACGTTGCCAGATAAGCGAGGATGATCGCAATGTCAATCGGGTGCAGATTCACCTAGTACCTCGTTTCCCGCTGCCAGTATTGTTCCTCAGGACCATCCGCGGCTATCGTATGAAGCTTGCTTTGGCCGAGGTCCCTCATTATATCCCAGAACGGCGGACTCACTCGAAACTGACCCCCACGAGCGGTGTGAACTGGTGCAGAATGCCGCGAGCGGTGCCGAACGGCGCCGGCTGGATGAGCTTCTTCGGGAACGGCGTGATGTAGTCCCGGAAATCGAGTCGCAACCTTACGTGAGGCCTGATGGTGACCTTGATGCCGCCGCCGGCGCTGACCAGCGGCCTGGTCTCGTTGGTGGCCGTGAGCAGGCCGATGCTGTGGAGCGGCTGGATCGGGTTGTCCGGCCCGGTTACCCGGAACCACTTGGCGCCAAGCCCGGCTGCGAAAAACGGGCGGATTCTGGCCTCTCTCGGGCGCGAGTGGAACAGCAGGTCGTAGTGGAAGGCGTGGGACTGGCCCTGGAGGTTGGACTGCACGCCGCCCTTTTCGATGAACGGGTCGCCGTCGTGATAGGTATAGCGGAATTCGCCGCTGAGATGCTGGTAGAGGTCCTCGCCCATGGCCGCGCTGATGACGAACCGGTTGCGGATGCCGGCGGCCGCCTGCCCCGCGGACGCGAAAATCGTGCCGTTCCGGTAGATGCCGTACCCGCCCGCGGCCCCGATCTCCCATTGCCCGGCGGAGCAGCCCAACGCGGCGCAAGCCAACGCTGCAACGATCCTGGGAACCATGTCTCCCAGTAGACATCGCCGGCGGGCGTCAGGGCAACCGGGGACAGCCTGGGCCGTCCCGACGGCGGACGGCCGAGGCAGTCCCTCGGTTGCGCGCGCCCGGTTCAGTCGGCGGCGAGACGGCCCATTTTGCGCGCCACGAACAGGGCCATCTCGAGCGCCTGCTCGTAGTTCAGCCGGGGGTCGAGATGCGAGCGGTAGGCGCGCTTGAGGTCGGCCTCGCCCAGCCCGCGCGCCCCGCCGACGCATTCCGTGACGTCCTCCCCGGTCAACTCGATATGCACCCCGCCCAGATAGCTGCCGCAGGCGGCGTGGATGTCGAAGGCCTGGTCGAGTTCGCCGAGGATCTCCTCGAAGTGGCGGGTCTTGTAACCGTCCGCGGTAACGCGCGTGTTCCCGTGCATGGGATCGCAGCACCACAGGACGGTCTTGCCGCTGGCACGGACGGCGTCGAGGAGCGGCGGCAAATGGCGGCCGATCGAATCGTTGCCGAGGCGGTGGATCAGGGTGAGCCGGCCGGGCTCGTCCCGCGGATGGAGAATCTCAACGAGTTCCCGCAGCATGCCTGGCGTCATGCTGGGGCCGATCTTGACGCCGACAGGATTCCGGATGCCGCGGAAGTACTCGACGTGCGCGCCTCCGGGGTCGGCGGTGCGCATGCCGATCCAGGGGAAATGAGTGGACAGGTTGAACCAGCCCTCCTGGCGCGGCACGCGCCGCGTTTGCGCCTGCTCGTAGGGCAGGTGCAAGCCCTCGTGGCTGGTGAAGAAATCGATCCAGTGCAGTTCGCCCGGGTGGACGCCGAGAATGCTCTCCATGAACCGGAGAGACTCGCCGATAACGCGCGCCATGCGGCGGTATTCCCCGGCCATGGGGGATTGCTTCACCCAGTCCAGGTCCCAGTATTCCAGGCGGTGCGGGTCGACAAAGCCGCGGCTGACCAGCGAGCGGATGAAGTTGAGCGTGAGGGCGGCGCGTTCGTAGCCGCGCAGCATCAGCTCGGGATCGGGCGTACGGGCCGCTGCGGTGAACTCGGGACGGTTGATGACGTCGCCGCGGTAACTGGGGAGCGCGGCGCCGTCGCGCGTCTCGAAGTCGTCCGAGCGCGGTTTGGCGTACTGGCCGGCGAAGCGCCCGAGACGGATGACGCGCTTCCGGCTGCCGTGCGTGAGCACCAGGCTCATCTGCAACAGGATCTTCAGCTTGTTGGCGATGGTCGGGGAATCGCAGTGGTCGAAGCGCTCGGCGCAGTCGCCGCCCTGGAGCAGGAAACGCTCGCCGCGCGCGGCTTCGCCCAACTGCGCCTTCAGCGCGCTGACCTCCCAGGAGGTGACCAGGGGCGGCAGCTTGGAGATCTCCTCGACGACGCGGTCGACCTCGGCCTCGCACGGGTAGACCGGCTGCTGGGCCGCGGGCTTGTTCTTCCACGAAGTGGGGGACCACTCGGTCGTAACCATTCACCTCCGTGCCAAAGCGAATGCTGGCAAACCAAAATAGCAGAGTTCGGAGCACAGATGCGAGGCGCTCGAAGGTGCCGGAGCCACCGACCCATTAAAATGAGAAGCGGTGGGCGCGCAGGATCCGATCGGTGTTGCGGCTCTCGAGATCGCCCCGGTCTCGCTGCGGACCAACTTCGCCTGGACCATTGCGGGGAACCTGGTCTACGGGGCCAGCCAGTGGGCGATGCTGAGCCTGATCGCCAAGCTGGGCAACAGCGAGATCCTGGGCCAGTACGCGCTGGCGGTCGCGGTGGCCTCGCCGGTGGCCATGCTGTCGCACCTGAACCTGCGGGCCGTGCTCGCCACCGACATGGAACGGCGGCACTCGTTCCATGACTACCTTGCCGTGCGGCTGGCGACCGCGGCAGCCGCCCTGATCGCGACCGCGGCCATCGCTTTGGTTTCGGGTTATCCGCGTCCGGTGATCGCCGCCATCGTCCTGATGGGCGTCTGTCTGGGCTTGGAGAACGTGAGCGACACCTACTACGGGCTCATGCAGCGGCGCGAGCGCATGGACGAAATCGCGCGTTCGATGATCGCCCGTGGGGCGCTTTCGGTAGTGGTCCCCGGCGTGGCACTATGGCTTACCCACAATCTCGTCCCGGCGATCGCCGCACTGGCGCTGGCGCGCATTGCCGTGCTGCTCGTGTATGACCGACCGCGAGGCTCGGCGGGTGAAAACCTCGGTTGTATCGGTTTTCGGAGTCAGCTTGCGATCTTCCGGACCGCGCTGCCCCTCGGGGTCGTGCTGATGCTGGTTTCTCTGACAGCCAACGTGCCCCGATACGCGATTGAACGCTACCAGGGCACTCGGGAATTGGGCGCATTCGCCGCCGTGGCTTCCTTCCTTGCGGCGGGCGCCGCGGTGGTGGGAGCGCTGGGCCAGTCCGCCCTGCCCCGGCTGGCCCGTCATTTCAGCGAGCGGGACGTCAAGCGTTTCCGCGAACTCGCGCTGAGACTGATCGCGCTGAGCCTGGCGCTGGGCGCGGCGGGCGCGCTTGCGGCAGCGCTCCTGGGCAGGTGGATCCTCAGCCTCGCGTACCGGCCCGAGTACGCCCTGTACCACGGTCTGTTCGTGGCCGTGATGGGCGCCGGAGTCTTGCGCTATGCCGCCATCATGCTGGGGTTCGTCCTCACCAGCGCCCGCTCGTTCAAACCGCAAATGCCGCTTCTGGCCGCCGTGACCGCCACCTCCGCACTCGCGAGCTGGTTGCTCGTTCCCACAATCGGCCTGGGCGGTGCGGCTGTGGCGATCGCACTAGCGGCGTGCGTTCAGATTGCCGGCGCCGCGCTGATCCTGCGTCGCGCAATGAGCCGGGTATGAACGGCAATCCTCGGGTCGATCTCCTCGAGCGCGGCGCCTGGCTGCTCCTGTGCCTGTTTGTCTTCTCGATCCCCTGGGAAAAGAGCGCCTGGATCCCCGGCCTGGGCACGGCTTCGCGATTGCTCGGGGGCCTGGCGCTGGCGGCCGGCATCATCGTCGCGATCCGGCGGAGATCCGTCCGTCCTCCGAACCTCGCGCTGGCGCTGGCCGCGGCGTTTGTGCTCTGGGTCGCGGCGACGTACTTCTGGACACTCGCGCCGGCTGCGACGGCAGCGCGGGCCTGGACCTTCACGCAACTGCTGGCCATGGCCTGGCTGATCTGGGACCAGTGCCGGAGCGCCAGCCGGCCGGTTCAACTCATGGAAGCCTACGTGTGGGGCGCGGTGCTGGCCTCCGCCGCCACCCTGCTCCGCTACGCGCAAGACCACCAGACCTATTACCGGCGGTACGCGGCGGCGGGCTTCGACCCGAACGACCTGGCGCTCACGCTAGCCCTTTCGATTCCGTGGGCGCTCTACCTGGCGCTCGGCACACCAGGAGCTAAGCGCTGGATCTCGCGCGCCGCCGTCCTGCCGGCGATCGCGGCCATCCTGTTGACGGCTTCGCGCGCCGCGCTGGTCGCCGCCTCGCTGGCGTTCCTGTTTGTGATCTTCACCTGGCGGGCGTCGGACCGCGCGCAGAGGATCTCGGGCGTCGTTCTGCTCGGCCTGCTCCTGCTCGGCGCATTCCGCCTGGCGCCCGCCGCCTCCCGGGAACGGCTGGCCAGTCTTCCCACGGAGCTGGGCCAGGGTACGCTGCACAACCGCACGCGGATCTGGAAGACGGGCTTGAGGGCGCTGAAGAGCCATCCGGTGCTCGGGGTCGGCGCGGGCGCATACCCCGAGGCGGTGCGGCCCTGGCTGGGGCGGCCGGCGTTGCCCGGGCACGAATACGTCGCGCACAACACCTTCCTCTCGGTTTTGGTCGAATGCGGGCTGATCGGCTTCGCCCTGTTCGTGACGCTGCTGGGCGCGCTGGCGCTGTTTGTCTGGATGATGCCATTCGCGGAGCGCGTTCTGTGGTCGGTGATGCTGGCGGTGTGGGCCGCCGGGGTCTCGAGCCTGACCTGGGAACACCGCAAGCCCGGCTGGCTGATCTTCGCCCTCATCATGACCCAGTGGGCGCTGGCCTTCCGGCGCCGCGAGGCGCGCGCATGAGCATTCGCGTGCTGGAAGTCATTCCGACGTTGCGGCGGGCCGGCGCCGAGAACATGGTGGCCGCGCTCGTCTCCGGCCTGGACCGCGGCCGGTTTGAGACTGGCGTGGTCTCGCTCTACGATCCGTTTCCGAACGGGCTGGAACCGCCTGTCCCCGTCTGGTACCTCGGAAAGCGGCGCGGGCTGGATCTGCGCATGGTCCGGCGGCTGGCCCGCGTGTTTCGCGAATTCCGGCCCGATGTCGTGCACACGCACTCCTATGTGCTTCGCTACACGTTGCCGGCGGCATGGCTGGTCCCACCTCGATGGATGGTCCATACCGTCCACAATCTCGCCGAAAAGGAAGCCGACTGGCTGGGCCGGGCCACCCAGCGCTTTGCGTTCCGCCACGGAGTTGTGCCGGTGGCGATCGCGGCCGCGGTGGCCCGCTCCTTCCGCGCGGCATACGGGCGGGAACCCGCGGCCACCATCCCAAACGGCATCGACACGGCCGTCTTCTCGCGCCCGGAGGCGCGCATCCCGTGGAGGAGCGCCCACGGTTTTGGGGTCGATGAGCTGCTCATCGTCTCCGTCGCGCGCCTGGAGCCGCAGAAGAACCCGCTGGCGCTGATCGAGGCTTTCGCGCGAGGGTGCGCGGGCCGGCTCATCATTGCGGGCGACGGCAGCCTGCTCGAGGCCGCGCGACAACGGGCGGCGCGCCTGGGCATCGCCAACCGTGTACACTTCCTGGGGGTGCGCGCCGGCGTGCCGGAGCTGCTCGCCGCCTCCGACGTATTTGCGCTGGCTTCGGATTGGGAAGGCAGCCCGCTCTCGGTGATGGAGGCGATGGCCGCCGGGCTGCCGGTGGTCGCGACCTCGGTCGGGGGCGTGCCGGAGCTGGTTGGCGACGGCGTGACGGGCATCCTCGTGCCGCCGGGCGACGCGGGTGCGCTGGCGGGTGCGCTCGAGTCTTTGGCGCGGGACCCGCAGCGGCGCCGTGAGCTGGGCGCGGCGGGCAGGGAATGCTCGAAGCGTTTTGACGTGAGCGCGATGGTGGCGGCCTATGCCGCGCTCTTTGAGGAGGTGACCCGACGATGACCAAGCGAGTGGTGCTGCTTTCGACCAATCTGGCTCGCGGCGGCGCGGAGGCGCAGGTGGCGCAGCTTGCCGCGGGTCTCGGCCGGCGCGGGTGGGAGGTGAGTGTCGTCTCCATGCTGCCGCCCAGCGCATTCGAGCAGGAACTGGTGGCCTCGGGCGTCCCGGTGTTCTCGCTCCGGATGCGGCCGGGCGCCCCGAGCCTGGCGGGATTCCTGCGCCTGGCCTCGATTCTGCGGAAGCTGCGGCCGCAGATCCTGCACTGCCATATGTTCCACGCCAACCTGCTGGGGCGGGTGGCGCGGCTGATCTGCCCGCTTCCCGTAGTCATCTCGACGGCGCACAGCATCCTGGAAAGCAGCCGCGAGAGCGGGGACGCGCGCGGCCGCGAGCGGCTCTACCGCATCACGGACCGGCTGGCGGATGCGACAGTAGCCGTATGCGAGGCCGGCGCCAGGCGGTATGCGGAGACCGGGATCGCGCCTCAGCGCAAGCTCCGGGTGATTCCGAACGGCGTCGACACCAGGCGCCTCCAGCCGGACGCGGAGGCGCGAGAGGAAACGCGGCGCCAGCTCGGCGTGGGCCACGAATTCGTGTGGCTGGCCGCCGGGCGCCTTCTGTGGAAGAAGGACTATCCCACCATGCTGCGCGCCTTTGCCGCCCAGCGCCAGGGTTTGCTGCTGATCGCGGGCGAGGGGCCGGAAGAGCCCGCGCTACGCGCGCTGGCCGCCGAACTCGAGGCCAACGTGCGCTTCCTGGGGCTGCGCGCCGATGTGCCGGAGCTGATGAACGCCGCGAACGGCTTTCTGCTCTCTTCGACGGTCGAAGGCCTGCCCATGGCGCTGCTCGAGGCCGCATCCAGCGCTCTGCCCTGTGTCGCTACGGATGCCGGCGGAGTGAGCGAGATTGTCCTGGATGGCCGGACCGGATACCTGGTGCCTCCGGGCGACCCCGCGGCATTTGAAGCGGCAATGTCCCGCCTGAGGGGCATGACTCCGCCATCGCGCCGGCAAATGGGCCAGGCCGCCCGCGAGCACGCGGTCGCGCAATTCGACATGGCGGTCGTGGTGGCGCGCTGGGAGCGGCTGTACGAGGAATTGCTGGGAGCGTAGCCCGGCCATGGATGTCACCAACCGTTTCGTGCTGGACTTCGCGAAGCGGTTCGTGCGCAGTCGCGCCGGCGCGCGCGCACTCGATTATGGGTGCGGGGCGGGCGGGCTGGTCGCCGCCGGACGCGCGGAGGGATTGGAGATGTTCGGCGCGGACGTGTACTACGGCGGTTCGGATACTCGCAGGGAGGCGGAGCGGTCGGGCCTCGTCGGCGCTGAGATCCAGGAGATCCGCGAGGGGCGCCTTGGGTTCGCCGATTCGTACTTCGATCTGGTGACTAGCAACCAGGTGATGGAACACGTCGAGGACCTCGACGCGGCGCTGAGGGAGATCCACCGCGTTCTGAAGCCGGGCGGGACCCTGCTCAGCCTGTTTCCCTCGCGCGACGTGTTTCGCGAGGGGCACATCGGCATTCCCTTCGCGCACTGGTTCGGAAAGGGATCGAGGCTACGCTTCGCCTATACGCTCACGTTGCGCTCTCTGGGCCTGGGGACGTGGAAGGAGCAAGCGCCCTCCCGCCGGCAATGGGCGATCGACAAGCTGAAATGGATCGATACCTACACGCGCTACCGCAGCCGGCGTGAGATCTTTGCCGCGTTCGACCGGTACTTCCGGAGTGAGTTCCACGAGCCCGACTACATCTGTTTTCGCCTGCGCGACCGTCGCATCATGGCTCCGTTTGCGCGGCTGCTCGACTTGCCTCTGGTCCCCGCAGCCGCCACCGCCGTGTTCCGCAAGCTCGCTTTTCTGGTGATTGTGTCGCGAAAGGAACCCTCGTGAGGATCGCCTACGTGATTACCAGGGCCGACGCGGTCGGGGGCGCAAGCATCCACGTCCGGGACCTGGCGCATGCGATGATCGAGCGGGGGCACGAGGCGGTGGTTTTCCTCGGGGGAGAAGGCCCCGTCACCGGCCAGCTTACGGCCGCGGGGATTCCGTTCCGCTCGTTGCGCCTCTTGCGGCGCGCCGTCCATCCGGTCCGGGACGCGCGCGCGTTTGGAGAACTCCTCCGCGCGCTCGGCGACTTCCGGCCGGACCTGGTCTCGGCTCACACGGCCAAGGTCGGCTGGATCGGGCGAGCGGCCTGTGCCCGCCTGGGTCTGCCCGTCCTTTACACTCCCCACGGCTGGTCGATTGGCGACCGGATCTCGGCGGCGCACGGGCTCGTCTTTCGCCTGGCGGAGAGGGCCGCGGCGCGATGGGCGAGCGGGATCATCTGCGTCTCCCAGTACGAGCGGGAACTCGCGCTGCGCGCGGGAATCGCGGGTCCCGAGAAGCTTCACGTGATCTACAACGGGGTGCGGGACATCTCCGCGGCGCTTCGCGCCGACCCGGCCGGGAATCCGGTCCGGATCGTCTCGATCGCCCGGCTGGAGCCGCCCAAAGACCACCGGACGCTGCTCGAAGCTCTGGCCCGGTTGCGCTCTCTGGATTGGGAAATGGAGCTGATTGGGGGCGGGCCCCTGGAGCGGGACGCACGCGGCTTGGCCGGGGCGCTCGGCATCGCCGGCCGCGTGCACCTGTCGGGATACCAGCCCGACCCGGCCGCCGCGCTGGCCCGCGCTCAAATCTTCGTGCTGTCGTCGCGTTCGGAGGGGTTCCCGCGCAGCGTCCTCGAGGCGATGCGCGCCGGCCTGCCGGTGGTGGCCTCCGACGTCGGCGGGGTGAGCGAGGCCGTTTCCGAGGGGGTCAACGGGTTGCTGGTTGCGCCAGGGGAGCCGGAAGCGCTGGCGGGCGCGCTGAGAAAATTGATTGCGGAGCCTTCGGAACGGCAACGTCTGGGCGCCGCGGCGCGTCGAATCTACGAGGAGCGCTTCGGTTTCGAGCGGATGCTGGGGGAAACCAGTGAAGTTTATGATACGGTGGTGAATAGCAGCCGCTGGGCGCGCCAGACCCAATCTCGATGAGCACCTCGGCCAAACCGTTCCCAAGCTTTCGGGCGCCGGTCCGGATCATTCCGCAGCGAACGGGATTGCTCCGCAGGCGGCCCCAGTGGCTCAAGCGGATGTTCGACGTGGTGTTCGCGCTGCTGCTGGCCTTCGTCGCGCTGCCCTTGGGACTGCTGATCGCCGGGGCCATCGTGCTCGAGTCGCGAGGCCCGGTGTTGTTCGCCCACACCCGCATCGGCAGGCGGAACCGGCGCTTCCGGCTGTGGAAGTTCCGCTCGATGGTGAGCAACGCGGATGAAGTCCTCCAGGCATACCTCGACCAGCACCCCGGTTACGCCTTGGAGTGGCGTCTGGCGCACAAGCTGAGGAATGACCCGCGCGTCACGCGCGTCGGCCGGTTTCTCCGCAAGACCAGCCTGGATGAGCTGCCGCAACTCTGGAACGTGCTGCGCGGGGAGATGAGCATGGTGGGACCGCGGCCGATCGTCGAGGAAGAGGTCTCGAAATACGGGCCGTTCTTCGCCCTCTATTCCCAGGTGCTGCCGGGGCTCACCGGGCTGTGGCAGGTCTCGGGGCGCAACGACACCACCTACCGCGAGCGCGTCGAGCTGGATAGCCGCTACATCCGCGCCTGGACCGCGGCGGTGGACCTGCGCGTGCTCCTGAAAACCGTTCGCGTCGTCCTGCTCGGGCCCGGCGCGTACTGAAGGTCCGGACCTTAAGAAAAACTGACGTCATGGCCATCGAGGACGTGGCCAGGCCCCGTTTCACAAAGGGTAAGTTTCGGGACGCGCCGAAAAGGGGGATACCGACCTTATCCGAACATTTCGGCTCGCGATCATGGCTGCGAACATCCTGTTGGCGCAGCCGCCATCACGTAAAACTGCAACACCCAAGCCGCGCCCACTTGAAAACTAACTGTAAGCCGTTTACAATGAGGACATGAATATAGACCTCACCTTTGAAGATTTGGCTAAGCTCGCGGCCAACGGAAAGCTAGAGAAGGATGGCACGACGATTACGATTGGACGGCCAGTACTACCCGAGGTGACTATTGATCCTCACGGCAAGAGTGGCAAGGTGGTGTTTTCTTTAGACGAAGCAGATCCTCGGACGAAACAGATCTTCGAACAGTTTCAAAAGGGGTAAGTTTTGCGACGAACGCGGAAGGTCATGAAATCAGGCTCTTGCTCGTCTCCAAGTTTTCGGTATGCGCGCGCATCCTGTCCGCGCCCCGTGGCGTTGCGGAAGTTGCGCGAGGTATGGCGGGAGAGTGGAACGGCCCGCAAGGACGATCAGTCTTTGGGTGTCAGTGAATGGTAGTACGCCAGGACGTCGCGAAAGGTCTGAAGTTGTGGAGCTGTCAGCTTTAGGCTGTGCCTGTTGGTTTCAAGGATCGTAACGAACACTTCGCTGGCTCGGGCGATGCGTTCGATGAGACTCTGCTGGTTAGGGATTGCTGTTTCGGCGGCCGGCATGCCGCCCAGGAGCCGCATGGTTCGCCAGGACATCGCCGGCAGTTCCGTAAGAGCGCCGTCGACTGAGAATACGATGGCTGCGTAGGAAAAACGTGATGGCCCGTCGATGTAGACATTTAACACAAGGCACTTCTTATCACCGTTCAGCGACCGGCCGACCGATGGGTAGCACTTCCACGAGTATGTATCCGCTTTCAGCAGTCCTTCATGCGTTCTGGCCGACGGGAGTTTCCTCGGGGCGGCCCATGCGGTTTGGAGCGGGGTGTCGGTGCGAACCTCAATGCCGGCGGGAGCAGAAGCACCAAGCAGCCGGAAGGTAAACGTTATGCTCGTGGTCCTTTCCACCGCAGTTCCGTTGACGGTTCCAGGTTGGAAGACCCACTTCTTGAGTGCGGCGATGGCGTTTGCGTCCAGGCTGCTTTCCAGACTCTTCGAAACCCGTATGTCTCTGGCTTTCCCATCCTGGCCGATGATGCACTTTAAGGAAACGGTGCCCTCTATGCGGGAGCCTCTGGCGGATTTGCTGTACGCTGGCTCAACGCGAAATAGGACCTTCGGGTCTACGGTGTGGGCAATCAAATGAGGGGCCGCGGCGCTGGCCAGTAGTAGTGCGATGCGGCGAATAGACATCGGTCGTTTCCTTTCCACCTCAGTTTAATCCCATCGGCCATCTTTGCGCAACCGGCGGCGAAGGCCCCGGGTTTGAGCGCTGTCCTGGCGGCGTCGCCGACTGTCATGCATCGTCACTGCTGTCCAAATTAGCCGGGAACCGCCCCTCGGCTGATTGAAAACGCTGGGCAAACCTCCCCTTTCCGGCCGTCCTCAAGAAGCAGGTTGGTGCCTGGTTCGGCTAGGTTCGAAAATGGCTGCTGTCCCAATTAGTAGCTG
>JBEKWU010000007.1:0-91738 GCA_049512775.1 Bryobacteraceae bacterium
CGTGGCTGAAAGAGGTGAGATTGGCCCGAGCGGCGGGCGTCGAATCGGTGGTGCTGTTCGCGCTGGACCAGTTCTGCCTCATCGGACACCCCGCGCCGCTGCCCGAGAGCAGCCGGCGGAGCACGTTTCAGGGGTAGGCCCCACATCCGAGCTTGTCGAAGGCAGCGTCCAGCTTGTACCCTCAATGAGGAGGGTCTGTTGGCCGCGGTCCTGATTCAGAACGTCTCGAAAGTCTTCCACCTGTACCGGCGGCCGTCGGACCGGATCTTCGAGCTGTTGCCGTTCGGCTCGCGCCGGGCGCATTCGGATTTCTGGGCGCTGCGCGACGTGAGCGTGGCGGTGGAACGCGGGGAGATTCTGGGCATCGTGGGGCCTAACGGCTCCGGCAAGAGCACGCTGCTGCAAGTTGTTTGCGGCATTCTGCGGCCGACGCGAGGACGGGTGGCGACGCAAGGGCGGGTGGCGGCACTGCTGGAGCTGGGCGCGGGCTTCAATCCCGAATTCACGGGCCGCGAGAACGTGTTCATGAACGGGGAGATCATGGGCCTGACGCCGGCCCAGGTCGAGAGCGCGTTCCCGCGCATCGCCGCATTCGCCGAGATTGGCGAGTTCATCGACCGCCCGGTGAAGGAGTATTCGAGCGGGATGTACGTGCGGCTGGCGTTCGCCACGGCGATTCATGTCGAGCCGGAGATCCTGATTGTGGACGAGGCGCTGGCGGTCGGCGACGCGATCTTCGCTAATCGCTGCATCCAGAAGTTCGAGGAGTTGAAAGACCGCAAGGTGACCGTGCTGTTCGTATCGCACGACCTGGGGCTGGTGAAGCGGCTGGCGCACCGCGCGATTCTGATGCTGGGGGGGCGCATCGAGGCGGAAGGCCACCCCAGGGACGTGGTGAACCGCTACGTGGGCCTGGTGGTGGAGCGGCAGAAGCGCGGCCCGGAGGAAGACGGGCGAAACGGCCTGGCCAGCAGCTTCCGGCATGGCGATGGAGCGAGCCAGATCACGCGCGTGGACCTTTTGAACGCCGAAGGGGCGCCCGCGACCACGGTGATGAGCGGCGAGCGGGTCGTGGCGAGGGTGGCGGCACGGTTCCGGAGGGAGGTCTCCGACCCGATCGTGGGAATCCTGATCCGCAACCGGCTGGGGATCGACGTATTCGGGACGAACACGCGGCTGGAGCGGCACGATCTGGGCGAGTTCCGGGCGGGCGAACAGATCGAGGTGGAGTTTGGCTTCGAGTGTCTGCTGGCGCAGCAGGAATACACGCTGACGGCGGCCACGCAGTACTTCGACGGATCGAGCCAGGACTGGCTGGACGACGTGCTAAGCTTCCGGGTGGTGGATCCGAAGGGCGCGGCGGGAGTGGCGAGCTTCCGGACCGACGTCCTGTGCCGAAAAGTGACCGCATCGTGACCCATACCAACGCCGCCTTCTTCGGGCATCCCCGTGGCCTGGCTACCCTGTTTTTAACCGAAATGTGGGAGCGCTTCAGTTACTACGGGATGCGCGCTCTCCTGATCCTGTTCATGACGGCCGCCGTCGAGAGAGGCGGCCTGGGATTCACCGTCGCCAAGGCCGGCGTGATCTACGGCCTCTACACCGCGATGGTTTACCTGATGAGCCTCCCGGGCGGGTGGATGGCGGACCGCATCTTCGGGCAGCGCCGGGCCGTGCTTTTCGGGGGGATTCTGATCGCGCTGGGCCAGTTCAGCCTGGGTGTTCACGCGGTGCCGTTCTTCTATCTGGGCCTGGCGTTGTTGGTTCTGGGTACGGGGCTGTTGAAGCCCAACGTGAGCACCATGGTGGGGCAACTTTACTCGGCCGAAGACCAGCGGCGGGATGCGGGCTTCTCGATTTTCTATATGGGAATCAACCTGGGCGCGTTTTTCGCGCCGCTAGCGTGCGGATACGTGGGGCAGAGAGTGAACTGGAACCTGGGATTCGTGCTGGCGGGCGTGGGCATGACGCTGGGCCTGGTCCAGTATGTGCTCGGCGGCAAGCACCTGGGGGAGGCGGGCCTTCATCCGGTGCGGCCCGAGAGCGCGGAAGCGGCGAGGAAGCAGAAGCGGAGCATCGAGATCGCCGCGGTGGCGCTGGCCGTTGTGATCGGCGTGCCGCTGTTGCTCTCGATGGCCGGCGTGGTCGAGATCACGGCCAAGTGGATCGTTAATGCGGTGGGCGTGCTGCTGATCGCGCTGACGGTGGGAGTGTTTGGGTGGCTGCTGTCCAGCGGAGAGTGGACGCCGCAGGAGCGGAAGCGCTTCCTGGCAACGGGGGTGCTGTTCCTGGCGGCGGCGCTGTTCTGGTCGGCCTACGAGCAGGCCGGCTCGACACTCACTCTTTTCGCCGACCGCAGCACGGACAATCGGGTGCTCGGTCATCCGTACCCGTCGAGTTGGTTCCAGTCCGTGAATTCGCTGTTCGTGATCCTGCTGGCGCCGGGATTCGCCTGGCTCTGGATTCGTCTGGGCAGGCGCGAGCCGTCCAGCCCGGCGAAGTTCGCGCTGGGGCTGGTGCTGGTGGGGCTGGGTTTTGTGGTGGTGGGAATTGCAGCGCTGGGCGCACCCCCGGGCGTGCGAGTCAGCCCGGTATGGCTCACGGCGACGTACTTTCTGCATACCTGCGGCGAACTGTGCCTCAGCCCGGTGGGGTTGAGCGCGATGACCAAGCTGGCGCCGGCGAAGGTGGCGAGCTTGATGATGGGCGTGTGGTTCCTGTCCGGCGCGGTGGGCAACTATATCGGCGGGCGCGTCGCGTCGATCTATGAGGCCTTCTCCACGGCATCGCTGTTCGCGACGGTGGCCGGCTTCGCCATCGGGCTGGGGGTCGTGCTGATGCTGCTGGTCAAGCCGATGAAGCGTCTGATGGGGGGAGTGAACTGAACATGAACCTGGCGGCGATTCAGCAGGCCCTGATTGAAGAGGGCTTGGATGGGTGGCTGTTCTTCGACCACCATCAGCGGGATCCGCTGGCGTACCGGGTGCTGGGGCTCTCACCGCCGCCCTTGGTGTCGCGGCGGTGGTACTACCTGATTCCGGCGCAGGGCGAGCCGAAGGGATTGGTGCACCGCATCGAGCCGTTCATGCTCGAGGGAGTGCCTGGGGAGAAGCGGCAATACTCGAGCTGGAGCGAACAGCTCGAAGGGCTGCGCGGGATGCTGGCGGGATGCCGTCGCGTGGCCATGCAGTATTCGCCGGAGTGCGCGGTCCCGCTGGTGTCGATGGTGGATGCGGGCACCGTCGAGCTGGTGCGCGGGGCGGGGGTCGAAGTGTCGAGTTCGGCCAACCTGATCCAGTACTTCGAGGCGCGCTGGACGCAGGCGAACCTGGATCTGCACCTGGAGGCCGGGCGCAAGGTCGATGAGATCCGCCGGGCAGCCTTCCAGTTGGTGAGCGAGTGCCTCCGCGCCGGCCGGCGAGTAACGGAGTTCGAGGTGCAGCAGTTCTTCCGTCGAGGCTTCGCGCGGGCCGGCCTCGTGACCGACCACGGGCCGACGATCGCGGTCAACGAGAACTCCTCGAATCCGCACTACGAGCCGCGGGCGGAGGCTTGCCGCGAAATCCGCCGCGGGGACCTGTTGCTCACGGACATCTGGGCGAAGGCGGACCAGCGGGAAGGCGTCTACTACGACATCACGTGGACGGGATACTGCGGTGCCGAGCCGCCGCCGGCGGTCCGGAACGTCTTCGAGATCGTGCGGGAGGCGCGCGACCGGGCAGTGGAGCTGGTGAAAGACGCTGTCGCCGCCGGACGCCCGCTGCGCGGCTTTGACGTGGACGACGCGGCGCGCGGCGTCATCCGCGAGCGCGGCTACGGCAAGTATTTCACCCACCGCACCGGGCATTCGATCGGCGCCGAAGTCCACGGCGCGGGCGCGAACATGGACAACCTGGAAACGCACGACGAGCGCCGCATCATCCCCTGGACGTGCTTCTCGATCGAGCCGGGCATCTACCTGCCGGAGTTTGGCATCCGCTCGGAGCTCAACGTGTTCGTGGGGGAGGACCGGGCGCGGGTCACCGGGGAAATCCAGGAGCGGCTGGTGATCCTGTAGATGCGGAACCTGGTTGCCGGAATCGGCCTGGTCTGCGGGCAGGTGTGGGCGCAGGGCCTTCCCGTAAGGCTGGCCAACACGTTTGAGTTCAGGCTGGCGGAGGGCCGCGCGGAGGTGGAGTGGGTCAGCGCGTCCACGTTCCGTTTTGCCAGGAGCTGGGGCGCGCCGCCTCGCTCGGCCGGGCCGATTAAGGACACCACGGTGGCGGTGACGATGGAGGACCTGGGCGCGCGCGTGCGTTTCCGTACGCGGTACCTGACGGTCGAGGTGGGCAAGGACGCCGGGCGCCTGGAGATCAAAGCCAATGACGGGCCGCTGACGACGACCACCGTCCGCCGCGAGGGAGCCTCGGTGGCGTTGGAAAGCACGGTGGCGGCATCCGAGCGGTTCTACGGCCTGGGTTCGCGCCGCACACCGAATCTCGACCTGCGGGGCTCCCTCATCGAGGCGACGAAGCCGTTCCTGATTTCGAGTGCGGGATACGGCGAGTACTTCCGCGCTCCCGGCCCATATACCTTCGATCTGGCCGCATCCCGGCCGGACCGGCGGCGCACCACCGTTCCGGGAGACCGCGTCGACTACTTTTTCTACTACGGGCCGACGCCGAAGGAGATCCTGGAAGAGCACCTGGGCGCCGCGGGGGAGATCGAGGATTTCGGCTCCGCGGACCTGGCGATCCGGAAGCCGAAGGGGAAGGCCGCTGGGCAGGTTTCATGGGAGGAATTGCGGGCAACGGCATACGCATTTCAGCACGAGAGCCTGTCGGCGACGCTGGCGCCATCCTTCGACCTGTCACGGTATGACGCGGCCGGAGGGGCGCTGCTGGCCCGCGCGGCGCAACTGGCGGCATTCATCCCGACGCTGTACGCTTCTCCGGGGGAATCGCTGCGGTGGCGCGCGAGGTTGATCCCGTACCTGGTGGCATATGGGTACGAGGCGCGGGTCCGGGGGACGCCGCTGATCCACCCGCTGGCGATGCAGTTTCCGAAAGACGCCGTGGCGGCGCGGCACAGCGACGAGTTCATGGTAGGAGACGAGATGCTGGTGGCGCCTGTCTTGGGCCCGGAGGAAAACGTTCGCGTCTATCTTCCGCAGGGAATCTGGACGGACCTGCGGACCGACGAAGTCCACAAGGGCCGCCAGGAAATCACTGTACGAGCGGCGCCGGACCAGATCCCCATCTTTACCAGGAACGGGACCATCCTGCCGCTGGCGGCGGAGATCCCCGGCGGGCCGATGGAGTTGCACTACTTTCCCAAACTGGGCGCCGAGTTCTTCCTGTACGAGGAGGAGCTCGGGGAAGTCTCCCAAGTGCACGCCGCCCCGGCCGGCGAGTTCCTGCGACTGGAGACCGAGTCACTCCAAGAGCGCACGTACGAGTGGATTGTGCACCACACCCCGGAGTGTCGCAAAGTGATGCTGGGTGAAACGGAGCTCGCCAGGGTCGAGGCTCGGGCGCGGCCCGCGCCGGGAACCTGGTATTACGATCCGGCGGGGGAGCGCCTCCATGTAATGGTCCGCGCGGCGGCGCGCGGGGACGAGATTGTCAACATCTCGTTCTGACCCCCGTGTGACCCAGGTCACCGATCCGGCCGGGATGCGGCCTGTATCCTGGGAGTGATGCCGATCGGGCGCAGAGCCGCGGACTATTCGCAACGCCTTCGGCGCGCCGTTCAATTGCTGTTTCTGGCCTTGAACGTCTGGATCGGCATTGAGTTTTACCTCTTCGTCCGCTACTGCGAGTTGGCGGGACCCGCAATTCGGGTGGAGCGGCCGCCGGGCGTCGAGGGCTGGCTTCCGATCGCCGCGCTGGGCGGACATTCCGCTGCGGGCGCTGAAGTACATCCTGCTCGGGCTGTTCCTGTGCGCCGTGGGCGGCATGTCGGTGGAGGCTATTCACGCGTTTCTCCAGGGGCCTTACGGGCTGATCGCCGACGTGAAAATGCTGAACTTCTTCCGTTACCTCGGCGCGACCGCGGCGGTGGTTCTGGCAGCGCTGGTGGTGCTCTCGGTGTTCATTCAGAACTTCTGGTGCCGCTACCTGTGCCCCTGGCGCGCTGGTGGGATTAGCGGCGCTCCTCAGCCCGCTGCGGATCCGCCGCGAGAAGAGCGCGTGCACCGACTGCGCCAAGTGCGCCAAGGTGTGCCCGTCGCTGCTGCCGGTCGACAAGCTCATCACGATCAAGTCGGCCGAATGCGCGGGCTGCCTGGAATGCGTGGCGGTCTGCCCGGTCGCGGGCGTCCTGGACATGGTGGCGGTCCCCAAGCGCCGCGTGCCGGCCTGGGCGATGGCCGCCGGCATCGCCATCCTGTTTCTCGGGATCGTGGCCTACGCGCAGTGGATCGGCCACTGGCGCACGGATCTGCCTTCGCGGGTTTACTTCGACCTGGTGCCGCGTGCGAGTGAATTCGCGCACCCGTGAAACGTCAAGGCCCCGAACGCCGGGGAGTGGCGGCAGGGATCACGAGGCCGCGCGGGCGCGTCCCAGCAAGGCGCTGGTGAGCTCCCGCAGGTTGCCCGGCGTAATGAAGTGGAACTGAATCTCAAGACCAGTGTACTTCCGCAGTTCGCGCCGCATCTCGTCGCTGGGCAATTCCGGGCCGGCGACATGGAGCCGGCCCGCGCTCACCTTGAACGGCAACACGTTCCACCGGCGCGCTTCCGCGGCAGGCAGCGCGCGGGCAATCCACAGCGGCACCTGCCAGCCTTCGAGACGCTCGAAGGGTACCAGGTGCTGCAAGCTGAGTGCCTCGTAGAGGTCGTGCTCGCTGAGGAGCCCGCGCGAGACCAGATACTCGCCGAGGCGCACGTCCGGCGGCTTGGAGGCCAAGGCGGCGCCGAGATCCTGCTCGCTGACGTAGTCCGAGCCCACCAGGATCTCTCCCAGCCGGCGCTTGTGGTTGTTCAGGGCGGCCCGGGACGGGTAGCTGTGTTCGGTCTTGACCCATACCAGCGGCCGCCCCAGCGCCCGAGCGGCGGAGTAACGGGCCAGCGCGGAAACAGTGGCCAGGAAGTTGATCCAGTTCGCCCAGAACACGCGCAGCGGCACGGCCAGGGCGCTACGCCAGCCGTAGAGCCGCGCCACGCAGCCGGAGCGTACTCCGAGGCGCTCGAGCCCAAGAAACAGCGTGGTCCAGAGAAGGAAAGCAGCGGCCGGATGCGCCGCGGCTTGCGCCAGGCCCCAGGGAGCGCCGGAGTGCCGGCTCCACAGCCAGGTGGTGGCGCCGTAGGCCAACACCCCGTTGGCGAGCAGCGTGACCGGGCTTCCGATCAGACCTTTCCGGTCGCGCCAGAGCCAGTAGACCTGCCGCGAGCCGGCCTTCCAACCGTGCCGCTGCCAGGCTTGCAGGGCAATGCCGGTCACCCATCGTGTGCGCTGCTTCAAGGACCGCCGGAAATCCTCCGGGAAGTACTCGCGCGTGGCTACCGGCTCGGCGGAGACGATCCGGATGGGCACGAATCGCTGGGGACAGCCCAGCCGGTGAAGCCGGAATCCGGCCTCGTAGTCTTCGGTCAGCGACCCGGGGTCGAAGATGCGGTTGCTCTCGAGCTCCGCCAGCTTCTCCAAGGCCCAGCGCGCGTAGCCCGTGCCCACTCCGTTGGAAGGGATGAACCCGCCCAGAAGCTGCCGCGCCGGGATGTCCTTGCTCTGATACTCGGCGAACTCGTCGCAGTAAACCCCGTGCGTGAACTTGCGCACCGGGGTGGGCAGAGGCAGCACGGGAATCTGCACCATTCCGAAAGACCCGATGTAGTAGTTGATCCAGCGCAACTCGGCGGGATGGATCAGATCCTCGGCGTCGTGCAGCACGACGACCTCGAACCGGACTCCGTTGCGCTCCTCGTAGAGCAGCATCCGCTGGTAGATCCAGTTCAGGCAATCGGCCTTCGAGGTCGGGCCATTGTGCGGGCAGAGCCCCAGATGTACGTTGGGGAAGCGCGCCTCGGCCTCGCATACGGCATCCGCCGTGAGCTCGTCATTGGGATAGACGCCGATGAAGACGTCGTAGTTCGAGTAGCGGATTGAGGCGAGATTCTGCTCCAACATCTGGCCGATGACCCGGTGTTCCTGCCACAGCGGCACGAACACCGCGACGCGCCTTTCCGGAGCGCTTGCCAGTTCGGCCTCGCTGGGAGCCGTGGTCCGTGGGGAGCGCAGGAACCGGCAGCGGAACCAGTTCCAGGCGATGAGCAGGTCCAGGAAGAGATCGTCCAGCCCGCTGATGAGGATCCACACAGCCAGCGGGACCAGGCACGACGCGACCCAATGATCCAGTAGAGCCACGGATAGGACGCCGAGGGGACCCTCCCCCCATAGTGTCTTAGTGGTCCGGCGCGGGGAAAATTCGCGGAGAGCCCGCGGAAAATTCCACGCCTACAGGCGTTCCAAGGCTTCGAGGGACTGCATCATCCGAAGCGCCGCGTCGCGGTCTCCTCCGAAGCGCAAGTCGTTGTATGCCGCGGTGAACCTCGCCACCAGGGTGGCCGTCTCGGAGGCCGGCAGCAAGCGCGCGAACTCCGCGGGGGTGACCCAAGCCGGCCTTTCGAACCCCCGCCGCCGGAGCAGGGCCAGCATGCGCGCGTACAGCAGGGTGGCATCGGAGGCGCGCGCCGCCCCGCGCTGCACCTGGCGCACCCGCGCCAGCGTTTTCCACCAGGTCCACAGGCGTGGGAACCACCACCAGGCCGCCCCTGCCAGCAGCGCCGCGATCAGCGCGACCACCCCATACCGCCCGGCCCACGCGGCCACGGCCGCCTTCCACTGCGCGGCGGCAGCCCGCGCGCGGTCCAGCCATCGCGACCCCAAGGTACGGCTGGAGTCCTCCATCTGGGCGGCCAGGATCAGTTGCCGGTCGAGGTTGTAGTGGAGAACCCACTCCTGCCAGAAGGTGTCGGCGGCGTCCAGGTAGAACCCCAGCCGGCCCCAGAGGGAATCCGCGGGAGGGTTAGGATCGGGTGGCGTGGGGTCAAAGGTGGTCCAGCCGCGGCCGGGCAGCCAGGCCTCGACCCAACTGTGCGCGTCGGAGGCGCGAATGACGAGCCACCCGCTCACCGGGTTGTAGACCCCGCTCTGGAACCCGTTGGCCACGCGCGCCGGGACGTTCACCAGGCGCAGCATCACGGCCATCGCCGAGGCGAAGTATTCGCAATGGCCCTTGCGGCGCTCAAACAGGAAATGGGCCAGCGGATCGGCCGCCTGGCGGGAGAGGGGTTCGGTGGAGTAGCTGTAATGCGAGCGCAGGAAGGACTCAATCGCCCGGGCGCGCTGCTCATCGCTTTCGAGGCCCGCGGTCACCTGGCGGGCGAGCGCGATCAGCCGGGGATCCACCGGCGGCAGCAGCAGGTCGAGCAGGCGCTCCTGCTCGGAAAGCCGGCCAACCTCCCGCAGAGGCGCGCTCTCCTCCAGCGCGCTGTAGACGCCGTAGTGCAGCCCCTCGGGGTTTCCGCTGGCCAGCCGGTAACTGTCCGTCGACGTCCGGATCACCAGCCGCGAGTTGATGCGCAGCAGAACCGGGCTTCCGGCGAAGAACAGCGCGTCGGAGGTCATCGAGCTGAGCTGCACCTCGTAACGGATGCCGGCTGCCCGCGAGCGATCGCGCAGCTTCAGCAGACCGCCGGTCACCGGGAGCGGCTGGCCCGCCTCGGAAGGGTTGTACCAGCGGCGTCCGTCGAACTGGGACAGCGCCACGCCGCGCCATTTCAGGTGGGCCGGGCGCTCGCCGTCGAAGAACCGGACGTGCATCACCGCGGCCCGCCACTGGCGGATCTGGCCGATTTCCCCGAGCATCATCTCGCTGGAGAACCCCGGGACGCGATAGCGCTGCGGCGCCAGGTGGCGGAAGGCGGCCTGAGCCGTGCGCGGCAGCAGGAAGAATAGTCCTCCGGTCAAAGCCAGGATGCCGAGCGCGACCGAGAGAGTCAGCGCCGCCAGCCGCCAGTGGAAGTTCTTCAGCCCGCCGCGAGCGAGATGGCGCGGCTTGCGGATCGACCGGCGAATCTCGGAACTGGCCAAGGCCGCCAGCCCGAACAACAGGAACAGCGCCAGGGACAGGAAGAAACTCAAGTTGGTCGACAGCACCGAGGCGAACAGCAGCTCCAGGAACGCAATCACCGCCACCAGCGCGTAATCCCGCGCCGTCCGCGCGGTCAGGATCTTGAGCGCCGCCAGGAAAAGCACCAGGTGCACGGTGGCGGGTATGAATTCCCTGGACAGCCACAGGTAATCGATGGGGTAAAAGCCGATGCAGGCAAGCGTGAGCGCGTTGATGGCGCGGGCGGAGAGCCGGAAGCGGAGAACGCCGGCGACCAGCAGAGCCCGCAGCACCAGCCCGAGCGCAACCACGATGGCGGTGGGTGCGTCCAGGGAGGCCGAGCCTAGCACCGCCAGGTAGCCGCTCGTCGCCAGTCCGAGCAGCGAGAGCTCGAAGAAGCGGTCCACCGGGACCGCCGGATCGGTGGGGGAACGAGCCATCGCTCCAATTCTAGCAACCGCCGGTGACGCGCCGTGTCCCTGGTGGTGTTCCAAAACTGCATTAACGCAACCTTCAGCGGCGAGGCTTTCCACGATCTTGGAAAGACCCTGGCCGAACTGTACTTTTCTTTCAAGGAAACCGCTGATCGCCTATCTCCTGACCTTCACTCGGTGTGGCTTACTGAGTCTCGCAGAATACAGTGACAAGCTCCGACGTGGCGTGGGCGCTCGTGCCTGCCGCGCCGAGACTCGTCTCGGCGCTTGTGCCGGCGTTGCTGCGCACCTCACGAGTCGGCAAGAGTGCCGACTCGGCAGGCTGAAGCCCGCGCCACGGAGTGAGCATTGCGTCACTCAATTACGCGAGCCTCAGTAGGCTTACCGAGCACATTCAACCTCGCCAAGCATGAAGGTTCACGAATCTGGCAGGCCCGAAGTCAAGCTGAAGTTGAAGACTCGGGATTCCGGTGACCGGCTTGCGTGGCTCGAATACGGGGGGAAGGTGATCACGCGTACCAAGCGATCGCACGGAAACAAGGATCTTCCTTCGAATCCGATCCGGCACCAATTGAACGCCGATGGGTTTCTCTGAACGTCGTCATCGTCGGCAGAAGCGCCGTCGTTTTATAGCTCATACACATTTTTCTGCCGCGTTTTGAAATCCCCGTGTCCGCGCGGGATGTCTTCATCCGGGGTGTGGCGGTTGAACTTGATCTCCCGGTACCCGGCCCGATGGCTGCGCCGAGACACGGACTCATTTACGTCACATACCCGTCTTTACGAATCTTGAGCCGGTACCCCCAGCTCAGCAGCGCCAGCAGTCCCACTTGGCCCGCCCCCAGGTACAGCGCCTGCCGGCCTAGCCGCCGCAAGATCTGCGGCCACGAATAAAACCGCCTCAGAATCCGGTTGTGCCCCTCCTTCAGCTCCGCCGCCGTCATTTTCCGCGGCGCAAAAGTGACGTGTCCCAGGTCATAATGCTCCCAGTTCCGATCGTGGATCCGCCCCTCCCCTTCCAGCCGCCGAAAGAGCGGTGTCCCCGGAAACGGCGTGAGCACCGTCAATTGCAGAGCATCGGCCTGCGCGTCTTCCAGAAACCGCACCGTTCGCTCAAACACCTCCACCCCGTCATGGTCGTACCCCAGCACCAGGGCTGCGACTACCGCAATCCTCCGCCGGTGCAGCTCGGCAATGCCGCTCCCGTATTCTGCTGCCCGGTTGAACCCCTTGCCAGTCTCGGCGAGGCTCTCCTGCACCAGGCTTTCGAATCCAATGAACAGCCCGCGACACCCGCTCTGTTGCATCAAGTCCAGAAGCTCCCGATCGCGCGTCACGTTGAACGCAATCTGCGAATGCCAGCGGATGCGAAGGGGCACCAGCGCCCTCAACAGCTCCTTGACGTACTCGGGATCGGCGGCCAGGTTATCGTCGATGAACACCACCCGGCTTCTGCCGCCGGCCCGGATCTCCGCCACGACTTCCTCGATAGGCTTCGTCTTGAACGCATGTTCCGAAAATGCCGAGACCGAACAGAACTCGCAACGGTGATGGCACCCGCGCGTAGCCTGCACCACCGTGGCCCACATGTAGTCCCGCGACCGCAGCAATTCCTCCTTGACCTGGCGCCCGCGAAAGTCCGGGTAAGGCATTCGGTAGAACTTCTGCAGCCGTCCATTCCGGTAGTCCTCGATCATGCGCGGCAGATTGCTCTCTGCATCGCCAATGCACACAGTATCCGCGTGTTCCGCCGCCTCCTCCGGCATCAACGTTGGATGGTAGCCGCCGAACAGCACGGTCCTCCCTCGCTCGCGAAACCGCCGCGCAATTTCATACGCTCGCGGCGCATTGAATGTCATGAACGAAACCCCGACTAGATCGGCATCCTGGTCGAAATCGATGGCCTGCACGTTTTCATCCACCACTTCCGCTTGGACGCCGTCGGGCGCGCAAGCCGCCACCGACAGCGCGCTCAGCATCGAGAAGCGAAAAATGCGCGTCCGAAACGACGCGGTCTGCCCCGCCGCCACCCGAAACTGCGCCGCCGCCGGGCAGATAATCTGGAACTTGAGGGTCTTCATTTCGATGTATCTTTGATTTCAGACTACCTTACGACATGTCCGCCTCGCTCGACCGCTCCCTGACGGTCGCGGCTCAGTAACAGCTTGCCGAGCCGCGACCGTCGGGGAGCGGTTGTAGGCCATCACGCTCAGCCACAGCCGCACTTGGTTGGAACGGAACCGATGGCAGCTCAACCGGGTCATCTTCAGCGCCTGCTTGCCTTCTTCGATCCACTGCTCCGCAGTCCCTCGTTTGCTGTAGAACCGCACCACCGCCCGGTTGTCCGTCTCCAGGTTAGTCCCGGTGAGTCCTACCCGCGGGAACAGCTCTCGGCAGTGGAACTCCACCTTCGCCACCACGCGCCGTCTGCCAACTCGCCGCCTGATATCGGTCTCAGACATCAATAAAGGCGTCCGACGATCTCCAGAGGTTATCGAGTAAGTGGGCAAAGTGGAAATCCAGGTTGAAACTAAACCAAGGGGAGCTTTCCGGGATTCTATCGCATTCCCTGTCGCTGGATGATTACATTGAAATCCTCAAGAAGAAGGGCTTGATTCCCCTTGACGCAGAAGGCCCCATGGCCCAATGAAAAAGCCCCCGGACCGATCCATGGGCCTCGTGGCGGGCATGGCGGGAGCCCGGTGCGTTGCGGGTCAGGCTGCGGGTTGGGCTTGCGGCTCCGAACACCGGCGGATCTGCTTTGAGTACCGCTGGGAGACGAAAGCGTGATTCTCGATCAAGTTCTTGAAATGTCGTCCGAGGGATGACGCCGTTGCCCCCCGGCAAACGTCTCCCCGGGCACTGACACCTGTTTTTTTCGAGGACACCACCCCGTGTCCCTCGCGCCGCGTCTCTGGTATTGTGTGTGCTATGCCCGACACCGCTTTTGAGCGTTTTTGGCGGCGCTTGCAGGACCTGGGCTTGAACGCCTACGAGGCGCGCTCCTACCTGGTGCTGGTAGGGCACCCCCGGTTCAAGGCGCTGGAGTTGGCCACCCGAGCCCACGTGCCGCGGCAGAAAATCTACGAGGTGCTGGACAGCCTGGCGGAGAAGGGGTTCGCGCAAGTGGTGCAGGAAAAGACCAAGCTCTTCTCGGCGGTCGAGCCGGGTCTGGCAATCCCCTCGTACCTCTCGCGCAGGCGCAAGCTGTTCGAGCAGCGACTGGCCGAGCAGTGCCGCTCCGCCTCCGCTCTGATCGAGGACCTCAGCAGCGCGTATTCGGAAGGGCAAGGCGGGCGCGGCACGCTGGACTTCCTGCGCATCGTCAACGAGCCGGCGCAGGCCGCCACGCAATACCGCCGCATGCTGGCCGAGGTGCAGTCCGAGTACCTGGAGTTCTCCCGCCCGCCGTACGCCGTGGACCCGCTGGATGAGCAGCTCGTGAAGCAGGCGCGGGCGCGAGGGGTGCGCTGCTGTCTGCTGCTCCAGGCCGGCTCGCTCGACGACCCGCACCGCCAGCGCCTCGAGGAGTACGAGCAGGCCGGGGTGGAGGTGCGCCTGGCCGACTCCCTGCCGCTGAAACTGGCGCTGTTCGACGGCCGGGTGGGGCTGATCGCTCTGCTCGACCCGGTGATCACCTGCCCGACCTGGACCTCGGTCCTGTTCGACCACGCAGGCCTGGGCGAGGCCATGAAGGGCCTGTTCGACGACCGCTGGCACAGGGCCGCGGACGGCCTCCGGGAGGCGGGGAAAGCGTGACCTGCACGGTTGCGTCGCTCGAGCCGCACAAATAATTCATCGGACCGTAATCCTCCCGTCTTCAACGCCCGATATTCTCCTGTCATGCCGCATTCGGAAACCAGCGCAACCGTCCTGATCGCCAGCCCCTTCGACGAGGACTGCGAGGCGCTCCGCCGGATTCTCGACGCATCCGGCGAGTGCCACTGGCGCATTCGATTCACCCGCACCTGCCAGGAAGCCTGGATGGCGCTGCACCAGGAAAGCGTGGACGTGATCATCACGGAATGCGACTTTCCCGATGGGCTGGGCTGGAAGCATGTCCTGGACGAGGTCCAGAGCATGGGTGGCTTCCAACCCGTCATCGTGGCCTCGCGGCTGGCCGACGAGCGCCTCTGGGCAGAGGCGCTGAACCTCGGTGGATACGATCTGCTGATGAAGCCGTTCGACGGCGAGGAGACGCTGCGCGTAATGGCTACGGCCGTGCTTGAGGCGCGGAACACGCGCCGCGACTGGGAACGCCGTCGAAGGGCGCGCCACGCGGTGGCGTGAGTCCGCTGTCCGGAGGGAAGCCGCCGGCCCACTCGTGGCGCCTCACCCCACCTCGTTGCCCGCCTCGCGCGCCGCGCGGCGGACGTCGACGCGGGCCAGCACCGCCAGGCCGAGGGCGAAGAACAGGATCAGCGAGAGGATGGCGAGGCGGTAGCTGCGCGTGAATTGCAGCGCCAGGCCGAACAGCAGCGGGCACAGCCAGCTCGTTCCCTTGTCGCTGATTTCGTACAGACCGAAGTACTCGGCTTCCTTGCTCTTCGGGATCATCTGCGAAAACAGCGACCGGCTCAGCGCCTGGCTGCCTCCCAGGACCAGCGCCACCACGGCGGCCATGGCGAAGAACTCGCCGGTCGTCCGCACTGAGATGTAGATGTCCACCAGGACCGCCGTCCAGATCGCTAACGCCAGCATGATGGCGCGCTGGGCGCCGATCCTGGCGGCCACCCAGTTGAACGCCAGCGCTCCGAAGAAGGCCACGAACTGCACCATCAGGATGGCCAGCGACAGCGTCGCGATGGGGATCTTCAGCTCGTCGTAGCCGAACTCGGTGGCGAGCGTGATGACGGCCTGGATGGCGTCGTTGTAAAGCAGGTAGGCGAGCAGGAACTTCAGCGCCTCGGGATAGTGCCGCAGATCGCGCAGCGTGCCGCCAAGCTGGCGAAAGGGGCCTGTGCGGGGCAGACGGTCTGGCCTTCCCTCGCGGTTGCGCAGCGTGGCCAGCGGAATCACGGTAAACAGCCCCCACCACACCCCGGCCGAGCACAGATTGATGCGGATCGCCTGCTCCTCGGTCAGTCCCAGCGCACCCGCCTTCGCCGCCAGCACCAGATTCAGCGCCAGCAGCAGCCCGCCGCCGAGGTAGCCGATCCCCCAGCCTTTCGAGGACACCGCGTCGCGCTCCCGTTCGCTCGCGATCTCCGGCAGGAACGAGTTGTAGACCACCACCGAAGCGCCGAAGCTCAGGTTCGAGACCAGGAACAGAAAGCCGCCCAGCAGATACTCCCGCCCCACCAGGAAGAACATCATCGCGGTCGCCAGCGCGCCCACGTAAGCGAAAAGCCCCAGCAACTCCTTCTTGCGACGGCTGGAATCGGCCAGCGCGCCCAGCACCGGCAGGCACAGGACCTGCGACGCGACGGACAGCGCGATCAGGTAGCCCCAGTACGAACCCGCGTAAACCGGAATGCCGAGCGGATGGACGAACCCGCGCGCGTCCGCGGCGGCCTGCGCCAGCTTGCTGAGGTACGGTCCCAGCAGCAGTGTCACCACCGTAGTCGCGAACGCCGAGTTGGCCCAATCGTAGAAGTACCACCCGGTGCGTTCGCGGGCGGTGCTCAAGGGCTGGTTCATGACCCTACAGCATCGCGGCCTGCGGCTGCCGCTGCTCTCGCGCCATGCGATTCAGGGTGACGTAGTCCTTCTTGCCGGTGCCGAGACACGGGAGCTCGTCGATGGCGACAATCCGCCGCGGCACGGCCAGTTCCGGTGCGCCCAGCTCACGCGCCGCCTGCTGCAACTGCTCGCGGCGGAGGCAGGGGTCCTCGGTAAACAGCACGACGACCTCGCCGCGCCCGGCCTCGGCCACTGCGGCCGAGGCGTGCTCGAACTCCGGGGAAGCGATCCTGGCGATCGTTTCCACCAGTTCGAGCGACACCATCTCTCCGGCGACCTTGGCGAAGCGCCGCATGCGCCCCACGATGCGGATGAATCCGGCCTCGTCGACCGAGGCCACGTCTCCGGTGTTGTGCCAGCCCTCGCCGAAGATGGATCGTGCCGGCTGGATCGCTCCGGGTTGGTCCTCCGCGAGGTAGCCCAGCATGACGTTGGGGCCGCGCACGTGCAGCAGGCCGCCCTCCGCGATTCCGGGAACCGGCTCGATGCGGCACTCGCACCCGGGGAACAGCTCTCCCACCGTCCCGTTCCGGGCCGCCATGGGCGTGTTCACCGAAAGCACCGGCGCGGTTTCGGTGACGCCGTAGCCCTCCAGGATGCGGATGCCGAACTTCTCCAGATACAGCTTGCGCACGTCTTCGCCCAGTTTCTCGGCGCCGGCCACCACCAGGCGCAGCGTGCGGAAGTCGAACGGGTTGGCGTACTTGGCATAGTTGCCAAGGAAGGTGCTGGAAGCGAATAGCACCGTGCAGTCGCGGTCGTAGATCAGCTCGGGGATGACGCGATAGTGCAACGGCGAGGTGTATAGGAACACGCGCGAGCCGCTGGCCAGCGGCAGGACCACGCCCACCGTCAGCCCGAAGGCGTGGAACAGCGGCAGCGCGCTCATGAACTTGTCCTTGGGCGCGAACTCGATGACGGCCCGGCACTGGGCCACGTTGGCCACGATGGCGGCATGACTCAGCGCCACGCCCTTCGGCTTGCCCTCCGAGCCGGAGGTGAACAGAATCACCGCGGGCTCCTCGGGACGCACCGGCCGCGCCGCCGCGCGCGGCAACCACAGCGCCCATCCGAGCAGCCACAACTTGTCCGCAAGGCCGAACCGGGCGCGGAGATCCTCGAGACAAACGAGCTTCACGTTTTCGAGTTTTTCGACCACCCCGGCCAGCCGCGCCCGCTCCAGAAAGGCCCGCGAGGTGAGCACCAGTTGCACGCCGGCGACGCGGCAGGCGCTGTTGATGGCGTCCGGGCCGGCGGTGTAGTTGAGCATCGCCGGGATGCGCCGCATGGCGAACATCCCGTACAGCAAGCACACCGTCGTTGCGACGTTCGGCATCAGCACCCCGACGGCCTCCCCTTCGCGGGTCAGCTTCGCCACCAGGCGCCCCAGCGCCAGACTGCCTTTCAGGATGCGCCCGTAGGTCACCTCTTCCTCCCGAATATCCTCCAGGATGCGGCGGCGCCGGCCGAAAACCGCGATGGCGTCCAGCAGGGCGGGGAACAGGGTGGTCTTCTCATGGGAGGCAAAGGCCGCTTCCTGCATGATCTTCCGCAGAGCCTCCGCTCCCAGCTTGTGCCGCACTCTGGAGCGCGCCGCGTCCGGCGTGACGATGGTCCGTGGAGGATGGATGGTCACGGTGATGCGCGGGAACCATCTCCGCGGGAAGTCGCCCGACATGCGGCTGAACACCGAGTAGACCGCGCCCGAGATGTGCACCGGCACCACCGTGGCGCCGGTCCGGGCGGCCACGAATGCCGGTCCCTCGTAGATCTTCATCATCGTGCCGGTTCTGGTCACGCGGCCCTCGGGGAAGATCAGCACCGGCCGGCCGGTCTCCACCAGCCCGATCACCGCCTTCATCGCCAGCGGGTGCGCCGAGTCCACGATCAGGTGCGGCAGGAACCGCATGGGCAGGCGAACGAACCAGTACCTCGCAATGGTCGTATGCAGCACCCAAACCGGGCGAACCGGGAGGAAGGCCCCCAGCAGAATGCCATCCAGAAGGGACTGATGGTTGGAAACAATCACAAGTCTGTCGTGCGGGGCGATGGCGCCTCGCACCCGGACACGGAAACAAAGTCGAAGCAGCCAACGCGCGAGAACTCGGACCATAGGCTGTTCAGCTATTATACGCGCCCGCGCTACCTGCCTCGGCCGGCCTGGTCCAATTGCGCTCCCAGCGCGGCCAGGTCCCCGCGCGTTTTGTGACGCTCGTAGAACAGGGCCGCCGCCCGAATGCGCTGGACGACTCGTTCCTCCGGGATGGACAGCCAGGCAGCCAGTTGCTGAACGGTCTCTCCCTCCAGGAAGCGGCGGTAAAGGGTCAGGGCGAAGGGTTCGGGTTCCATGGGCGTCACTTCTTGCCGCAGTGCTGCCTCAGGCACTCCTCGATATGGGTCTGTTCGGCCCGGTCCAGGATTTCTTCGATGAACCGAGCCGGGACTCTCATCCCAACGGAGGGTACCACAAAAACGGCGGGGCAGACCACGAAAAACGATGGTCCGCCCCACGGTGCTACTTGTCGGTCAGCGCGGCTACGCCGGGGAGCTCGATGCCGGAGAGGAATTCGAGAGAAGCGCCGCCGCCGGTGGAGATGTGGGAGATCTTGCCGGCCACGCCAGCCGCCTTGACGGCTTTCTCGGAATCGCCGCCGCCAACCACCGACAGCGCTCCTGAGGCCGCGACCGCCTTGGCCACGGCGACCGTCCCGGCGTCGAACGGGGGTTTCTCGAACACGCCCATCGGACCGTTCCAGATGATGCTTTTGGCTTTCGCGATGGCTGCTTCGTATAGCGCGACGGTCTTCGGCCCGATGTCCAGGCCCATCATGTTGTCGGGAATGGTCTCGACAACCTCGAAGCTGGCGCCTTCCTTGAGCTCGGCCGCAACCACGTGATCGACCGGCAGCGTCAACCGCGCCGCCTTGGAGAGCAGCTCCTTGGCCAGGTCGATCTTGTCTTCCTCAACCAGCGACCTGCCGGTGGGCTTGCCCTGGGCCCGCAGGAAGGTGTAGGCCATCGCGCCGCCGATCAGCAGGCTGTCGACGAACTTCAGCAGGTTGGCGATCACCTCGATCTTGTCGGAGACCTTGGCCCCGCCCAGAATGCCGATGCAGGGGCGCGGCGGGTTGTTGGTGACGCGGCCCAGATATTCGAGCTCCTTCTCCATGAGCAGGCCGGCGGCGGATTTGGGCAGGAACGCGGTGATGCCGACGGTAGAGGCGTGCGCGCGGTGCGCCGTGCCGAACGCGTCGTTGACGTAGTAGTCGCAGCCGCTGGCCAGGTCGCGCGCGAAGTCCGGATCGTTCTTCTCCTCCTGGGGATGGAAGCGGAGATTCTCGAGCAGCACGACCGGGTCGCTGCCGCTCTTGATCCGGTTGGTTTCGGCCCCGATGCAGTCCGGCGTCATGACCACGGGCTGGCCCAGCAGCTCCTGGAGCCGCGCGGCGACCGGCCGCAGGCTCATTTCCGGATTGGGCTTGCCCTTGGGCCGGCCCAGGTGGCTGGCCAGGACCAGTTGCGCGCCCTGCTCGAGCGCGTACTGGATGGAGGGCAGCGAAGCGCGAATGCGCTTGTCGCTGGTGATCTCCTGTCCGCCGGGGGCCAGCGGGACGTTGAAGTCGACTCTCATAAAGACCCGCTTGCCGCGGAGGTCCAGGTCGCGAATGGATAGTTTTGGCATGATTACCTCTCAGAATCTGGGAACTTTGATCGTAACATTGCGGAACGTTTCAGGTCTTGAACTCGGGCAGGCCGGCGAGTCTCGGCGCGAGGCCGGCGGCGCGGTAGGCTTCGAGCAGGGCGCCGGCGGCGGGGCCGTAGATCGGAGGGGCGCACTCGAAGCCGATCCGCCGGCGATACTCGTCGAGTACGATGGCGCTCCGGAACACACCGCCGACGTAGGCCGCGCGAAAGGCTTCGCCGGGCCTGAACAACTGGCCGCGGACGGCCAGGGTGATGGCCGCCAGTTGCCCCGCCGCCTCGCGCAGCACCTCCAGCGCGGCAGTGTCGCCTTGCTGGGCCACGGCATCGACCAGCGCGGCATAGGAGGCGATGCGCGGGCGCGGGAACTCGGTGGTGTACAAGCGGTGCAGCAGATCGTTGGCGGAGGCGGCGCCGGCGGCCTCGAGCAGAGCCTGGCGCAGAGCCGTCGGCGGTCCCCAGCCTTCCTCGTAGCGCAGCGCCTCGCGGAGCGCCTGGCGGGCGATGGAAAAGGCCCCGCCCTCGTCGCCGAACAGGTAGCCCCAGCCTCCGGCGCGGGCGGTCCGGCCCGCGGCGTTGCGTCCGAAGGCGATCGAGCCGGTGCCGGCGATGGCGATGAGGCCCGGCGCTCCGGCAGTGGCTCCCTCGAGCGCGATCAGTGCGTCGGTGGTTACCACGAGGCGGGCGGTGTTCACTAGCTGCCCCAGGATCAGCTCTTTGTCCGCCGGGCCGCCGCTGAAGCCCAGGCAGGCGGCTTCGAACCGGGCCGCCGCGGCATCCAGGCCGGCCTGGCGGCAGGCTGCCGAGACGCAGCCCTCGATGGCGTGCACGAACTTCTCCTGGCCACCGGCGGCGCCGACGTGGTTGGATGGGCCGCTGGCGCCGGCGCCGAGAACGCGTCCGGTCTCATCGCCAATCAGCGCGGTGGTCGAAGACTGGCCGCCATCGACTCCCAAGAAGAGCTGCTGCAAGGTGCCTTTCCACCAGCCTTGTGTCTCTCGGACAAGGCTGGAGCCTTATCCTACTCGATCCAGTACAACCGGGTGTCGCGCTTCTCTCCAACCAGCGTGAGCCCCCAGTCCCTCGGGTTCTTGCGGATGTCTTCGCCCATGAAGTCCTCCTTGTTGATCAGCACGTACTCGATTCCCTGCCACTTGATCTCCGAGGTGGCCAAACGGCGCACGTTGGCTAGTGGCGGGTTCTGGGCCTCCGAGAGCTCCGCGCCGAGCGGCTCCCAGGGGAGGTTCGACCTGACCTGGCCAATCACCGACAGCCGCACGTTGGGCTGGTCGGGCGTGGCGTCGATGACGACGCGATCGACGTTCTCCAAATGGCCGAAATCGACCTCGATGTACATGCCGGAGAACAGAGGCTGCCAACTGCGCCAGCGCGTGAGCGGGTTGCCGTCGAAGGCCATCTGCACCTCCCAGGGATTGGGGTGCGCGGTGAGCCGCCACTGCGGTTCGCGGGGCAGTTCGGTATCGCCCAGGAAAACGCGCAGCTCGTTGACGCTCCAGCTCTCGGGCGAGCCGGAGGCGGTTTGAAGGACGCGCAATCTGCGAACCGGCCGCGGCAGGAAGCCGAGCGTAAGTCGGCGCCGGGGCTGCCAATCGTCGATCAGCGGCGCGCTGAGAAGATCGGCGACGTTCTGGTTGAGCGCGCCCTCGTATCCCACCAGGATGTCGCGGGAGGTGTAGGCCTCGGGCGGCGCCCCGTTGCAGATGATCCTGGACTCGGGCGGCACCAGCTCCTCCAGCATCCGGGCGGCCGGATAGCCCCACGACCGCGCGCTGATGAAGTCCTTCTCGCTCACCAGGCGCAAGGCGGCGCGCACGGGAATCTTCTCCAGCCGCATGTTGTACGGGTCGCAGTACATCTTTAGAATGGTGGGCCAGGAAGTCAGGGCGTGGAACAGCACCAGCGCGGGGGCCACGGCCCGCCAGTTCTCCACGGCCAGCCCCATGGCGAGCGCCAGAAAGGGCAGGCACGGAATGAGGAAGCGCGTGCCGATGTTGGCGGGGTAGGTGATCCCGAAGATGCAGGTAGCCAGCAGCAACTGGCGGCCCTCGCGGCGCCGCAGGGCCAGCAGCGCGAGCGGGGCCAGCAGGAACACTGGTCCGAGCACGCCTTGCAGCCTGGCGCCCCCCATGGTGGCCTCGAGCGGGATCTCCCGGTAGTCCGTGATGCCGTTCCAGTGGGCAAGCTGCGCCCGGTACTCCTGCTCGAAGGTGATGTGCACGTACGGATTCGGAAAGTAGCGGTTGAAGAAGGGCGCGACCGGGTTGCCGAGCCAAATCCAGTTCTTGGCGACCCAGGGCAGGATCATCAGCAGCGCGCAGGCGGCCACCACCCCCAGCGGGCGCAGCATCTTTTGCCGCTTCCGGAAGAGCTTCCAGCCGATGAACAGGAGCGCGTAGGGCACGGCGAGGAACGCCGTGTACTTCATGGCGTAGGCGAACCCGGCCAGCAGCCCGATGGGGATGAGCAGGGCCGGTAAGCGCTCCTGGTCCCAGATCTGGAGCAGGTAGAAGGTGACGAACAGTACGCAGGTCACGGCCACGTCCAGGTAGGCCGAACTGCCGTCAAATCCCACCACCGGGCTCAGGAACACGAACAGCGCGGCCGCCATTCCGGCGACCGGAAAACCAAACCGGCGCGCGTAGGCCAGCATGGCGAAGGGCAGCGTGACCAGGAATGCGAAGTGGACCAGCGCGGCGGCCGAGTGCCTCCCGAAGGCAAAGGCGTACAGGAACAGCATTTCCGTGCCTTGCGAGAGGTAGGCGTACATGTTGGTGGTGATACGGTAAAAGCCGTGCGCCTGGAGGTAGCGGGAAACCAGGCCCAGATGGTAGCTGGCGCCGTCGGGGCTCACTTCGGGCGCCATCGCGGTGAAGAAGTAGAGGTAGGCGAACAGCCCGAACAGCGTGCCGAACAGGAGCTTCCAGTAGCGCGGGAGCGGCGGCAGCGGCTCGCCGGCGGGCCGGAGAGCGCCGCGCATCACGGCGGCGGCCAGCACGGCGGCGCCGAGGAACAGGAAAACGCCCCGCCGCACCAGGTGGAGGCTGGCCAATCCGAACACGATCAGGCTCAGACAGGCCGAGCCGGCCACGAACGAGAAGATAAGCTCCTCCGCGCGGCGGAACCGGAGGCGCAGTCCGCCCAGCAGCAGTTTTCCCAGGCCGATGCACACCGCCACCGTAAACACCGCTCCGAAAAGAACCCGAAGAGCTTCCAGCATCAGTCGACGAACCCCGCTCGGTGCAGCACGAATCCCAGCTTCGCTTGATCGCTCTCCGAGATCCAGGGAGGATCGACCTGGATGCGGACGATGGCTAACTCGCCGGCCTTCAGCCAGCCGGCGGGGACGGGCTTTTCATAGCGCCGGTCCCCGGGCGTGTCGTAGCGCACCCGGTCCAAGAGTTTCCCGTTGATGAAGAACGACAGGGTGACTGGGCCGGTCTGCTGGAAATTGTACGCCGGAAGGCCAAGATCCATGACGAACTTCAGCCCCGCGGTGCGATCCGGCATGAAGCGCAGCTCGGGGGCTTCGTGGGTCCAGCGCCAGCCGGCTCCCTCGGTCTGGTTCTGGATCCCGCCCACGATGTAGTCGTCGACGTCCAGGTCGTTCATGTTGACAAAACGACCCAGCGGCTTCTTCTCGGGCGCCGGAGGAAGCAGGCGCTGGATAGGCGGCGGATAGGACACCGGCTCCCGCGAGCAGCCGGCCAGAAACGCGAACAGTGCGATGACCAAAGAGGCGCGAAACTTCACAAACCTGACAGTATAGCGAAAATGGGGAGAGGCTACCCAGCGGGGCGAACCGCGCGGGTGCGCGACATCAATGATAGATTCGCAAGCATGCTGGCCAAGCGACGAAATCTGAGCGTAAGTGGTACATTTGGCTGAGCCGCGACCGTAAGGGAGCGGCGCGTCAGGAGCGTTCTCGAGAGAATACATGAGGTAATTCATCACTTTTGCGTGCTACGGCGCGCACCTTCACGGCGATGAACCGGGTTCCGTGGACCGGCACCACAATCTGCCGGGAAGCCGATTGTTGGAAGCCGACCCACAACGTGCCTCAGCGGAACGCCAGAAGATGAATCAGGCGCCGTATTCGCTCGACCCGGACAGCCGGGCGGCCGTGGTGGAGGCTTTGCGGGAGGTCTGTGTGCAGCGCGGATGGAATCTGTTGCCCGCGCATGTGCGGACTAATCATGTGCACGTCATTGTCGAGGCTGAGGTTCGGCCCGAGAGGGTCATGAACGACTTCAAGTCGTACGCGAGCCGTGCTCTGAACCGCCTGGGGCGTGATGGACCCGATCGAAAGCGCTGGGCGCGCCATGGAAGCACGCGATGGTTATGGAGGGATCAGGATGTGCAGGAAGCGATCCGCTATGTCGTCGAAGAGCAGGGCGAACCTATGGCGCTCTTCGTCGTCGCGGACTTGCTCTGATGCCCAGCCTCCGCTCCCTTACGGTCGCGGCTCAGCAGGGATCCCACGAACTCCACTTTTGTGTCGCACCCGAACCCCGCCCTCCGGCCTCGCGGGTTCCGGTGTCGCTTGCGGGCCGGTTGGCGATGTGCTATCCATATGCATAAGAGATAAGTCCGACTTGCCGCCGGGCTCCCGATACCTGGGCCCAGCAAGAGCGCGTTTATTGACTTTTCTTCATAAAGGAGAGGCTTGCTGTGGAGCCTGCCAACCGCCGATTGATACGCCCGTCCCTGATTGAAGTGAAGGATCAGATGAACTCCTCGAATCGCCGAAACGCTCCCAAGAAGATCGTTCCTCCCGAACAAACCAACGCGGAGAACTTTTACTACTTGAAGCAGATGCAGGCCAAGACGCCCATGGTGTTCGTACTTCAGGATGGGGAGACCTTTGAGGGCATCATCGAGTGGTACGACAAGAGTTGCCTGAAGATCCATCGCGACGGGCAGCCCAACCTGTTGCTGTACAAGTCCAGCATCAAGTACCTGTATAAGGTCTCCGGGTAGGTCTTCCCGGAGCTACCTGGCGCTTCTCTTCTTCAGCTCGAGGCGGTGAGCGCGGCGCTGCCCCGCTTCCTCGTAACGGCGCTTTTCCTCCTGCGTTTCCGGGATCACGCACGGGACTGGGACCGGATGTCCCTGGGGGTCGATTGCCACGAAAGTGAGGTAGGCCGAAGAAGTGTGCTTGCTCTCGCCGGTGAGCAGATCCTCGACGAAGACCTTGACCCCCACTTCCATCGAGGTGTGAAAGGCACGGTTCACCGAGGACCGCAGGAGGATGAGTTGGCCGATGTGGACCGGGTGGAGGAAGCTCAGATGGTCGATCGAGGCGGTCACCACCGGGCGGCGGGCGTGCCGCATGGCGGCCAGGGCGCCGGCCAGGTCGACCAGGTGCATTACTTTGCCTCCCAGCAGGAAACCGAGCGCGTTGGCGTCGTTCGGGAGGGCGAGCTCGGAGTACTCGGAAGTAGATTCGCGCACCGGCCTGGCCGCCGGCGGCAGGTCCGGGGGGCCGCCGGGGATCTGACTCGCCGGGGGGAACTTGAAAGATGGGTCCACGGGATTCGGATCAGCGGCGGTGCGGGTTCTTGGCCGAGTGCTCCGGCTGGTGTTTCCGCCGCAGGTAGCTTTCCACGTAGGCTTGCGCCTGTTTCTGGAGCATCTGGTTGGGGTGGCCGTTCAGGAACTTGCCCGCGTCTTCCGAGTACTCCAGTGTTCCGTGCTCGAGCGGCGAGTGATTCTGCTCGGACACGTGGAAGATCCTCAGCACGCCTTCCTGGTCGCCGGTGACGCTGAACCGGAGCGCGTCCGGGCCGGCCTCCTTAGGGAAGCGGGGACATCTGGCGCGGGCGTAGCCCAGGTTGCAGGACTCGCGGAGCGTGGCCTCATCGGGGCGCCAGTCGCGCATGGGATCCACGCGGCACAGCCCCGTGTAGGGGTCCCCCAGCGGCAGCCGGGGGCGCTTGGCTTTCTCGTCAAACCGCGCCTGCGGGTAGAAATACGGACACGCCATCGCAGGTATATTAGCATAGAAGCCAATGACGGACCGTCTGGAGGCGTTGCGAAACATCCTGGCGCAAGATCCGGACAATCGCCTGGCGCGCTATGGGCTGGCGATGGAATACGTGAAGGCCGGGCGCCTCGAGCAGGCGCTGGATGAGTATCGGGCGCTGGTGTCCAGCCACCCCGACTACGCCTATGCGTACTTTCACGCCGGGCAGGCGCTTGAGCGGCTGGGGCGGCTGGAGGATGCCCGCCAGATGTATACACGTGGCGTCGAGGCCGCTATCCGCGGCGGCGACGCGCACGCGCGCAGCGAGCTCCAGGCCGCCCTGGACCTGCTGGGCTGAGATCCTTCAGAAGGGCACGTCGTCGTCGCCGATTACGCCGCTGTCGCCTTCCTCGGGGGCGGGGGCGGGCGCGGGCGCGGGGGCGGGGGCCGGAACGCGCTGGGGGCCCCGTGGGGCGGAAACCGGCTGCGCTTGCGCGCCTTCCGCGCCAGCGGCCTCGGCGGCGCCGCGGCTACCCAGCAGGATCACGCTGTCGGCAACGACCTCGGTGATGTAGACCTTCTTGCCGTCCTTGTCCTCGTAGTTTCGCGTTTGCAGGCGCCCTTCGATGTACACCTGCACTCCCTTGGTCAAGTAGTTGGCCACATTCTCCTGCCGCCAGAGCACGATGTTGTGCCAGTCGGTTTCTTCCTTCCATTCCCCGGTCTGCTGGTCTTTCCAGCGGCGGTTGGTAGCCACGGAGAAGGTGGTCTTGGCGGCGCCCGCGGTGGTGAACCGCGTCTCGGCGTCTCGGCCGAGGTGGCCGATCAGAATGACTTTGTTCACGCTTCGGGATGCCATATTCCCTAGCACTGTAGCATAACCGGCGTGACGCGGCTGATGTGTTTTCCGTGGCACGATTTCCCTCTAAGAATCAATGGATTGTACGCGCGCGGGCGCGGCGCCGCCAGGCCGCCTGGGCGGGACCCCGGAGCTGAGGCGCGGGCGGCGGCCGGTGTGAAAATCATTGTGCTCCGCCAGACCGGAGCTACAATGGGTATTCGAAGTCCGCCTTGGAGCCAGGAAGATGGCGCTATTGTGCTCGAAACTCGGGACTACCCTCCGGTTCTCGGTCCTGACGGTTGCGCCCGTTCTGCTCCATGCGCAGAGCCCGCTGACCGGCTCCGGTCCGGGCGGGATGGTGCGGATGTTCCCCAGCGATCGGGCGATTCTGGAGATCCGGGATCCGCGCCAGGACCTGCCCTGCTCGGTGAGTCCGGTGAAGCCGGCCTTGGGCTTCGACCTGCGCTTTCACGCGGGTTACGAGGTGAGTATCCCGCTGAAAGACCTGTCGGGCTCGGAGAACCTGCTGACCATGATCTTCCGGGTGACGCCGGAGACGGCCAAGGAAGAGCCGCTGTACTTTGTGCAGCGCGTCCGCGTGCCTTCGATCGAAGCGGATGCGCCCGGAAACGCGTACCTTCAGGGAGCTTTCGATCTGGGCGAGGGCAAGTACCACGTCGATTGGCTGATGCGCGACCGGACCGAGCGTCCGTGCTCCTCGTACTGGGATGCCGAAGCCGCGCTCTCCCCCAGGGACAGGCAGCTCACGCTGTCGATCAATCGCGGCACGGTGCAAGCCTCCGACGAGGAGCAGTTCAAGGAAGAGCCCCCCGTCGAGCGGGCGCAGAGCGAACCTCCCCTGAACGTGAAGATGCTGGTGAATTTCGCCCCGCAGAATGCACACGCCTCGACGCTCCAGCCACTGGACACGTCGGCGTTGGTGTCCATCCTGCGGACCGTGGCCCGCGAGCCGCGCATCGGCAAGTTCTCGGTGGTGGCGTTCAACTTGCAGGAACAGCGCATCTTATACCGCCAGCAGAACGCCAGCCGGATCGACTTTCCGGCGCTGGGCGAGGCGCTGCGGTCGCTGAGTCTCGGCACCGTCGATCTAAAGAGGCTGAGCCAGAAGAATGGTGAAACCGACTTCCTGGCGAATCTCATCCAAAGAGAGATAGGAGGCGAGGAACATCCGGACGCACTCATTTTCGCCGGCCCGAAGGCGCTGATCGAGGAGAGCGTTCCCACCGAGTCGCTGAAGGAAGTGGGAGAGGTGGAGTACCCGGTCTTCTATATGAATTACAATCTGCGGCCCGAGACGACGCCCTGGCGGGACGCCATCGGCCGCGCGGTGAAGTTTTTCAAGGGTTATGAGTTCACCATCAGCCGTCCGCGGGACCTATGGGCGGCGGTCGGCGAGATTGTCTCGCGGGCGGTGAAGCTCAGGAACGGCCGGCGGTCGTCTCCGGCGGCCGAGCAGTGAACGATATGGAAACGCGTCGATTGTCTGTCGCAGTGCTGTGGTTGAGCGTGGCGGCTGGCTTATGCCTGGCCCAGCGGCCCTACGTCGAGCGGCTGGCGCCCTTCGTGCCCTCGCCGCAGGTAGTCGTCGAGAGAATGCTGGAGGCGGCGGAGGTCAAGCCCGGCGAGACCGTCTATGACCTGGGCTGCGGCGACGGCCGCATCGTGATCGCGGCGGCGCGGGAATTCAGGGCCAAAGGAGTGGGCGTCGAACTTTCGAACGACCTGGTCAGGCAGGCTCGCGATCAGGTGAACCGGCTGGGTCTCGGGAACCGCGTCACCATCCTCCAGGGCGATCTGCTGGAGGTCGACTTGAAGCCCGCCGACGTCGTCACCCTGTATCTGCTGACCGAGTCGAACGACCGGCTGAAGCCGATCTTCGAGAAATCCCTGCGGCCAGGCGCGCGCGTGGTGTCGCACGACTTCAGGATCCGCGGCTGGAAACCGCTGGAGGTCGAGACCGTGGCGGTGTCCGGCCGTGCCCACACCATTTACGTCTACCGGATGCCCCCGACAAAGGATTGACGCGCCTTCTTCTCGCCGCCGCCGTCGCGCTCTCGCTCGCTGGCGCCGATCCGCCTGGCGTCGATGTGCTGCGAGACATCTCCTACACCGTCGGATCCCCCGAGGACGCACCCAAGCATCAGCTCGATCTCTACCGCCCCACCCACGCGCGGAACGCCCCCGTGCTCCTGTTCATCCATGGCGGCGCGTGGCGTGCCGGTGACCGGCGGCAGTATATTGCCCTCGGGAACCGCTTTGCCAGGGAGGGCATCGTTACCGCGGTGATGAGTTACCGGCTGGCCCCCAAGAACCCGCATCCGGCGCAGATCCAGGACGTGGCGGCGGCCTTCGCCTGGGTGGCCCGCAACATCGGGAAGCACGGCGGCGATCCGAAGCGCATCTTTGTGGCGGGGCATTCCGCGGGCGGCCACCTGGCGGCGCTGCTCACCCTCGACCAGCGCTACTTGCGGACCTACGGCCTGTCTTCGCGCGATATCCGCGGGACGATAACGCTGAGTGGCGTGTATGAGGTCCGTGGGGAGGAATCGGTGTTCGGCAAGGACCCGCGGGCGCGAAAGCAGGCCTCGCCGCTCAGCTACGTCAAGGCCGGCGCGCCCCCGTTTCTGATCGTTTATTGCGAGCGGGACTTCCCCACGCTGCCAGCGCAGGCGCGCTGGTTCCACCGCGCCTTGCGCGACGCCGGGGTGCCCGCGGAACTGGTCTTCATTCCGGGGCAGGGCCACATCTCGGAAATCGTGCACCTGGGGAGCGATGGCGACCCGACCGCCCAGGCGATCCTGCGATTCATGAAACGATAGCCGCTTCAGGCGCTCCGCTGCCGCGCCGCCTCTCCGTCGGCCGCCTCGGTCGCGGGACGCTTCCGGACCGTGGCCTCTTCGAACGCCTGCCGGATTCGTTCTCTGAGGACTTCCGCGCTCAGTGGCTTGGCGATGGCGTCCTCGGCGCTTCCAGCCCCCGGCGCGGCGGCCAGATACAGGACCCTCATGGTGGGGAACGGGTGCGACAGTTTCTGGACCAGCCGGGCGCCGTCGATTCCCGTGAGATCCGTCGCGATCAGCAGCAGCTCCACCGGATGGCACGCGCACACGCACAGCGCCTCCAGGCCGCCGCGCGCCTCGAACACCCGGTACTCCTCGCCGCCGAGCGCGGTCCTGACGAAGGACCGGACCTCCGGCTGGGGATCGACGACGAGAACTGTCCGGGACGGCATACGGCGACCGAACCACTGTATACCGCCGTGGGTGGGGAACGCAAACGTGGGCATTTCCGTAGGCCAAGCAGCTGGCTGAAACGGGCGCCCGCAACCGAGGGACTGCCTCGGCCGTCCGCCGTGAGGACGGCCCAGGCTGTCCCCGGTTGCCCTCACGAGTATTTCGGTCTCAGGGGGGGCCACTGCGCCAGGGCGCCGACTGTCACCGCATCGACATCCACACCCTGCCAAACGTCCTGGCCCAGGCCCTCGAGTTCCATCGGACTGCGCTACTGCCGAGCGTTCTCATAAGGCGTGGCGTCCATGACCGTGGGTCTCACAACCATTCTGCCTCCCCTGGCGCCGCCTCGCGCATATGGCGCAGCCGGATGGCGTCAGGACCCGGCATAGACGGCCACAGCGCCCCGCACAACCTCATCGCGGAAATAGCGGCTGAGATCCATGGGGGTGCGCAGGTCGATCTTGCCGCTACACTTCCAGTTTTTCCTTGAGGGCGCGGACGCGGTCGCGGGCCACGGTCAGTTCGGTGCGTTGGTCGTCCTTCAGGCGCACCAAGACCCGCCCGGCAAACCAGGAATCCACCTCCCGCACCCAGTCGAGGTTCAGCAGCACGGCGCGGTGGATGCGCAGGAACTTCCGCGGGTCGAGTTTCTGCTCCAGGTCGGCGATGCTGTAATCCACGGCGTAAGCCCGCCCTCCGGAAGCCGCGAAGGTGAGCTTGTCGCGGGCAAAGAAGTGGGTGACGCGAGCTAGGTCGAGCAACTGCACCCGCTCGCCGGTGCGCGAGGCAATGCGGTCCGGGTAGCGCGGCTCCCCCGAGCGCAGCGACGCCGCCAGTTGCTCGATCATCGCGCGAAGATCCGCCGGGCGCCCCGATTCGCCGCGTAGCCGCTCGAGCTTCGCCAGCGCGCGCTCCAGTTGCCGCCGGTCGATGGGCTTGAGCAGGTAGTCGATCGAGTTCACCTCGAAGGCCTTCAGCGCGTATTGATCGAAGGCGGTGGTGAAGATGACCACCGGCTGCACTGGCAGGCGCGCCAGCAATTCGAAACCGTTCAGCCCCGGCATCTGGATATCCAGGAACAGCACATCCACCGTCTCCCGGGACAAGAAATCGAGCGCCGCCTCGGGATCGCTAGCCACGCCGAGAACGCGGCACCGCCCGGTCTCTTCGAGCAGCCGCGACAGGCGCCGCAACGCCAGCGGCTCGTCGTCGACCAGGTAGGCGCGGAACGGTTCTGCGGCGCTCATGAGTTTCGGACCGGGGCGGGCTGCGGCAGCCGGATGCGCACCAGCGAGTGCGTCTCCCGCCGGCCTGTCTCCAGGCCAGCCGCGGTCCCGAACAGCGCGTGCAGCCGCGATTGCAGATTGTCGAGGCCGTGGCCGGGCGGTGCCGCCTCCAGACGAAAGCCCGGGCCCGTGTCGGCGACCTCCAGCTCTGTATAGCCGTCCGCCGCGCGGGCTTGCACCCGGATCTCGCCGCCCTCGCGGCGTGGCGCGATGGCGTGCTTCACGCTGTTCTCCACCAGGGATTGGAGCGAGAGCGGCGGCACCTCGACGGACTCCAGTTCGCCGGGGACGTCGATCGAGTAGCGCAGGCGCTCGCCAAAGCGCGCCCGCTCGATTTCCAGGTAGTCGGCCACCACGCGCAGCTCCTGCGCCAGCGGCACCAGACTTCGCTGGTTGGCGTCGAGCGAGAAACGCAACAGCGTGGCCAGCTTGGCGATCATGTCCTCGGCGCGCCTGGGGTCCTCGGGGATCAGCGACGCGATCGAGTTCAGCGTGTTGAACAGGAAATGCGGGTGGATGCGCGATTCGAGCGAGGACAGCCGCGCCTCGGCGGTCAGCTTCCTGGCCCGCTCCTCCTCCAGTTGGCGCGTGCGCAGTTCGAGCGTGGTTTCCTCCAGCCGCATGCGCAGAGTTTCGGAGTAGACGGCGCCCAAGCCAAACGTCAGGGCAATCACCGCGCAGATGCGTGCGACGAAGAAGTAGTTGGTCCAAAACGCCTGGCGGGAACCGAGTCCGACCGCGACGATCAGGCCGCCGGCGATCAGGCAGCCCACGACGGTCAGCGCAAGGAGCGTGACCACGTAGATCATCAGCCTCAGCGGGGATCCGCGCGAAGCAATCCACGTGCCCACCAGTGGCAGCACCAACGCAGCCGGCGTGCCGATCGAGAAGGAATAGATGAGCGAGGTGGCGAAAGTGCGGGCCCAGGCGCTGGGAAGGGTGTCGTGCTGGAACCAGATGAACAACAGGGCGGCCGTTGCGGCCGCGGCCAGGTTGATCCAGGTCGCGCGCAGCAGATAGCGCCCCCTCCACCATGGTTCCCTGCGACACTGTGGCGCGGTGGGCATCACAATTGCACTCGAAATCCGGCTGAGACCAGCGCGGCGTAGGGGATCATACCATACTCGGAACGCCACTTCCTGCCGCTGGGCGCCTGCGCGTGCGCATAGAAGGAGAGGTGGTTGCCCATCCGGCGCGTGACATCCAGCACCAGGATGCGGCTGCGATCGCCGAGGTTTGCGACCAGCGCCGCGGCAACGTCCCATTCCTTCCACCCCGGCAGCTCGCGCAGCCGCGATTTCGCGGCGCGCAGGAACGCGTAACGGCGGCCCGCGCCCGGAGCGTAGAACTCGAAGATCGCTCCAAATCCCGAGCGCATCGTGTACTTGCCGCCCAGCAGCACGGCCGAAGTGTCGCGATGCGCGAATTCGCCGTGCACCTCGACGGCCTCGCCGAATACGCGCGTGAAATTGGCTCCGGTGAACGTGGTCCGGCCGCGGTCGTGGGCTACGATCAGCGATGTATCGAACCCGGCCAGCAGCGTGTTGTAGCGGAAAGCCACGGTTTCCCGCATGCCCGCTCGGTGCTCCTGAACGAGGCCGGCGGAAGCCCAGGCGGCGGTAAGCGCGTGGCGGCCCTGGATCCACTCTGCCGTGGCCATCTCGCGCCCTTCATTCAAGTTCAGCCGGTCGGTGGGATCGGTGGCGTTGCGCGGCGGGTCGAGCACTCCGGTGGCCGTGAAGGCATAACCGGTTCCCCAGCGCAGGATTCGCTTGCCCGCCGAGAAGTCCAGGTCGCCGGTGGTGAAGCCCAGGTAGGTTTCCTTCACGCGCAACTGGGCGCTCGCCTCCCCGTGCGTCTCGCCCACCCCGGCCAGGCTCGCCGCAAAGCGCCAGCGCTGCCCGTTCCTCCAGGAGAACGACGGCTGGATGAGCAGCAGATTGCCCGCCTCCGGGCCCGGAACCCTCAGCGCGGCGGCCCACGCGCCCTCGTCCGTCACCGAAAGCGCGAAGCGCGTCTCGGATTGCGGCTCGGGCGGCGCGGGTTCATCGGCCATTAGCAGGAGTGCTAGCGCGAGGAGCATGGCGTCAAAACCGATCCGAGCGGCCTTGATGGAAAATGCGATCCGGCAGGCTGCGGGGCGCGAAGCCCGAGTACTCCATCACGCTGTGGGAGTTCTTCCGGATCTGATCGTAGATGGTGAGGCGGCGAAGCAGCATTCTGCCGCCCACCTGCTGATACTCGTCGAACGTGGCGGACTTGGTGTGTTTTCCCGACGCCAGAAAGAACTCGGCCTTGACCGGCCGCGCATCTGTGGCCCGCAGCCAGTAGAGTATCCTCCGGTAAGTCGCGCCCTTGCGCCGGGCGGTGAGTTCGAGCACGTGGCACTCGGCGCCGCCCTCCGTCTCGGTGCGCAGGTAGACGGCGTCGTAGTCGATGGCGTAATTGGTGCGCGCCACGTCGCCATTGGAGGCGTTGCCGCTCAGCCGCTCCAGCGGTGTAATGCGGATGGGACGGCTGGTGTCGGGCAGGTAGATCCACATGTCGTCGCCCAGCATCAGCAGGTGCCGCCCCTTGTCGCGCGGGCTGAGGAACTCGACGTAGGTCCTCTCGGTTCCCTTCTGGTAGACCTCGAACAAGTCCTCTTCGTCGGACTTGCCCGCCTCGAAGTTGGTGATCTTCACCCGCACCACGAAGGACGGCCAGCCGTTTCGCACGGCGTCGGATTGCCGGAGCAGCGCCTGCGCGTCCGGCGTCGCGCCGGCCGAGGCAGCCATCAAGAGTGCAATGAGAAAACGCATAGTTGTCCTCCCGGCGCTAGACATGAGCCAGCGCCTCCACGATGCGCAGGCGCGAGGCCCGGATGGCCGGCGCGAGCGACGCCGCCGCCAGCGTCACGACCACCAGCAGCGCCGCACCGTACATCAGCTCCGGAACGTGGAACACATGGAACGGGAAGCCGTTGAGGGTGCCCGGGGGCGCCGGCATCTGAAGATTTGCGCGGTTCACCAGCTCCGCGATCCCGCTGCCCGCGAGCACCCCGACGACCGCGCCGAGCGCACCCGTCAGAACACCCTCCATCAAGAACAGCGTCATCACCCACCGCCGCGGCGTCCCCATCGCCAGCATGGTTCCGACCTCCCGGGTTCGCTCGAACATCGCCATCATGAGCGTGTTCGCGCTGGACATCACCACCATGAAGAACACGATGATGCCGAGGAACACCAGCATTCCCGAGAACATCAGCCGCACCTGCCGGTAGTAGGTCGCCAGTTCCAGCCACTTCTTGAGCGTGACCGGGGCGCGCTGGCCCAGCCGCGATTGGAGAGCCGTGTAAGCCGCGTCGGTACTCTCGGTCGAGTCCAGACCCACGATCAGTTTGGTGACGCGCCCGCTCTGTAGCAGGTGCTGCGCGGCGGGCAGGGTCAGCCGCAGGGTGCGGTCGTCCACTTCCTTGAAGCCGGTGGTCATGATGCCGGCCACGTCGACGTCGATGCCGTTTAGCGCGCCGTCGGCGGTGATGGCGAGCAACGTCAGCCCGGTTCCGGGGGTTGCGCCCATCGAGCGCGCCAGGCCCGTCCCCAGCAGCACTTCATACCCCGCGCCCGGGTGCTCCTGGAGGTTCCGGCCCTGGAGGATGCGGGGCTCGAAGCCCATGCGCGTTTCCGCCGCCGGGTCCACCGCCGCGGCCATGAACGTTCCCGACTTCATTCCGTTCGACACCATGCCGAAGAACTCGATGCGCGGCGCGATGCCGCGTACGTGCGGTGTGTTGGCCGCGATCGTGGTGAGATCGCGGTAGTTCTCCAAGCCGTTTTCGAGCGCCCGCGTCTCGTCGCGCTTGAAGTAGTCGGAGTTGTAGATTTGGATGTGCCCCAGCCCGGCGCTGATCGTGCCTTCCCTCAGTCTCCAGAACAGGCAGGAGAAGAAGCCCCCGGCCAGCAGCAGCGCCGAGACGCCGCCTACCACCACCAGCAGCGTCATCAGCGTCCGGCGCCGGTTGCGGAAGATGTTCCTGAATGCGAGCAAAAGAAGAATCTTCATGAGTTCACCTCAAGACAGGGGCCGCTTCCACGCGCCCGTCGCACAGCGGAACCACCCGCTCGGCGCGGTCGAGCAGCCGCTGGTCGTGCGTCGCGAAAAGAAATGTCAGGCCGAGGATGCGGTTGAGCTCGTGCATCAAGTCGATCAACTGGGTGGCGTTGCGCGTGTCCAGGTTGGCCGTGGGTTCGTCCGCCAGTACCAGCGCCGGGCGATGCACGATGGCGCGCGCCACGGCGACTCTCTGGCGCTCCCCGCCCGAGAGCAGGTCGGGGCGATGCTTGGCGCGGCTCTCCAACCCAACGCTCCCCAGCGCCTCGGCAACCCGGCGCCGGCGCTCGCGCTCCGGCAACCGTTGGAGCAGCAGCGGGTACTCCACGTTCTCGAACGCCGTGAACACCGGGATCAGATTGAACGTCTGAAAGACAAAGCCGATCTTGCGGCGCCGCAGTGTGGCAAGTTCCGCCCCACTCAGCCGGCTGGTGTCCGTGCCCTCGATGAAGATGCGCCCGCTGGTTGGCTGGTCGATGCAGCCGATCAGATTCAGTAAGGTGGATTTGCCGCTGCCGCTCGGCCCGGCCACCGCCAGGAACTCGCCCCGCTCGATGCCGAGCGAGACATCCTCGAGCGCGGTGACGAAGCTGTGATCCATCGGGTAGCGCCGGCTGACTTGTTCGAGTCGTACCAATTCATCCATGCCCCGAGAATAGGGCGGGGTCGTGGCCCGCGTCCCGCGGAATCGGACCAAGGGTGGAATTCGCGGATGAAGGGCGCGGAGGCGGCGACAGACCGGCGATTGACACGCGCAGGGGCGGGACGATACGATGCGGGAACTGGAGGAAGGACCATGAATCGCGCTTCCGCTCTGCTCTTGGCGCTTGCCCTGCTCATCTGTTGCGCACCGGTCCGGGCGGCCGAGAATCCCGTGGTGGGCTCCTGGCGGGTGGTCTCCTTCGGCGCCGAAGGGTTGACCTGGACGCTGACCGTGAAGCAGCACGACGGCAAGCTCTCTGGCACGCTGAAGGGCGACCGCGGCGAGTTCCCGCTGATCGACCCGAAACTCGATGGCAACAAGTTCACTTTCAAGGTGTCCGTGGACGACAAGATCTACAGCGCGGAGGGCAAGATCTCGGGCAAGAGCGTTGAGGGCGTCTACAAGGGACCGGACGACGAGGGCACCTTCAAGGGCGACAAGCAGTCCTAGCGTGCCCTTCATTCCGCGGCGAAATGCGTCTCCAGAAACTTCCCGCAGTCCGCAACCGAGGCTGTCCTCGGTTGCCCCACCCCATCCTCAGGGGTAAACCTGAGACCCCTGGCACTTTTTGTATCAGGCACCCGCGCTGATTTGAAATCCAGCCTTCCCGTGCGCTATCGTGGTGTATTCCAGATCCTGAAATCCCAATGTGGTGAAGGCTCTCCTATCGGAGGGCCGGCTCCCCAAGAGTTTCGGAGGATTCATTTCGATGCCATCACTTACGACTGTGTTCGCGCTTTGGCTCCAAACCGGGGCCGTGGAAGATCCCGATGCCGGACCCTTTTTCCTGACCATGGTGATCGCCGTCAGCCTGCTCTCGCTCGGGGTTGCGTTTCTGTTCGCCCGCTCCGTGATGGGCAAGGACGCGGGCACGGCGGAAATGCAGAAGATCTCCAACGCCATCCGTAAGGGCGCCGAGGCCTTCCTGCGCCGCCAGTACTCGACCATCGTCAGTCTGGCCGTGGCTCTGGCGGTCATCATTTTCCTGGGGTACGCCTTCGGTAAAGGCGACTCCAAGCTGGCCGTTCGCATGACCGTTTCCTTCGTGGTGGGTGCGGTGTGCTCCCTGGCCGCGGGATTCTGCGGCATGTGGGTCTCCATCCGCAGCAACATCCGCGTCGCTTCGGCGGCCCGCAAAGACCTCAACGAGGCGCTGAAGATCGCGCTCCGCGGCGGTGCGGTGACCGGTCTGGGCGTCGTGGCGCTCTCGCTGCTGGGCGTCGGCGGCCTGTTCTGGCTCTTCGACGGTCTCGGCAATCCGAAGCTGATTCCGTTCCAGATTGTCGCCTTCGGTTTTGGAGCGAGCTTCGTGGCGCTGTTCGCCCAGTTGGGTGGCGGCATCTATACCAAGGCCGCCGACGTGGGCGCGGACCTGGTGGGCAAGGTGGAAGCCGGAATCCCCGAAGACGATCCCCGCAACCCGGCCGTGATCGCGGACCTGGTGGGCGACAACGTCGGCGACTGCGCCGGCCGTGGCGCCGACCTGTTCGAGTCCACCGCCGCCGAAAACATTGGCGCCATGATCCTGGGCGTTGCCCTGTATCCGATTTACGGCGTCAAGGGTATCATGTTCCCGCTGGTCGCCCGCGCCTTCGGTCTCATCGCCTCGATCGTGGGCGTGCTGATTGTCCGGGTCAAGGCTAACGAGGACCCCATGAAGTCCCTCAACCGCGGCTACTACATGACCACCGTGCTGGCCATGGCTGGTTTCTACGTCGCGGTGCACTACCTGCTCCAGGCCAACCTGATGCTGTTCGGGGCGGGCATCGTCGGCATCGTGACCGCCTTCCTGTTCGTCTGGATCACCCAGTACTACACCGAGTCCAGGTACCGCCCGGTCCTGTCGATCGCCGAAAGCGCCAAGACGGGTGCGGCCACCGTGATCATAACCGGGTTTTCGGTGGCGCTGGAGTGCACGGCGCTGCCGGTGGTCGTAATCTCGGGCGCTATCCTGGGTTCCTACTATCTCGGGGTGCACGCGGGCCTGCCCGGCATCGACCCGATTGCGGCCGGCTTTTACGGCACGGCGATCGCCACCATGGGCATGCTTTCCACCTGCGCCTACATTCTGGCCATGGACACCTTCGGCCCGATCACGGATAACGCCGGCGGCATCATCGAAATGTCGCAGCAGCCCGAGGAAGTCCGGAAGCGAACGGACCGGCTGGATGCGGTGGGCAACACCACCAAGGCCCTCACCAAGGGCTACGCCATCGGCAGCGCGGCGCTGGCCGCCTTCTTGCTCTTCACCGCCTACACCGACGCCGTCAAGGAGCACCTGGCCACGCTGGGCCGCAAGGTACAGGAGTTCACCATCGACATCGGCAACGTGCCGATCTTCGTCGCGGCCCTGATCGGCGCGGCGCTCGTGTTCCTGTTCTGCGCCCTGGCGATCCGGGCGGTCGGCAGGGCCGCGCAGACCGTTATCGAAGAGGTTCGGCGGCAATTCAAGGCCGACCCGGGGATTATGGCGGGGACTTCGGATCCCGACTACGGCACTTGCGTGGACATCGTCACCCGCGGCGCCCTCAAGGCCATGGTGCTGCCGGGCATTCTGCCGGTGGTGGGACCGGTTGCCGTCGGCTTGATCTTCCGGTGCTTCGGGGTGACGGCCGCCGGCCTGCCGATGGGCGCGGTGGCGGTGGCGGCGTTCCTGATGGTCGGGACGATCACCGGCATCCTGATGGCCCTCATGATGAACAACGGCGGCGGCGCGTGGGACAACGCCAAGAAGTTCGTCGAGACCGGCCAGTTTGGCGGCAAGGGTTCCGCGGCCCACAAGGCCACCGTGGTCGGCGACACGGTGGGCGATCCCTTCAAGGACACCGCCGGGCCTTCGCTGCACGTGCTCATCAAGCTGTTGAGCACCATCACGCTGGTGGCCGCGCCGCTGTTTATTTGAGAGTTCGAATCTCGTGGCAAGCGGTCCGTGGATGGTCCCGATTCGCGCCGCTGCCCCTTTTTTGGGAGGTGTTGGATGGAACGTGTGTGTTTCTTGCTGCAAGTGAAGAAGGACCGGCTCGAGGAGTACAAGGAGCGTCACCAGGCGGTGTGGCCGGACATGCTCCAGGCATTGCGGGAGACCGGCTGGCACAACTACTCGCTGTATCTGCGTGACGACGGCCTGCTGATCGGGTATCTGGAGACGCCGAACCTCGCCCAGGCCGTGGCGGGCATGGCCCAGCGTGAGGTCAACGCGCGCTGGCAGAGCCAGATGGGGCCGTTCTTCGAGGACTTGGGCGGCCGCCAGCCCGACGAGGGCTTCCTCCGGCTGGAGGAAGTCTTCCACCTGGACTGAGAGCCGCTCCGGAATCGGTGCGATAATCAGAAGTTTGTGGTGAACATGAAGAAGCTGCTTTGGAGTGCTCTCTTTGCTGCCTCGATCCATGGCGCGGCGGTGGCCCAACAGTTCGAGGTATCCGCCTTCGGCGGCTACCCGCGCTTCCATCATCCGCTGCTCGGCTCGCTCAGTGAAACGCCCGTCGACACCGACACCCAGTTGAGGCGGGCCCACTACTTCGTCGGCGTCCGGGCGACCTGGAACAGCAAGGGCTACTATGGCCACGAGCTGGAATACTCCGTGCAGCACATGGCCTTCCGAACCATGGATACCCAAACCGACGAGGACGGCAACAGCGTTTCCACTCTGTATACCGACAAGATCAAGCTCCAGATGATCTCGTACAACTTCCTGCTGTACTGCATGCCGCGGGGCGAGCGCTGGCGCCCATTCTTCACGGGGGGTGTGCAGCGCTATAAGTACAGCGCGCCCCATTTTGACGTGTGGCCGGGCGGCGGCTCCGGGAACTACGGTTTCAATTTCGGCGGCGGCGTTAAGATCAAGCTTTTCCCGCACGCGCTGGCGCGTCTCGACCTCCGCGAGCGCATCGGCGGCAGGCCTTACATCCGGCAACTGCAGTTCTCCTCCACCACATTGTCCACCGGCTTCACTCACCTGGCGGAGGCCTCGGTCGGATTCGGCATCGCGTTCTGACGCGGCCGGGCGGCAAAGCTATAATTGTAGTGTGCGATTGCGTCATCTTCTTTCCGTTGCTTGGGCCGGGCTCTTCCTGGTGGCTTGCAGCCGTGGCATTCAGAACGAAGCCGCCGTGCGGCAGGGCGTCCTGGATTACCTTTCGGCCCGCCAGAATCTGAACCTCTCGCAGATGCAGGTCGACGTGACGTCGATCTCCTTCCGGCAGAACGAAGCCGATGTCACGGTTTCATTCCGTCCCAAGGGCGGGGAAGCGTCCTCCGGCATGCGGATGCAGTACACGCTCGAGCGCAAGGGCAACCGCTGGGTAGTGAAGGGCAGGGGAACCGGCCCGCATGGGCAGATGCCTGCCGCGATGCCGGCCGGCCACCCTCCGATGGGCTCAGGAACCCGACCCGAGACTGGGAAATGAAGCGCGTGGCGGTATTGGGGGGCGGCCCCGCGGGGGCCTTTGCGGCGGAGCGGCTGGCTTCGGCCGGCCTGGATGCCGTGGTTCTGGACGAGAAACTGGCCTGGGAAAAGCCCTGCGGCGGCGGACTTACTTTCAAAGCCTATCACCGCTATCCCTTTCTGCTGCACAACGACCTGCCCAAGCGGTTCGTCAGCGACGCGCTGCTGGCCGCGCCGGGCGCCGGGGCGGCCAGGCTGTCACTGCGCGAGCCGGTGCTGATCTACTCGCGCCTGGACTTGAATCGTCTACTGCTGGAACGCGCCGAACGCGCCGGGGCGCACATCGAGAAGACCCGCGTCCTGGAAGTGACGCGCAATGGCGGCCCCTGGACGGTGCGGACCGCTGGCGGAACCCTGGAAGCCGATTTCTGCATCGTCGCCACCGGCGCGCGCAATTCGTTGAAGAACCTGGGCACGCAGTGGACGCCCGGGGATGCCATGTGCGCGTTGGGCTACTACGTGCCCAGCCAGCAGGAGCACATCGACATCCAGTTCCTGCCGCGGCTGGAGGGATACATCTGGGTTTTCCCGCGCTGCGGCCACCTCTCGGCGGGCATTTGCGGAAAAGGCGTTCCGGCGCAGGCGCTGCGGATGCGCCTGGAAGCGTTCCTGCGCGAGCGGGGGATCTCCTTGAAGGACGCCCGCTTCTTCAGTCACCTGCTGCCCTCGCTCGGGGTCTCCGGCTGGCGCAACAACCGGCTGGCGGGCCGGGGATGGCTGGCCGTGGGCGATGCCGGCGGCCTGGTGGATCCGATCACCGGCGAGGGCCTCTACTACGCCTTGCGCTCGGCGGACCTGGCCAGCAAGGTACTGCTCTCGGAAGAGCACCCGCCCGCGGAAAAGCACCGCGCCTACCGCACCCTGCTCCTGCGCGATTTCGCCGCCGACCTGGCCTTCGGCGCCGCCATCGCGCACCGCTTCTTCCTCGGCCGATTCCTGTTCGGCTCCGTGCCGCAGCGCATGGTGCAGTTCCTGCGGCGCAGTCCGCGCCTGTGCGAGCTGACGCAGGATCTGTTCGCCGGCACCCTCTCCTACCTGGGCTTGAAAGGGCGGCTGCTGCGGAACCTGCAAGGCACCATGCTCGATACCTTCATGAGCTTCCTGCTCAGCCGCGGCGAAGTCGCTGAAGAAAGCCAGGTATGAGCGCCCGGTCGAAAGCCCTTTTCGAGCGCGCCCAGAAATCCATTCCGGGCGGCGTGAACTCGCCGGTGCGTGCCTTCCGCGGCGTGGGCGGGACGCCTCCGTTTATTGCGCGCGGCCAGGGTTCCCGCATCTGGGACGTGGACGGCAACGAGTATATCGACTACGTCTGCTCCTGGGGCCCGCTGCTGCTGGGCCACCGTCCTCCGGAGGTCGTCGCCGCGATCGAGGAGGCTCTGGCCGGCGGCTCCAGCTTCGGCATGCCGACCGAGCGCGAAGTCGAGCTGGCGGAGGCCATCTCGGACGCCGTTCCCTCGGTCGAGATGGTGCGGCTGGTGAATTCCGGTACCGAAGCGACGATGAGCGCGTTGCGGCTGGCGCGCGCCTACACCGGCCGGGACCTGGTGGTGAAGTTCGAGGGCTGCTACCACGGCCACGTCGATTCGCTGCTGGTGAAAGCCGGCTCAGGCGTCGCTACGCTCGGCATTTCGGACACCGCGGGCGTGCCCAAGCCCTTTGCCGATACCACCATCGCCCTGCCCTTCAATTCCCCCCAGGCGCTGGCGGATTGCTTCGAGTCGTACGGAGACCAAATCGCCGCCGCGATCGTCGAGCCGGTGGTGGGCAACATGGGTTGCGTTCCGCCGGAGCCGGGGTTCCTCGAGACATTGCGGGAACTGACGGCGGGCTACGGCGCTCTGCTGATCTTCGACGAGGTCATGACCGGCTTTCGAGTTGCTTTCGGGGGCGCCCAGGCGCGGTATGGCATCCGGCCCGACCTCACCACCCTCGGCAAGGTGATCGGCGGCGGCCTCCCGGTCGGCGCCTACGGCGGGCGGCGCGAGGTGATGTCGATGGTGGCCCCGGCAGGGCCGGTGTACCAGGCGGGCACGCTGTCGGGCAACCCATTGGCGGTAGCCGCCGGCCTGGCGACGCTGCGCTACCTCAAGGCGCACCCGGAGGTCTACCCCCAACTCGAAGCACGAACCGCGCAACTGGCGGCCGCGGCTCCGGCCGGCATCGCCGTGAATCGCGTGGGCTCGATGATTACCTTCTTCTTCACCCCGGGCCCGGTCACGGACTGGGAATCGGCCCACTGCTCCGATCGCGCGCGGTTCGCCGAGTTCTTCCATTGGATGCTGGACCGCGGCTTCTACCTGCCCCCCTCGCAGTTCGAGGCGGCCTTCGTCTCCGCCGCGCACGGCGAAGAGGACATCCAGCGCACCGCCGCCGCGATCCGCGAGTTCTTCAGCGCCCGATAGGCTGCCGGAACGCGCCGCTGATCGCGGCCAGCTCCTCGTCACTGAGGACGGCATCGGCCGCCCCAGCGTTCTCGATCGCCTGCCGCGGGTTGCGCGCGCCCACCAGCGCATGCGTGATGCCCGGCTGAGCGAGCGTCCAGGCGATCGCCAGTTGTCCCAGCGTCAGCCCATGCCCCTCGGCGATCGGCCGGACCTGTCCCAGCATTCCCTGAATCCGGACGCGGTTCTCGACACTGAACCGCGGGTTGTTGCGCCGCAGGTCGTCGCCCGAGAACCCCCGTTCCGGCCCGATCTTCCCGGTGAGAAGACCATTCGCGAGCGGCGAATAGGCCAGCAGCGCGATCCCCTGCTCGCGGCAATAAGGCACCAGCGCCGCTTCGTGGTCGCGGTCGAGCAGGCTGTACTTCTCCTGGTCGGTGTCCATCGGCCCGAGCCGCTGGTATCGACGGATGTCCTCGACGCTGGCGTTACTGACGCCGATAGCGCGGATCTTTCCCTGCCGCCTGAGGTCGACCAGCGTCGTCATCGTCTCTTCGATGGGAGTAGTCGAGTCCTGCCAGTGGGTCTGATAGAGGTCGACATAGTCTGTGCGGAGTCGCCTGAGACTCTGCTCCAGCTCGTAGCGAATGGAATTGCCGCCGAGATAGCGGTGCACCGGCTTGCCATCCTGATGGAAAAAGAATCGGCCGCCGCCGCTGTGCCATACCAAACCGCACTTGGTGGCCAGCACGACCTGGTCGCGCCGCCCCGCGATGGCTTCCCCGACCAGTTCTTCCGAAAGCCCGAGCCCGTAAGCGGGCGCGGTATCGATGAGCGTGATTCCCTCGTCCAGCGCGGCTTGGATCGCGCGCACGGCCTCCCGCTGGTCGGTCCCGCCCCACATCCACCCGCCGATCGCCCACGCGCCGAACCCCACCGCCGATGCCTCAATCGAAGACTGCCCTAGAGGTCTGTAACGCATGATTCCATAGTAGCCCGATGGCGCCCCACTCCTGCCACAATGGTCTGCATGTTAGCCTCTGCCATTGCCCACCTCGGGCCCGACATGTTTCTGTTGAAACTCAGCGTGCTGGAGAAGATCCTGCGCCCGGTCGTCGTGTACCTCGTCCTGGTGGTCCTGCTGCGGATCTTCGGCAAACGGGAGCTGGCGCAGTTGAATCCCTTCGACCTGGTGGTGCTGCTCTCGCTCTCCAACGCCGTGCAGAATGCCATCATCGGCGACGACAACTCGGTGACCGGAGGCCTGATCGGCGCCTTCGCGCTGCTGGCGATCAACTACCTGGTGGTCCGCTTTGTCTTCAAGCATCGGCGGCTGGATCAGATTCTGGAAGGCACGCCGACGGTACTCATGGAACACGGCAAGATCCGGCGCGATGCGCTGGCCAAGGAGCTGCTCACGGAATCGGAGTTGCTGACGGTGGCGCACCGGCAGGGCTTCGCCAGGCTCCATGACATCGAGCGTTGCGTGCTGGAACCCGGCGGCTCGTTCTTCATCAAGGCCAAGGAGCCGCCCACGGCGCAACGGCAGCACACCGAGATCCTGGCCCGCCTGGAGCAGCTCAGCCGCCAGATCGACGACCTCCGCCAGCGCCTTCCCGCCACAATCCCGTAGTTCGGGCGGCTGACTGGACCGGGCGCCCGCAACCGAGGGACTGCCTCGGCCGTCCGCCGTCGGGACGGCCGAGGCTGTCCCCGGTTGCCACGATGCCGGCTGTCACGGGTCTATCATCGTGCGCTAAAATGGCTGCATCAGCGCGGATGTGGCGGAACTGGCAGACGCACTGGATTTAGGTTCCAGCGCCCGCAAGGGCTTGGGAGTTCGACTCTCCCCATCCGCACCAGCCTCACTCGGGCGGCCGGTTTCGCCTGCCCCACAGCGCGCCCTTCAAACGCCACACGGCGAAAGCGACGACCCCAACCGTGAGCGCCGCCGTCACCAGAATCACCACCAGCCGGCGCTCCGGCGAGAGCTCCCGCGCTCCCGGGATTCCCAGCGAGGCGGCCCACAGAAGGATGCCCAGGATCATCGCGCTTCCGAATAGACGACCTCGCCGCCCACCACGGTCATGGTGACGCGCGTGGCCGGAATCTCGCGCGGCGGAAGGCGCATGATGTCGGCCGACAGCATGACGAAGTCGGCCAGTTTTCCGGACGTGAGCGAGCCTTTCTGGTGCTCCTCGAACGCGGCCCACGCGCCGCTCCAGGTCCAGCTTTTCAGCGCCTCCTCGCGCGTCATGCGCTGGTCCGGGAACCAGCCCCCTTCCGGATGGCCCGCGCGGTCCTGGCGCGTGATGGCGGCATAGAAACCGAAAAGCGGGTTGGGCTCCTCGACGGGGAAATCCGAGCCGTTCGGCACCGTCAGGCCCAGCGAAAGGAATCGCCGCCAGGCATACGCGCCCCGGACGCGCGCCGCCCCCAGCCGCGCTTCCGCCCAGCGCATGTCGCTGGTGGCGTGGGTCGCCTGCATCGAGGGGACGACCGAGTACTTCGCGAACCGCTCGAAATCTCCGGGCGCCACCACCTGCGCGTGCTCGATGCGGAAGCGGCGGTCGTTGGGGCCGCCGAGAACCGCGGCGTAGGCCTCGAGCACGGTGCGATTGGCGCGATCGCCGATGGCATGCGTGTTGACCTGGAAGCCTCGCGCGGCCGCCTCGCGCGCCACGCGCTCGATCTGCTCCTTGGTGAGCATGAGCAGGCCGGAGTTGCCGGGGTCGTCCGTGTAGGGCTCGAGCAGCGCCGCCCCGCGGCTGCCCAGCGCTCCATCCGCAATCAGCTTGATGCTGCGCACGGTCAGCCGCTCGCCGATTTCCGGCCCGCGCTTCAGGTACTCCTGCCACAGCGGGCCGGGGCCGCCGATCATCGCGTACACCCGCACCGGCAATTCGCCGCGCGCAATCAGCTCGCGGTAGGCCGCCAGCGCCTGCGCGCTCACGCCCGCGTCGTGCACCGTGGTGATCCCCAGCCGCGCGCACTCCCGCGCCGCCCTCTCGATGCGCCGGCGCGTTTCCTCGGGCGTCGCCGGCGGGATCTTCCGCAGCACCAAGTCCTCCGCATGGTCGATCAGGATGCCCGTCGGCTGGCCGGACTCCGTGCGCAGGATTCTGCCGCCCGGCGGGTCCGGCGTCTTCGCCGTGATGCCCGCGATCTCCAGTGCCTTGCGGTTGACCCAGGCGGCGTGCCCGTCCACGCGCGTGAGGTAGACCGGGTGCTCCTCGGGGAGATCCTCGGCCGTGGGAAACTTCCCGCCCCAGTTGGTCTGGTCCCAACTGCGGCCGCGGATCCATTCGCCCGGCTTGCGTCCCACCGCCGCCTTACGCACGATCCCGGCGACCTCGGCCACCGACCGCACGTTGCGCAGGTCGAAGGTCTCCAGCTCGTCGCCGAGCGATTCCATGTGGGCGTGGGAGTCGATGAAGCCCGGGATCACCGTGGCGCCGCGCCCGTCGATGTGCTTCGCCCCGGCGCCCGGGTGGCTCGACGCGATGCGCCCGTCCTTCACCCACAGCTCGGACGCGATGGGCCTCCGACTGTCGCCGGTGTAGATCCGCGCTCCGGTGATGACCATGTCCGCGCCTTCCGCCCAGGTCCCTGCCGCCACCAGCAAAGCCACCGTCCCCCACGACTTAGCCGCGTGGAAGCGGGCTACAATAGGCAGCATGGAAGACAGTATGGCATATCCGCACGGCGCCCCCGCTGTCTGGGCGCCGGCTGGATGGAAGACTGCTGTTAGTCACGTGACAGGGGTGACCATCGGGGTTCTGTTCATCGTCACGGGTGTTTGGAAGATCACCGATCCTTTCGGCGCCGCGGCCCGGCTCGAGCAGGCGCTCGTGCCGGCCAGCCTGAGCCTGATCGGCGCGTGCTTGCTGGGAGTGGGCGAGACCTTCTCCGGCGCGCTCATTCTGGTTCCCCGTTTCCGCCGCTGGGGAGCCTGGCTCACCGGTGCGCTGCTGGTGTTCTTCCTGGTTTACATCTCCGCCAACTACAGCCTGCTGCGCGGGGAAGACTGCAACTGCTTCCCGTGGGTGAGGCGCGCGGTCGGCCCGGCCTTCTTCATCGGCGACGCGGTGATGCTCGTGTTCGCGGCCGTCGCCGCCTGGTGGGCGCGGCCCTCGAGGGGTTTGCGCGGCGCGGCGCTTGCGCTGGGCGCCATTGCGGTGTTCGCCGCCGTTTCCTACGGCGTGAACGCCAGGATCCAGGCCTCGATCATCACGCCGCGGACCATCCGGGTCGACGGCAAGCCGTTCCCGATGCGGCAGGGGCGCGTGTTCCTGTTCATCTACAACCCCGAGTCCACGCATTGCGACGCCGCCGCGCGCACCATGGCGAAACTAAACTGGAAGAGCGAGGTCAGGATCGTCACCGTCGCCGTCGAGCAGCCGCAGTTTGCGCAGCTCTTCCTGCGCAACGCCGGTCTGCGCGCCTCGATTTCCGAGGATGTCGAGATCCTGCGCAAGGCTTACCACATCGTCTCGCCCCCGTACGCCCTCGCGCTCGAGAACGGTCGAGTGAAATCCGCCTTCTCCGTGCGCATGGGCGAGCCGCGCTCCCCGTTCGACCAGCCCGACTTCGAATCCGCCCTCCGCCGCATCGGCTTCACAAACTGAGCGCAACCCGTCAGCCGGCCTGGATCAACATTTCGAGCGTCCGCAGTGGTTCGCCTGCCACCGGGACGAGCAGCTTCCGGCGGCTGTGGCAAAGGAAGCCGGAGCTGGCTCCGTCAAAGCTGAGAAGCAGGCATTCGGAAAGAGCGACCGGGCCGCCGCCGAGCGCGAATTCCCCCCGAAGACGGCCGCGCAGTGAGCGGATCGTGAAACCGCTGGCGCCTTCCGGGACCAGGCTGAGCTGCGAGAGGAGCCGGGCCACAACCAGCCCATCCACGAAAGCCGGCAGGTCGGGATGACGCTGCCGGAACTCGCAGAAGCGCGCGGCCCCCAACGGTTCGGGGAACAGGCAGCGGGAACAGGAGCTGGAAACGGGGCAGGCCGCGCAGTGGCGCTTTTCCGCCTCGGCCCGCTCGATCTCTTCCACTGCCTGGCGGAGTGCGGGCGGGCTGTCTCCGACCTGTCCAACCGGCCCTCCGCGCCGGCAGGGAGACAGATTCCCACTGCCATCGACGAACCAGCGAATCCCCTCCGCAGCCGGGCAGGGTGCGCCAGCCCAGCGGCAGCCATCGGCGAGGGAGACACAGCTTTCCAGCGCAGCAGCCGGCAGCCTCCAACGACCTGCCGGCTCCCCCTCCGCGAGGAATCTCTCCATCGCCTCGACATCGCCAGTGGTATCGGTCGCGAGCAGCAGGGTCTCACGAATCGGATCCACCAGCCCCGCGAGGTCGGTCCAGTCCACACCGGCAAACGGGATGACGCGGATGGACATGCTGTTCTCAGCGGGGGCATCCAGGTCCAGTTCGTTGAGGCGCCAACAGTAGCCGCCCGCGGCGTGAGGCGCCGCCCGAAGCGTGCAGACCGGGAATGGTACGCTGTCGCGCACAAGGCTTTGATCGGGTCCGGACGGGTCCGCAAAGTCGCTGACCAGGCAGACTACCGAGCTATAGGGCAGTTCGCAATCGAGCCACTCGCGGATGGCGCTCGCAGGGGCCAGCTTCGAGATGCCGAGAATCGGGCCGCACGCGCCGAGTCCGCTCTCGCTCTGTGAAATCGCCGCGCCCAGATAGGTTTCCGGGGCTCCTGTCAGCAGCCGCAAGACCAAGAACATTTCGGCGTTGCCTCTGGCCGGCCATTGGTCCGCATGGTCCAGCATGGGGAGCCTGTGCGCCGGGTAGGCGAGGCGCGTTCGCCGGGGCAGGGGCGCGCACGGTCCGGGCTCCACATGGATGCCAAATTCCCGGCAGGTGCGTTCCAGCTCGGTCCCCGCGTGCACGCGCAGAAGGTTGTGGAAGTACTGATCCACGCCCAGCCGCCTGACATACTCCAGGGTCTCCCGGCCCTGCTCTTCGGTTTCTCCGGGGAATCCCAGAATCACGCCGGCGGTCGTCTGGAGCCCGGCGCGCTTGGCCTTCTCCACGGCCCAGGCCGCGCGGTCCAGAAAGACGTTCTCCCGCCGGTAGCCATCCTTCTCCCCGCCGCCCGGACGCACCCGCTTGATCGTCCCGAGGATCTGAGGCACGGCGCTCTCGACTCCGATATGAAAACCCGCGAAGCCGGCGTCCCGGAACAGTGGGAAGCTATCCTCGGTCAGAGGCTCCGGCCGCATCATGCCTCAGAACATGAGGTTCCGGCAGTGAAGCTCCGCCATCCGGCGAAGCAGCAGATGCAGACGGCCTCGATCCATCGACAGATTGTCGTCGTGGAAGTTGATCAGGGTCTTTGCGCCGCTCGCGCCGTCCAGTTCCCGATCCAGGTAGGAAAGAACGGAGACGACGCGCTCCACGGAATGAAAACGGATTCTGCCCCGCGATACAGTCCGGAAATTGCAGTAGGTGCACGGGAAGGTGCAGCCTCGCGAGGTGATCAGGCCGACCTTCTTCGCCTCAGCGGCAGGTATCATGCCCTCGAGATAGGGATCCGGCAACTCATCCAGAGACCCGGACGGCCCGCCCGCCGGACCTCTCTCCGGCGTGCGGCACACCCCTTGGCCGGAACGGTATGTAATCCCCCGGACGGATTCGAGGGTTCGTTCGCCGTTCACCCATTCCAGCAACTCGAGCGCGGTGGACTCTCCTTCGTAGCGCACGCAGCAATCGATCGACGGGCAATCTTCAAGGATGACCTGATCGGAGAAAGTGGCTGCGGGGCCACCGCAGACCATCACCGTGCTGCGGCTGAACCGGCGGATTCTCTCGGCCAGCAGCTTGACACGAGGGTAGTTTTCGTCGTAGCACGAGAACCCCACAATCCGGGGACGGCACTCCAGCATCCGCTCCGCGAGGTGGTCCAGTGACGCATTGCCGGGGTGCAGGAACTGGCCGGTCCGAACTCCCCGGGCCTCCAGGTACGCCCGGATGTACGCCGCGCCCAAGTGGTGGTCAAGTCCTTGGTGAGGCGTCGGGAAGACAAACAGAAAATCGGGACCGCTCATGCTGCCGGCTCCCATGGATGCCGCCGTATGCGCCCCCCTTGTGCCAGCCACGCTCCGATTGGGCTCCTACCGCCAGCCAGCCCCGGCCGCACGACAGCTCTTCAGAAACTCGCGTCTTTGAATGCAAGCCCCGGAAGCAGGATCACCTTCAGTTCGCTCGCGCATCGTTCCAGTTTTGCGGGACACTGGCCGGTGGCCCTGAGGACCACCGCCCTCTGCTCCGGCGTGAGGTTGAGTGAGAGTACGACGGGCTGAAACGCGACGGCCGTACCTGTCCCTGTGGAAACCACTCTGGACTTGAGACCTGGCATGCCTGGTTCTCCTCGTCGGCGTTCCGTGTGATTATGCACCTCAGGGTGTCCCCACGCAAGGCCTGACGAAGTCCGGGAGCGTCTGCCGCGGAACTCCCTCCAAAGCGGACAGAGCACGCTCCACTCCCCCTGGCAAAGCCGATACCGTGTCGTGCCCCGCGGCCGCCGATGCTTCCCTCAGAACACGTAGTGCGAGGCGGACGATCTCGGTCAGCTTGGCGTGCCGCACAACGGAAGCCTCCCGATTCGCGTCGGGGAAGCAGTATTCGGATGTGTCGGCCACATAGCAGACGCGGCACACGACGGGCCGGAACGGGTAGATTTCGCAGCTACCGTCGCCGGCATTGAAAGGACACATCAGCTTTCGCCGGCCGTAAGTCCGGGTCGCCTCGACATACGGCCGCGACTCGGGTTCCGGAGGCGGCAGGATGTCGTGCCTCGTGACCAGCTCCTCGAGTGTGGCCACCTCGGCGCCCACGGCAGCGTGCCGCTCGGCCACTTGCTCGCGAAAGCGCTCGAGCCTCTCGGACTGCTCGGGGGCCAGCAGCCACGCGGCGATTGCGGTGGCTTCCGCGTGCGTCACTCTGACGAACGGCGTGCAGCAAGCGTTGCATCCGCGCCGGCAGGCGATGCGATGCTCACCCATGGAGTTGACCAGTCGAACCACCCCTTCGGCCACCTGGTCAACCAGCCGGAAGGCAGCCGCGGCCGCATCGCACAACATAGCCTGCTCATTATTGCACGCTGCCCGAGTAGGATAAGGCTCCGCCTTGTCCAGCGCCCCCTACTTCACCAGCCTCTGAAGCGTGAGGAAGGTGATCCGCTGCTGCGACTCGGGGGCCGTCGGGGAGTAGTAATACCAGAAGGTCGCCTTCACCTGAGCCTGGACTCCCGCGGGCACCGGGAAGGTGAACACCTCGGTGCGCTTCTCATCCGCGGCCAGCCGGGTGTCGGAAATGACCCGGGCGGGCTTCACCATCGCCAGGTGCTCGCTCTTGAGCTCCGTGCCTTGCTGGTCCGCCACCACGCGCCGGTACACGCGCTCGCCGCGGAAGTGCTGGCCATCGTAAGCGTCCGCCGTCACATCCAGAATCAATTGCCGCAGCGCCGATCCGGTCGGGACCGAATGCCCCGCCGCCCGGTTGGCCACCTCGACCGCAATGCGCAACTGGCCGCCCTCATGCGCCGTCGATAGGGTCGCGCCGATGGTCTTGTTGAGTTGCTCGAGCGAATGGCCGCCGGGCATCTGGTGCAGGTTCACCTGGGCATCCCGGCTGCGCTGGATGCGCGGATCCACCACGTTGCCCGCCACCTGGTACATGTGGCACGACTGGCACTGCTTGCCCTCCCTGGCCGCGCGGCTGTTCTTCCATTCCGTGTAGGTGCTGAGCACCGGGAAGCCGAGCGCGTTCTTGTACTCGTGGCAGCTCGCGCAGATCAGCGAGGAAGTGAACACCTCGGAGAAGGCCGTGGCGTGCCCGGTCGAGGCCGAGTCCTTCAGTGGGCCGCTCTTCACCAGGCTGAACTGCACCTTGGCCACCGGGTTCGCGCCGTCGAGCGACACGTCCTGGATGGAGTGGCAGTAGTCGCAGGTGACGCCTTCCCAGCTCACCTTGCGGCGCAGGCCGAGATCGCCGATGCGCACCGCCACCGGCGCGTGGCAGGCCAGGCAGGTGCGCCGCGCGCCAGCTCCCAGGTCGGCCTCGGCCATTTCCAGCGCGTCCTGGAACAGCCGACTCTCCATGGCCCGCGCGTGCGCGGAGCTCCGCCAGGCCTCGTGGATCGCACGGTGGCACCGCCCACAGACCTCCGCAGTCTCGGGCGGCTCCATCCCAGCCAGACCCAGGCCCAGGATCAGACACAGCAGCATCACTCACCTCCTGCCGGCTTCGGCCGGAGCCTGCGGGTTGCGCTCGATCGCGCGCAGCGCCAGCCAAAGCCCGGCGATCGTCGCCAGGATCGCCAGCAGCGCGACGGCCAGCCCCATGCGGCGGTAGTCCCGCTCCTTCAGGGCGTCCTCCCCGGCCCGGCGCGTCTCGGCGGCGGCGGCCAGGCCGGCCTGCGCAAGCTGGCCAACTGCCGCCACCCGGAAAGCGTGCACCGCCACCCGCGCTTTCACCAGCGTTGCCTGGGCTTCCTGCTGCCGCAGCATCGCTTCGGAGACCTCCATCCCGGAACTCGCCGCCCGCCGCAGGACCTGGTCGGAGTTCTTCAGCGCCGCGCTCAGGCCGTTAATCGATGCCGCCATCTCCACCGCGGCTTTCCCGCCCGCGGAGCCGGCGTCGTGGCACTGCACGCAGACCGACTTATCGCCCACCAGCATCGCCGGCGAAGGCATCAGCACTCCGTGGCTCCCATGACAGGTGACGCAACCGGCCGCGCCCATCGCCGCGAACGCCGGCTGGTGCGGGCTCTTGCTGTACAGCTCTTCGATCAGCGCGTGGCAGTTCCCGCACACCGCGGCCACCGAGCTGACCTGCGGCGGCGTGGCCCCGTGGTTGCCGTGGCAGGAGGCGCAACTCGGAGCCGACAGGTCCCCGCGCTGCGCCAGCGCCGCCCAATGCACGCTCTTGCGGTACTCTTCGAACTGGTTGGTCGGGATCTTGTACTTGGCCATGTGCCCGGCATCGGCATGGCAGCGGGCGCAGGTCTCCGGCAGCCGCAGCGGGTGGACCGGCGACTGCGGGTCCTTGACCTCTCGAATGTCGTGCACGCTGTGGCAATCCACGCAGTTGGCCACGCTGCCGTCCCCGGCCGCCAGGCGCTTGCCGTGCACGCTGGTCTGGTACAGCTCGTACTGATCGACCCGCTGCTGCGGCATGTACTTGTGCATCAGGTTCGCGTCGCTATGGCAGTGCGCGCAAAGCTGCGGGACCGCGGTGCGGGCGATCTTCCCGCGGAAACCTTTGGCCTTGCTCATGGCGGCTTCCGGGTCGTCCGCGTTGCGGTCGCCCCCGTGGCAGTCCGCGCAACTGAAGCCCCGGCGCGGATGGACGTCCTTGGGGAACTTGAGCGCCGGGGCGCTCTCCATGGCGGTGTGGCATTCGAGGCAGGAGTCCTTGGCCAGGGCGGCAACCGGCAGGAGAAACAGGAAGAGAAGAGCGGGCCGGCGGATCATTTGAAGTACCCCAACAGAGAAAAAGTGGCCAGGTACGCCAACAGCGCGACCCCGGCGCCGGTCACCAGACGAGTGCGTTCCATCCCCTGCCGATTGGTGGCCCAGAACGGCAGCAGAATCCAGAAGACCGCCAGCAACCCGAACCCCAGCAGCCCGAGCAGTTCGCCCTCCAGAAACAGCACGCGGCTGGGGATCAGCTTGAGCGTGTAAAACGGCGCCAGGAAGTACCATTCCGGCCGGATGCCGGCGGGCGCGGAAACAAACGGATCGGCCTTCTCGCCCAGTTCCCAGGGGAAGATGGCCGCCAGCGACCCCAGCACGCCCAGCGCCGCGTACCAGGCCATCATCTCGCGCAGGAAGAAGTTCGGGAAGAACGGCATCTGGGGCGTCTTGCCGCCCTGGGCCCGGAACTTGCGCTCGACCCAGGGTGGCGAGCTGATGCCGTGCTTCTGCACCAGCGCCAGGTGAACCAGCAGCAGCACCGTGGCGAGGCCAGGCAACACGGCCACGTGGAAACCGAAGAAACGCGTCAGGGTGGCGCCCCCCACGTCCTCGCCCCCCCGCAGGAAGCGCGCCAGCGCCGGGCCGATCCCCGGAAGGCTGGCGGCCATGTCCGTGCCGACCTTGGTGGCGAAATAGGAAATGGTGTTCCAGGGCAGCAGGTACCCGCTGAATCCGAAGCCCAGCGCCAGGCCGAGCAGCGCCATGCCGCTCAGCCAGGTGACCTCCCGAGGCCTTCGGTAGCTCCGCAGGAACACTACGCTGAACATGTGCACGAAGGCGGTGAAGATCATCAGGTTGGCCGACCAACTGTGGATCGAGCGCACCAGCCAGCCGAACTGCACCCGGGTCATGATGAACTGCACGCTCTCGTAAGCCTCGGTCGCGGTCGGGCGGTAGTAGAGCAGCAGCAGAATCCCGGTCAGCACCTGGATCACGAACAGAAACAACGTGATCCCGCCGAAGTAGTACCACATCGTGGCGGAGTGGACCGGAACTGTTTTGTGCGCCAGGAACTCGCGCATCGCGCTCAGGCCCAGGCGTTCCTCCAGCCACCCACCCAGGCCGCCTGTGTTGGTTTTGATTCCTTCCAAGACCTCCTCCCGTCCCCGTCCGGCTCAGGCCCGGCGCGAAATGACCACCTCGTCCCCCCGCACGCGGGCGAGGTACTCCTCCAGCGCCTTGGGTGGCGGCCCGGAAACCACGTTGCCGTTCAAGTCGTAGAATCCGTTATGGCAGGCACACCAGATCTGCCGCCTCTGCTCCTGGTACTGAACGGTGCAATTCAAGTGCGTGCAAACCGCCGAAAACGCCCGCCACTCAGTCTGGTTCAGCCGCACCAGCAGCACCGGCCGGCTGCCGAACTTCACGATCTTCCCGGAATTGGGCTTCAGATCCTGCACCTTGCCCCCGGGCACCTCGTTTACCGACGCCTCGGAAACCTGTGGAGGATTCATGAAACGGATGACCGGATACAGGAAGGCCACCAGGGAGGCTGTGAAGCCCCCGCCCAACAGAGTCCGGATTAGATTGCGACGTTCCGTGATCATTGATCCCCGCTGTCAGAAATCGTAATGCTGCGGAGTTCCACTGTCAAGCAAAAAGCCCGCCGCCGCCCCGCATGTGCGAAATGCCTCAGGCCGCGGTCACATCGCGCTCCCGGCAGCTCGGAATGGGCGGCTGGGGCAGGGAAGGGGCGACACCCGCAGGTTGCAAATCGCCATTGCCTGTTGCCTTTTGCCATCTCGATGGTAACATTCTGAGAAAGCGTGGACAAGCATGATATGATCCTTACTACTGTGGTATGATGCAACAGGTCGCCTTCGACCGCAAAAAGCGCCTGTCGCGACTTGAAACAGTGTAAGGCTTTGATTTTAAGTGAGATACATGAATTGGCAACACCGATTCCCGGGAGGGCCAGCGAAGTGCACTTGAGAGCCCCGGAAACATGGAGGTTGTACAATGGTACCTTTGCTGGTTTTGGGAACGTTCGCTGCGTTTATCACCGTGGACATCCTGCTGCACCGCGACAAGTACCGCTTCCGCGTGGCGGAGCCTGAGGCTCCTGAAGTCCCCAGCGGTGCCGTTCCGGTCGTCGCCGGCGTAGCCCTCCCGGAGGCTTTGGCATATCATCCTGGGCATTCTTGGGCTTTGGATGCTGGTAACGGCCGCGTCAGAATCGGCTTGGACGAACTGGCTGCCAGCCTGCTCGGGCCCATCGAGCGGGTGAACGTTCCCCAGCGCGGCCGCTGGTTCCGCCAGGGCGAGAAGGGCTGGACAGTCGTTACTTCGCGGGGCGAGGCCGCGATGCTGGCCCCGGCGGAAGGTGAAATCGTGGCTGTGAACCAACGGGCGGTCTCGAATCCCGAACTGATCTCCCAGGATCCCTACGGAGCCGGCTGGCTTCTGGAGATCTTTTCGCCGGACACCCAGGTGAGCTTCCGGAACCTGCTCTCCGGCGCCCTGGCGCGACGTTGGATGGAGCAGTGCATCGCCGAGTTGCGGCAAGCGCTTTCGCCCATGGCCCCGGCCACTGCTTTGGACGGCGGACGGATCGCGCCCCAACTGGGCACTGAATTGCCCCAGGAAAAGTGGCGCGAGGTGACTCGGCTCCTTTTCCGCTGTTAGTGGAGGATGTTTCTGGATGCATGCGTTACTGTTCGACGACACCAAGTGCATCGGTTGCGGCTCGTGCATGGCGGCCTGCCGTGAGCAGAACCGTCTGCCGGAGACCGATGCGCCGGATCTGAGCGACAAACAGTTCACGGTGCTCAAGAAGACCACCGGGAAGCAGGGCGAGGTGAACTACCGCCGCTTATGCATGCACTGCCAGGAGCCCACCTGCGCCTCGGTATGCCCGGTGGGCGCGTTGCACAAGACCGCCTCCGGCCCGGTGGTTTACAACGCCAGCATCTGCCTGGGCTGCCGCTATTGCATCCAGGCCTGCCCGTTCAGCGTTCCGCGGTACGAATGGTCCTCTTTGAATCCGCGGGTGCGCAAGTGCACCTTCTGCGCCGACCGTCTGGCGGCGGGCAGCATCAATGCCTGCGCCGAGGCCTGCCCTACCGGCGCAACCCTGGCCGGAGAGCGCGGCGCGCTGCTCAAAGAGGCCCGCTCGCGCCTGGCTGCCGAGCCGGACAAGTACATCCGGAAGATTTACGGGGAGCACGACGCGGGCGGCACCTCCGTCCTGATGCTCTCCTCGGTTCCCTTCTCCCAGCTTGGGCTGCCGGACAATCTGCCGGCCGAACCGCTGCCGGCGCTGACCTTCCGAGCCCTGTCCAAGATCCCGACCTTCGTCTTCGGGGGCAGTTTCACACTCGCCGGATTGTGGTGGCTCACCAACCGGAAAGCCGAGGTGGCCAGGGCCGAGGGCGGCGGCGCTCCGCGCGGCGGAGGACGCCGGTGAGGCGACTGCGTTTGGTTTTCTGGCGCGTGGTCGCGCTGGCGATCCTGGCGGCCGGGGCCTACGCCACCTGGGTGCGGTTCACCCAGGGTCTCGGCGGCGCCACGAACCTCGGTGACCGCTATCCCTGGGGCCTCTGGATCGGCTTCGACATCCTGTGCGGCGTGGGACTGGCGGCCGGCGGCTTCGCCATCACCACGGCGGTCTACATCCTGCACCTCGAGCGGCTGCGGCCCATCGTCCGGCCCACCGTTCTGACCGCTTTTCTGGGCTATGGGCTGGTGATCTTCGCCCTGATGTTCGACCTGGGCAAGCCCTGGAACATCTGGCGGGCGATCGTCTGGTGGAACCCGCACTCGGTGATGTTCGAGGTGGCCTGGTGCGTGATGCTGTACACTACGGTGCTGGCCTTGGAATTCTCGCCCATATTGTTCGAACGCCTGAAGTGGACGCGCGCCGTGAAGGTGGTGCGGGCGGTGGTGGTTCCGCTGGTGGGTCTCGGCTTCATTCTATCCACGCTGCATCAATCCTCGCTGGGAAGCCTGTACTTGATATTGCCCACCAAGCTGCACCCGTTGTGGTACTCGCCCCTGCTGCCGATTCTGTTCTGGCTCTCCGCCATCGCGGCCGGCCTGGCCATGGTGATTTTCGAAAGCGGCATGAGCGCCCGGGCGTTCGGCCGCGCCCTCGAGTTCGGCCTGCTCCAGGGCGTCTCCAAGGTGATGGTGCTGTTCCTGGGCATTTTCCTGATGACGCGTTTCCTGGACCTGGGCGCGCGCGGCTCGCTCGATGCGGCGTTCCGGTTCTCGGGTCCGGGCAGCTATGAAGCCGGGATGTTCTGGCTGGAGGTCGCGCTCCTGGCGCTGCCGATGGCGCTGGTGGCGATCCCGCGGGTGCGCGGCAACCCGCAGGCGCTGTTCGCCTGCTCCGCCATGGTGGTGGGCGGTTTTCTGGTCAATCGTCTGAATGTCTCCACCACCGGGCTGGATGCTTCTTCGGGATATCGTTACTTCCCTTCGTGGATGGAGGTTGCGGTGACGCTGTCGGTGGTCGTGGTCGGTCTGGCCGTATTCCGGCTTGCGGTGCAATTCCTGCCGGTGTACCCCGCCACCAGTCAGGCAGTCGCCAAGGAGGAAATGCGCGGCGCAATCTATGCGCAGTCTTAGCGCGAAACTGATTGCCGGGTTGGTGGCGGGCCTGGCCGGAGTGCTCTTCTGGCTCGGCTCGGCCAATCTCCGTGTGCTTCGCGAGAACCTCGAGACCACCGCCGTCATGGCTGAGCAGCGGATGGCCGGCGTGATCTTCCATTCCACCCGTAACAGCATGTTGCGGGGAGACCGCGAGCAGGTGCTCGAGATCGTGCGATCCATCGGCGCGCAGCCGGGCGTGCGGCGGGTCCGCATCATGGCCAAGAACGGCACGATCCAGGTCTCGACGCTGCCCGCCGAGGTCGGCCAGATGCTCGACAAGCGCGCCGAGGCCTGCTATGCCTGCCACTCCAGCTCTCAGCCCCTGGAGAAGCCCGACGCCAAGCGGACCTACCGCGTCTATCGCCTCGGCTCGGAGCGTGTGATCGGGCTGATCCGGCCCATTGAAAACGAGCCCGCCTGTTCCAACGCGGCCTGCCACGCCCACCCGCCCTCGCAGCGGATTCTGGGCGTGCTCGACGTCGTGCAATCGATGGAATCGGTGGACCAGGCGCTGGCGGCGCACGAGAAGCGGATGAGCACTCAGGTGGCGCTCTCCTTCGCGCTGATGATCGCCATCGCCGCCCTGCTGGTGTGGCTGCTGGTGAGCCGGCCCGTCCGCCGCCTGATCGCCGGCGTGAAGATCCTCGGCTCGCGCCAGTTGAGCTTCCGCTTCGGCTTCCAGCGCCGCGACGAGATCGGCGAACTGGCCGGCGCCTTCGACAACATGGCGGCCGAGCTGGAGAACGCGAACCTGACGCTGGAGGAGCGCATCCGCCGCAAAACCCAAGAGCTCGAGTCCGCGCAGGAGAGCCTGATCCATTCCGAGAAGCTGGCCTCCCTGGGCGAGATGGCGGCCGCGGTGGCGCACGAGATCAACAATCCGCTCGCCGGGATCTTCACCTACGCGCGGCTGCTGGAGAAGAAGCTCGCTCCGGGCAAACCCGCGCTGGAATGGATCCAAACCATCCAGCGCGAGAGCAAGCGCTGCGGCGAGATCGTCAATAACCTGCTGGTGTTCGCCCGCAGGCAGCACACCGAGATGGCCCCTGCGGACGTGAAGATCATCATCGAGCGGACCCTTGCGGTGGTGCGGCACAAGTTGCAGATGCACTCCATTTCGCTCGCCACCGAGGTGGCGGACCTGCCTCTGATCTGCTGCGACGCCTCGCAGATCCAGCAGGTGCTGACCGCCATCATCATGAATGCGGTGGACGCGATGGCGAGCCAGGGGCCGCAAGGCGGCAACCTGCGCATCCGGGCTGCCATGGCCGGCCCCGCCTGGGTGGAGATCGCGGTCGCCAACGACGGCCCGCCCATCCCCAAGGACGTGCTGCCGCACATCTTCGAGCCGTTTTTCAGTACCAAGCAGGCCGCCTCGGGCGTCGGGCTGGGCCTGGCGGTCACCTACGGCATTGTCAAGCGGCATGGCGGGGACATCCAGGTCTCCACCGGCAAGGAAACCACTTTCCACGTGATCCTGCCGGTGGGCGAGGCCCCGGCCGGCAGCGAGAATACGGAGGAAGTCGATGTCCGAAGAGAAACTGTCCATACTGATCGTTGACGACGAGCAGGTCGTCCGCGACTCGCTCGTGCACTGGTTCACCGAGGAGGGCTACGAGGTGGACTCGTCGGTGAGCGCCCCGGATGCGCTGGCCAAGCTGGCCGGGCGCGAGTTCGACCTGGTGATCGCCGACATCCGCATGCCGGGCATGGACGGCATCGAACTGCTGGAGAAGATCCGCGCCGAGCAGCTTGACGCCAGCGTGATCGTGATGACCGGCTACGCCTCCGTGGAAACGGCGGTGCGGGCGCTCAAGCACGGCGCCTTCGACTACATCACCAAGCCCTTCGATCCGGACGACCTTTCGGTGGTGGCGCGCAATGCGCTCGAGCAGAACCGCCTGAAGCGCGAGAACCGGCTGCTGCGGCAGCAGATCTCCGAGAACCATGCCTCGCTCACCGAGCTGATCGGGCAGAGCGAGGCCATGCGCCACGTCCGCGACCAGATCGAGACCGTCGCCGGGGTGGATTCCACCGTTCTCATCGAGGGCGAGAGCGGGACCGGCAAGGAGCTGGTGGCGCGCGCGATTCACCGCCTGAGCCCGCGGCGTTACAACCCCATGGTGGTGGTGCATTGCGGCGCGCTCACCGAAACCCTCATCGAAAGCGAGCTGTTCGGGCACGAGAAGGGCGCCTTCACGGGGGCGCAGTACCGCAAGAAGGGCAAGTTCGAGGCGGCCATGGGCGGCACGGTGTTTCTGGACGAGATCGCCGACATCAGCCTCAAAACGCAGACCGACCTGCTGCGCGTCTTGCAGGAGCGCGAGATCGTGCGGGTCGGAGGCACCCAATCCATCCACGTGGATTTCCGCGTCATCGCCGCCACCAACCGCAATCTGACCGAAATCGTGAAAGAGGGCCGCTTCCGTTCCGACCTCTACTACCGGCTGAACGTGTTCACGATTCACCTCCCCGGCCTGCGCGACCGTCACGGCGACGTGCCGCTGCTGGCCACTCATTTTCTCGACAAATACAGCAAGCAGATGAGCCGCAAGTTCACCGGCTTCGACCGCGCGGCGATGGACCTGCTCATCGCGCACCACTGGCCCGGCAACGTCCGCGAGCTCGAGAACATCGTCGAGCGCGCGGTGGTGGTGGGTCACGAACCCCTGGTCCGCACGCTCGACCTGGCGCTGACCCGCTCTCCGGAGGGGGCCGACGACCTCAGCATCGAAAGCGTCGAGCGGCGGCATATCGTCCGCGTGCTCGAGGACTTCGCCTGGAACCAGACCCAAGCCGCCAAGGCGCTGGGAATCGACCGCGTGACCCTGTATCACAAGATCCGCCGCTACGGGCTGAAGCCGCCCGTCAAAGCGGTGCGCGCGTAGTACGGTGGGGTTGTGATCCTAGCCCCCATCGGCGACTTCCCGGAGGAACTCCTGGACCACCTCTCACGGCGGACCGGCATTCCCGTCGGGCCTTCCCGGGTGGATCCGGCGATCGCCTGGAGCCCGATTCGCAGCCAGTACGATTCCACCAGGCTGCTGGCGGCACTCAAGGCGCTCTACGACGGGGAGGTGATCGGGGCGGCCGCCTGCGACCTGTTCATCCCGGTGCTGACCTTCGTCTTCGGAGAAGCGGAGATGCCGGGACGCGCCGCCCTGTTTTCCATTTACCGCCTCCGGGAGGAGTTCTACGGGCTGCCCGGCAACCCCGAACTGCTCGAGAACCGCGCGCTGCGCGAATTGCGCCACGAAATGGGCCATCTGCACGGGCTGCCGCACTGCCCCGACTGGTCCTGCGTGATGAGTACGTCGCATTCCGTCGAGCGGGTGGATAATAAGGATGAGGGGTATTGCGCGAGCTGCTCGGAGAGGCTGAAACTGAAGCGGGTGCCCGCAACCGAGGGACTGCCTCGGCCGTCCGCTGTAGGGACGGCCCAGGCTGTCCCCGATTCGCAACCGAGGGACTGCCTCGGCCGTCCGCTGTAGGGACGGCCCAGGCTGTCCCCGGTTGCCGCTCGAAAGGAGAATGACCTTTGCGTAGCTTCGACGAGGCGCCGTTTCTGGTGATCTGGGAGGTCACCCGGGCCTGTGATCTGGCCTGCGTGCATTGCCGCGCCTCCGCCGACCCGGCCCGCCACCCGCTCGAGCTCACCACCGAAGAAGGCTTCCGGCTGCTGGAGACCATCCGGGAGTTCGGCGACCCTATCATGATCTTCACCGGCGGCGACCCGCTGAAGCGCCCCGATCTGTTCCAGTTGCTCCAGAAGAGCGTGGCGCTCGGGCTGCGCACCACCGTCTCGCCCAGCCCCACGCCGCTGCTCACGCCGGAAGCCATCGCCGGATTCCAGCGCGTTGGCGTGGCCCGCATCTCGGTGAGTGTGGACGGCTGGGATGCCGCCTCGCACGACGATTTCCGGCAGGTGCCCGGGTCGTTCGAGCGTGCCATCCTGGCCCTGGAAGAAGCCCAGCGCATCGGCCTCTCCACGCAGATCAACACCACCGTGAGCCGGCACAATTACCGGCATCTGGAGGAGATCGCCGATATCGTGGACCGCGTCGGCGCGGACATGTGGGACGTGTTCTTCCTGGTGCCGACCGGCCGCGGCGCGTCCCAGGCGGAGCTGAACGCGGCCGAGTTCGAGGAAGTGTTCGGATTCATGTACCAGCGCTCGCAGCGCACCCGCGCGGTGATCAAGACCACCGAGGCGATGCACTACCGCCGCTACCTGGCCCAGCGCAGGAAAGCCGAGGGCGGTGCGAACCCCCTCAATCGCATGGCCGGTGTCAACAGCGGTCGCGGATTCGTCTTCGTCTCGCGCACGGGTGAGATCTATCCCAGCGGCTTCCTGCCGATTTCCTCGGGCAACGTGCGCCGCCGCTCCCTGGTCGACGTCTACCGCACCGCCGCGCTGTTCCGCGTACTGCGCGACAGCACCTGCCTGAAAGGCAAGTGCGGCCTGTGCCACTACCGCAACCTCTGCGGCGGCTCCCGCTCCCGTGCCTACGCCCTCACCGGCGACTACCTGGCCGAAGAGCCCCGCTGCGTGCATCAACCCGGCCAAGACCTGGAGAACCCGGGACCGCCAAGGCCAGGCTAAGTCCGGTAGCTGGCGTTGATGTGAATGTAGTCCTCCGTGAGGTCGCAGGACCAGAAGCGCGCCTCGCCCTTTCCGTTCCCCAGAATCGCGAAGCGGATCAGGCACTCCCGCTCATCCAGCTTCTGTTTCAGTTCGCGCTCGGAGAAATCGGCGGCGACGCCGCGGTGGCACACGCGCACGTGCTGCAAGAAGATGTCCACCGCGCCGGGGTCGAACTCGACGCCGCAGTTCCCGGCGGCCGACAGGATGCGTCCCCAGTTCGGGTCCGAGCCGGCGACGGCGGTCTTCACCAGCGGCGAGTTGGCGATGGCGCGCGCAATCTGAGTGGCAGCCGCGTCGTCCTTGGCACCGAGCACGTAAATGGTGACCAGCTTCCGCGCGCCCTCGCCATCGCGCGCAATCTTCTCCGCCAGGTCCTCCATCACCCACGACAGCACTTCCTGGAATACCAGACGCTCCTTGGCGTTGGGCTCGATGCTGGAAGCTCCGTTGGCCAGCAGAATCAGCGTGTCGTTGGTGGAGGTGTCGCCGTCGATCGAGAGCCGGTGGTAGCTGCGCTCGCAAGCGGCCGCCAGCATGGGCCGCAGCAGCCGCGGCGGGATGGCCGCGTCGGTCATCAGAAAGCCGAGCGTGGTGGCCATCCGCGGATGAATCATGCCACTGCCCTTGGACATGCCGGCGATGTGCACCACGCCGGTGCGCAGCGGCACCTCGCCGAAGGCCATTTTCGGCACCTGATCGGTGGTGAGGATGGCGCGCGCGGCGTCGGCGAAGCCGTCCTCGGATAGGCGGTCGAACAAACGCGGCAGGGCATCGACGATGAGCTTGGAGTCCAGTTCGACGCCGATCACGCCGGTGGAAGCGGGCAGCACTTCGGTCACCGGCGCCTTCAGCATCCGCGCCACCGCGCGGCAGGAAGCCAGCGCGGCCCGGCCGCCGGCGCGGGTCGCGCAATTGGCGTTGCCAGCGTTCACCAGGATGGCGCGGGCGACGCCGCGCGACGCCCGCAGGTGCTCTCGCGCCAGCAGCACCGGAGCGGCCTGCACGCGGTTGCGCGTGAACATCGCAGCCGCCGAGGCCGGCGTCTCCGAGAGGATCAGGGCCAGGTCGTCCTTCTTCTCTTTCCGGATGCCTGCGTAGGTGGAAGCGTAACGATAGCCAACCGGAAGTTTCATTGGCTCATCTCCAGCATTTCATTCTCCCCTACTTGATACCCGTTGAGGAAATCCGCCGCGGACATGCGCCGTTTCCCTTCCACCTGAAGCTCCAGAAGCTCGAGCGACGCGCGGCCGCAGGTGGCGAACAGCCGCCCCTTAGCCGCATGCAGCGATCCCGGCAGCCCCGCGGCCTCGCCCGCAACCCGCGCTCTCCAGACCTGCAATTGCTGCCCGCGGAAGCGCGTGGTCGATCCCGGCCACGGCAGAAAACCCCGAATGCGATTATAGATCTCCGCTGCGGTCCTGGTCCAGTCGATCCGGCCGTCTTCCTTTCGCAGCACCGGGGCGAACGAAGCGCGCGAGGAATCCTGCGGAACACCCACCAGGGAGCCGCTGGCAAGGCGCGCCAGAGTCTCGACCAGCAGATCGGCGCCCATGCGCGCCAGGCGCGCTCCCAGTTCGATGGCGGTCTCTTCCGGCCCGATCCCGGTCTCGGCCTGGAGCAGGATGTCGCCCGTGTCGAGCCCGGCGTCGATCCGCATCGTAGTCACCCCGGTGCGTGTTTCCCCGTTCGCGATGGCCCATTGGATGGGGGCTGCGCCCCGGTAGTTCGGCAGCAGCGACGCGTGCACATTGAGGATGCCGTGCGGAGGAATATCGATGATCGACTGCGGGATGATCTTGCCGTAACCGGCCAGCACCATCGCCTCCGGCCGCAACTCCCTCAAGAACCCGGCCATTTCGGGCGTGCGGATGCGTTCGGGCTGGTGGACGGCCAGGCCCAGCCGCAGCGCGGCTTCCTTGACCGGCGGGGCGGCCAGTCCGTGGCCGCGTCCTTTGGGGCGGTCCGGTTGGGTCAGCACGGCGGCGATCTCGTGCCCGGCCGCGACAGCGCCCTCGAGCGTGGGAACAGCGAATTCGGGGGTGCCCAGAAAGATCAGCCGCACGCCGCTATTTCCAATCGCCGGCCTTCATGAGCTTGCGAATCTTGCGCCGGATGAGGTCGCGCTTGAGCACGCTGATGTGATTGATGTAAAGTCTGCCGCTGAGGTGATCGGTCTCGTGCAGGAAGGCGCGGGCCAGCAGATCCTCGCCGGTCCTCTCGAAGGCCTCCCCCTTGGCGTTCCGCGCGCGGATGGTGACCCGCTTGCTGCGCTTCACCGGCTCCCGGAAACCCGGAAGGCTCAGGCATCCTTCCTCTTCCGTCTGCGCGCCCTCCACGCGAACGATCTCCGGGTTGATGAGCACCAGCCGCTTTGCGGAATCCTCGCCGACGGAGGGATCGATGACCGCGATCCGGCGTGGGATGCCGATCTGCGGCGCCGCCAGTCCGACGCCCTTGGCCGCGTACATGGATTCGAACATGTCCTCCACCAGTTGGTGGAGTTCCGGCGTGTCGAACTCGGTCACGGTTTCGGCCGGATTCTCCAGCACCGGGTTGCCGTATTTCACGATCGGGTAAGTCATCAGAACTCTCTGAGTTGGTGCAGATAGGCTTCGAAATTCCGCCGCGTCTCGCCCAGCGAGTCGCCGCCGAATTTCTCCAGGAACGCCTGGGCGAGCACGAAGGCAACCATCGCTTCGCCGATGACGCCCGCGGCGGGGACGACGCACACGTCGCTGCGCTCGTAGGAAGCCAGGGCTGGCTCGCGGGTGACCAGGTCGACCGATTCCAGCGGCCGCCGCAGCGTCGAGATCGGCTTCAGGAGTCCGCGCACGACGATGTCCTCCCCGTTGGAGATGCCGCCTTCCAGACCCCCCGCGCGATTCGAGCCGCGGGTGAAGCGCCGGCGCTCGCCGTCGCAGTGGATGGTATCCTGCACGCGCGAGCCAAACTCGGAGGCCGCCTGCGCCGCCCCGCCGATTTCGACGCCCTTGACCGCCTGGATCGAGACGATCGCCTGCGCCAGGCGCCCGTCCAGCCGCGAGTCCCAGGAGATGTGCGAGCCCAGGCCGGGCGGCACGTTGTGCGCCACCACCTCGAAGACGCCGCCGACCGTGTCGGCGGTGCGGTAGGCCTCGTCCACCACGGCCTTCATCTTCTCTTCGACCTCGGCATCCACGCACCCGAGCAGGCACGCCTGTCGATTGCTCAGCGCAACCAGTTCGTCCCAAGTCACGGGCCGCTCCAGACGCACGGGGCCGACCCCGACGACGTGGCTCAACACACCGATTTCGAACTGCGAGAGAAACGCCTTGGCCAGCGCCCCCACGGCCACGCGCGCGGCGGTCTCCCGCGCGCTGGCCCGCTCCAGGATGTAGCGCGCGTCGTGGAGGTCGTACTTCAGCGCCCCCGCCAGATCCGCGTGGCCGGGGCGCGGCCGCGTGACAGTCCGTTTCTTCTCCTCCGCGCCTTCGATGCTCTCGACCGGCAGCGCTTCGGCCCAGTTCGGCCAGTCGCGGTTCCTGATGAGGATGGCAATCGGCGAGCCGATCGTGTGGCCGTGGCGGACGCCGGAGACGATCTCGGCTCGGTCGGATTCGATCTTCATCCGGCCGCCGCGGCCATAGCCCTGCTGGCGTCGCCACAGTTCGCGGTCAATCCGCTCGAGCGCTACCGGCACGCCCGCCGGCAGGCCCGTGAGCGTGGCCACCAGGCATTCTCCGTGCGATTCTCCAGCCGTCTCAAAGCGAAGCATTCTTGGTCTTCCCGGAATCCGTACCGCGCCGCCGGGCTCGTTCCATCGTAGCGAAGACGGCGAACTTTCAGCAACTTGGAGGCCCTGCACTAGTCCGCATTTCTCACCGCGACCGTCGCGAGCCGCGATGAGAGGGCCGCAGATACAAGGCGCGCGAAGGCCGACGCCCGGAGGCGTACTTGAACAGTACGTCGAGGACGGCGGCCGAGCGCAACGCAGCAGATGCGGCCCTGTCGCGCGCCGCAGCAGGTTGCCGGTGAGAGATGCGGACTAGGTAGTACCAGACACTGCACCCCCTAAAAGAGGGTGTCCCCACCCCCTAGGTTCTCCCCCAAGAACACCGCCCTTCGGCTACACTACCAGTAAACATCCGGGTGGGAAACACTTTGATCGCACTTGTCGCGCGCCACTCACGGAAGGGGAGCTATGGAAAAGCTTGAGCGCCTGGCCGGGCGATTGGCGCACGGATTCAACCAGTTGGATGGCGAGAGTCCCGAAGAGATTCTGGAGGCGGCTCCGCTGGTTTCCCAACTGACCGACGACATGGCGTCGGGCCGGCAAAGGTCCGCTCCCGCTTCCACGCGCCTCCCTTCCGCCGCCTCGTCGGAAAGCCGGACCGCGCTCCTGGTCGACGCTCTGCCGGAAGACCGCCACCCGGTCCGCGAGATGTTGGAGAACCTCGGCTACGCGGTTCTGGAAGCGGAAAGCGGCGCCGAGGCGTTCGAGCTCTGCGCGCGGCACATGCATCCCATCCAGCTCATGCTGGCGGGCGTCTTGATGCAGGACATGAGCGGCCGCGAACTGGCCGAGCGGGCCTCGTCCCTGAAACCCGAGATGAGCGTCATCTACATGTCGGGCTACACCGATGACGAGATCATGGTCTGCGGGATTCTCGGTCCCGGGGTCGCGGCCTTGCAGAAGCCGGTCCGGGCCGAGGCGCTGGCGCAGAAGCTGGCCCAGGTAGCCGAAGCGCAGTGCGTGTAGGGCGACGCGGGAACTACTTCGTCTTTCCCTTGCTCTCGAGGATGCTCTCGGAGAAGTAGTTGACGATCTTGGCTTCGTCGCGCGCCACCTCGTAGTACGCATTCCGCAGGAGCTGCTCCTTGCGGCCCCGCAGCCCATCGCGGATGATCTGCTGCACGCGCGGATCGTTCAAGTCGCGCTGGCCGGCAGGCTCCTTCGAGATCACCTTCAGGATGCGGTAAGCGCCCGGGCTGGGGATAATCGGGGAGACTTGGCCAGGCTGCATCGACAGGATCAGCTTGCGCACCTCGGGACTGGACTTGTCGAAGGCCGACATCGGCAGGAAGCCCAGGTCGCCGCCGCTGGGCGTCGACTCGGGGTCCTCGGAGTAGTTCTCCGCCAGCATCGAGAACTCGTCGCCCTGGTGCAGCCGCGCTTCAATCATCTGGATCTTCTTCCTGGCCTGATCCTCATTCACCGCTTTGTCGTTCTTCAGGTTGCGCGCGTTGGGATCCGGCGCCGCGGTGACCAGGATCTGGGCCAGGTGAATGGTCGGCTCCGCGCGGTTGAAACTGGCCTTGTTGGCGTTGAAGAAATCGCTGATCTCTTTGTCGGTGATCGCAATCTTGGAGATGATCTCGCGATTGAGCAGCTTCTGGATGCTGAGCTCGCGCCGCATCTGCGTCTTGAGATCGTTGGCGGTGATCTTGCGCGCCTCGAGTTGCCGCTGGAACTCCTCCTGGGTGTAAGGCGCCTTGAGCTCGTTGAACTTGGCGTCCACCTCCGACTCGGTGGCCAGCAGCCCGAGCTTCTCGGCGCGCTGGAGCATGATCTCGTTCTCGATCAGCGTGCGCAGCACCTCCATCTTCTGGATCGCCATCAGGTCGTCGCCGGCGCGTTCGCCGGTCGTGGTGAATTGCGCCAGGTAGATGCGGTCGATGTCGCCGTAGGTGATGGGCCGGTTGTTGACGGTCGCCGCCACATTGGCGGGAGGCGACTTGTGGCAGCCCGTCAGAACCAGCAAAGCAGGCAGCGCGTAGATAAGCTTCGGCATTGGCATGATGAGAAGTCCATTCTAGCCGATCGGCCCCTTTCGTGAACGGCCCCTATGAGACAGCCGCAAGGAGCTTCTCCAGTTCTTCGGCTTCCCCGAATTTCAGTCCCGCGAGCGACGGATCGATGCCTCGGAGCAGCCCCGTGAGCACCGAGCCGGCGCCCGCTTCGATGAATCGCCGGCAGCCCCGCGCGGCCAGCAGCCGGATCGACTCGGTCCAGCGCACGGGACTGGTGACCTGATCGATCAGGCCCTGGCGCGCATCGGCGCCCGAGCGGATCTCGCGGGCGTGCGCGTTGTTGACCAGCGGACAGCGCAAGTCCGCGAAAGGCGCCTGGTTCAAGTCCACGGCCAGGCGCTCCTGAGCGGGCCGCATCAGCGGGCAATGGAAGGGCGCGCTGACGGGCAGCAGCACGGCCCGGCGCGCGCCAGCCGCCTTGGCCAGCTCCATAGCGCGCTCGACCGCCCTGGCGTGGCCCGCAATCACGACCTGGTCGGGGGAGTTGAGGTTGGCGGCCGCGACGACCTGGCCCTGGGCGGCCTCCGCCAGCACCGCTTCCAGCTTTCCTTGGGGCAGCTTGAGTAGGGCCGCCATCGTGCCCTCGCCCGCCGGCACGGCCTCCTGCATATAGCGCCCGCGCTTCCGCACCAGCACCACGGCATCCGGGAACCGCAGGCTGCCGGCCGCCACGAGCGCCGAATACTCGCCCAGGCTATGCCCCGCCACGTAGTCCGGCTGAAGACCGTGCTCCCGCAGAACCGTGTACGCCGCCACCGAGACGGTCAGCATGGCGGGCTGCGTATTCTCCGTGAGTCTCAAAGTCTCTTCCGGGCCCTCGAAGCACAGGCGTGAAAGCTCGAACCCCAGCGCCTGGTCGGCTTGCTCGAAGATGACGCGGGCGGCAGGGAACCTCTGGGCCAGGCTCTGGCCCATGCCGGCGAACTGCGAGCCCTGCCCCGGGAACAGGAAGGCGGCCTTCATGGCAAACCATTTATTGTACGACGCGGAGGGCCTGAGCCTTACAAACATTTACACCTACTCCGGAGAACCCCTGCGTCAATCTACAGTGACGAGGGGGAACTGACGATGAATCGCGTGATGAACATCCCCAACCCAAGACAGTCCAGGGGCTGGGTTTATTGCCCGATCTGTACGCACACCGTCGAGGCGCAGCTCATCACTCTGGGAAAGCGGATCCTGGTGAAGCCGGGCCAGAAGTGTCCGCGTTGCGCCTCCGCGCTGGAAGCCGCCTGCGTGGTGCGCGAGGTTGCGGCGTAAGCACCGCCAGCCCCAGCACTGAACCACGAGCGTCAGCGAGTGGTCCCGGCCACCCCGCGGAAGCGCTTGCGCCGAGTCCGCAGTTGTGGTTTAGTGGGATCAGAGTTCTCTATGCGGAGGAAAAGGATCCCAGCTTCGGAGCAGGTGGTTTCCCGCGAGATCCTTGACAAAGCCAAGCGGGCCGCGCACCCGGACAAGTTGCCGCATTCCTCCAAGTGCGTGGTGTGCGGCGCCGAGTGCGCCTCGAATGCCTCCGAACAACTCTGCTGGGTGTGCCGCCGCCTGAAGATCAGCGCCTGGCACGAATCCGAGCAGCAGATGCCAGCTCAGGAATGAAACTCCGGCAGATGCCGGATCCCCTGCCCTCTACCCCCTCGCCGGGTTGCCGGCTTCGGGATCGATTCCCAGGTCCTCCAGGGCTTGGCGCGCCTGCTCGGAGCTGAACTTCCCTTCCCGGCAGAGGCGCGAGAGCGTCGCAGCGGCGATCGCCTCCGCGTTCACCTCGAAGAACTTCCGCAGGTGCTCCCGGTTCTCGCTGCGGCCGAACCCGTCGGTGCCCAGCGAAACCAGCCTGCCCGGGAGCCATGGAGCAATCTGGTCGGCCACCGCCTTCATGTAGTCGCTGGCGGCAATAATGGGCCCCTCGGCCCCGCTCAAGGCTTCGATCACATAGGGCCGCCGCTCGGGCTCCGCCGGGTGGAGGCGGTTCCAGCGCTCGATGGCCAGGGCGTCCCGGCGCAGCTCGCTGTAGCTGGTGACGCTCCAGACGTCCGCGGCAACCTGGTAGCGTTCCGCGAGCATCCGCTGTGCCTTCAGCGCCTCGTTGAGGATGGGGCCGCTGCCGAACAGTTGCGCCACCGCCGTGCCGCTCCCGGCCGCCTGGTAGCGGTAGAGGCCCTTGAGGATGCCCTCTCCCACGCCCTGGGGCATGGGAGGTTGCGCGTAGTTCTCGTTGTAAATCGTCAGGTAATAGAACAGGTCCTCCTGCTCCTGGTACATCCGCCGCAGGCCGTCCTGGACGATCACGCCGATTTCGTAGGCGTAGGCCGGGTCGTAGTCCGCGCAGGTCGGCAGCACGCTCATCAGCAGGTGGCTGTGACCGTCCTGGTGTTGGAGCCCTTCCCCCGCCAGAGTGGTCCGTCCGGCGGTGGCGCCCATCAGGAAGCCCTTTCCGCGCGAGTCCGCAAACGCCCAGATCAGGTCGCCCATGCGCTGCAATCCGAACATCGAGTAATAGACGAAGAACGGGATCATGGGCAGGCCGTAGTTGGCGCAGGCCGTCCCGGCCGCGGTAAACGAGGCCATCGAGCCGGCCTCGGTGATGCCCTCCTCCAAGATCTGGCCGCTTTCCGATTCCCTGTAGTACAGGAACATCTCCTGATCCACCGGATGGTAGAGCTGTCCCTGGCTGGCATAGATGCCGATCTGCCGGAACAGCGATTCCATTCCGAACGTGCGGGCCTCGTCGGGGATGATCGGGACCACTTGCTGGCCCAGCTTGGGATGGCGCAGCAACAGCGTGAGCACGCGGACGAACGCCATCGTGGTGGATACCTCGCGGCCCTGCGAGCCGCTGAGCGTTTCGGCGAAATAATCGAGCGGCGGCGCCTCGACGCTGATCGAGCGTGGGGTTCGCTGGGGCAGGTACCCGCCCAGTTCCCTGCGGCGCTCCTGAAGATAGCGAATCTCCGGGCTGTCCTCGGGCGGGCGGTAGAAGGAGATGGTATGGATGCGCTCCTCGGCGATGGGGATCTCGAAGCGCCGGCAGAAGTGCTCCATTTCCTGTTCGTTCAGTTTCTTCTGCTGATGGGTGACGTTGCGGCCCTCGCCCGCCTCGCCCAATCCGTAGCCCTTGATGGTCTTGGCCAGGATGACGGTGGGCGAGCCGGTGTGCTCGCAGGCCCGCTGATAGGCGTTGTACACCTTCTCGGGGTCGTGGCCGCCACGGCGCAGTTTGAGCAGTTGCTCGTCGCTCAGATCCGCCACCAGATCCAGCAGTTCGGGGTATTTCCCAAAGAAATCCTTGCGGATGTAGGCGCCGTCCCGCGCCGCGTAGGTCTGATAGTCGCCGTCCGGGCACTCGTTCATGCGCTGCACCAGCAGGCCGGTCTTGTCGCGCTCCAGCAGCAGGTCCCAATCGCCCCCCCAGATCACCTTGATCACGTTCCAGCGCGACCCAGCGAACACCGCCTCCAGCTCCTGGATCACCTTGCCGTTGCCGCGCACCGGGCCATCCAGCCGCTGGAGGTTGCAGTTGACCACGAAGATCAGGTTGTCCAGCTTCTCGTTGGCCGCGATGCGCAGGGCGCCGGTGGATTCCGGCTCGTCCGTCTCTCCGTCGCCCACGAATGCCCAGACCTTGCGCGGCGCCGGCGCGAGCAGCCCCCGCTTCTCCAGATAACGCATGAAGCGCGCCTGGTAGATGGCATTGATCGGACCCAGACCCATCGAGACCGTCGGGAACTGCCAGAACTGCGGCATCAGCCAGGGGTGCGGATACGAGGACAGCCCCGGGTGCTCGCGCAGCTCGTGACGGAAGTTCTCCAGGTGCTTCTCGTTGAGCCGCCCCTCCAGGTACGCCCGCGCGTAGAAGCCCGGCGAGGCGTGCCCCTGGAAATAGACCAGGTCCCCCGGCTGATCGCCGTAGGCGGCGCGGAAGAAGTGGTTGAAGCCAACCTCGACCAGAGTCGCCAGCGAAGCGTAGGTCGAGATGTGGCCGCCGATGCCGTGGTCGTACTTGTTGGCACGCACCACCATCGCCATGGCGTTCCAGCGGATCAGGCTCTTCAGCCTCCGCTCCAGGGCGCGATCGCCCGGATAGGGGACCTGCTCCTGGACCGGAATCGTGTTTACGTAAGGTGTGTTGACGCAGTAGGAAGGCGCCGCCCCGGACACCCGCGCCCGCTTCGCAAGCTGGTCCAGCAGGAACGAGGCGCGGTCCGCACCGGATTCCTCGACCACCTGGTCCAGCGCCTGCAACCATTCGGCGGTCTCCTGAGGGTTGAGGTCCTCCGCGGAGGACATTTTGGCCTTGAGCATGTTCGGGAGTTCTACCCCCAGAATAGCGCGCGACAATCGGCGCGGGTGGGTTGAGGCCCTACCAGCGCACCTCGATTTCGTAGTCGTCCGCGCCGCCCGTGCCGTCGATCTCGAAGACCAGTTGGTAGTGGTTGAGGCGGGAGGGGTGCTCCACCATCTCGACGCGGCCGCGGCCGCGCAGCAGCTTGACCACGGCATTCGGGTTATCGAGGGCGGGCAGGCCGCGCTGGAATTCCGCTCGCTCTCCCACGATCGGCGCGCCGCGGATCACTCTGCTCATCGCGGTGTGGCCCTCGATGACCACCCGGATGCGGCCATCCACGCGGCCCGACCAGAGCACTCCCCTCCGCGCCAGCTCGAACCCGGCATCGCCCGGAGCGCGCGGCAGCCACGCCAAGGTGAACCCGTAATCGCTCGATCCTCCCTGCGGGTCGCGGATCAGCACGCGCGCACAGTACCCGTTGGATTCGCGCGGCTGCTCGAGCAGGCGGATCTCTCCGCGCCCGGCGGTCTTCTCCAGGGTCACCGTCGCCTCGCGGCTGGGCAGCGGTTGCGAGAAGCGGAAGCGGTCGCCGGTGACTTGGTCGCCGCGCCGCGCCTCGGTTTCGCAGGTGCCGCCATGGCAGCTCACGATCGCCTCTCCGTCCACGCGCCCGCTCCAGGTGAGCGATTCGCGGCGGCCGCGCGGAGGCTCCACAGGCGGCTCCGGCTCCCAGTAGAACACCAGCGAGTACCACGAGCTGCCCGGCTGCCGGTCTTCGATGCTCACCAAGAGCATGTAGTTGTTGTCGACGCGCGGTTGCTCGAGGATGTGGACGCGCCCGCGTCCCTCGACCACTTCCAGACGGACCTCCTGCCGGCTCTCGGGCAGAGGCTGGTTGAAGTGGAAACGCTGCCGCTCGACCGGCAGGCCTTCCTGTGCTTCCGCCTGAACGCGGTTCCCGCGCACGCGCAAGACGCTGATGCCGTCCACCTGTCCTTCCCAGACCAGTTGCGGCTGGTCCTGCGCCGCCAGAAGGGGAACCAACAGCGCGGCCAGGAGGATGAGTTTGCGCATTCTATGCGATCGGGAATAGCGGCTTGGTCTGTTTCGCGCCGGCCAGCAGGTCTTCGCGTTCCTGATTCGAGAGCGGCTTGAAATCGGCGGCCAGCTCGAGCGCCATCTGGTAGATCTTCTCGTCCCCCGGAGGAATCGCGGCGGTGATGTCCTCCGAGAGAGTGAAGCGCAAGGCCTTGCTCGCCAGCTCGCGATCCTCGATCGGCTGGTACCAGGCCTTGGGATGCCCGGTTTTCGCCCGATCGGTCCCCGGCGGCCAGGGGGAGTGAGCGAGCGCCTTCAACGCCAGCCGCGCCGTGCCTTTCTCCTTGGCCCGCGCGATCACCCTCGGCCCGAAATTCGCCTGGGCGAAGCAGACGAAATTGATGGGGAAGAGAATCGAGTCCAGCGGGAATCGGTCCAGCATGGCCAGCGCCGCCTCCTCGGAATGCGCCGAGCAGCCCAGGTAGCGCACTTTGCCCTGTTCCCGCGCTTTGACGAACGTCTCCGCGGCGCCGCCCGGACCGAGGATCTGCTCCACGTCTTTCATGGTCGTGACGGCGTGGAACTGATACAGGTCGAAATGGTCCGTGTGGAGGCGCTCCAGCGAGCGCTCGAGTTCCAGCCGCGCGCCTTCGGCGTCCCGGCGCGTTGTCTTGCAGGCCAGGAAGATCCTCTGGCGGTACGGACGCAGGGCATTGCCGAGCTTGATTTCGGCCTCGCCCTCGAAGTACGAAGGCGCGACGTCGAAGTAGTTCACGCCCCGGTCGAACGATTCGGCCACCAGGCGGTCGGCCTCCTTCTGTTCGAAGCCGACCACCACGATCCCGCCGAAGCCGATGATCGACAGTTGCACATCGTCGCGGTAACGCCGTTTCGCCAGTGGCCTGCCGGCCGCCTTGAGCCCAGTTGCCGCGATGGCAGTTTTGAGGAAAGCCCGTCGCTCCATACCACCCAGTCTACAACCCCGTCACAGGGCCCGCTGTCGGATAGTGGTGTCTTAGCGAGGAGATGCCCTCAGGCCAAGAGAGATTCCTGACACCGACGTGAGCAGAGCCAAGCCGCCAAGAGATCACGGCTTCAGAAAGTCGGGGGTTGCGGATACTTCCTGAGGTGTGCCTAAATCTCCACGATCGCTTTCTGAAGACAACTGCGCAGTTGAGGATGGGCCGATAGGCAGCTTGCGCAACGGGCCGTTGGTATCGGTGTATGCCTTAAGCCGACCTGCTAGTGCCTGCACCAGTAGCGAGGCGTGTTCGGGCGTCATGATAACGCGCGCGCGGGCGTGGGGCACGAGTTCTCCGCCTTGCTCAAGAAGATCGGCAAAGACGATTTGGATGTCAAAGGGGGTGACCACGATACTCCCGAAATTCGCGTATGTCGTATAGCAGTCTTCAGTACCGACGGTGTCTTTGATTGTTCGCACTTGCTTCTCAGCCATTCAGCGCCGTCCTTTCAATGGGAAAACTATTCGGGCGAACGTCCGCCTTGCTCTGGATGGGGAACTGAACAACCTTGTGCTCCTGGATTGGTGGAGCTTCATGGAACGTGGCAGTTGTGTATAGCAAAGCGCCGGCTGGCTCCTCGCGCTCAATCCCCAAGTCGTTCTCGGAGTTTGGAACAAGTGGCTTCCTCTCAAGAGCCAAAGCATCCAAACTCCCATCATTGACTTGCGAATAGTAATCCGGGACTTCAAAATCGTCTGGGCTGAACCGCTGCGACCACGTAACCAAATCGGTGAACGGAACAAATCGAACCTGAAGACCGCAGTCAAACGCATCTGCCAAGCGCCGAAGCGTTTCAATGTTCGGCCTAGTAGCGCCCGGCTTGAGCATGGCCGAAATCCTCGGCTGAAGCATTCCGGTTCGTGCGGCTAGATCTTTTTGAGTCCACTTGCGACTCGGGGCCTTCATAAGCGCCCGAATCTGAAAGGGGATTCCGATGTTGATCTGAGCTACTACGAATGCCCGCCTATACTCCTGATCCTTCAGCTTTTCTAACAACTTAGAGATCGTATTCAACGGTGTTCACCTCTCCTCGCTCGATCTGCCCTTTCCGCTTACCAGCAGTGTCCAGCGCATCTGGCGGCTTGTAGATCTGCTGCTTGTGTGTGCAGCCAACGAGCGCATAGAAAACCTCGTATGAGAGAAACCCAATCAGGCGGTGCTGCTTGTTTTCAGATTTCCAACGCAACTCACCGAGACCGTCTGTGTCATGCAGCCGAGGGCGATAATAAGGCATCTTCCACTCTCGTGAGCCGCACATGTCCTTGATGAATTCGTCCGTATCCGCCTGTTCCTGTGCTGACAGCCCCGCGTACCATTCGCTTATTTTGAATGGGTAGCAGCGGATTCTCTTGCGCCGTCCTTCCATAGGCTATCACAAAAAAATGATACAGGGAAGCCCTTTTTGCTTGACACGGTATAACTTTTTTATTATAATATGTAAAGATATGAAAACAAACGGCCAGAGGTCCCCAGATCCCAGGGAACCACTGGCCCTGTCTTTGGCGGGTTGGCAGAGAGGTCGATTGCAGGCACCTTACAAGCTGCTCAGCGGCACCCACAGTGCCGCTCGTGGGTTCGAATCCCACACCCGCCGTCAAAACTGTGCCCCGGTCGAAGCGTCAACTCCGACCGGAGCCGAAATCCGCACAGCCGAAGCCGGACGGACCGTCAACCTCAGTATCCGGCTTTTGGCTGCGGAACTCAATAGGACATTCCACCATGACGTGCCATTCCTGCCGGATCGAAACGGTCAAAGCTGGAAAAGGGCGCAACCAAGTTCAGCGCTACAAGTGCCAGCAGTGCGGCAAGCGGTTCACTGAGCCACAGGAAAAACCCTTCGGGGCCGATGTGCGGCTTCCCCACGAGAAGGTGTGCATGATCCTCAATTGCCTCGTGGAGGGGAACTCGGTCCGTGCTACAGCCCGCCTCTGCGATGTGCAGTCTAAGACCGTACTCGCGATGCTGGTGCTCGCTGGCAAGAACTGCGAGCGGATCATGGGCAGGAAGGTCCGCAACGTCCAGGTGAAGGACGTGCAGTGTGATGAAATCTGGGGCTTCGTGCAGAAGAAGGAAGCCCATCAGTGGCCCGAGGAAGTGAACGACAATAGTGTCGGCGATGCCTACACCTTCGTCGCCATCGAACGCGATAGCAAGCTCGTTCTGAATTTCGCCCTCGGGCGACGCGACCAGCAGACCACAAACGCCTTCATCGAAGGGCTTCGTGATGCCGTTGCACCTGACCAAGCATTCCAGTTGAGCACCGATGGCTTTACGCCTTACGTCGGGGCCGTCGATGCCACGCTCGCCCATTGTGTTGACTTCGCGCAACTGGTGAAGGTCTATGCGACTCCGCGCGAAGGCGAACAGCGGTACTCCCCGGCTGAGGTAGTAGACGCTCGACCGAAACCGATCCTCGGCAATCCCGATCCGGCCCGCATCTGCACGTCGCACGTGGAACGCCAGAACCTAACCATGCGGATGCAGATTCGCCGACTGACGCGGTTAACCAATGCGTTCTCAAAGAAGTGGGAGAACCTCTGGGCTGCCCTCTGCCTGTACTTCGCCTGGTACAACTTCGTCCGTATCCATCAGACGCTTCGGATCACGCCCGCTATGACTGCTGGGATCTCTGACCGCGTTTGGGATATCAGAGACCTCGTCTCCCCGCTATGACCACATTACCCGCTATCGCGCGTGGTAAGGTGTCGGAAGTGGAACCGGCAAAGCTGCAACTCGATCGTGACGAAATGCGGGCGCTGGGGTACCTGGTGGTGGACACGCTGATCGAGCACTTCGACAGTCTCGCCCGCGGGAGGGCCGGACGGATCGGCGACCGCGCCGCGCTGGAGGCGCTGTTCCAGGAGCCCGTTCCCGAGCGGGGCACGGATGCCCGCGAGCTGGTGCAACGGCTGGCAAGAACCGTCTTCGAGACGATGATGCACGTCGACCACCCACGCTTTTTTGCTTTCGTGCCCAGTCCCGGCAACTTCGTAGGCGCCATGGCGGACGCACTCGCCAGCGGATTCAATCCTTTCGTCGGCACGTGGTTCGGCGGCTCCGGCCCCGCGGAAGTCGAACTGGTGACCGTCAATTGGCTGCGACAGCTCTGCGGCCTGCCCGACACAGCGGGGGGCCTGTTCGTGAGCGGCGGCTCGATGGCCAACCTCACCGCTCTTGCGGTGGCGCGGCACGCCGGTCTTGGCGGGGAGATGTCGAACGCGACGGTCTATTACAGCGACCAGACGCATTCCTCGATCGACCGCGCGCTGCACGTGCTGGGCTTCGCGCCCCAGCAGACCCGCAGGCTGCCCTCCGACGAGCGTTTCCGGCTGCCTCTGGCCGCCCTCGAGCGCGCGGTGGCCGCCGACCGCGCTCTGGGCCACCGTCCTTTTTGCGTCGTTGCCAGCGCCGGCACAATCAACACCGGCGCCGTCGACCCGCTACCGGAACTGGCCCGCTTCTGCCGGCGCGAGGGCCTCTGGCTGCACACCGATGGCGCTTACGGGGCGGCTGCCGTGCTGTGCGAAGAAGGACGGCGGCTGCTCGCCGGAATCGAGGAGTCCGACTCGCTCTCGCTCGATCCCCACAAGTGGCTCTTTCAGCCCTTCGAGATCGGCTGCGTGCTGGTGCGCGACAGCCGGATGCTGAAGGACACCTTCCGCATCATGCCTGAATACCTCCGCGACGCGCACCGCCTCGAGGAGCAAGTGAATTTTTGCGATCACGGCGTGCAGTTGACGCGCAGCTTCCGCGCGCTGAAGCTCTGGCTGTCGCTCAAGGTCTTCGGGCTGGGGGCGTTCCGCCAGGCGGTGGCATGGGGATTCCATCTCGCCGAACTGGCCGAGGCGTGGCTGCGCGAGTCGCCCGCCTGGGAGATCGTCACTCCGGCGCAGATGGGCATCGTTTCCTTCCGCTATGCCGCTTCAGGCCGCGGTCGAGAAGAGCTCGACGCGATCAACGAGCGACTGGCCCGGGACATCACCACAAGCGGATTCGCGGTGATGGCTTCCACTACGCTGCTCGGACACACCGCGCTGCGTCTTTGCACCATCAACCCGCGCACCACCGAAGACGACATCCACGAAACCATCGCGCGCCTGGAGGCCCTGGCCGGCGAGACGTAACCGCTTGGACCGTCCGCGCGTCCGAACACCGCTGCGAGAAGAGATGGGACCACGAGGTGTCCGTGAAAGGGTCGATGAGAGCGCGAAAGTCCTGCCAGGCGCTTACCCTTTCTAAGTGGTCATCTCACTCTGGCCATCTGGAACGGAGAGTCGCACCGGGATCTGGGCGAAGAGGAGGCAGCCTGAAGTACACTCACGGGAGGCCAAAGCGGCAGGACAAAGACTCGGGCTGGAATGGAGATCCGGGGTGCGATCGCTCGCTTTCCGGTGCGGTGAACACTCATGACGTGGAGCAAGAAAGCGATCCGATGGTTGATCCTCGGCTGTGCCTCGCTGATCGTATTGGCGAATCTCTTCTACTACTTCCCGGCGCCACGGCTGTTTGTCTTGTGGTTAGCCAAGCGGGCCTCCGTCTGCACGCGTGCGGAAGCGATGCGTTCCTTCGAGGTGTTGAAGCGGCGTCGTGAACTCAGGGAGAGTTTTCCGGTGCGGAGAATCTCTACGGAGGGAGAACTCGAGTTGTACCAGACGCGCCTGGGCGCATTCTGGGTTCCGGCGCGGGCGGCGAAGGACTTGCCTGCCATGGTCTCTGAGGAACTGGCTGGGATCTACTCCACACCCGAGGGATTCGCCGTGCATCCTGGAGACGTCGTGATCGACTGCGGAGCGAATGTCGGCACCTTCACACGCCTCGCCCTGCAAGCCGGGGCGTCTCTGGTGGTTGCGATCGAGCCCTCCCCGCAGAATGTCGCTGCGTTGCGGCGCACGTTTTCGAGCGAGGTGGCGCGGGGCACGGTGATCCTTCAGCCGTTGGGAGTCTGGGACACTGTGGCGGTTCTTCCGCTGTCCATCAACAAATCCACCACGCTGGACAGTTTTGTGTTCGCCGCTGGGTCTACGGGTACGGTCAACGTACCTTTGAAGCCACTCGACCAAGTGGTACAGGAGTTGTCGCTCCGGCGCGTGGACTTCATTAAGGTTGATGTCGAGGGCGCGGAGTTGCGTGCGATCGTTGGCGCCAGGCAGACATTTGCGCGTTTCCGGCCCCGCCTGGTCTTTGACGCCGAGCAGATCTCGGCGGAGCGGCTCGCGGAGGCAGTGCGCGGGATCAGGCCGGACTATCAGCGTGCCTGCCTCTGCGAGGACCTGAAGACACGAATCAGGGCCGCCGTCGCGTATTTCTTCTAGCTCGCGAAGGGGACTGAAGATCAACCCTTCTTCTTCCCCTGCGTGGCGACGGCTTCCATCGCCGCCTTCACCTTCTCCGGGTCGCCGAGGTAGTAGCTCTTGAGCGGTTCGAGGTTCTCGTCGAGCTCGTACACCAGCGGCATGCCGGTGGGAATGTTGAGGCCGACAATCTCCTGGTCGGAGACCTTGTCGAGGTACTTCACCAGCGCGCGCAGGCTGTTCCCGTGCGCGGCGACGATGACCTTCTTCCCCGTGCGGATGGTCGGCGCGATCACCTCGTGCCAATATGGCAGGAACCGCGCCACGGTGTCCTTGAGGCACTCGGTGAGCGGAAGCTCGGCCTCGGTCAGGTCCTGGTACCGCGCTTCGTGGCCGGGGTAGCGGGGATCGTCCTTCTCCAGCGGCGGCGGCGGAATGTCATAGCTCCGCCGCCAGATCTTGACCTGGTCCTCGCCGAACCTGGCGGCCGTTTCGGACTTATTGAGTCCTTGCAGGGCGCCGTAGTGGCGCTCGTTCAGCCGCCACGAATTCTGCACGGGGATCCACATCAGGTCCATCTCGTCCAGGACAATCCAGAGAGTCCGGATGGCCCGCTTCAGCACGGAAGTGAAGGCGATATCGAAGGTATAGCCCTGGGCCTTGAGGACCTGGCCGCCTTCCTGGGCTTCCGCGATGCCCTTCTCGGAAAGATCCACGTCGGTCCACCCGGTAAACCGGTTCTGCTTGTTCCAATCGCTCTCGCCGTGACGAACCAATACGACCTTGTACATGTCAGCTCTGCCTGAACGCCTTCCTGCCGGCGAACTGGGCGGCCGGCCCGAGCTCCTCCTCGATCCGCAGCAACTGGTTGTACTTGGCGATGCGATCGGTGCGGCTGGCCGAGCCGGTCTTGATCTGCCCGGCGTTGGTGGCCACCACCAGGTCGGCGATGAAGGCGTCCTCGGTTTCGCCGGAGCGGTGCGAGACCACCGCGGTGTAGCCCGCCTCGGCGGCCATGCGCATCGCGGCCAGCGTCTCGGTCACGGTGCCGATCTGGTTGAGCTTGATGAGAATCGAATTGGCCACCCCCTGTTCGATGCCTTCCGCCAGGCGCTCGGTGTTGGTGACGAACACGTCGTCGCCGACAAGCTGGATCTTGTCGCCCAGCTTCTCGGTCATCAACCTCCAGCCCTCCCAGTCGTCTTCGGCCATGCCGTCCTCGATCGAGACGATAGGGTACTGGCGCACCCACTCCGCCCAGAACTCCACCATCCGCTCGCTGGTCCGCTCGCTATGGTCCGACTTCTTGAACACGTACTTGCCCTTTTCGACGTCGTAGAACTCGCTGGCCGCCGGGTCCAGGCAAATGCCGATCTGCGCGCCGGCTTGGTAGCCCGCCTTGGCGATGGCTTCCAGGATCACCTCCAGCGCTTCCACGTTGGACTTGAGACTGGGCGCGAAGCCGCCCTCGTCGCCCACCGCCGTGGAATAGCCGCGCTTTTTCAGGACGGATTTCAGGTTGTGGAACACCTCCGCGCCCATACGCAGGGCCTCCGAGAACTTCTCCGCGCCGTAGGGAGCGATCATGAACTCCTGCGGGTCTACCGAATTGTCCGCATGCGCGCCCCCATTGAGGATGTTCATCTGCGGAACCGGCAGGACGCTGGCGCCCACGCCACCCAAATAGCGGTAGAGCGGCATTTTGCACGAGGCCGCCGCCGCCCGCGCCGTGGCCATCGAGACCGCCAGGATGGCGTTTGCGCCCAGCTTCTCCTTGTTTGGCGTCCCGTCCAGCTCGATCATCACCCGGTCGACTTCCGCCTGGAGCGTCGCGTCCATGCCGCCCACCGCCCCCGCGATCTCCTCATTGATGTTCCGTACGGCCTGAAGCGTGCCCTTGCCCAGGTAGCGCGACGGGTCGCCGTCCCGCAATTCCACCGCTTCGTGCTCCCCGGTGGAGGCCCCGGACGGAACCGCCGCCCGCCCCATGCTCCCGTCGCCCAAATGCACGTCGGCTTCGACGGTGGGATTCCCGCGCGAGTCGAGAATCTCCCGCCCCACAACTCTTACGATATCCGCCATGTCTCAATTGCTCCTTGAAAGTTAAGATTCCGAAGACGACCTACCCGGCCTGCCTGTTGGTGTAGGGTTCCTGCCTGGTGTAGATTTCCTGCCGGTTGCAGATGACCACAATCCCGGAGTCGGTCACCGTGTAGCCCTTGGCACGGTCCTCTTGAAGATCATAACCGATTACGCTCGACTCGGGGATCTTGACCCCGGAGCCGATGATGGCGCGCCGGACGCGGCTGTAGCGGCCGACTTCGGCCTCGTGCATCAGAATCGAGCTTTCCACCTCGCAGTAGCTGTTGATCCGCACGCCCGGCGAGAGCACCGAGCGCACCACCCGGCCCCCCGAGACGATGCAGCCACCCGAAACGATGGAATCGATAGCCACCCCCATGCGCCGGCCCTCCTGCGCGAAGACGAACTTGGCTGGCGGCTGCTGGAGCAGGTGGGTGCGGATCGGCCAGCGTGTATCGTAGAGATTGAACTCGGGGATCACCGAGACCAGGTCCATGTTGGCGTCGTAGTACGCCTCCAGCGTGCCGACGTCGCGCCAGTACTTCACGCTCTTGTCGTTGAGATCGGTGAAATCGTAAGCCACCACCCGCGCCTGGCGGATCCATCTCGGGATCACGTCGCGGCCGAAATCGTGGCTCGAGTCCGGGTCCTCGGCATCCTCCTTCAGCGCGCTCAGCATCGTTTCGGTGTTGAACAGGTAGACGCCCATGGAGGCGCTGACCATCGAGGGGTTGAAGACCGAGCGCACCGGACGCCCGTGTTCCGGCTTCTCCTCGAACCCCACCACGCGGTGCTCCGCATCGATCTCGACGATCCCGAAGCGGTCGGCCTCCTCGGGGGAGACCTGGATGGTCGCCAGCGTGACGTCGGCCTGGTGCTGCCGGTGCCAGGCGATCATCTCGTGGTAGTTCATCTTGTAGATGTGGTCCGACGCGAGCAGCAGCACGTGCTCCGGGTTCTCCGCAACCACGCTCTGGGTGTTCTGGAACACGGCGTCGGCCGTGCCCAGGTACCAGTCCGTGTGAATGCGCCGCATCGGGGGGATGGCTTCGATGTATTCGCCCAGTTCCGGGGACAGGATGGTCCAGCCGTCGCGCAGGTGGCGGGTCAACTCCAGGGCCTTGTACTGCGTGAGGACGATGATTCTGCGGATGTCGGAATTAATGCAGTTGGAGAGCGTGAAATCGATGATGCGGTAGATGCCTCCGAACGGGACTGCGGGCTTGGCGGTGTTCTCGGTCAGTGGAAACAGCCGTTCCCCGGCGCCCCCCGCCATCAAGATGGCCAGCACATTCTCCATCGGTCCCCGGAAATGCTCTTCACTACGAGTTATAACAGAACGGCAGTCGGCCCGCATTCCTTTAGCCTGCGGCCCCGCTGGACCGCGCGCTTCCGGGGTATGATGGAGATTGCCAGTCGTGCCGAAGGAGGTGAACCAGACTTGGCCGAAGTAGTCATCAACGACGGCGAAACCGTCGAGAGCGCGCTCCGCCGCTTCAAGCGCAAGGTGCAGCAGGAGGACATCATCAAGGAAATCAAGCGTCACTCCTATTACCTGAAGCCCGGCGAGAAGAAGCGCGCCAAGCAGGCGCTGGCCCGCAAGCGAAACCGCAAGAAGCAAGCCAAGACCATCGAGTAGCCTCCGGGTACGAAGTGCGAATCCCCGAGTGCGGATTCGTGCTTCGTACCGCTTTGGAACCCTCAACCCCGCATTGCGACGCCGCCACTGCGCGGCGGCACGGACACGATGCGGGTTGCGGGGGCAGGCGGCCAATGCTATAGTCGCTGGTCACACTTATGATCCGTGCCATCAAGGTCTTCACTGTCCTGATCGTTCTCGGGACGATACTGTACTTCTACCCACCCCCCCGGCTGTTTGCACTGAAACTGCTCGGGCGAGCCTCCGCCTGCCCTCTCCGGCAGGCCATGCGCAGTTACGATCAGATCAGCGGCACGACGGCGGCCAAGGACCGCCTGCTGCGAGAGAGCCGCCTGTTGGAAAAGGACCCGGCGGGCTTTCATCTGTGGCAAACTCCCAAAGGGCGCTTTTGGATGCCCGCGGGCAGCGACTACGCGGTGTTCTGGGACCTGGGCGAACAGAAGATGAATATCTACGGCCAGGACGGGTTCGGCGTGCGCGCCGGCGACGTAGTGCTGGATTGCGGCGCTAACGTCGGCGTCTACACGCGCACCGCACTCGACGCCGGGGCCCGGTTGGTAGTAGCCATCGAACCGGCGCCGGAGAACCTGGAGTGCCTGCGGCGCAACTACGCCGGCGAGGTTCGCGCGGGCCTAGTCATCATTTACCCAAAGGGAGTGTGGGATAAGGACGACTTCCTCACTTTGACGGTAAACCCCAGCAGCTCCCCTGCCGACAGCGTGGTGCTGCAGCCGGATAAAAGCCGCCAAGGCCCTGTGGTGCCTCTCACCACCATCGACAAGCTGGTGGCCGAGTTGAAGCTCGACCGGGTGGACTACATCAAGATGGACATCGAAGGCGCCGAGAAAGAAGCGCTGATTGGCGCACAAGCCACGCTGGCCAAGTATCACCCCCGAATGGCATTGTCGGCGTACCATCTGCCGGGCGATCCGGTGAAGATCCCCGAGCTGGTGCGGAAGGGCTGGGCAGGCTACCACATGGTCTGCGGGCCCTGTCTCGACGCCGGGACATCGATCATCACCGCCGTGCAGTATTTCTATTAGTCACCGTCAAGGAGGGCGGCCTTCAGGCCGCGCCGGGCTGGAGCCCGGCCTCCAGCACGCCGGTCCGCCGGAGGCGGCCTGCCGCGCGGTTAGCGCCGCCGGCTGCCTCCAGCACGCCGGTCCGCCGGAGGCGGCCTGCCGCGCGGTTAGCGCCGCCGGCTGCCTCCAGCACGCCGGTCCGCCGGAGGCGGCCTGCCGCGCGGTTAGCGCCGCCGGTCGAGGGACTTCCGGTACGCCGCCAGGAGTTGTTCGCGCATCTCCGGCGCGAGCGGCGACGGCGCCTCGGTGGCTTCGCAGTCGTGGCACAGCCGGATGGTGCGCTTCAGGCTCTCCAGGAACTCGATGCAGGGCGGGCAGCCGGCCAGGTGCGCTTGGATCTCCCCGCAGCTCTCCGGGGCCAACTCCGCGTCCAGGTACTCGGAAAGCAAGGCAAACACCTGCTTGCAGTCATCCTTGTGCTCGCCTGGTTCCATACGCTTCAATTCCCCGTCGCGCCTCTCTGGACGCCCCTCAGGTACCCGTCCAGCTTCTGGCGCACCGCCAGCCGCGCGCGGTGCAGCCTGGTCTTGACCGATTCCGGGCTGATGTCCAACACCTCCGCCGCCTCATCCGTGCTCAGCTCCTCGACGTCGCGGAGCAGGATCGCCGCCCGGTAAATCTCCGGCAGTTCCTGAATCGCCCGATGGATTACGTCGCGCAGCTCCGAACGCAGCACCTGGTCGTCGGGCAGCGCCGACCAGTCCGCGATTTCCAGCCTGCGGTGCCCGCCGTCCTGCTCGGTGTGCGGCAGGAAGTCCTCCAGCGAAAGCTCCTGGGCGGGAGCGAACACGCTCTTCCGCCGCTTCATATAGCAAGCGTTGCGGGCGATCCGGAAGACCCACGCGCGCACCCGCTCCGGCTCGCGCAACTGGTCGAAGTTCTCGAACACCTTGAATAACGTGTCCTGCGCCACCTCCTCGGCGTCTTCGCGGTGCCCGCACATCGCGAGCGCGTACTGGAAGATCTTGGAGCGGAACACCTCGGCGAAGCGGTCGAACGCTTCCACTTTGCCGGCCAGCAGGTCGCGCGCCAGCCCGACTTCGTCCTGGGTCCGCGGAGAGGCCACCCACAGGCATTGTAGCCGCCCTCAGGCCCGCACCGCTACGTCCGTGTTCAGTGCCATCTCGATCGTAGGCGGCTGCGACAAAGTGTGGTGGATCGAGCAAGATTTCGCGGCCCGCAGCACGCCCGCCTGGTGCCTCTCGTCTTCCAGGCCGGGAACCCGGATCTCGATGTGGAACGCGGCCAGCCGCGCCGGCCCCGTCGCCTTCTCGGCCGAGACCCGCACTTCGAAGCCATCGGTCGCCAGCGACCGGGCCCGCAGATACTGGGCGGCATAGAAGGCCACGCAGGTGCCGAGCGAGGCCAGCAGAAACTCCGGCGGGGTCATGCCGGCGTCCCCGCCACCGTTCTCCACAGGCTGGTCACACACGACCTGGTGGCCCCGGGCTGTAGCCTCGAACTGCACTCCACCACGATAACTGACGCTGATTTCCACCGAATAGCTCCTGCGCAAGAGATGCAGAAGGCCCGGGAAAGGTGACAACCGTGACCGGATACGCCCAAGTGCGCCCACGCCGGCCCGATCAGCGAAGATTCTTCCAGGATCATCGCCCGTTCGAGCGCGTTGCGCAGCTCGCGCACGTTTCCCGGCCAGTCGTGCGCCAGAAGCAGGTCCAGCGCTTGCGCCGGGACGCCTTCGATGCGCCGCTTGAACTTCCGGTTGTGAACAGCGTCCCCTTATCCGCCAGCTCGAACAGGCCGCGCTTCTTCGCCCGCGCGTCGGTGAAGGCGCCTTTCTCGTAGCCGAACAGCTCGCTCTCGAGCAGGGTTTCCGGGATGGCCGCGCAGTTGATGGCGATGAACGGCTCGGCCTGCCGGGGGCTCTCGTAATGCAGGGTCTTGGCGACCAGGTCCTTGCCCGTCCTGTTCTCCCCTTCCAGCAGAATGGTGGTCGCTTCGCTCAAGGCCACCTTCCGGACGAAGCTGAGCACCTCGCGCATGGCCGCCGACTCGGCAATGACTTCCCGCTTCATCGGCGTCACCTCTTCGGTAACGTCCTTGATAGTGGCCGCCGCCCCTTCCACTTCGCCGTCACCTTCTGGGAAGGGTACGTCGCCTGATCGATGTGGCCCAACGCCGTATTTTTGGGATTCTCGCTGCGGCCGCCAGTTCTACGGGTCGCCGACTCCGCGGCCAAGTGGAACGCCAAGAAGGTCGCAAGCGCGTTTCTCGTTCCTAACCTGTTCGGCACTCGGCATCTGCCTGAACGCGCGTCGGTTTCGACTGGCGAGCCGGCACGGGGAAGCATCTGGCGTGACCGTCTTCCTAAGCTTCAGCCACCTATCCCGAGGAGCGGGCCGATTGAGATCGCAGATTATGATTGCCGCCTTGCCGCGCGGACACTTCGGGACGCTCTGTCGCACGTCGCGTTTTCCTGTTTCGATCTCAAGGAACATCACGCCCCCACCGAGCGAGCAGATCCACACCGTTCAACCAACGCAGAAGCTGTTGTGGAATCGGGACTTGACACCGTATATGATGTGATATATGTTGATATAGGCTGCCCAATGTCCGATCGTCATAAGACGGTGACGCAGGCTGCGAAAGAGATCGGTGTCTCCCCCGTCACGCTTCGGCGATGGCTCCTGACAAAGAAGGTTGGCGAGGTTGGCAGGGACCGAAATGGCTGGCGCGCTTTCACGGACGATGACGTCGCAAGAATCAGAAAGTACGCAACAACAATCACGCCCCCGGAGAAAAAATGATTCGCGACGACGAACTGCCAGAACTGCAAGAGCTAAGACTCGCCGAAGCAGAATTCCCGATTCGAACAGACGCGACGCTAGCGGATAAAGTCATCGCGGCAAGCAACGACACACAACCGGTCCATCGCTGGTTCAAATTCAAAGAAAGCTTCGCCCCAGCCCTCCTCAAGAGGATCATTCTGCGGCTGTACCCCGCTGGCATGCCAAAGAAGTTCAGCATCCTGGACCCTTTCACCGGTGTCGGGACCACGTTGCTAGCGGCGGAACAGCTCGCGGCGGACGACCCCAGCGCAGCGATTCACACCACTGGCATTGAACGCAACCCGTTTATCCACTTCGCCGCCCGCACGAAAGTGAATTGGCGCCATGTAGAGTATCCGCAGCTGCTCCGGACCGGACAGCGCGCGATCGAATGCGCCGAGGACACACCCGTCGACTTGCCAGCGCTCTCTAGTATCAGGACCGGTCGCTGCATCAGTCAACATGTCAGCAAACGGCTCCTCGCTATCCAGCACGCTATAAGAGAACTCACTGACGGGCCGACCCGCGATGCGCTCCTGTTGGGCGTGGCAGCAAGCATCGAGCCGCTCAGCAAAGTGCGAAAAGACGGCCGCGCCCTCCGGATCGTCCGCAAGTCCCACCCACAAATGCGCACGGTACTCACCAGCAAATGGCAGCAGATCCAAGCCGACTGCGAGACACTAACGAAAATGGCGCGGGCATCGGCCTTCCACCCAACGCTCATTAACGGGGACGGACGCGACCTCCGAAGGGCCGGAATCCAGGACGAATCAACTGACCTTGTCTTCACCTCGCCCCCATACCCCAACAACATCGACTACACAGAGGTCTACAAACTCGAGTTATGGTTGCTCGGCTTCATTCGTAGCGAGAAGGAATTTCTCTCACTGCGCAAAACGACCTTTAGAAGCCATCCCACCTGCGCCACACCCACGCCCGCAGCCGCTTTCACAGAGCAGGTAAAGACCGGCACACTCGAACGCCTCTTAGGGCCAATACTCGAACGAGCGCAAGCACAACCCTGGCGGCACCGGCTCTTTGAGGGCTACTTCTCAGACATGTGGAAAACACTGGAGGAGTGCTACCGGTGTCTGCGCAAAGGTGGGCACGCAGTGTTCGTGGTCGGCAACTCATTGCACGGCCGACCAGGCTCCGCCTACCTGGTCCCAACGGACCTCGTTATCGCCGACATGGCACGCAGCATCGGGTTCGAAACCCACGAAACCGTCATCGCAAGAAACCTTAAGCGCCGGCTCAGCGGCAACCACTTCCTCCGGGAATCCATCGTTACCGTGAGGAAACCCGATGCCTGAACAACCTGAGAAGCTCCCCTTCGAAGCGTCGGCGTACCTCCAAACCCTCATCGGGCGTGAGCTCTTCAGAGGCCGCGAACTCGCCGTCGTAGAACTTGTCAAGAACGCATACGATTCCGGTGCGCGCAACGTCTCCATCCGCATTTCAACCCCCACGGAGAAGCGCCCCGCTTCCTTCGAGGTCACTGATGATGGGAGCGGCATGGACCTCGCAGAGATCAAGCGACTCTTCATGTTCGCCGGCTACAGCGAAAAGAGCAGCGACACTATCGGCCCAGAAGGCAGAATGCCTACAGGCGAAAAAGGCATCGGTCGCTTCGCAAGCGACCGCCTCGGCAGCTCACTCCAAGTCGAAACCAAGACTGCCGGCCAGACGGAAGGAATTGTCGTCCCCATTAATTGGAACCTCTTCAACACCCGCAAGAAACGATTCAACCAGATCGAGGTCCCATACTATCGTCGCCCACTCTCGTTCCTCCAAAAAGAACAAAGCGGCACCCGGCTGACCATCACACAGCTGAGGGAGCCATGGGACAGGGCGAGCATCGAAGAACTCCGGCGCTCCCTCGCGCAACTCCTCAACCCCTTCGATCCGCCAAAACACTTCCAGATCCACTTCGAAGTAGTCGACTCAGAGGCTCTCTCTGGCCAAATACAAGGCACGCCGGTCGTCGAGCCCGACTTCGACTTACGTTTCACCGTTAAAGGTGGCGGTGTCCTCGAACGCACACTTAAACACACGCCAACAAGCGCCGAGGAGAAAAAGTCGACTTCCAGCGGCATCGAGGGAGCGGGCAAGCTCGTAGGGCTTCGCGGCCGGCTCTACTACTACGTGAAGCACCCAAAGCGAGCGCAAGTACACGGGCAGCCCGCAGGCGTCTTTTTGTTCCGGGACGGCTTCCGAATCGAACCATTTGGGAGCGGTACCGCGGACTGGCTCGGCATCGGAGAAAAGCGCGCCAAACGCGCCGGTCACGCACACATCGTCCCGTCACGCCTCTTCGGCTTTATCTCGATTTCCCGCCAAGAACACGAGGGACTCCGAGACACAACCAGCCGCGAAGCGCTTCCCGACACTGCGGAATCGCGAGCACTCGTCCACGTCCTCAAAAGCGACATCCTCGCCTTCCTCGAAGACGAAATCCGCCGCGGCGTCGCAGAACCCCGCTGGGAAGAAAGCAGAACACGCAAAGCAGCAGAACTCCAGCGGGTACGATTCCAAGCACTCAGTGCCATGTCCTCAGCAGTCGCCCACGAGCTCCGGCAACCGCTTCAAGTAATACGCAGCGCAGCAGGTAACATCGCCACGCGCGTCAGACAACTGCGTCTCGACGACGAGGTCATTCGCAACGCGCAGCAAAGCATCGACTTGAGCATAGAGCGCATTGACCAGCGAATTCAACTGATCTCCGCCCTCACTGGTACAAAGCTTGACATCTCCAGCAAGATCGACATGGTGACCGTGATCAAAGAGGAGTGCCAACAATTCAGTGAGCGGATCCAAGAGCACGCCATCGAACTGCAACTCAACCTTCCAGCAACCCAGCCAGCGACCGTCAGCGATCCTCTCGTCAGAATGGTGGTAAAAAACATCGTAGAGAACGCCATCAAGACCCTAAGCGAGGTCGGCGACGGGCGAAGGCGCCGCCTCCAGGTCAGCCTACAGCGCGAGAACGGACGGCATGTTGTAGCTGTGCAAGACAATGGGCTCGGGATACCCGCAGACCTCCAGGAAAAGCTTTTCGCCAAGTTCGCACCCGGTACCACGGGAGGCATGGGTGTTGCCCTCTACGTTTGCCAACTCCTGGTGAAATCGCACGGCGGAGAGATTAAGTTCAAGACGCTAGAGGCCCGAGGAACAACGTTCACCGCCTACTTCGCAGAGCAGGAGCTCCCAGATGCCGAATAGGATCCTTATCGTTGACGACGAAATACTCGTACTCGCCGAATTCAAGACAGCCCTCGAACTCGAAGGCTATAAGGTATGGACGTCACAGAGCGCGAAGGCTGCACTCACCATCGTGCAGGAAGCATCGTTTGATCTGATCGTCCTGGACTTCATCATGCCCGGCATGGACGGACTAGAACTTCTCGCCAGAATCCGCAAACACCAGCCACTCGTGCGGTCCATCATCATTTCGGGAAAGCTCGACGGCGGGCGATCAGAAGACGACCTCACCAAGACACTCGGAGAACAAGTTGAAGCAGACCTCTACCTGAACAAGCCCGTCCAAAACGAGCGGCTCGTTGCCGCAGTCAAGGCACTGCTCACGGACACCCACGGCGGCGACTGGAAAGCCATCGCGGGCCAGCTCGTTCAGGGCCAAAGGGTACCCATCGGGAAAGCAAGAGCTGCCTCAAAAGCCCTCAAGAAAAGTCTCAAGAAGAAGCGGTAGCCAAATGGCCCATTGTTTTTTTGACACGTCAGCGCTCAAGCACCGGTACGTTCAGACACCCCAACACGCTAGGATCAGCACGATCGTTTCCGACAAGCGAAACTCGTGCTACATCTGCGATCTTACGATTCTCGAAATGGCGCACGCCCTCGGAAGTGTGTGCCGAGGCAATAACGCTGGGCTCAAGAAATACGACGCGATGAACTCGCGCTTCTTTGAGGACATTCACAAGGGCCGCCTCCGAGTGCGCACCACTGCTGTCCAAATTAGCCGGGAACCGCCCCTCGGCTGATTGAAAACGCTGGACAAACCTCCCCTTTCCGGCCGTCCTCAAAAAGCAGGTTGGCGCCTTGTTCGGCTAGGTTCGAAAAT